>JBHJIL010000059.1:0-147816 GCA_050043465.1 Leptolyngbyaceae cyanobacterium
TCGCCCGCCGGGTCCGACACCATTGGCATATTGAAAACCGATTACATTGGCCCAAAGATGCGGTCTTCTTTGAAGACCATGTGCCGGTGTGTGATGGGCATGCCCTGACCAACTTTGGGATTCTCCGCACCGTGGCTATCAACCTCTTCCGAAGAAACGGATTCGACTCCATTACACACGGCATCCGAATGGTCGCGCATGATATTGAAAAACTATTTTCCTTTTTTCAATAGATCAGCCCTGCTTAAGCTGGGTGAGGCCGCCTAGAGCGGGTTACGCGAAAAGTTACTGCTACGACTGGGGCGTCGATTATCATCCCCTTTGGGTTTTGCTTTGTTGACTCGTAGTTCGCGGCCCAGCCATTCTGCACCGTCTAGTTCAGCAATGGCTACGTCCTCTTCTTCGTCTTTCACCATATTGATAAAGGCAAAACCGCGACGTTTTCCGGTTTCACGATCGATGGGTAGAGTAATCCGGGCAACCTCGCCATACTCAACAAAGACATCCCTGATGTCTTCTTCTGTGGCCTGGAATGACAAATTTCCAATGTAGATAGTCACAATTGCTCTCCGATGATGGGTCTGACTGTGTCCAAACGTCTGACAACAGCCTACTCGGGTGATATCATACCTCACCGCTTTTGACCTGGGAGCCTATTTGAGCCGAATTCATCGCTGCCTTATCTACAGCAGGAGAAATGTCTGCCGGTTGGGTATCTTCATGTTTCTAAAAGAAGATATGTCGAACTACCAAGATTCATCAAGTATGTTCTGTCACCCTGTCAGCGATCGCAGATTTACACAACATACTTGGGTATTCGCCAATATTGCTATCCGGCGAGTAAGGAGAGCCCATCATGCACACATTTGAAGTGTTTGTTGATATCAAAGAATGCGCCGATAGAAATGATGCTATCAACCGTATTATGGCAACCCGGTATGAAATCAACGCCAGCGATCGCACGGACGCTCACGATACGGCCCTATTTAAAGCAGGGAAAGAATATCCTAAAGCGACCGAATATGATATTCGGATCACTCGTCTTCTCAAGTAAAATTTGCCCTCAGTCCATCGCTTCGCTAACCGACCCGTCATATTAGGGGTCACTTGAGTTGGCTTAGTCTGCCAAGCCCCCGGTCTGGTTTATTGCTAGCCGGGGGCTTTATTGATGAGCATATGCCCTCAGCACCCTGAGCGAACTTCCCCGGACGCGATCGCTAGCATCAGAAGAAAGTAAACGACCGGGATCTCTATCAAGGCCGATTGACCTAAGGGCATGCCAGAAAGTCTAGTTGTTAATCTAGTTTCCGAATCGACTATTCCATTTCAGTACCTGAGAGGGCATCATCTATACCGATTGTTTTTAGCTCTGATCAGTACAGTCGATACCGATCTTGCCCATTCGCTACAGACCCATAGATATCACGGCTTTGCCCTCAGCCCGTTGCAAATAGCCTCTCAACCCCAGCCCGCTTCAGCGCGTAACCTCAAATTTTTGCTACCGCCGCAAAGGTCGCCGTTTCAATATGCCAATAAATCAGTGCCCGCAGGTTCCCACTGCTGGTGGCGATTGGCGTTATTAGATGATGTATTGTTTGCCCACATTGGTCCGCGTTTAAAGCAAACTGTCGCTCGTAAAACGTGGTACCTGGGACCATCCAAACTGCATGTCACCAATTTTGTACCGGTCAACAGTCACGAATGGGCCAGTCACAACAGCTATCAACAGCTTTACAAGCAGGCGTCTGATCGCAACCGGCAGATCACAATACAGTTGCTGACTCCAGCCGTATTTCACCAGGGCAAGTACGCGTCTCCCCTTCCTAGCCGCGACGCTCTTTTTCACAGCCTACGCCGATGTTGGAATCGCTACAGCGGGTTGGTCTTTGCGCCGAATACCATTCTTCCGATTACTGTTCAAACCTTTAATCTACGCACCGTTCCTCTAGCACTGGGTAACAGTAAAACTATTGTTGGCTGTCTTGGGGAACTGACATTTCAAATTTTAGAAAATACCGATCCGCTCGTTATCAAGCGAATTAATGCATTAACCGACTTTAGTCGCTACTGCGGTATTGGCGATAAAACTCATCTAGGGCTGGGCATGGTACACATTAAGGCGACCAAATAAACTGCTCAATTAGCTGAGCGAGACGACGTAAATCAAGTTTGTGCAAGCGCTCCATGGAGTTACGAGTAACAATCCGTCGGCCTAAATCCATCATGCTGATATCCTGAGGCACATTGATAAATGACCAGTCCACCAAGGTGCGTCGCCCCAAGCTGTAGCGTACTGTTTTAGACAGTAGCTGAATCGGCCGCACACCGGTTTGGATCAGCACCTGGTCGGATAGACCATTGATACGAATGACGGTGTTGATCGGTGAGGATAGCTTAATCAACATGACATAGTTCCATCGCCATAGACCTATGCGCTGTCGATAGACCTGAACGTGTTCAATATGGCTCAGGTGATACTGATTGATCCGACGCTGACGCTGACGCCCCCGTGGAATTTCGTGAATTACCGTGAGTCGATTGAAAGCTTTGTTAAAAATGCAGGTAGCGATTTCTGGATATAAGGCTGGGACAAACGGCTCTACTAAAATTAATAGAATTCCTAACGCCATCAATATCAGCCACAGCAGAGGAGCCTGGCTGTATCCTAGCCACACCACTAGAATCAAACCCACAGCTCCAACCCGTGCCAAATTTGTGACACCTCCAGCAAAGTGATAGCGGCCTGAGTTTGCAAAGCGCAGCACAAGCTCATGGTTGCGATGGCGTAGCTGTCTCACAAGATGGGAACTGGCATGGGTAATTGACGTAGACGCTACAGACTACTGGGCTCCGATGGTGGACACAGCTATTGCTACTTTTGAGCGCTCATGGGTAGCTTGAACTATGGGCGCTATGCAATAATTCATCTGTACTGAAAAGCAGTATCCGGTATACTGCCCTTGGTCTGCTCGTTGATGTCACCCTTTGACTAAGGTATCAAACTCTCAGTCCAGGTTTTGTTCTTTGCCCCACTAAATCTGCATGCGCCGCGACCAAAATCAAGCTATGTGCTTTATTCCAGCTGCCCATGACATCTCTTGAACTGTCTGATTCAGACCTGCTTAGTCTGGAGATGGGTCACAAAGCCCGAAATCAGCTCAGTGATAAAGATCGGGCTGTTCATAACTGGTACCGCTTTGTACTATCTTTTCCGCCACACCTGGTTAGGTATTATTTACAGCGGTTTCAAGCAACCGAAAAGACTGTTGTTTTAGATCCGTTTGCCGGAACAGGGACCACCCTAGTAGAAGTCAAAAAGCTAGGGCTATCAGCAGTTGGCGTGGAAGCTAATCCGATGGCCCACTTTGCTTGTTCGACAAAGTTAGACTGGTCGCCATTGCCCGAACAGCTGTGTCAAACAGCTGAGACTATTGCCGCGGCGACTGACGATCAGCTGACGCTGCTGCCAAGGTTAGTGCCGTCCCTATCGCCTGAAGCCAGTGCCTTGTTGTTTAAAGATGCCATTAGTCCCAAGCCGCTGCAAAAAGTTCTAACGCTGTTGGGACACATTGACCAGGTGTGCCAGCAATCCCATGATTCTCACTATCGTCTGGCCCTAGCCAATTCGGCTGTAGTTGCTAGCAATCTACGATTTGCACCGGAGGTCAGCGTTGCCCGCAAGCATAAGTCTGATGCTCAGGTTGTTGACCACTGGCTCGGACAAATACACGCTATGGCCAATGATTTAATATCGCTAAAAAAGCTGGCTTCGGCTCAGCCAGCGGTTGTTCATTTGGGCGATGCTCGTCAGCCGCAGCTTTATCTTGCTCCTAACTCGGTGGATATTGTTGTAACCTCACCGCCCTATCCCAATGAAAAAGACTATACTCGCACCACACGTTTGGAGTCGGTGCTGCTCGGGTTCCTAGAGAATAAAGCTACCCTGCAGGCGGTCAAACATACGCTGGTGCGCTCCAACAGCCGCAGTGTCTATCGCGATGACGATGACGATCGATGGATTCAAAACTATCCTCGGATTTTGGACATTGCTGAGACGATCGATCGGCGTCGAGCCGCTCTGGGCAAAACCAGTGGGTTTTCCAGGGTTTATGCTCGGGCTACCAAACTTTATTTTGGGGGAATGGCTCGCCATTTAGCCAACTTGCGATCGCGGCTACGTCCGGGAGCACAGCTAGCCTATGTTGTTGGAGAGCAGGCATCCTATCTGCGTGTGCATATTCCCACGGGCTCACTGCTGGCGCAGATTGCCCAGGACCTTGGCTATGAGCTAATTGACATCGATCTCTTTCGCACCAGACGGGCCTCTAAAACCGAAGTAGATCTTAGAGAAGAGGTTGTTTTACTGCGATGGCCCTAAGCCACAGCATCCCTACCCATAGACGTAAAGAATATAATTTAGAAAAATAATAAAATACCTAAAAGTACGTTTCTTACCCAATGTCCATTTTTCAGCTCAAACAGAGCTTAGCTGACCCTGTAGATCTCCACGGTGTTATCAAAATTCAACTAGGCAGACCAACTCAACCGTTTATTTCCACCTATCTAACCCGTTTAGATCAAGCGCTGATTGTCTGGGGATTGGTGACTGCTGCTATATTTTTAATTGCAGATTCCTACTACTTTGACTGGTATACCCAAGCTGTTGTTTGGTCGGTCCTTTCCTGTATTGTTACACTCATCTCTGGGAGACTCACCTGGTTTTGGGTAACCACTAGAAACCAGCGCTGGATCGTTTACAGCTGGTCACTCTTAGTCATTGCCGGTCTTGGGCTAACGGACTACAGCATCTTTAGCGGGTGGGGAACACTTCTGCGCCATCTTTGTGCCCTGTGGCTAGGTATTAGCGCCGTTGGCTATATCATCACAGGTATTGGTATACGCGCTCAGGCGCTGATTGTTATTGGCATTGTTCATATTTTGACAATAGGTGGTCTGATGCTGCTACCGGTCTCTCAGTTTTTAATCACTGGCATGGTGATGTCCATCAGCTTATTTCTTCTAGCCGGATTTCATTGGGAGCATCGATAGCGAGGCAACCGACGAGTGCGAGAGACTCCATCGGTTGCGCTGCCGTAAAACCGTCATGGAACAGAAACAACGGGCCACGCTATCCAGGATTAGGGCCCATAGCCGTTGTTGGTACGGCACATACAGATGAAGTGGGAACGGTATTAGCGCTTTTTTTACCGGTCACATCATCAATTACCTTTTCTAGCACTTGGGCCGCTCCCGCATCTGAGAAATTAGCTCGAGCATAGGCTTGGGCATTGCGTGCTAGTCGTGTTCTCAAAGTATGATCACGCCAGAGCCGGTCAATAGCTTCGGTCATATCTTCAACCGAGCCGGGTCTAACTAACCAGCCAGTTTCACCATGGGTAACATAGTCAGACGTGCCATAGCAGTCTGTTGCAATAATGGCTCGACCCATGATCATCGCTTCGACCATTGTGACTTGCCCTGCACTCGTTACGTTCTCTTTCGGCTGGAGGGGAACAACGTTGATCCGTCCCTGCTGAGCCAGTTTGAGGCACTCTGCTCGAGCAATACCAAAAGGAGTTTGTACCTGAGACGGAATGTCCAATCCTTCTAAGGCTGACGGACCCGATGCAACAACAGTCGGTAAATTTAACGTTTCTACAGCCTGGAATAAGGTGGAAAAATCGCGGTGAGCCGAGCCGAGAGAAACAACAAAGGGATTTTTGGTGTCTTCTGCAGCCATGACATCAATATCAGGCGATGGAAACGGAATAAATTCAAACCGGTCTTTAGGTATATTCAGCCACTCACTATAGATATCAATTTCTCTAGACGTATGCACAATAAACCGATCGATCTGACTGAGACTCAAACGGGCTAGCCATCTACGAGGACCTACGCTGCAGGTACCAATATTGAATATCCAAGCAATAACTGGTTTTTTGGAGCGTCTCAACAGTTTTTGTAATCCAATCGCTGCCGGCAGCTGAGGAAAAACAGTAATCAATCCATCTGCATCAGTATTTAAGGCGGCTGTTGCCTGCTCCCAGTAGATCTTCCACTCTGGCAGTGTAGTGATCTTTACCGTCTTGTCATGCCACTTAGGAAGCGGTTGATGGGGTCCAACTAACTGAAATTTGTATTCATCACTGGAGAAATACTGATTAAGCCAGCGGCTACGATCAATATCTTCCTGATCAAAAAATGGGGAAACGACAGCCCACTTCATAAAATGAACACCTCAACAATTACCATTAAAAAATAATCAAACAATCCCATACCTCTTACCTAACAATCCTGAAACCAACAGATCCAGACTTTTCTCAGGGATTGACCTAACCTTTATCTGTCTGTGGGTGAGCACTAAGCCTCAAACTATATAATCCCTTTATGAATAGGCTGTAGACATCCCCATCCATACGGATTTCAAGCAATAGTTTAGCTGCAAAAATATTGAATTGCGAGGGTCAGGATAGTTCATTTGAAGTCACTATAAGCAACCGTTCTTCCATCGCAAGACGGGATAAAACTTCCTTAAAGTAACGATAAATCTGTTCTTTAGCAGAGCTATTATTGCAATCTTTAAAGAGCAATAGCGCTGCTGCTGCTCGGGATGGTTTTATTTGTAAAATACTGGCATGTAAAATTTCTAATGGACCGGTGTATCCCCTAAATCAGCAACGGTAAGAGACTATTAGGCTGTGAGCGGTTGCTGGGGTTTAGCTGTCATCATCTCAAGCGTTGGCAATACTGACTATTCAAATGAGTAGCTTAAAACCAGCGGTTCTAAGTTCAGCTTCTCAGGGGGATAAAAGCTTACTTCTAAAAAAGCAAGTACATCCTTAGGCTGGGGATTCCCTCGATTTCGACCGGTCACTCCACCGGCGATCATGATGCCGCAGCGGCCGTGGCTTTTATGCTGCTGCTGCTGCCATTTATCTAAAGCCTGACGCTGGTGCGCGTCATCGATGTCATATTCGTGAAACAAGTGCAGCTCGCTGTCGCCAGTCTGCCAGATACCCAGCTGAAACGTCAGCTGATTAAACGGGTCGTGCCCTGGATTAAAACACATGGCCTGAATCCCACCGAGGGATTGAATTCGTTCAACGAGAACGGCGGCCTTGGGACGTGATGTTTGAATAATGACAACAGGCCAGGCAGTTTTTCCCTTAGGTTGAGTCTTTTTCTGGGGTAGTGCCTGATATGTCTTCGTCGTGCGCAGCTGCTGCAAACGCTCTGGGGCTAGCTTTGTTAGTAAAATGAGGGTGCCATCGGGAATGAGATCGTCATGGAGTACAGGAATCTGTGGCGGTGTTTCCTCTAATTCCAGGATCTCTTCGGTTTCTGCCAGGAGCGAGGTGGATACTTCCGGCAGCGACCTTACTTTGACGACATAGGGGTCGGAAGATTGCTCCTCCATAGGCTGGGGTACCCGTATAGTCTTTTCAAGAGGCTCTAGGACATCTAGTGGATCGGACGCTGTTTGAAAAAATTGGTGCAGCGCATCTAAGGTCACCATTAATGTCACGGCTTCGGCTTCGTCTAGCTCATGACGCATGCCTTCTATGGGATGAATACTGCCAAATTCATAATCATCGGGTTCTGGTTGACGCGGACGTTCGACCGCGTAGTTAAGAAAGAAGCAGTCCTGGCTGAGAAATATCTGCTGCAGGTCCTGAGGGGATGTATTATCGCTGCTTAGTACACGGGTACGAAAATCCAACAGCGACTCCAGACTGCGATAAAAGAGAAGACCATAGTCTACATCTGCCATTCCCAGAATAGAGACATAGAGCGTCTCTGTATCCCAAAGATTTAATTCGACCGCCAGTAGCTCCTGCTCACTCAGCCGATACCAGGGAGCCTCATGCCAGAGGGCGAGTGCCTTTTGGCAAAGACAATCACTGTACGTTGTAGAGAGTCCTGCTGAAGGTGAGCTGACATGGGCAATGAGATGATCAAAAATCTCATCAACCCATGGTAGTTTGGCCCCATACACCACATCAATGTCTAACCCTTGCAGTACTCCTCGCAAGAAGAACTGCAGCTCTCGATCGTTGACAACAACTCGATGGGGACGGCTGGGTTCGACCGGTCCTTGGGGGTGCTCAATGGCCTGAAGTAGGCCCCGCGCTACCGCCTCATAGCCACTGTCAACAGCCACCATGTCAACGCTGCGCACATAGCCCTGATTGCCATCGATCCATAAAATGCAGTCACGTTCATCTTCGTCTGATTCGGGCCTCGAGCAGCGCCCACCCTCCCAAATGCTGTCGGTCTGGGGAAGCTTTTGAATGCGACGGCGAGTAAACGGACTCAATGGAGGCATAAATAAAGTGGATGAAAGTAGAGAACTATTAAACGGCAGCCGTGACCAGCCTAGCCAGCAGATCGTTGAGTTGAACCGCCTCTATTGTGGAAAAGAATGAAACCATTGACCATGCCCCGATAGATTTGTTCAACTATTATTTGCTTTGACTCTACTTTGATAGTGATGTTTTTAATGACAATCATTAAAGCTAAAAACGCTCACTCTCAATGCCTGCGCTAGACTAGATTAAAGCAATAATTAGCATCAGTAACATTAACAATCGGACAAACCATGGCCCAAGCTACCCAACCCAAACAGGGAATCCTGATGACCGAAGCGGCCCTGAAGCACGTACTTGCCCTTAAAGAAAAGCAGGGAGACGACCTGTGTCTGCGAGTGGGGGTACGTCAGGGGGGCTGCTCAGGAATGTCTTACCTGATGGATTTTGAGACGCTTGAGAACATTAACGAGCACGATGAAGTCTTTGACTATGAAGGCTTCAAAGTAATCTGCGATAAGAAAAGCATGCTCTATCTGTATGGTCTGATGCTGGACTACAGTGATGCGCTTATTGGCGGTGGTTTTCAGTTTACTAACCCTAACGCGGACCAAACCTGCGGCTGTGGTAAGTCCTTTAGCGCCTAGCAGGCTGCATAGCTATTGCTAAATATAGCTTTTAGGGCTCGCTGATAGTGTGAACTATGGATGTCATGCCGCCTTGGGCAACGCTTCGGTCCTCAGGCGGCTTAAAATGGGTAGGTTTTCTGATGACGACATGCCCATGGCTCATAGTATTGACGAACAATTTGACGATGCCCTCAGCCGGTATCAGGCTGGCGAAAGTACCGACACCCTCATTCCTACCTTTAAGGGACTGTGCGAGCAGGCACCCAAAAATAGCGCTATCTATACCTGTCTGTCGTGGCTCTATTTGCTGGCAGATAAGCCCAATGCGGCCTATAAAGCAGCTCAAAAAGCAATTAAGATCATGCCACAGGATCCCCAGGCCCATATCAATATTGCGATCGCAATTCTCGATAGTGGCCGTAAAGGGGTGCGCGAGCATGTGGAATTAGCCAGCCAGCTAGTCATGTCCGTAGAAGAAGTGCAGGCAGATATCCGACAGAACTTTAAAGAAGGATTAACGCGTAAACCCGACTGGGACAGCTTAAAGCGAGTAGAAAAATGGATTTTTGAAAGCTAGACCCCTTATCCAGACCGGCTTCTCGTTTGAATACATCGGGGTTCACCAGCAATGGGTGAATTCACAGAAATCCATGAACTTATATTTCTGTCCTTAAGGATAGAAATACCAGCCATCGATTTTTGTAGCGGGGTCCAAAGCCTGCCTTAGCTTTTTGTAAGGGTTGCGGGGTAATGATCCCCGCGTTTTTAAGTTATTTTTCTTTGTCAGATAACTTAACGCTTGAAATAAAAAGGAACTGATAAGCTTAAGAAAAGATTCCAATAAGTAATTCTTTTTTATTGGACCTCACCCCGTTGCAAGGAGCCTTAAAAAATGGATAAGCATGCTGTAGAAGTTAAACCTGAAACCAGAAATCACAAGGGATTCTTTGTGCAAGATGGTCCCTATGAATTAATGGCAATTGAAAAGTCTGGCTGGGCTCTAATTTGTATTGATGAGTCCGTTTGTCACTACGTTGACCCCGATAATTTACAAGCGTCTCAGGGACTGGATGTAGATGCTGTGTAAGGGGTTTGACCCTACACCCGTCAATATTTGTAACCGGTAAAACTCAACTTCTACAGTATGGCTAGCCTCGAAAGAGCAGCCATATTTTTTTATGAGCTTTTGCGACTGAATCGACGATTAGCTAACCCGCTGAGGGGGTCAAATCTGATTAGAAGCAGTTAGTTTTAAGTGCATTTGTTAGACACCCTAAATACAAATTGCTCAAAACCACTAGATTACAAAACTTAACGATATTTGAGGGGATATTTGAGGAGCCGGCAGCCGATCGATTCTGTGAGAGCTGTCAGAATAAATTACACTTCTATAGCGCTGGTTTTAGGCGCAATGCATCCGAGGCATTTAGCATCAGCATGTTATGAAAGATCGGCTTATTAACTGGTTAAATACGGCGTTAACCGTCAATCTTTTTTTTGTTCTACTTAGCTTTATTTGGTTTGTAGCGGCGCTAGTAGGGCGAGCAGCCCAGATCGACTTAGGATTTGATCTTTGGTATCGCCTGTGGGACCCCTTGTTTATGCCCTCTATTGGCATTTTGATGGCAGGGGCCATTATTAGTGGCCTGATTAGCTGGGTATCTCGACGCTTTTTTGCCAAGGGATAGCTGAACTTTTAATAAACTCGGCCATACCAGCGCATGAGAACCTTAGCCAGTCGCGTTGAATCGTGGCGGATTGCGCCTTGAGCCGTCTCATTCATCACATTGGCAATCACGATACGACGACCTGAGGCAATGACAGCGTCTCGGTCAAAAACCACTCGCTCTGCGCTTTCCTTGCGATAGCGTTCTAAAGCAGCGGTCGAGGGCGATCGTTTCTGGACGAGTACGGCATCAAAGAGCCGCTGACCACAGGCGCGATCAATAGCACGGATATGCTCAGATACGCTGTAGGCATCGGTCTCACCAGGTTCGGTCATAATGTTGCACACATAGATCCGAGGTATTTGGGCGGCTGCGATCGCATCGGCAATATCAGGAACCAACAGATTCGGGACGATGCTGGTATAGAGACTGCCCGGACCCATAATGATATAGTCAGCCTCCTTAATAGCGTTGAGCGCCTTGGGTAGGGCCGGTGGAGCCGTCGGGGTACAGCCAATATTAATGATGCGGCCGCGGGCTTTAGTAATATTTGACTCCCCTTCAATCCGGCGACCGTCGCTAAGTTCGGCCCACAGTTTGACATCGCTGAGGGTGGAGGGCAGCACTTCTCCTCGCACGGCCAGCACCTGAGAGCTAGCAGCAATGGCCTTTTCCCAATCGCCGGTCACCTCATTCATCGCCGCTAGAAACAGATTGCCAAAGCTGTGACCGCTCAGACCGCTACCGCTGCTAAATCGATATTGGAATAGCTCAGTGACGAGCTTTTCTTGGTCGGCGAGAGCGGCTAGACAGTTGCGAATATCCCCCGGCGGCAGTCCGCCCATCTCGCGTCGTAGCCGACCGGAGGAGCCGCCATCATCAGCCACAGTAACAATGGCTGTAATATTGGCACTGTAGCGTTTTAAGCCCCGCAGCATGGTTGATAGCCCGGTGCCGCCACCCACGACTACAATGCGCGGACCGCGGTTGAGCTTACGGTGGGATGCGATCGCATCCCACAGACTATTTTCCTGACTGCTGGGCAGCAGTACCTCTGTAATAGCCCCCAGAGTTCGACTTTGGCCCCAGACAATAAGCGACAGCCCGAACAATATGGCCAGCGGTCCACTGATGTAGCGGGGAATCAGCTGCGTAATAAAGCGCAATACTGTCGATACAAAGCGAACAGTTAAGAAGACCGGCGTCAGTCTGAGCCAAATCATCGCTCCTAGACCCACCAGCAGCACCCCAACCGTACTCAAAAACAGCCAGCGTTTGACCAACAGCCCCGGCAACAGCCAGCGCACCCAGCGGTTATGGACCGGATTTAGATCCTTAGTTTCCTGCCAAACAAACCGAATATTGCGCCTTAAAAAGGTTCTAATTGAGCCGATCCATAAGAGCATAGCCTGTCTCTCAAGCCCTTTGCATAACCATACGCCCTTGTGAGTATAGGCGTATCAAGGTTCTCAGCCTAGGCCAAAACCAAACCAAAACTCAAAAAAGTTGATCTCTTCTCTAAAAAATGAAGTACATATAGCGAAGATAGGGCCCCGCTATGGCATGCCCATTCAAGAGGGAAGCCTGATTCTGTTTTCTAAGTCGGATCTGCCCAGAATGCCTGATGGACTGTGGCAATGTCGGCTTCTACTGCAGCGACCGGACCAATAACAGTAATATTCTTCTGTCCTCGCTGAAAAATCTCGCGACAGGGCACATCAAGGGTAGGATTTTCAGGATGATTACCCGTTAGCGCCAGCAAGCGTGACTCTGAAAGGCCATAGACTAGCCGACCGACATTGCCCCAATACTGGGTGGCCGCACACATGGCGCAGGGTTCTACTGTTGTGTAGAGCGTACAGTGCCACAGATAGTCGGCTCCAAAGTTAGTGGCTGCCGCCCGGATCAAGACAGATTCGGCATGGTTCACCGTATCCACATTGCCCTGGCTTAGCAGAATGGTTTCATGATCTGGGGCAACCAGGGTAGCTCCAAAGGGATGGCGGCCAAAGGATTGAGCCCGAACGGCAATCTGATTGGCATAGCGAAGATGACGGATAACCTGCTCAGGAGTGGGGTCTTTCCGAGTCGGAGGTAAGGCAGGTAGAGGGGCCGTAAATGGGGACATGGACTTGTCTTAGAGATTTTTTGATTAGAGCGCTACACGCCTTGCCTATGGGGTAGTACCTACTCCTTAGTAAATTTGGGCACTGAATTCGGGGGCCGGCTTGTTTATGGTATTGCCAAGATAAAGAGCCTTAACATTACTCTACATACCGGACTCCCCCACTTGAGCAATGACAAATTCTTTTAACCGACGTAAGTTTCTTAGCTATGGTGCGGCTACAGCAGCTACCAGCATTTTGCTAAAAGCGTGTTCTCCTAGTACAACACCGGAAGCGACCAGTGACGATACTGCAGCAGCAGGTGAAGCCGCCTCTAGTCTGGCCATTGTGTTACCGGGCACCATTACAGACGGTGGTTGGAATCAGCTGGGCTATGAGGGGGTCAAGCAGGCGGGTGAAGAGCTGGGCATTGATGTGGCCTATGTGGAGCAGGTAAAAAATGCTGACCAGACTGAGGCCCTAGCCGACTTTGCGCGTCAGGGGTATTCCCTGGTTGTAGGCCGCGGGGGACAGTTTGACGCGGCGATTGAACAGGTGGCAGCTCAGTTTCCTGAGACATTCTTTTTAGGGGTTAATGGCGACATTGTTGGTGACAACTATGCCTGTGTGCGCACCAACTACAACCAGATGCTCTACCTTAGCGGCATGATGGGGGCGGCCATGAGCACCACGAAGAAAATGGCTTACCTGGCCGGGATGGAGTTTAAGTCTACGCAGCAGCAGGGGGTGGCTATGGATTTAGGGGCTAAGGCCATGGACCCCAGTGCTGAGGTGATATCTAGTTTTGTCGGAGACTTTAATGATATTGCTAAGGCAAAGGAATCGGCGCTGGCGCTGATGTCTAGCGGAGTAGATGTGATTTTCCATAATTTGGATAAGTCGGCTCCAGCGGTGCTAAAAGCCTGCGAAGAAGCTGGAATCTATGCCTTTGGTAACAACATTGATCAGTTCGAGCTGGCACCGGATGCAATTTTGACCAGTGCAATTCAGGATATCGGTGGAGCGATTACTATGGTGGCGGCTCTAGCGGGTAAAGGAGAGATTGAAAGTAAGAAGTATGTGATTGGGTTAGAAACGCCGGAATTGGTGCGGTTTGGCACGTTTAATGAGGCAATCCCGGCGGAAGTTCGAGGTCAGGTGGAAGCGGTGGCTGAGGATATGGTTGCGGGCAAACTCACCTTTGAAGATACAGAAGAGAATGGCAAGGCGGCGGTTCGTTTAGTGAGTTCATGAACGGTCTGGCTCTCGTCGAGATTACCAAGCGGTTTGGCCCCTTTACCGCCAACGATCGCATCAGCCTAACGGTTGGCACGGGCACCATTCACGGTCTCTTGGGCGAAAACGGTGCCGGCAAATCTACGCTCATGAATATTCTCTCGGGGCTGTACCAGCCGGACAGCGGGAAAATTCTGCTGGACAGTCAGCCGGTGACGATTCACACACCAGCCGATGCGATTCGTCATGGGATTGGGATGATCCATCAGCACTTTATGCTGGTCCCCCAGCTGACAGTAACGGAAAACATTATTCTGGGGTGTTCGGGTGGGCTGCATTTGGATATGAAATCCCAGGCCCAGCGCATCACCGAACTGAGTCAAACCTACGGTCTTGATGTGCCACCCCTGGCCCGAGTCGAGGATTTGCCCGTCGGTATTCAACAGCGGGTGGAGATTCTGAAGGTGCTGTATCGTCAGGCCCGGATCCTGATTTTAGATGAACCCACCGCAGTCCTAGCTCCCACAGAAATCCAGAGCTTTTTAGCAACGCTCAAACAGCTAGCTAGCCGTGACCATACGATTATTTTTATCAGCCATAAGCTCGACGAGGTAATGGCGGTGTGCGATCAAGTAACGGTGCTGCGGCGAGGTCAGCGGGTGGCATCTTGCTCTACAGCCAACACCAATCGCAATGAGCTAGCACGGCTGATGGTGGATCGAGATGTGGAGATTAACACGCGTCCAGACCCCCAGCCTGTCGGCAGCGTAGTACTTGACGTACGCGATCTGTGGATAGCCCCCAAAGACCACCAGCAGGCCCTGCAGGGCCTGTCGCTACAGGTGAGAGCTGGGGAAATTGTGGGGATTGCTGGGGTGGATGGCAACGGTCAGCGTCAGCTGGCGGATGCGATCGCAGGACTCATCCCCATCGACAAAGGAACGGTAACGCTGGCTCCAGACAAAACAGTCGCTAAAAACATCGCCTATATCCCAGAAGATCGTCAAAAGCAGGGACTGGTGCTGGGGTTTTCCATCGCCCGCAACCTGATTCTAAAAGCGTTTACCCGACTGCCCTTTTGTCGGCGCTGGCTGTTGCAGCGTGAGGCGATTAGCATCAACGCCCAGCAGGCCGTCGCAGACTTTGACATTCGCACCTCTAGCCCTCAGCTACCGGTACGTCAGCTATCGGGCGGTAACCAGCAGAAGGTGATCCTAGCGCGGGAACTCGCAGGCGAGCCGGGGCTAATTGTTGCCATGCAGCCTACCCGAGGGTTAGACATTGGGGCGACGGCAGAGGTCCAGCAGGCTTTGCTCGCGCAGCGGGCGCGGGGGGCGGCCATTCTATATATCTCCACAGAGCTAGAAGAGGTAATGGCCATGAGCGATCGCCTGGGCGTACTGTATCGGGGACAGCTGGTGGATGTTTTAGATGCTGGCAGCGTCACCCTAGAACAGGTGGGGTTATTGATGGCAGGTATTTACCCAGGAGCGTCCCGTGGGGCAATGGCAGACTCTGTATAAGTCTCTGGTGCAATGGCGTTCGGCGCTGCTGCCGCTGGCGGCTGTTCTCAGCGCGCTGCTGGTGGGAGCCGGTCTGATGCTGGTGGCAGGGGCCAATCCACTGACGGCTTATGGCGCCCTGTTTCGTCAGGCGCTGACCACTTATTTTGGCTTTGCCGATACGCTGACTAAAACGACACCGCTGCTGTTGGTCAGCCTGGGAGTGCTGGTGGCGCTTAGGGCGGGTCAGTTTAACCTGGGTGGCGAGGGCCAAATTTATATGGGCGGTTTGGGCAGTGTGCTGCTGGGTCTAGCCTGGCCGGACCTGCCCATGGTGATTCATCTCCCCCTGGCCCTGGCGGGCGGCTTTGGATTTGGGGCGGTGTGGGGTGCGATCGCAGGCTATCTCAAAGTCGGGCGGGGTCTCAATGAAGTCCTAACCACGCTGCTGCTTAACTATGTGGCCCAGTACCTGATTAGCTACTTGGTCAACGGTCCTCTCAAGGCGGCCAATGCTCCTAGCCCATTTTCTGAGCTGGTGGCCGCATCCGCGCGGCTCCCCATCATTTTGTCCAAGACTCAGGCCCATGCCGGGATTTTTCTAGGATTGTTTTTAGCGGGGCTGCTGAGCGTTGCGTTTGCCATTAGCGCCTGGGGCTACCGGGTAGACGCTGTCGGTCAAAATCCGGTCGCGGCTCGCTATGCGGGTATACCGGTCAATCGCACCATCGTCAGCGTCATGGCCCTATCCGGCGGCTTAGCGGGTCTGGCTGGGAGTAGCGAAGTGCTGGGTCTAAAGTATCGGCTGTTTGAAGATTTTTCTCCGGGCTATGGCTTTGATGCGGTTGCGATCGCGCTACTCAGTCGAGGTAATCCTGTTGCAGTTATTATCACCGCCTTTTTCTTTGGCATTCTCCGCAGCGGTGCCAACGTCATGCAGCGTAGTGCCTCTGTCCCTGTAGCCATTATCTACGCTATTCAGGGTCTGACCGTATTGTTTGTGGCGATTAGTCTTGCGGTTGACCAGAAAAAAACAATTCCAAAGAATACCTAGCGTAGCAATTTCTAGAACATCTCCATAAGTCTTCTCTACTGCCTTCCTTCTCTCCATCTATGCCTCCCATTGATTTTCTCTCTGATTTTCTTTCCGCCTGTCTGCGGCTGTCGGTGCCATTGGCGTTCGCCGCTATTGGGGGACTATTTTCCGAGCGCTCTGGAGTGCTCAATATTGGTCTAGAAGGCATGATGCTAACGGGTGCCTTTGTCAGCGCAGCAGTTGCTTTGCACACTGAACAGGTGTGGCTAGCGGTGGCGGCAGCCCTGGGAGTAAGTGCCCTAGTTGGCATGTTGCATGCCTATCTGTGTGTCAGCCTAGGCATCAATCAGCTCGTGTCCGGACTGGCCATCAATCTGACCGCCGCTGGCATGACCACCTACGGGGCGAGACTGTTGTTTGATAGCGGTACGGTGGAGCTCCCCAGTATCTCTCCTATGGAGATTCCTGGTTTTAGCCAGCTACCGGTGGCCGGTGTGCTGTTTAGCCAAGACCCGTTGTTTTATCTGCTGCTGCTGTTGATTCCCCTCAGCACCTATGGCCTTTTTCGGACTCGCTGGGGGCTTGTGTTGCGAGCTGTGGGCAATGCTCCTCGAGCAGCGGACACGGCTGGAGTTTCGGTTAGCCGTGTCCGCTACCTTAGTGTCATGCTGTGCGGCGGGCTGTGTGGCATTGCCGGGGCTTACCTAGCGCTGGTCCACGTGCGATTTTTTACTGAGGGTATGAGCGCGGGTAAAGGATTTATTGCCCTAGCGGCACTCATCTTTGGTCGCTGGCATCCGCTGGCTACGGCTTTAGTGTGTTTATTATTTGGGGCGACTGAAGCCTTGCAGCTCAGAATTCAGGCGCTCAATCTAAATATTCCCTATCAGTTTTTGGCCATGCTGCCCTATGTTACGGCCCTACTAGCTTTGATGGGCATTGCCGGTAAGTCCACACCGCCCGCCGCTCTAGGGTTGCCCTACAACGAGAAATCATGACTGCGATCTATCGTCCTTCTGAACCGCCCCAGAACTTTAATCCCCAAGAGTTTTGGACCCTGCCCTCTCAGCTAGCCGATGCCGAGAAGCGGCTGCAGCAGCTAGCCGAAAATATTGCCGCCGATCTGGACCTGCTAAGCTACCCTAGCCGCATCTGGGACTATAGCGATCGCACTGACAGTCTGGAGGTGGCCATTATTGGTGCTGGCTACGTCGGCCAGTCTGCCGCCTTTGGGTTACGCCGTCACGGGATCAAGCAAGTTCGTATTTTTGATCGGTGTGGCCCCAGACAGGCCGGTCCCTGGCGTAGCTATGCCCGTAATGCCACCCTAAGAACGCCCAAAAATGTCACCGGCGGTCTAGATTGGGGGATTCCCAATCTCAATTTTCGTCGCTGGTGTGACGCCTGTTATGGCGATGACTATTGGCACAGTATCCGCTATATTCCTCGGCTGCTGTGGGCTGACTATCTGGATTGGTATAGCGAGGTATTAGCTTTGCCGACGCAACATCATACCGATGTTGTCGATATTCACTGGCAAGGAAACGAAAACTGTTTTCATCTAAAAACCCTTGAGGCCGGTAGGCCCAACCTACAAAAGGCTCGATTTATTATTTTCGCTACCGGGATGGACTGTGCGGGGGGACGCAACATTCCCAACATTGTGCGCAACAGTCTGCCAGAAGAGTGCTATCACCACACCATGGACGCCATTGATTTTTCCACATTGAGCGGTCAGCGAGTGGGCATTATTGGCGGTGGGGCCAGCGCCTTTGACAATGCGATTTTGGCTCTACGAGCCGGGGCAGCGGCGGTGAACATCATGGTGCGTCGGTCGGTCCTACCGAATATTAATCGGATTCGCTGGAGTGAATGGAATGGCTACCATCGTCATTTTATCGATCTACCCGACGAGATGAAATGGGCCTATAGTCTTGGCGAGGTTCGTACGGGGCAGCTGCCGCCGCCCCATACCTATCATCAGGCCATGAGCTATCCCCAGCTGACGCTGTATACCGATGCTCCGGTCAAATGTTTGCACCATACCGGGGGAGAGATTGTCGGGCAGTACGGCGATGTGACCCTGCACCACGATCGGCTGATCTGCGGGACGGGTTTTATAACGAATCTAGATGCCCAGCCGGAGCTGGCGACCCTGGCCCAGCATGTGGCTCGGTGGTGCGATCGCTACACGCCACCCCCTGGCGACGAACATCCAGAGATGGCTCGCTATCCCTATTTAGGTAAAAGCTTGGAGTTTTTACCTAAGCAATCGGACCATGACTACCTGCGCCGCTGCTACTATCTCTCCTCGGGGGCCGCTCTTCTCAGCGGCTATCGCGCGAATCTTTCAGGGCTGCAGTTTGCTCTACCCAGAGTTGCCTACGATATTGGCCGACAGCTGTTCCTAGAGCATAAAGAAGACATCTGGGCGGCCTATAACGCCTACGATATAAGAGAGTATTAGACCGTTTTTTTGTCCAGCTAGCTAACGGTCATCGAAATCACGGTCTCTACCGTTTCTTGAGGCGCGGCGCTCAAAAGAAAATCACCTGTGTTCATAGCATTGCGGGGACCGCTCCAGGGTTCTAAACAGTAAAAGTCTTTTCCTTTGACGGTCCAGAAGACCAGAGTGGAATAGTTCTCATCAAATGAGAGAGTTAGGGTGCTGTCGCCGTTTTTGACCGTCGCCTCTTGGTCTTCAAGATTGATAAAAGCAACGTCAATTTCGTCTTGAGAGAAGTCAAACTGACCGTCAAACGTATAAACCTTTTTCCCTTCTTTTACTTTGTATTCGGTGGAGGGAATCTCAAAGCTGAGTTTAGTTTTATCAGCCACTACAAAGTAAGGATGGGTGCCCGTGGAAAATGGCATAGGTTCTTCGTCAGACAGGTTGGTGTGACGGAAGCGCTGCTCTAAGGTGTTGCCCTTTAAGGTGTAAATATAGTCCAGCTGAAACTCAAAGGGATAAACGGCCCAAGTTTCATCGCTGCTGGTCAGGGTCAGCGTTATACTCGCCCCATTATCGGTAGACTTTTGAGTCACTTCCCAGGGTAGCGTTCGACCAAAGCCATGCTGGACCAGCGTATAGGTTTCCCCCTCAAGGGTGTACGTGTCGTCAACGATGTTGCCACAGATAGGAAACAGCAGCGGAATACCGCCTCGGACTGAAAGACTGGCATCCTTAAAACGCTCTGTATCCATATAGAGCATTTCTTTGTCGTTTACTTGCCAGCTGGTAACAATACCGCCCCGCTCGGGTACTACCGCGACTTGAGCGTCACCATCGGTCAAAATATAGGTCAAGTACTGCTGCTTTTGGGTCGTAATCGAACTCATCGGGGGTATCCTCCGGGGCATCGCTGCTAAAACCCTGCCACAGGATGGACATTTCGCCATGCAATCTGTGACACTGCTGAGCAATCTTTATGGTTTTTTTAGTGCGTTAGCGTCTGGTACGACTGGCCGCACCCAGACAGGGGCTGACTGCTTACGCTACTATGCTGGCTAACCTGTATTGACTGTGGAGGTTTCCATGTCAGCTGACTATCCCCGCGATCTGATTGGCTACGGTCAAAATCCGCCCCATCCTCGGTGGCCTAACGATGCTCGGCTGGCCCTGCAGTTTGTCATTAACTACGAAGAAGGGGGAGAAAATTGTATCCTCCACGGCGATCCGGCCTCTGAAGCATTTCTGTCAGAAACGGTGGGGGCGGCCCCCCTGGCCGGGGTGCGTAATCTCAATATGGAGTCGATGTATGAGTACGGCAGCCGGGCTGGCTTTTGGCGGCTGCATCGGCTGTTTACCCAGCGTGATTTACCGGTGACGGTCTATGCGGTCGCGATGGCATTAGAGCGCAATCCTCAGGCCGGACGCGCCATGGTAGATGCCGGTTGGGAGGTGGCCAGCCACGGCTATCGCTGGATTGACTATCAGTATGTAGGGGAAGCCACCGAGCGCGAACATATTCAAAAGGCTATTGAAATTCATACCCAGGTTACCGGCAGCCGACCGCTGGGATTTTACCAGGGACGACTAAGCCCCAATACTCGCCGTCTTGTAGTAGAAGAAGGCGGATTTCTCTACGACGCCGATAGCTATGGGGACGACCTGCCCTATTGGACAACAGACTATGGGCGTCCCCATTTAGTGATTCCCTACACCCTCGATACCAACGATATGCGGTTTGCCACCTACCAGGGATTTAATTCGGGAGACCAGTTTTTTACCTATCTAAAGGATGCCTTTGACGTGCTCCATACTGAAGGCAAAACCGCCCCTAAAATGATGAGTGTGGGGCTACACTGTCGTCTTTCAGGACGTCCAGGACGAACGGCCGCGTTAGGACGGTTTCTAGACTATGTGCAGAAATATGAAGATGTGTGGGTTTGCCGGCGGGTGGAGATTGCCCAGCGCTGGTATCGGCACCACGGACTCTAGTTGAATCGTTTGTAACGGGGCGATCTATCCAAACACTAAAATCAATATTAGTATATTTGTATTGTTTCAAAATTGGAGACGAAACAAATGGGTATCCGAGACAGTTACAAGCATGGCGTCTTTAGCTGGGTTGATCTGATCACGCGCGATCGCGCAGCGGCCAAGCAATTTTACACAGAGCTATTTGGCTGGACATTTCAGGATATGCCCGTCGACGACGGCAGTGTCTACTCAATGGCGTTTAAAGGCGATCGCGCGGCGGCGGCGCTGTTTACTATGCCAGACGATACACCCCTACACTGGCAGGCCTATATCAACGTTACTAATTTAGACGAGACGCTACAGCAGTGGCAGACCCAGGGCGGCAGTGTTGAAATGCCCGCCTGCGACATCATGGATTCGGGGCGCATGGCTATGGTTAAAGACCCGACCGGTGCCTATGTGGGTCTCTGGCAGGCAAAGGACTTCACGGGAGCCGGTGTCGTTAATGAGGTCAGTACCTTTTGTTGGGCGGAGCTGCAAACCCGAGGAGCCGATAAAGCAGCTGAATTTTATCAATCTGTGTTGGGCTGGGACATTGAAGTAGAAGAGCAGCCGCCCCACTACATTACCGGTAGCGTCCACGGTCACCTCAACTGCGGCATGTTTGATATGGATAAAGCCAAGCTACCGCCGGATATTCCTTCGAACTGGGCCGTGTATTTTAACGTTGCAGATTTAGACGAGGCTTTAGCCGTGGTGAATCGTATGGGGGGAAAAGTGCTGATGGACCCCATGGATATTGACCCGGGGCGCTTTACGACGGTGATGGACCCCCAGGGTGCGGTCTTGACTCTGATGCAGGTTAATAATCCGGATGACTAAATCGCATGGGGTGCGGGGTTAACTCGTGCCCCATGCGATCGCAACTTGTCCTAACTTTGCCTAATTAGAAGAGTTGTACTCGGCAATATTCTCTTCTCCTTCAGATGCAACAATTGACTATGCTAGCCGAAATGCTTGGGCAGGTATCTGTTCTAAAAGCTGAAGCACGCGCTCTAAAAGTTGCACGGTTAACTCTGGCCAGCGCGGGTCGCGATAGCGAAAGGGCGCAGGAGATAAAAAGAAAAGGCCTAGGGCTGTGTATAGAGCAAGTCGAGTCTCAGAATTAGGGCCAACATTAGCCTCAGAGGCCGTATGATAGCCCGTGAGTAAATGTGATTGCATGCATTCTACCTGAGCGTAGGATAGCGCTCCTTGAAGACATTGGCGCTCTAGATGAGCTTGAAAGTTACCTAAATCGACCATCGGGTCTCCCTGGGTAGCCCGATCTAGATCGAGAATTGCGATCGCATCGCTCATCACCACTACCTGATCGGCGTAAAAATCACCATGAATAGCCTGATATAGCCGAGGCATTTGGTGTAAGTACTGAACCAGACGGTCGCCGATTTGACGTGCTAAATCTTTGATATCTGGCCACACAAAACCCAACCAATCGACTAGATCCGACACGGCTTTGATATTCACTAAATTAGGATCGCTGTCTTGCTTAGGTAGGGTCTGCTGATGCAGCTTGGCTAGGGCATTACCCACAGCCTCTAGCTCAGAACGAGTATTATCAGACTCAGTCAACAGCGATACCAGGTCCTTTCCCGGTAACCACTCATAGCTAATGAGGCCATGATCTCGAAATTGAGCTAAGGGTCGAGAGAGTTTCAACCCATCACAGGAATGAAGATTGCGAATATTTCTGCTAGCCGTTTCAAACCCCTTTGCAGCATAGGCTTTTACTAGAGCCTGAGGCTGTCCGTTCTCAACCCATTGAGCAACATAGCGACGCTCAGTTTTATAGCGTAATTGTAACAATTTTCCCGATTGGGAACTGTCAGGAAAAAGACGTTGATAGTCTTGCCAAGAATCTTTTAACTGGGTGAGATAGGCCAACCCTGGCAATTTAGAATCATTGGGAAATTCTGAGAGCTTTGTCGCCATTGAGGGTAGAACTTGGCGCCCCAACCCCAGAGGACCCACTAAACCAGGGCGTTGTTGCCATGTCTTTTCTTGTGTCGTATGTTTCTGATGCAGGGCTTTAACATAAAACGTTAGCCACTGGTTTTTAAGCTTGAGTCGGTAAGCCACTAGGCAATTTGTTCCTATCTTATAGCGCAGATAAGTTGGCTGTAAATCGCCTAACGGTATCTCAGGAAACAGCTGTTGGAGAGATGAGCGTAGGCGCTCAGGATTGAGCACCATCTCCAACCCAGGAATGGCTGTATCACGGGCAATTAAACTTTTCTCAGCAGCTAAGTACATAACATGTTTTAGAGTATTTTTATACAGGCTTTTGTTTAATATCGAAGATTTTTGAATATTTATCAGTAAGTTTATGTTAGCGGGCTTTTCCAATAGAAGAGCTACAGGCGTTGGTAGCCAGCCAGGAATCGATTTGAGTGAGTCGATCAACCATGGGTTGACCTGTCAACTACCATAGCGCCAGCAAATATGGATCCTTTAAAGCAACTCTCTTCACCATGGCAAACTGTGAAGCTCAATTCTTCCATCGAGACGCTTCTCTTCCAAAAGTGTTAAGACCATTACCCGTAGAGGCGGAGTAATCTTCCCATGGGGCTGTTCGACCAGCACGGGACCTCTGGTTTCCTGCCACCCAAGCGTTTTGTAGTATGCCACCATTTCTGAAGAACAAAAGAGCAGTCCGACAGCCACTTTCCATTCACACTTTAAGAACTTCGCCGTATGCTGCATGAGCTGACGAGCGAAGCCCTGCTTCTGCGCTTTTAGTATGGTCACAACACCGCCTACTCCCCCAACTGTAACGGACTCTTCATTGACGGTGATGACATGCTTGAGAATACCTACATGACTGGTTAGCTCACCATCTGCATAGAGCAGGAAATGTAAGTCTTTTGGTCTCCAGCTTAGGTTGAGTGCTTCTACACCAAAGATATTCTTTCCCCAACCAAAGAGTTGTTGCTTTTCTTCGTCAGTCAGAGATTCGGCCTGTCTGATTACGTCCACCATAGTTCAGGTTACCAGTATGGAGCAATATGGTTTTAAGGTGGCTAAACTAAGACGTCTCCATTCCCTGGGTCAGCCGCATCCACATAGGCAGCTGGGTATCACCGCCGTCCTCAATGCGCTCCAGGGCTGTCGCCATCTCCACCTGTACATCAAATTCAGATTCCTGAGCTACAGCCTGTTGCAAAGGCGCAATCACTGTTTGATCGCCCAGCTCGGTCATAAATCGAGCTGCACGCCAGCGTACTAATTTCGATTCATCCGTCAGCGCCTCGGCCATCGTTGCTATGGCACTGGTATCACCCAGATCACTCAGGGCGTCCCCAGCAATTCGACGGACCATGGCCGATGAATCGTGTCTCACGACACGACACAGGGGGACAACCGCAATTTCTAGGGTACTGGCACCCAAGAGAGCCGCAGCCCAGCGTCGAATAGTGCTTTTCTCATCATCGAGTAGTGCCACTACAGCTGTAAAGTTATCGGTCGTGACGTCGAGCTGTTGCAGAGCCTTGAGCCGCTTTTTCCAATCAGGGTGGCTTAACTCAGCTGTTAATGTCTGAGCCGTATTGTCAGAAGCCTCAACAACGAGGCTAACGGCGGCCGCTTCAATTAGGGACAGTTCTTCAGCATCAAATAAACTATCAATTTCATCGGCTACCAGCTGAGCTACCGGCTGCGGCTCACCGGCTGGGGCCTGATACGGTTCCCAGCGTCGTTCCATGACATAGTCAGCGCCTGTTGCACTGATGGCTCGCTGGAGTGCCTGGCTAAAGCGCTCAGGTAAAGCAACTCGAGCCTGTTGTCCGTCTGCTGCGGTGGCTTTGACCTGTACTGGAATGCCGCGAAACATCTGGACCGCCACATCTAGCATGCCCAAAGAGCCGGTGGCCTGATTGTCAGCTGTCTGCATTGGCTCAGCCACCTGGGTCAGGAGCTTAGCATCGGCATTATCGGCAATACCAATAGCCTTCGCCGCTGTAGCCAAAATGGGTTGCCAGTCTGAACTGCCTTGGCGGGTCAGGGTGATAAAGTCTTGGACTGCAAAGACAGATTTGACTCCCTTGATGGCTAACAGTTGTTGAACGACTTCAGGCGTATCGGACATGTTGCCGTCTTTGTCTAACGTTAAGGCTTTAGAGCTAATGGTCCCATCCAGGTTGAGCTTGATGCAGTTGGGACTGGGGATGGTTTCGATGGAGAGCAGTCGCATGGTGTTAATGGAGGTTGACTCAGTTAACCACTTTAAATATATCTATGGCTAATACTGTTACCATCGCAAACAACGGTGCTACTAAAAATACACCTTGATAACCAATCGCTTCGGCAAGCCCATCGCTAAAAATGCCGCTCCACTACCCCAACTAGCAGGCTCTATAGGTAGAAAGCCACAGGGGCTGCAATCAGTAACAATAGACTGATGAGCAGCGCGATTTTAAGGAATAGCTGATCGGGACTATAGATGGCTAACGAACAAACTATCCCACTTACCGAAGCAACCTATACCGATCTCGGCAGCGCAACGCGGGGTGTCTGTCAGGACTGGTGCGATCTCAACGGCTACAGCGATCCCTTTTGCCGCGATGGTATCTGGTGGGCGTTTCCCCCCAACGGTGTGATGCCGGTGCGGATCAAAACCGTAATGGAAGAGCAGAGTCAGCGTTTGGTAAAAATTGGCCCGATGCGGTTAATGCTGTTTCCAGATGGATCAATCTACAGCGCCTGACTTATCCGAAACACATGACCATCGGGATGTCGTATATGACATTCCCTCGCTTTCCAAGGCATATCCGCTGGAGGAAAGACAACGTCAATCCCATTTTTAACAGCAAGGGCATAGACCCAATCCACATTTTCCACCCAAATGGACATCCAAGCTCCCTTGTCTTGGGTTTCATCACCATCGGGACCAAATGTACGAGAGTTGTTGCCTTTGCCCCGACCACCCTGACCGTCCTGACATAGGAAAATCTCACATTCTCCAGACCCTACAGCTCCAAATCCAGGGGGATCGCCCCAATCCCAGAGTTTCTCCCATCCCAGTTTCTCAAACCACTCAAAACTATCCTGCAAATTCGAAACGTTAAGAATTGGAGTAATCGCCTTAGCTTTCATATGCTGATTTCCTATATCGCCGCGCAGATGTCGTTGCTGATTTAGAGGATGAACCGATCAGTTAGATAGGCTACTTGACAGTATCTTGCAGATAAAATCATCCCGAGGATCAGCAACGCCCGCAGATTAATATTTCAGAGCCAGAGCTACTGAAATCCACACCTTGAATCTTAACTAGTATTTTTGTATTACATTAATTAGCTTTACAGAATTTATCTGGACCTCACAGTCCCCAAATCTCCACAGGTTCAATCTCTTCCGCAGGCTCAAACCCAAACACTCGGCTATAAAAATAAAATTCAGCATCTAATGCCCGCTTAATGTTGTCCGCTTTGCGAAAGCCGTGCTGTTCTCCTTCAAATAACAAATACGCTACTGGAATGTTCTTTTCCCGTAGAGCATCGACCATGAGTTCAGCCTGGTTGGGGGGCACAATTTTATCTTCATCCCCTTGCAGGAAAATTACTGGGCAGGAAAGCTGGTCAGTAAAGTTGATGGGAGAACGGGCCTCATAGAGATCTTTGCGCTCAGGATAGGGACCCACCAAACTGTCCAAATAGCGTGACTCAAACTTGTGGGTATCCATTGCCAGGGCTGTCATATCGCTAACGCCATAGTAACTGGCTCCCGCTTTGAACACATCCCGAAATGTGAGCGCACCCAGGGTGGTGTAGCCTCCGGCACTACCGCCGTCAATCGCTAGCTGTTCCGGGTCAGCTTTGCCTTGGGCCACCAGATAGTTCGCACCGTTCACACAGTCATCAATATCAACAATTCCCCAGTTCCCCTTCAGCCGCTCACGGTAAGCGCGACCATAGCCCGTACTGCCGCCATAGTTCACATCCAATACGGCAAAGCCACGGCTGGTCCAATATTGAATCGCCGGGCTAAAGTTAGACGACGTGGCCGCTGTCGGTCCGCCGTGACTTTTCACCAGCAGAGGGGGACGGCTGCCCTCAGGGGCGCTGTAGTCTTTGTTTTTGGGTGGATAATAGATGCCATAGGCAGAGAGACTATTACTGGTTGGAAAGGTAATCGTCTCTGGAGTCGAGAGATAGCCCTCGTCAATCTCTAAGGTGCTAGACCGTCTGAGTTCAGTGGTCTCACCCGTTAATAAATCTAAACGCACTAAAACACTGGGTTGGCTAGGGGAGCCTCCTAAAAAGACAACAAAATCAGCGCCCACCTTGAGACCGCCTACACTGGAGTAGGGTATGTCAATCTGAGTGAGGGTGAGAGTTGTTGTATCCAGTTGAGCCAGCTGTTGAACACCCTCGTATTTGTAGGTGCACACCAAAGTCTGTGCAGAGGAAAATCCGTAGGTTGACATGCCAAACGACCACTGGGGTGCGCCAAACTCAGCTTCTAATGGGTAGAGGGGTTCAACGGTTTGATGATGCCAGCGATAGAGATTCCACCAGCCTGTGGCATCGCCGATAAAGTATAAAATTCCGTCAGGGGACCACTGGGGTTGAAAGATAGATTCGCTCAGGCCACCTGCCACCTTTTGAGGGTTGGCCAGGGTGCCGTCAGCGGCAATCTCGGCGACCCAGAGATCGGTGCCATCCCAGGGCATATTGGGATGATTCCAGCTCAGCCAGGCCAGCTGTGTGCCATCGGGACTGAGGCGAGGGGTGGAGTAAAAGTCACAGCCCGAGGCTAAAACAGTTTGGGTCTGGTCGTCGAGGGCAATGGCAACAATCGTGTTGCTGGCAGCCCGGTCGACTTGCGTATGGTCTTCACGCACGCAGATCAGCCGCTGCCGGGAGCGATCTACAACTCCATCGGCATACCGGAATGCTTGCTCGGGGGTGAGGGGCTTTGGCGCTGGGTCTGACGACTGCTGATACAGTCTTTGATCTAGAAAATTGGCAAAGTAGATATCTCCGTGATCTACCCAGTAAGCCCCACCGCCGTATTCATGCACACGGGTGCGGACATTAAAGTCTGCAGGAGTGACATCCGTTATTTTTCCATCAGCCGTGCGGCACACAATCAGACTGCGGCCTTTTTCGGTAGGGCGTAGCTCGCTCCAGTAGATATCATCGTCATCTAGATGGATACCCCCAAGACGAATGGAATTAGACACGATTACTTCAGAGGTAATGGGCGATTGCCAAGCGCCGTAGGGTGCTATTTTTGCCATGGATGTCCTCACTGTGTTTCTGACCCGTCACTACATCATCAAAGGGATAGGCTGATGTGTCTACCTGTATAAACGGCTGATGTGGGACAGTCAATAATGATATGTGTGCTGTGTGCTTTCGCCATATGTCAAATAGATAACATGCCAGCTGAAAGTTGTTCAGCTGGCATGATAAAAATTGGACTTGTTCTTTCGTCGCTTCACCGGCCTACGAATACCTTGCGAGCCGCTTGGAAGCTTAAGAGCAGCTTAGAACTCAAGTACTAAAGAACAGGGCACTATGACTAATTCCAGTTCGAATATGATGGGTTGAGAATTGAAGAGTTTCTTTATGCCATTCCCTTTACTGAAATTTTGCGCCCTATGGGAATACATAACGGTGTACCTGCCACGGGGTCCTCAACAATCTGACAATTGAGACCAAACACGTCGTGTACCAAAGTTTCGGTCATCACCTGGTGAGGCTTTCCTTGGGCATAGACATCCCCATCTTTCATCGCAATCAGATGGTCACCATAGCGGCAGGCCTGATTTAACTCATGAAGCACCATAACAATCGTGCGTCCCTCTCTTTGATTAAGATCGTAAAGTAGATCCAACACTTCAATTTGGTGAGCCAGGTCAAGAAACGTCGTTGGTTCATCCAGCAACAAAATCTGAGTGTTTTGCGCCAGGGTCATGGCAATCCAAGCTCGCTGGCGCTGTCCTCCAGAAAGACTGTCCACAGGTCTCTCGGCAAATTCCTGAAGTTCAGTAATTGTCAGGGCTGCTTCAACTTCTTTTTCGTCTTCTTCGCTCCACTGTTGCAGCCAGTTTTGATAGGGATAGCGTCCCTGAGCCACTAGCTCTCGCACGGTTAGACCTTCAGGAGCGGTCGGTCCTTGGGGCAATAAACCCAACTGTTTGGCCACAGCTTTAGTGGGCAGCTTGAAAATGGAAGTGCTGTCTAAATAAACAATCCCTTGCTGTGGTTTTAGTAATCGCCCCAGTCCTTTAAGCAGCGTGGATTTACCACAGCCGTTTGGCCCTACCAGAACCGTAATTTTGCCTGCAGGGATGGCCAGATCCAGTCCCTCGATAATGGGCTTGCCATCGTAGGCCAGGGTGAGTTTGCGGGTAGTGAGCGCAACTGGAGTAGCGACGTCAAGGGCCATAGATGGGGACATGAGGGTGATTAGGAGAGGTCGTTTGATGGGTGTTATGAGCTTGTAAAATCTATTGGAGGTCAACTATAGTCGCGCAGCATTTTTTTGATTTCGTGGATAGAGTGCTTATGTCAGCGTCGGGTGCGGATTAGCAGATATAGAAAGTACGGCGCACCAATCACAGCCGTAATAATGCCGCAGGGTAGCTCAATCGGCGCAAATAACAATCGTCCAATCAGGTCGGCTACGACCACCACCATGCCCCCCGTCAAAGCGGCCGTTGGCAACAGTCCCTCATGGGACGGTCCCACTAGCTGTCGGGCAATGTGGGGAGCCATTAGACCAACAAAGCCAATACTTCCAGCGGTGGCTACTCCTGCGCCAGCCAAAGCCACAGCACTCAGCAACAACCAGCCGCGCTGCCACTCTAGCCGACTGCCCAGACTGCGGGCCACATCGTCACCCATTTGTAGGGCGTTGAGTTCTCGACTGAGTAACAGCGACAATCCGCCAAAAACAACTAGCCAGGGAGTAAAGGCCAACACCTGGGCCCAGCTGCGACCGTAGACGCTACCGGCTAACCACACCAGCGCCTGACTGACATCATAAATGTTGCCAAAGGTAATCATTAAGTTAGTCAGAGCACCGGCCACCAGACTAAAGCCGACACCCACTAAAATGAGTCTTACAGGAGAGCTGCCCCCCTGCCAGGCCAACAGATATATGAGGACGGCAATGGTTAACGCTCCCAGAAACGCGGCCAGGGGTAGGAGTGCGATGGGAACACCTGGAAATGCCACAATCAAACTTACGGCTGCTAGAGATGCTCCGGCATTCACACCGATAATGCCGGGAGCAGCTAACGGATTGCGGGTGATCCCCTGGGTCAGCGTTCCAGCCATCGCCATCGCCATGCCCACTCCCCAGGCTACTAGGGTTCTGGGTAACCGCAGGGTGTTGACGATAAATGCGTAGTCTGAATTGTTGGTGGGTAATCCCAGCACCGTACGGATTACGTCCAGCGGCGGCACCGGATATTCTCCTTGACCGACGCTCCACACCATGGCCAACAGAGTCACCAATATCAATCCCAACAAAACTTTGGGGACGCGCCGGTCCAGTCGGGCTGAGAGAACTCCGGTTCGTAGGATTAGCCATGGCCCTGTTTTTTGCATGGTGCTATCGCCTCACCTGAGAACGTGTGAGATAAATAAAGAAGGGGGCTCCCAGCAGCGGCATCACAATACCGACCGGTAGCTCCTGGGGTTGAATAATCAGGCGAGCCCCGATATCTGCCAGCAGTAGCAAGATTGCGCCACACAGGGCCGAGTAAGGCAAAATCCAGCGGTAGTCGGCTCCGGTCCAAAAGCGGACAATGTGGGGAACAATCAGACCAATAAAGCCGATGGGGCCTGCGATCGCAACTGACCCACCCGCTAGCAACACAACGCTGATCGCCGCCAGCACCTTGATCCAGATAGTCTTTTGCCCTAACCCCTTAGCGACAGAATCTCCTAGACTCAACGTGGTTAGCTGTTTGCCTAAGGCCAGCCCTAAAATCAGACCAAACAAAAGGTAGGGCATTATCTGAAGCACCAGCTCCATATCTCGTCCCGCCACTGACCCGGCTAGCCAAAACCGAATCTCTTCTAAGGTGCGCTGGCTCAGAATGAGAATACCCGTGGTTAAAGATGAGACTAAAGCAGTAAGTGCCGCCCCGGCAATAGTGAGATTGAGGGGAGTGAGTCCGCCTCGCCCTAGAGAACCTAAGCTATAGACCGTGATGGCTGCGATCGCGGCCCCCACCAAGGCAAATGCGGCGTACACCCCGAGCGACGCCGCATTAAACCAAAACACAGCAATCACAACGGCCAGGGCCGCTCCGGCGTTAATCCCTAAAATACCTGGGTCGGCCAGAGGGTTGCGCGTCAGCCCCTGCATAATCGCTCCCGCCACCGCCACCGCTGAACCGACCAACAACGCCGTAATTGAACGAGGCAGTCGCACCGTGCGGATAATCAAATGTTCGGTTGAGCCATCGGGCGACACCAACGCTCGATAGACATCCGTTGGGGCGATATCGGCCACACCTAGAGCGATACTTGCCACGAGACAAGCCAGCAGCAGCCAGATTCCTACGATGTATCCTACCGTTAGTAAGGTCGCTCGCGATTGAACAAGCACGTGAGTGTTAACTCTCTCCATAGGTAGCTTTTTTAGTTATTCGCTAGCAGGAGGCGGAGCGGCAGGCTGGGGAGCCGGTTGCGGCCTGGGCTGAGGTGTGGGTTGGGGGCTCGGTTGCGGGCTCGGTTGCGGTCGGGGCTGGGGGACTGGCTGCGCGGGTTGCGGACTAGGTTGTGGAGTTGGCTGCGGAGCTGGCTGGGGGACCGGAGAAGCCGGTTGTGGAGTTGGCTGTGATGGACTACTGCTAGGCTGTGGCTCTAAAGGGACTGGCTGGGGTGCAGCAGGAGAATCAACAGCTGTTGAACCACTTTCAACAGGGAGCTGGGGAATATCCGGTGTCGGTTCTAATGGTTGTCCTAAAGCAGGGACAGTATCTTGACCGCTGGGGTTTTCAGCAGATGCCGGCTCCGTCGGCTGGCTATCAGTAACCTCTTCTTCTTCGGAGTCTTCGTCTGGGTCGGATGCTGCACTCGATGGAGTAGCTGGCGCAGGCGATGCCGGTTGAGCCGTCACTGGAGCGGGTTCTTCCACCGGAGCCTGTTCCTCAACAGAGCGTCGTTCGCCCCGTCTCCGCGCGGCCCGATTGCGTTCGGAGCCTTCAATCGAAAAGTCTACTTCCATAGTGCGAGCTCGGCCCTGGCCACCGGAGGTAAACCTTGATTCTCTAACGGCGTTTAGAGCGGCCTGATCCAACGCAGCACTCCCGCTAGATTGAACAACACGGGCATTGATGACATTACCGTCCTCATCTACCTCAAATTCAACGGCAGGCTGTCCTTCAACTTCATCTTCTAATGCTTCGTCGGGATAGTCGGGCTGAACACAGCTACGACAGCCAAATTGCCTGCTTCCTCGCCGCTGGGACGAGCCCGTATCGGGTCCGGCTGCTACAGGACCGTCAGCCCCCTCACCGGTTTCTTCAGCATCTGTTTCTGCATCCCCCTCACCGTCCGGACTGCCCGTTGACTCTTCTTCACCCTCACCATCCGGGCTACCTGTCGGTACCGAAATACTAGGACCGGTGGCCGCAGCCACTCTAGTAGGGGCAGCACTTTCTGCAGGAGGGCTCTCTGCCACCGGAGCATCCTGAGGTTCAGTGGGGGGCTCGGCGGAGGCGGACTCTTCTGTGGGCTCTTCTGTGGGCTCCTCAGCCAGTGGTTCTTCTACTTCTTCTGGTTCCTCTGGCTCCTCTATATCTTCTGGCTCCTCTATATCTTCTGGCTCGTCTTCTGGCTGTTCTAGCTCTTCCGGTGTCTCAGCCTTGGGTGTCGGCTGCTCTGGCTCTGGGAGGGGCTCTTCTAGCTCTGGTTTTACGGGGGTTTCAGGCTCGACCGGAGAAGTAACTATCAGCTCAATCCGCTCAGGTTCTTCTCGAATTGGAATAGGATTTAGCGCCAGCAAAGGAACTAGCGCCACATGAAATCCAGACGCGCAAACCAATCCCCAGCAGAGCCATCTGCGTGTGATGACCTCTTCCTTTTTGTGCTGCTCAATACAAAATTTAGAAAGCGCCATACACGATGCAAAGCTATTGCTACCTTTTATCAACTGAGAATAACTCTAATTCTGTAATAGTCTAGCTCCATAGATCAAAAAATGAAATATGCAAATCCGTATGATTACGGCCTGGGATAGCTAAGCTCTATCTACTTCAAAAGTTTGTAATGGCTGACGTTCAGGCGTTTCATAAAATATGAGCCTGTCACGTTATGGATTGCATCTATGTATATTACAATGAGCAGCTATATGACATTTACTGTCATTAATGCGATTGACACCTGTAGGGTGTCTGCTGTTACGCATCAGCACGGTGGATAGAAACAATGATTGCTGAGATTTAGGCGCTGGTAGGATTTTGATATGTCGTTGACTGAGATTTTTCGGGCTGGTGGGATCGTCATGTGGCCGCTGGCGCTATTTTCGCTGATTGCGATCGCACTCTCCGTTGAGCGCTTAGTCTTTTGGGTCCGCGTCAATCGTAGTCAGCGGAAAGTCATCAAAAAGATTTTGGCCACATACCGTCGTGCACCCATGGATGTGTTTGCCATTCTTCGACAAAATGTCCATCTGCCCATATCCCGCATTTTTCTAGAAGCACTAGAGATTGACAGGGCTTCTCCTAGCCAGTTTCGTTTGGCATTAGAAAGCGCTACCCAAGCAGAGTTACCAATTCTCAAACGATTTAATACCGTTTTTCAGACAATTATCGCAGTTTCACCCCTTCTAGGTCTTTAAGGGACTATATTGGGACTGATTCGCTCCTTTGCTGCCATTGAGATTGGTGGCATTGGGTCTAATGCAGAGGCCGTCACTGGCGGTATCAGTGAGGCACTGGTATCAACAGCAGCAGGGATGGTCGTCGCCATTTTTACATTGCTGTTTGCTAATTTATTTCGGGGCCTCTACAAGCGACAGATTGCCCTTTTACAAGAAAACGGTGGTCAACTTGAACTACTGTACGAAGACCACTACACCAACACGGTAGGAACTCCTGAATATGCGCATCCTTGATAACGACCAAGACGACGAGTTTGAAATCAATATCTTGCCGATGATCGATGTGATTTTTGCAATTCTTGCATTTTTCATCGTCTCGACGCTTTTTCTAACTCGTACAGAAGGTTTACCGGTTAATTTACCTCAAACCGATACGTCTGAACCTCAGGAGCCTGCTGATTTTACCGTTACGATTGAGCCAGACGGTAGCCTTTTTCTCGATGAGTCATCAGTTACAGAAGAGACCCTACGTCAGCGAATTGTTGATCAGCTTGAGCCTGACCAAGAAGCCCTCATCACGATTAAAGCCGATGAAGAGACTTATCATGGGCAGGTGATCACAGTAATGGATGAATTACGAACTATCGATGGGGCCAGTTTAGGGATTGCAACTGTGCCTAAGCCAGTTGATGCAGGGCAGAATCGCTAGTATTCCTTGCATGTCCACATCTGAGGGATAAGGATTTTATAAGGTCCAAAAGTACTACAGGAGAGACGTTCCATGGAACGTCTGTACGTCCAGTCGCGTTTCCTAAGTTCTTAGGATGAACTCAGCGCAGGGTGATAGATCGGATTGAAATCATGCTGGGGTATCAATTAAATACTCGAACAAATCATCTAGCAGAGCGTTAGCGGCTAAAATTCCATTACCCAAAAACCAAGTATCGAACGACACCGGATAGACTCGCTCCTGTTGAACGGCCTCCAGCTGCTGCCAGAGAGGGTGTCTCGTAACCTTCTGGGCCATAGAGTTTTGAGGATTGTCTTGAAAGTAAAAAATCACATCTCCATCCATGGCTGGAATAGCTTCAAGGCTAACGGTTTCGTAAAACTTGGCTTTTGACTGAGCGGGCGGGCGGGGCAGTCCCACCTGCTCTAAAATGTAGCCGCAAAAAGAGTTCTGCATATACAGACGCACCTGATCGGGACGAAAGCGCAGCACAGACACTTCGGTGGTTTCTAACCGATCGCCCATCTGTTGTCGAAAGTCTTGAATCCTGGCCTGAAAATCTTGAATGAGCACTTCGCCCTGGTCTGGTTTGCCCAAGGCAGCGGCGTAGGTAGCGAGGGCATCAGCTCGGGTTTCCACCAGCACCGTGGGAGCAATTTGGGAGAGAAGATCGTAGAAGGTGCGATGGTCTTCTACGTTACTCAAAATTAGATCTGGTTTAAGGGCCAGGATGGCTTCAAGATTTGGCTGAGAGGAATGGCCAATGTTATCAACACCCTCAGTCTTATCGATTAGATAGTCGGCGAAACTACCGTAGTTGGAGCGATGGGGAAATCCTGAATAGGTAGAGGCAATGGGCTTAATTCCTAGAGCCAGAGTGTTGTCGAGGGCATTTTGAGACAAGACCACGACTCGCTGAGGGGACTGGGGGACAATCACGTCACCTAGTGCTGTTTCAACAGCTCGCCCTTGCTCTGGGATGACTGGCTGCACCGTAGATGTGGGTCCTCCACAGGCAACAACTAGCACCAAGGCGGCAACAGCCAGCAATAGCCCTTTAATAGATGGCATCTTCTCCAACATTGGCTTTGCCCTTAGCTCCTTAACCGGTCTAACCCCACAGAGAATCAAGATAGTTTAAATGAGAAAATATTTCAATAACCCAAGTGCTTTTAACTCCGTTAAGACGCGTCTTAGGTATGTGCGGAGAAATAATCCACCTTGTGTAGGAGGCCTTACGATATGTGGTTCCCCTTATGAAGGGGAACCGTCAGGGAGGGGTTTTCGGGATATGGCGCTAACAGTCGCAAACCCCTACGCCTACGGCACCTCCCCTTCTTAAGGGGAGGGCATCCTAAAACATTATTCAAGACTGGAATTTTATTTATGTTCAATCGTCTTAGTCCTTTTAGGGAATAGCCTGTGCAATCGATTTTTCAGCCACCTGACCGTTCTCTAACTTGAGAATGCGATCAGCTAGATGAAAATATTTATCATCATGAGTGATGGCCAATATTAGCTTTTTCCGACGCTTAAGCTCAGGCAGAATTTGGGTATAGAACACAGCCTTAAAGTGGGGGTCCTGATCGGCGGCCCATTCGTCAAATAGGTATACGGGCCGATCTTCTAGGTAGGCTGTGAGCAGTGCCAGGCGTTTGCGCTGCCCTTGGGAAAGATCGATATCAGACAGCTGGCCAGCCTGAATATGAACTTTGTGGTCGAGCTGTAGGGCCATGAGATAGGCGTTGGCCTGTTCAATCTGTTGGGGACTGTCCAAAGCTAGGAGACGGTCAAACAGGTAAAAGTCAGCAAAAATGGCGGAAAACTTTTGTCGGTAGGCTTCTCGATTGGCATCGGTGATACTGTCGCCGTCCAGGGTAATCTGGCCGGAACTGGGGGGATAGAGACCGGTAATGAGCTTGGCTAGGGTGGATTTACCGCTGCCATTGCCGCCGATGAGAAATACGACTTCTGGCCTGGTAAAGACTAAGTTGATGGGGCCGACAGTAAATGGCGGAGTGTCGGCACCTCGGTCGTAGCGGTGGATGACGTTTTTCAGTTCTAGGTGGTGCCAGGAAGTGGAAAGAGTCTGAACACTGGGGGGCTCCGAAGACTGGTTGAGCATAAACCCAAAGGATTCTACTTTGTCTAGGGCAACGCTGGCACGGCTGAGGATGGGCAGACGTCGCATCAAATTTTCGAGGGGGCCGTTGAGATAAATAACGGTGAGTACGTAGCTGGAGAGTAACGTTCGATCCAGGGCACTGAACTGGGGGACAACAAACAAAAAGACGCTAATGATGGCAAAGAAAATCAGCTGACCCCAGCTAGCGGCTCCGGCAAAGATACCCATGCCCAACACGTTAAAGCGGCGATAGGTAGTAGCCGTCTGCTGCAGCTCATCGGTTAGAAACACCTGTCGGCGCTGCTGGTGCAGCTTCAGCTCTTTGATGCCATGAATCAAACCGCGCAGGTGTTTGAATAATTGGTCTTGTTCGTTACGGGCCGTGACTATAAAGCGCCGCGCTCGCTGGGCAATCAGCTGGTAGGTGACCGTGGCTAAGAGCAAAAAGGCCACCATCACCAGTAGCAGCGGCACCGATAGCCAGCCCAGGTACAGCAGCGAACCGCCCACGATGGCTAAGTCGATACAGAGAAAGGGCACCACCGTGAAGGCGGAGGCAATGGTTTCAACATCGGCGGTGAGGGAGGCAAATAAACGATGACTGCCCAAATCTTCCAGCTGACGTAGCGGGCAGTCGAGCAGCTGCCGGGCAAGGCGCAGCCGCAGGTTGAGCAGGGCCCCCTGACCCAGACGAATCAGGAGCAGCTGCGACAGGTAGCCAGCCACAAGGACCATGGCCAGCAGACCAAAAAAGCCCCAGAGAAAGGATGCCGTGATTGCTTGGCGACCGGCGATGACTTCGTTGACTAAGGCGACTAGACGAGCACTGCCACCGCCGCTCAGCCCCCCAGCCACGATGGCAACAGCCATGGCAATCGGGGAGGTGCGCAATAGCAGGGAAATGAGATTCATAGAAAATGGAGTCTTAGATGATTTTGTTGACAAAGATTCTTATTTAAGACTAGCCTGCTATTGCATGGCTTTTCCATTTACATGGTGGAAATATTTGAATTGATTGAGGACTCATGTCCTGATGTTACTTGGTTTCACAGATTAAATCCTGATTGATTGAGGACTCATGTCCTGATGTTACTTGGTTTCACAGATTAAATCCTGTCTGTTTCTGTTCGCCAAATTTCTTTCTATCGAATGTATTGAAAGGCATTTGATGAAACTGGGCTAGAGAGTTTTCGGGCTTGTTAAATTCGCTTGCGTGCCTGATCTCTGTTATTTGGATGTCGTCATTATCGAGAACTATTCTTTTTAAAAATCATGGCTTCTACCCTTCAGCCAGTAACTGATCAGCTTTCCAAGCGATCGCAATTAGAAACCCTGCTGAGATCACACCTCCAGCATCCCAACCAGTTCCCCCTATCCTTTGCCCAGCAGCGCCTGTGGTTTTTAGACCAGCTGCAGCCGGGCAATCCCGCCTATACGATGATGGCGGCAGTGCGGTTACGGGGAGATTTAGATAGCTCGGCGTTAGAGCGGGCCTGGCAGGAGCTGGTGCAGCGTCATGAGTCTCTACGGACGCGGTTTGTGCTGGTGGATGGTCAGCCTTACCAGCGGGTACAGCCCACCGGGGCGGTGGCGTTGACCCAGCTAGACTGGCGGGATTTTCCACCGGCGGACCTAACGGCAGCGATTCAAGCCCAGGCGCTAGAGCTGATGCAGCAGCCCTTTGATTTGGAGCGAGATGGCTTGGTGCGATCGCATCTGATCCAACTAGAGGCCAACACCCACGTCCTGCTGCTCACCCTGCACCACATTATTTCCGACGGCTGGTCCATGGAAGTGCTAATCCGGGAGCTGACCATTTTGTACGATGCCCATCAACGGGGTCAATCGCCCCAGCTGCCGCCACTGCCGATTCAGTATGCCGATTTCTCCGTGTGGCAGCGGCAGTTTTTGCAAGGCCAGGTGCTAGAAGAGCAGCTTAGCTACTGGCGTTCTCAGCTCTCTCCGCCGGTGCTCCCCAGCTTGCCCACCGACTTTTCTCGTCCTGCCGTGCGCAGCCATCGCGGCCACAGACATTCCCTGGGCATATCGTCCGCCGTTACCACCGGGCTGCAGGGGCTGAGCCAGCAGGCCAATGCCACCCTATTTATGACCACCTTGGCCGCCTTCCAGGTGTTGTTATATGACTATGCCCAAGGGGCCGCGATTCGAGTGGGCACCCCCATTGCCAATCGCGATCGTCCAGAAGTCGCTAACCTCATTGGCTTTTTTACCAACACCCTGGTGCTGTGTGCCGACATGGACAGCGATCTCACTTTTCGCCAATGGCTACAGCGAGTGCGGGATGAAGCGGTCAACGCCTATGCCCATCAGGATGTGCCCTTTGAAAAACTAGTTGACGAGCTACAGCCCGAACGCAACTTAAGCCAGACACCGCTGTATCAGGTTTGGTTTTATCTCCAGGACGATCCGGTCACCGCCGTGTCGTTTCCGGGACTGACCTTAGAACCGATTGAGATTGACCTGGGCACCGCCAAGCACGACCTGAAGCTGGGGCTATGGAAAAGTCCCCAGGGCGTGCAGGGGGCCTTGGAATACAGCACCGATCTGTTTGAATCCGCCACCATTGCTCGCCTCGCCCGAGGCTATGAAGATCTCTTAGTTGAGATTGCTCGCGACCCCGATCAGTCCATCACAGCCCTGGTTCAACATCTCCGGCAACAGCAGCAGCAACAGCAACTGGAACAAAAACAGGCGCTGCTTTCTACCCAGCGACAAAAGCTGAGGGGCACTCGCCGTCAAACCTTTACCTCCTAGCGTTATGACTTCTTCTTCTCGTCAGCAGCTGAGCGCCATTCGTCGCCGCTCAGTGCAGGTGTCTTCAGAATCGTTGATTACCGCTCAGGCTCTCACTCCTGACCAGCGACTGCCGCTGGTAGTGCAGGCCAATGCCGCTCTCAACTTAGCTACCTGGGCCGAGACTCAAACAGAATGGATTGAGACCAAACTCCGTCACCATGGAGGACTATTGTTTCGCGGGTTTGATCGCGAAGGCACGCCCGAGCTAGAGCCGTTTTTGCAAGCCCTTGGCGGTAATCTGTTGGACTATTCCTATCGCTCGACGCCACGCACCCAGGTGAGTGGCAAGGTGTATACCTCCACAGAATATCCGGCCAGCCAGACGATTCCGTTGCACAACGAGATGGCCTACAGCCGTCAGTGGCCCCTGAGAATTGCCTTTCTCTGCGTGCAGCCTGCGGTCTCGGGGGGAATGACCCCCATTGCTGACAGCCGTCAGGTGTATGAAGCGCTGCCGTCGGAGTTGCGATCGCGCTGGCAGCAACAACAGATTCTTTATGTGCGCAACTATGGTGGCTCCCTAGATTTGCCCTGGCAGACCGTCTTTCAAACAGACGATCCGGCGGCAGTGGAGAAATTTTGCCAAGCCAACGGCATGACCTGGGAGTGGGGCCATGGCGACCGTCTGCGCACCCAACAGATCTGCCAGGCCGTGGCTCGTCATCCCCACACCGGGGACTGGGTTTGGTTTAACCAGGCCCACTTATTCCATATTTCGAACCTGGATCCAGCAGTGCGTGAAGGATTGCTGGCCGACATGGCTGAAGCAGACTTACCTCGAAACGCCTACTACGGGGACGGCTCTGCGCTGAATGAAGCCGATTTAGCCACCATTCGCGCCGCCTACCAGGCCCATACCGTGATGTTTCCCTGGCAACAGGGGGATGTGCTGCTGCTCGACAACATGCTGGCCGCCCACGGACGTACCCCCTATAGCGGTCCCCGCAAAGTCTTGGTGGGCATGGCCCAGCCCCATAACAACGTGACGGCGACCGCTGACTAATTATCTGTTGTGTTTCCTGAGCTTTTCCTAAGCCCCTTTTTTAGCCCTCTTTCCTAACCCTCGGTGTAGATACTATGCAGACCGCCCCAACAGCCCCCGCATCTAAAATCGCAGGCTATCGACTTTCTCCCCAGCAGCAACGACTGTGGCGACTCCAGCAGCGCTATCCTGGACAGCCTTTTCGGGCTGTGCTGCAGCTGCGATCGCCCCAGCCCTACGATGCTGCTCTAGTACAGAAAGCCCTACAGCAGCTCATCGATCGCCACGAAATTCTGCGCACCACATTTCCCACACTGCCGGGGATGACTATGCCTTTGCAGGTGATTGCAGAAGATCTGTCGAGTGAGTCGGTACTGGTGCGGCACAGTATGACCCCACAGGTGCAAGACCTCCTAAAGCAGCCGTTTGACTGGGTGCAAGGTCCACTGTTCCAAGTGCACTGGATTCGACCAAATGAACTGTTGTTTAATCTGTCGGCGCTGTGTGCCGATGGGGCCACCCTGTCGCTGTTAGCCCAAGAGTTTCAGCAGTTCTACCAAGACTCTCCTCCGCTAGAAGAGCCGCTACAGTATGCCGACTTGGCCGAGTGGCAAATCGAACTGCTAGAAGGAGAAGACACCGCCGCCGGGCGCAGCTACTGGCGACGCTCCAGCCATTTGGAACAGGTAGTACAGCGACTGCCCCTAGAGCGGCCCAAAGACTCCGACGCGGTGGATACGTTTCAGTTCGAGACCCATTCTGTTGTGTTGCCGATTGAACAAGCTCAAGCTCTCCATGGCTGGGCCACTCAACAGAATGTGACAGTGGATGAGGTGTGCCTGGCGGTGTGGCAGATTTTAATCGCCCGGCTTACCGAACAATCTACCCTCACCCTGGGCTACAGCTGTAACGCCCGCCAGCATTACGAGGAGCTACAAACTGCCTGCGGACTGCTGACGCGCGATCTGCCGCTGCGGGCTGAACTGCAGCCCGACCAAAGTTTTGCCGCCCTGGTGGCCCAAGTCCATCAGACCCTAGCAGACATTCAGCCCTGGCAGGACTATTTTGCCTGGGAGCAGGTGCAGGATGAAACGGGCTGGTTTCCCATTAGCTTTGGGGTGGAATCAGTCCCTGCGAATTTGTCTTCTTTGGAGATAGTGACCACCAGCGCTCTGCTGGAGCCTTCTACTCTCAAGCTCGTGTGTCGGCCCCAGTCCGGTAGTCTCACCCTAGACTGGCTCTACGACGCTAGCCGTCTAGATTTATCCACCATTCAACAGATTCAGGGACACTGGCAAACCTTGATGACAGAGGCATTGGCGGCACCAGAAACAACACTTGCCCAGCTGCCGTTGCTCAGCGCGACAGAACGACAAACCCTACTGGTGGACTTTAACCAGGCCACCACCCAGCCCACTGACTACACCAGCTTGCATCAGTGGTTTGAAGCGCAGGTGGAACAAACTCCAGACCACCCTGCCATTCGGTTTGAAGCAGATTGTTTAACCTACCGCCAGCTGAACAATCGGGCTAACCAAATTGCCCAAACGCTGCGGCAGCAGGGGGTAACCTCCGACAGCGTGGTGGCGGTGGTATTGCCGCGCTGTCTCGACTGGGTGATCGCCATGCTCGGTATCCTCAAGGCTGGAGGAGCCTATTTGCCCCTCGATCCCCATCTGCCCACCGAACGGCTGCAAACCATTTGCCAGGATGCAGCGGTGGTGCAGGTGCTGACCTGGGTGGAATGGCGCGATCGCACCCCCAAAACCATCCCCACCCATTGCCTAGATGCCATCTCGAACAAAGCCATTACCGAGAATTTACCGCACCACACATCCCCGGACCAGCTGGCCTACGTGATCTACACCTCCGGGTCCACCGGTCAGCCGAAGGGGGTGGCCGTTGAGCACCGCAACATCCTCAACTATGTCCAAGGGATTCTGCCCCAGCTGGATCTCAAGGCCAATGCTCACTACGGCATGGTGTCCAGCGTAGCGGCAGATTTAGGGAATACCGTCCTCTTTGCCGCCCTTTGTACCGGTGGCTGTTTGCACCTGATTTCTGAGGAGCGTGCTTTACAAGCTAGTGCCTTCGCTGACTACTGTCGTCAGTATCCCCTCGACTGTCTCAAAATTGTGCCCTCCCACCTTGGGGCTTTGCTGACGGATGAATCTGACACTACCTGGCTACCGCACCAGTGTTTAGTGCTGGGGGGGGAAGCCGCTCCAGGTTCTCTGGTGGAGACAATTCGCCGTCACCGCCCCCAGGGGAGAATCCTAAATCACTATGGCCCTAGCGAAACCACCGTCGGGGTACTCACCTATCCCGTACCAGACGATGTACAGGCAGCCACCCTACCCCTAGGACAGCCATTGCCCAATGTGCAAATCTACGTGTTAGATGCCCATCATCAGCCCGTTCCAGTGGGGATTCCCGGTGAGATTTATGTGGGGGGAGCCGCCGTTAGCCGTGGCTATCTCAATCGTCCTGAGCTGACTGCAGAGCGATTTATTACCAATCCCTTTAGCGCAGGCAGGCTTTATCGCACCGGCGATCGAGGGCGGCACTTATCCAGTGGCCAGCTAGAATTTTTGGGCCGCATTGATGACCAGATCAAGCTGCGGGGTTTCCGCATTGAGCTAGGAGAAATCGCCACCGTACTACAACAGCATCCTGCCGTGCAGCAAGCGATTGTTGTGCTGCGGGAAGAGAGTCCTGAACCAGCTCGACTCGTAGCCTATGCCATTACCACCGCTGCCCCAGAGGATCTCAAAACAGATTTAGCCACAAAGCTGCCGGACTACATGGTGCCAGCGGTCATAGTCCCCCTACGGGCGTTTCCCCTCACCGCCAACGGTAAAATTGACCGCCAGGCTTTGCCCGTCCCCAGTCGTCGCTCAGAGGCTGAGCAAACGGCGGCCAGCACCGATGCGGAACAAACCCTGGTGGGCATTTGGCAAGACCTGTTGCGGGTGGACAATATCGGCATCCACGACAACTTTTTTGAACTGGGGGGGGGACTCCATTCTCAGCATTCAGGTAATTGCCAGAGCCAACCAAGCCGGGCTACAGCTCACCCCCCGCCAGCTGTTTGAGCATCAAACTATTGCCGGTCTGGCCGCCGTTGCGGGCACCCCCACCGCAGCCAAGGCGGAACAAGGCTCCATTAACGGCGTTGCCCCCCTCACCCCGATTCAACATCGTTTCTTTGAGCAGGCAGTTGACAATCGTAACCATTGGAACCAGGCACTTTTGCTAGAAGCAAGAGAGTCTCTCAATCCAGATTTATTAGAGCAAGCGTTCAATCATCTAATCCAGCACCACGATGCCCTACGGCTACGGTTCCAGCGTCAGGATGATCAGTGGCAGGCGGTTCACGGAGACCACAGGCCGCTTTCGCTCCGGCGAATTGACGCGACGGGCGATGCCGATGTGGAAACTCAGATTGTGGCCCACGCCGACGCCTTGCAAACCTCGTTAAATATTACCGATGGACCGCTGCTGAGGGCAGCCTGGTTTGACTTTGGCCCGGATCGCTCGGCCCGACTGCTAGTGGTGGTGCACCACCTGGTGATCGATGGAGTGTCCTGGCGGGTGCTGCTGGAGGATCTACAGACGGTGTATGGCCAGCTACAGAGTGGAGTTGCGATCGCACTCCCCCCCAAAACCACCTCCTTCCAACAGTGGGGCAAACACCTCAAAGCCTATAGCCAGTCGCTGCCACCAAACCAGCTCAGCCAACAGGACTTGAGTTCCGCCACAATACCCCTGGACTTTACCGACGGCGACAACACATTGGCATCGGCCCACACACTGGCCCTCAGCCTGGATGCCACCGAAACCCAGGCGCTATTACGGGAAGTGCCTAAGGCCTACCAAAGCCAGATTAATGACGTGCTGCTAACGGCCCTGCTACAGGGCATGGCCCCATGGACCAAGAGCTCGTCCCTGATGATTGAGCTAGAGAACCATGGTCGGGATGATTTTGACGGTCAGCTGGATCTCTCCCGCACCGTAGGCTGGTTCACCGCCATCTTCCCCGTGCAGCTCACCCTGCCTGCGGATTCCAATCCTGGGGCAGCGCTGATGGCCGTCAAAGAACAGCTGCGTCGCCCCGGTAGGCCCCTGGACTATGGCGTTGGCCACTATCTCAGTACCCAGGAGACAAACCACCCAGAGCCCAGCTTAATTTTCAACTACCTGGGCCAGTTTGACAGCAGCCTCCCCGAGGCCAGTTTGTTTGGTTTAGCGCCAGAATCCGAGGGCCGCAGCCGAGACCCCAAAACGCGGCGTCGACACTTACTGGAGATTAATGGCCGGGTGCTGGCAGGCCAACTGCAGCTGGCCTGGACCTACAGCAACCAGTGCCACCGGCAAGAAACCATTGCCCAGATCGCAGAGCAAACCATGGCCGCCTTAAGAGCACTGATTGCCCACTGCACCTCTAATGAGGCTGGTGGCTATACACCCTCTGATTTTCCCCAAGCCAACCTGAGCCAGACGGCCCTTGAGCAGGTGCTAGCTCAGCTGCAAACCGGTGAGGAGGGTTAGACCATGCAAAAAGTAGATAATCTCGAAGACCTGTACGAGCTGACCCCCACCCAGCAGGGCATTTTATTCCACAGTTTAATGGCCCCCAATGAGGGCATGACCTGCACCCAGTTTGGCTTTACCCTCCAGGGTGATCTGGCCATCGACACCTTTTGTCAGGCCTGGGAACAAACCCTGAAGCAGCATTCCATTCTGCGCACGGCCTTTGTTTGGGAAGGCTTGGAAAAACCTCTGCAAATCGTCCGGCAATCGGTGAAACTGCCATTGACTCAGCTGGATTGGCGAGACCGATCCACCGCTGAGCAACAGCAAGAACTAGAAACCTGGCTCCAGCAAGATCGACAGCAGGGGTTTACCCTTTCCCAGGCCCCCCTGATGCGGCTGGCCCTGATCCGCTGGGGCGACACCACCTATCACTGCATTTGGAGTAAGCATCACCTGCTGCTGGATGGCTGGTCCACTAGCTTAGTGCTAAAGGCCGTGCTGACTCGATACGAGGCCCTACGGCAGCACCAGGCTCCCGCCCTCACCCCGGCACCGGCCTACCGCGACTATGTGGCCTGGCTCCAGCAGCAAGATTTAGCCCAGGCAGAAAATTTTTGGCGATCGCATCTCCAAGGATTCATCGCCCCCACCCCCCTGGGCCTGCCCCGCATCCTCAAGCAGCCGACGGGCACCTCAGACATCGCCAATGCCACCCACCTGATTAGCCCTGAACTCACCCAGACCCTCAAAACCTTTGCCCGCCAGCATCAGCTCACCTTAAATACTTTGGTGCAGGGGGCCTGGGGCCTTTTACTCAGCCGCTACAGCAACGAAACCGATGTGGTCTTTGGGGTAACCTCCGCCGGACGGCCCCCAGATTTACCGGGCGCTGAGGCTATGGTGGGGCTGTTTATCAATACGCTGCCCGCCCGCGTATCGGTGGATATTGATCAGCCCTTAGTGCCTTGGCTGCAGTCGATTCAGAAGCAACAGGCCAGCCTGCGACAGTACGAATATAGCCCGCTCACACAGGTGCAGCGCTGGAGCGAGGTGCCCCCTGGCACCGCTTTGTTTGACAGTATTGTGGTGTTTGAAAACTACCCGGTGGACCCAGAGCTGCAGGCGGTTTCCCAGGAGCAGGCCACCAACCAGCAGGCTAAAATCAGCGATATTTACACCACTGAGCGCACCCACTACCCCTTAACCATCGTCGCCCTGACGGATCCGACGGCGGCTCCAGGGGGACTGGAGCTGCAGGGGCTATACGACCCGCAGCAGTTTGACGCCGATAGTATCGAGCGGCTACTGGGGCAGCTGGCCTGCATGCTCAAGGCCATCCCTGACCATGGCACCGCAGCCCTCGGAGAGCTGCCTTGGATGACAGAGGTTGAGCGATCTCAGCTACTCAGCTGGGGCCAGGCCCAGGGGAGTTTTCCCAAGCAGCCAGGGCTGGTGGAGCGCTTTATGGCCCATGTGGAGCAGCGCCCCGATGCCGTGGCTCTTTTAGACGGCGATCGCACTCTCACCTATCAAGACCTCGATCGCCGCTCCACCCAGCTGGCCCACTATCTTTCCCAGCAGAGGGTGACCGCCGAGACCCGAGTGGCGCTATGTTTGCCCCGGAGTTTGGATTTAATCGTGGCCGCCCTCGGTATTCTCAAAGCCGGGGGGGCCTATGTGCCCCTCGACCCCAGCTACCCCACCGGACGTCTGCGCTGGATTTTGACCAATGCGGAGCCTGCCCTCGTCGTTACCAAGGAAGCGGAGGCCGAGCGGTTAGGGTTAGCGCCCGAGGCCAGTGTCTGTTTAGATCGCGATGCTGAGGTGATCAATCAGCAGTCCAGCCAGCTAACGCTGCCGACTCCCCAGCCAGAACACCTGGCCTACGTGATCTACACCTCCGGCTCCACCGGCAAGCCCAAAGGGGTAATGGTGCGCCACGGTGAGGTGGTACGCCTATTTACGGCGACGCAGCCGTGGTTTCAGTTTTCCCATGAGGATATTTGGCCGTTATTCCATTCCTTTGCCTTTGACTTCGCGGTTTGGGAAACGTGGGGAGCCTTACTCCATGGCGGCCAGCTGGTGATCGTGCCCTATGAGATTAGCCGGTCACCCCAGGCGTTTTACCAGTATTTACAGGAGACCGGGGTGACAGTGCTGAACCAGACCTCAACGGCGTTCCGTCAGCTGATGGCCATAGACGAAGCGGTCCAGGCTCCGCTAGCGCTCAAATGGGTGATTTTTGGTGGGGAAGCCCTGGACTTACCCAGCCTTCGGTCCTGGTTTAATCGCCATGACGTTCGCACCCCCCAGCTAGTGTACATGTACTGCATCACCGAAACGACGGTGCATGTCACCTACCGGCCCCTGTGCCAAGAAGATACCCACGCCTCCACCAGTATGATTGGCGGTCCCATTCCTGACTTGGCCCTCTATGTCCTCGATCAGCACCGACAGCTGGTGCCGGTGGGTGTGCCGGGGGAGCTATATGTGGCCGGAGCCGGGGTATCCCTGGGCTATCTAAATCGCCCAAAACTAACGGCAGAGCGCTTTTTAGAAAATCCATTTGATCCGCATCTAGGGAAAATGTATCGGACAGGCGATCAGGTGCGGTGGCGGTCCGACGGCGATCTCGATTATCTTGGCCGCTTGGACAACCAGGTGAAGCTGCGTGGTTTTCGCATTGAGCTAGGGGAAATTGAGGCGGCAATCAACCAGCATCCGGAGATCCGAGAAGCGACGGTCATACTGCGCCATGACCCACCGGCTCAGCCGCGACTAGTGGCCTACACGGTCTATCGCGATGCCCCCCTCAGCGAAGGTGAACTGCGCCAGTGGCTCAAGAGCAAACTGCCGGACTACATGGTGCCAGCCGCCATGGTGACTCTGCCCGCATTTCCCCTCACCCCCAACGGCAAACTCGATCGGCGGCAGCTGCCCGCCCCCAGTAGCGAGCGCCCATCCCTACCCGTGGCCTATGCCGGTCCCCAATCGGAGCAGGAACAAACCATTGTGCGCATCTGGCAGGAGTTGCTGCAGCTGGACACCGTGGGTATCCACGACAGTTTCTTTGATCTGGGGGGAGATTCCCTGGGACTGATGCAGCTGCATCACCGACTGCAAACGGAGCTAAAGACATCCTTTGAGCTGATGGATCTGTTCCGGTATCCCACGGTGCACGACTTTGCTGAATTCCTGGATACCCAGGCCGAAACGGCTCCAGCTCCAGCAACCGCTCCCCAGCAACGGCAGCAAGGAAAATCACGGCTACAGCAACAGCGACAGCGCCGTCAAACCTCCACGTCTCGCTAGTTCACCCACCATCTCACCCTCACCATGACGACTAACTACACGGGCTTAGAAACCGCCGTGATTGGCATGGCCGGTCGCTTTCCCGGCGCCCCCACCCTGGCTGATTTTTGGCACAACCTACAAAACGGCGTGGAATCGGTCTCCTTCTTTTCGGAGGAGGAACTGCTGGATGCGGGCATTGAAGCGGCCACGGTGAAGCAGCCTAACTATGTCAAAGCCCGCGCCATTCTTGAAAATGCCGATGTGTTTGATGCCGGGTTCTTTGGCCTCAGCCCCCGCGATGCCGAGATTCTTGCCCCCCAACAGCGGGTATTATTAGAAACGGCCTGGGCTGCCCTAGAAACCGCTGGATATGACCCGCAACGGTTTGGGGGAACCATCGGCGTCTATGGCGGGGCCACCCTCAGCAGTTATTTATTTAATCTCTACAGCAACCCCCATCTGATGCAGACCGTGGGGCAGTTTCCCCTGGTGCTGGGCAATGGTCGGGAGTTTCTGACCACGCGGGCCTCCTATTTGATGAATTTGCAGGGGCCGAGTGTGAATGTGCAAACGGCCTGCTCTACGGCGCTGGTGGCGGTTCATTTGGCGAACCAGGCATTGCTTAGTGGCGAATGCGACATGGCCCTGGCGGGGGGTGTTTCGATTCGGATGCCCCTGAAGGGGGGATATGTGTATCAGGAGGGGGGGATTTCCTCGCCGGACGGGCACTGCCGCGCCTTTGATGCCAGTGCCAAGGGAACGGTGGGGGGCAGCGGTGCTGGAATGCTGGTGCTGAAGCGTCTAGAAGATGCCCTGGCGGATCGCGATACGATCCATGGCGTAATTAAGGGGTCCGCCATCAATAACGACGGCTCCGCCAAAATGAGCTACACGGCCCCCCGCATTGAAGGCCAGGCGACGGTGATTCGGATGGCCCAGCAGGTGGCTGAGGTGGAGCCGGAGAGCATTCAATATATTGAGGCCCACGGGACGGGGACCATTTTGGGTGACCCTATAGAAGTGGCCGCACTGACCCAGGCGTTTCAGACGGCGCAGCGGGGGTACTGCGCCCTGGGCTCAGTGAAAACAAATATTGGCCACCTGGATGCAGCGGCCGGGGCGGCGGGACTGATTAAAACCTTGCTATCGCTACAGCAGCGGCAGATTCCCCCCAGTTTGCATTTTGAGTCGGCTAACCCGCAGATTGACTTCGACCACAGTCCGTTTTACGTCAACGATCGGCTGCGGCCCTGGCCTGAACAGCCTGAAAACCCACGCCGGGCGGGGGTGAGTTCCTTCGGCATGGGGGGCACCAACGCCCATATGATTGTAGAAGAAGCGCCTCCGGTAGCGGCGACTAGTGCCTCGCGGCCCTGGCAACTGTTACTGTGGTCGGCTAAAACCAAAACGGCCCTGGACGCGGCTACTCAGAACTTGGCTACGGCCCTAGAACAGGATGACCTGGAGCTGGCCGATGCGGCCTACACCCTGCAGGTGGGACGGCAGAATTTTGCCCAGCGGCGGATGATGGTGTGTTGCGATCGCACCGATGCCATCACCGTTCTCAATGGCTCAGCCTCCCAAAGATTAAAATCCAACACCGCCCCTGACACCGTCCCCCGGGTGGTGTTTCTGCTGCCGGGCCAGGGAGCCCAGCACGTGGGCATGGGGCAACAGCTATACGAAACAGAGCCCAGCTTCCGCCAGATAATTGATCGCGGAGCCGAACTACTGCAGCCCCACTTCGGTCTAGATCTGCGGCAGATCCTCAACCCAGAAGATGGCCAGAGGGCCGAAGCAACGGAACAGATTCGCCGCACCTACATCGCCCAGCCCGCCCTATTTCTGGTGGAATATGCCCTGGCCCAGCTGTGGCAAGAATGGGGCGTTACCCCCAAAGCATTTATCGGCCATAGTCTCGGGGAATATGTCGCCGCCTGTTTGTCAGGGGTGGCAGATTTAGACACCCTGCTACCCCTAGTGGCATTGCGCGGTCGGTTAATGGCCCAGCAGCCAGAGGGAGCCATGCTGAGTGTGGCCCAGCCCGCCCGCCAGATTGAGGCCCAGCTACCGACGGATTTAGTGTTGGCAGCGGACAATGCCCCCGAGCTGTGTGTCGTGGCCGGACCCACTGAAGCTATCGCCCTCTACCAGCAGCAGCTAGAGGCCCAGGACATTCCTTGCCGGTTGCTCAAAACCTCCCATGCCTTCCATTCACCGCTAATGGCCGGTGTGTTAGAGCCGTTTCGGCAACAGTTAAACCAAATTGCCCTCAATCCCCCTAAAAAGCTGTGGGTCTCTAACCTGACGGGCACCTGGATTACCCCTGAGCAAGCCACCGACCCGGACTATTGGGTGCAGCATCTGCGGCAGCCGGTGCAGTTTCGCCCTGGTTTGGAAACCCTCAACAATGACCGGTCCCTGCTGCTGGAGGTGGGACCGGGGCAAACCCTCACCACCCTGGCTCGCCAGCATGGTCTAAAAAACTCATCGATCATTCCCTCTCTGCGGCACCCCAGAGATCCTCAGCCGGATCTCGCCTGTTTGCTAGCGGCGGTGGGGCAGCTGTGGCTGGCCAATGTTGCTATTAACTGGCAAGGCTTTTATGCCCATGAGCAGCGGCGGCGGGTGCCTCTGCCCACCTATCCCTTTGAGCGGCAGCGCTACTGGGTTGAGGCGCAGCCGTTGGCTGCCGCCCCCCAGCCCGTCCTACAGAAAAAGCCCGATGTGGCTGACTGGTTTTATCTACCGGAGTGGCAGCGTTCTCACCTAAGACCGGCGGTGGCCTACACCGCGTCCGAGGCCGCCTGGCTGCTGTTTGTGGATGACACCGCCCGTAGTCAGGAAATTGCCCAGGGGTTATCCGTGGCCCACACCGCCATCACGGTACACCCCGGCGATAGCTTTAGTCGCCTAGATCAGCACACCTTTACGGTCAATCCCCACCGGCCTGAGGACTATCGAGCCCTGCTCAATGCCCTGGGGGACCACCGCCCCACCGAAATTCTGCACGGTTGGAGTCTGGCCCCAGGGAGCGCCTTTGATGAGATTCAGGCCCAGGGCTGCCAGAGCCTGCTGTATTTAACCCAGGCCTTAGCCCAGTGCGGTTGGCACCATGCCCTACGGCTAACGGTGCTGGCCGCCAATATTTTGAACGTCACCGGCACCGAATCTCTTTCACCGGCCCATGCCACCATTCTTGGCCCCTGCACCGTGATTCCCCAGGAATATCGGCAAATCACTAGCCGCTTGGTGGACTGGCCGGTGGATGGTGATAGCCCCGCACTGCTGGCGGAGCTGGTCGCCGCCGAAGAACCGACGGTGGCCTATCGCCATGGACTGCGGTGGGTACAGCGTTTTGCCCCCATGGCTCTACCGGAGGCAGAACCAGCGCTGCTGCGACAACGGGGTGTCTATTTCATTACCGGTGGCCTGGGGAATGTGGGTCTTACCCTGGCTGCATCCCTGGCTCCCTGGCAGGCCAAGGTGGCCCTGCTGAGTCGGCGCAGCCTGCCGGATCGCGAGCAGTGGTCCACTTATTTAGAAAATGCGCCCACCGATCCGCTCTGCGACAAAATTCGCCAGATTCAGGCCATGGAGGCGGCTGGGGTGGAGGTACTGATCCTTGCTGCTGATGTGGCTGATGTTGACCAGCTGGAGGGTGCGATCGCAAAAACCGAAACCCACTTCGGCCCCATCAACGGCGTCATCCACGCCGCCGGAGCCGTCGGAGAACAGGCTTTTCGCATGATTGCCGAAACGGGGAGCGCTGAACTTGAGCAGCAATTTCAGGCTAAGGTCACCGGCTTACAAAACCTGGCGACGGCCCTGGAGGGTAAATCCTTAGACTTCGGACTGCTTTGCTCGTCGCTAGCCTCAGTGCTGGGCGGTCTGGGGTTTGCCGCCTACAGCGCCGCCAATTACTTTATGGATGCCTTTGCCCAGCAGCAGTCCCAGGCTGGAGCCCTGCCCTGGATGAGCATCAACTGGGATGGCTGGCGGTTTCAACCGGACGAGCATCCGGAGCTGGGGCAAACCATGGCCGATTTTGCCCTCACCCCAGCGGAGGGCAGCGCCGTGTGGCAGCGGCTGTTTGCCTATGCCACCGTGCCGCAAATGATTGTCTCCACAGGGGACCTGACGGCGCGCCAGCAACAATGGCAGCCAACGACAGCGACAGCCAATGACGAGACCGATCGGCCCCAGTATGATCGTCCAGCCCTGGCCGGTGACTATCAGGCGGCCACCACTCCCCTAGAACAGCAGGTAGTGGAGATTTGGGAGTCATTTTTAGGCATTCGCCCCATCGGCATTGACGATAGCTTTTTTGAACTGGGGGGGCATTCCCTGCTGGCCACCCAGATTATGGTGCACCTGCGGCAGCAGTTTCAGGTGGATATTCCCCTACGCTGCTTATTTGACCAACCGACGGTGGCCGGTCTCGCCGAGGCGATTGTTCAGCACCAAAGTGAGAATCAGCCGGTGGTGGATGCGATCGCACCCCTACCTAGATTTGAAACCTCAGAAATCCAGCAGTTACTAGACCAGCTCGATCAGCTGCCCGAATCCAAGGTGGATGAACTGCTCCACCAATTTTCCCAATTACAAGCCCTAACGTAGTTTCCACACCTTCCACCATGATCACCACCCCTGACACCAGCCGCTGGATCCGTCGAGGCACCCCCAATCCCAATGCGTCCCTGCGCTGTTTTTGCCTGCCCTATGCCGGGGGCAGCGCCCGCATCTTTCAAACCTGGAGCCAGTCTCTGCCAGAGAATGTTGAAGTATGTGCCCTCGAACTGCCGGGGCACGGGATGCGCCTTACCGAACAGCCCTTTGACAATTGGGACGCGGTTTTGGAGGCCATCTCCCAGGTGATTTTGCCCCTTTGCGATCGCCCCTTTGTGTTCTTTGGCCACAGCATGGGAGCCTTGATCAGCTTTGAGCTGGCCCGCTATTGTCGCCGCCACAATCTGCCGATGCCCAGCCACCTCTATGTGTCTGGGCACCGCGCCCCCCAGCTACCCGATCCAGAAGACCCAGTACACAATCTGCCGGAACAAGCCTTTCGAGAGAAACTTACCCGGCTGCAGGGCACCCCACCAGCGGTGTTAAACAGTGAAGAGTTTATGGCGATGTTGTTGCCTGTACTACGGGCTGACTTTACCCTGTGTGAAACCTATCAATACAGGACAGAGCCGCCTCTGCCCTGCCTCATCACCGCCTTTGGCGGCACCCAAGATCCCACCACCCAGCGGGGCCGCCTACGGGCCTGGAGAGCACAAACCCAGGCCAAGTTCACGCGACATGTACTACCAGGCAAACACTTTTTTATTCACTCAGAGCAGGTCTCATTACTCAATCACTTGAAGATCAGCCTAATGAGACTAGATATGGTTAACTCCAAGTTGCTCAAGTAGGCAACTAATCAACCTGTGTTTTTCGCCTATAGCCTATAACTGACAGGGATTTTAGCAATTAGTCCAGGAGTTTGAGGAGGAACAGTAGAATCAGGGGTTGGGACAACTGGCACATACCTAACCAGAATTTTTCAGGCCAAAAGTAGGCCAGTGGAATCGGGCAACTGGCACATTCGATGCATTAAGGTTGAATCATCAACGCTAAAGCTTTCTGGATAACTGTAGTGTTCAGGGTGTTTATACAGAAACTTTCTGGATAACTCCGCCTAACTACGTGTTTGATTATCTAGCTCAGGATTATTCCTGATATGAAACTACTAAAGAGATAATGTGTTCCAACTTACAAGTATGTTTTATTTTTTGCAAAAACTTTGGGCTTACATAAAATCTTCTCTGACAATATTGGATGTATTTCAAATTGCCGAAAGCATAGCTGTAATAGTAGCTTTGATTATTGCTCTCAAGACGTACAATTCACAGGTCAAGCAAGAAAAGTTTAATAACTCTCTTTCACTTGTTGAAAGTTTCACAAAACGAATCAAGCAGACAGACCTTTTGATTCTGAAAGAGGTTTACATGAACACATACGAAAGTTGCAGCGCTCAGCCAGGTTGCTTTGTGACCTATCAAGAAGACAAAATCATACAGAACCATGTAGCGAAGCTATTTCTTGAGGAGGGGCAAGGCTTGTCAGTGCTCGGTAGTTTAGGGGGAACTGAAGAGCTTGATGAGGAATGCATCCGGGATTCAGAGGGCTATATAAACTTGAGTTCTATTAGGCTAATAGCAGAGCAGCTAAATATTATCGCTTATGAGGTTTTTAAGGGGCAAATTGAAATCAGAATTGTCTACTATGAGATGAATAGAATTGTAGAGATCATATGCCATCTTCTAGACATTGCTATGGAAACGGATTCAGATGAATTCTTTAGCTTGAAGCAGAGATTTAAATATCTTTTGATTATGAGGGATAAATTTCCTCCTGAGAAATTCCCAAAAACATCTTTCGCTGAACTTTCTTAGAGAAGTAAAGTGTTACGACAGATAGGCTCGGAAAAAATCAAGAGAAGAAGAATGGAAGGATTATTCTATTCAGGTGTTGAGCGCCGCCTAACTATCTGGTTGCACCCGATGGAACAGAGATTTTGGGTTGATCTTGAAAGGCTACGTACCACGGGTGAACCGAAGCGTTAATTTAAAATTGAGTTGCTGCCAGAGCGACGCAACTATTCTGACAGATATAGAGAGCTATCACCTTGTAATCTCTTGAGAACGGCGGCTGGTGGCTTCTAGCTTTAGCCGATTTTGCTGAATAAGGGTGGCCTGTAGCTGCTGGGCCTGGGTTATCAAAAAAATGTCCAACGCCTGATCTATCTCCTGTAGCGTAGCTTGGGGAGACTCCACCATCAGTGTCAAAAGTCTCTCATAAGCCGCTATCCAACTGGCAATTGTGGTGTCTTCAAACAGAGCACTGCGGTAAACCGCTGTTAAATGCAGACCGTTTTCCATCTCGCTCAGGTGCCAGGTCAGGTTCCACCGTCCGTAGGCAGGGGACTGAGGGTCTGCTTCCACGGTTAACCCTTGAAAATCAGGAGCACTCATCGATGGGTCTAAATTAAAGAACGCTGGCACAATTGGCTGTAGCGGATCGGCAGACGAATCTTCTCGGTTGTTCTTTGACCAGCGCGCCCACTGACTTAAGGAATAGTCGGTGTGGTCGTAACACTCTAGCAACGTAGTCCGAATCGTATGTAAATACTCCGTCAGCGACTGCTCCGGGCGCAGCTGACTATACACTGGCAGCACATTCACACAGTGGGCCACTAACCGCCCATAGCCGGGTTGCCCCTGACCAGCCACCGAAATACCCACCATGAGTTCTGTTGTTTGGCTCCAGCGATGCAGCAGCAGGCAAAAGGCCGCTAGCAGTGTCATAAAGGGAGTGCAGCCCTGTTTGCGGCTCCAGACTTGAAACTGTTGATAACGCTCAGCGGATAGCTGCCATTCTTGAGAGGCACTGTGGTAGTCGGATGCCTCCGTTGTCTGCTTGTCCGTAGTTTGTTTATCCGTCAGCTGCCATTGGGGTAGGGGCTGTTGTTGCCAATAGGCAGCAGATGCTGCCGCAGAATGGCTGGACTGCTGAATATAGTCTCGATAGGACCCCGGTGGCGGCAACGGTTGATTGGTCCCTTGAACAGCCATGGTGTAGAGCTGACTCAGCTCTTCGAGTAAAACCTGAATCGACCAGCCATCTACCACAATGTGATGGACGCTCAGCACCAGGCCATGGTGCTGCTCAGCTAGCTTTAGGGCATGCATACGCAATAGAGGGGGCTGGGTGAGATCAAAGGGACGCCGCTGCTCTTGCTGTAGCCAGCGCTGAACTGCTAGAGACTGTTCCTCGGGATTGAGGGCGCTCAGGTCAATCAATGGCAGGTTAAACGTCAGCTTTGGTATCACCTGCTGGGTGGTACCGGTGGGGTCAATCTTAGTGCGCAACGCTTCATGGCGGTCAATTAGTTGTTGCAGGCTCTGACGGAGGATTGTCTCCTGCAGAGGCCCCTGCAGATCTAGCCAGACACATTCTGTATAGGCGAGGGAAGCATCAGAATTGAGCTGCGTTAACAGCCAAATCTCTTGCTGGCTTTCGGTCAGCGGCAGCATCTGGGCTGCCACCAGAGACTTTCCCGGCAGAAAGCCCCCTTGTTGCATCTGGGCCACCGACGTTTTGACTGCCTGGATAATCTGTTCAATATCAGCCTCGGTGTGGGCGGTGGAGAGAAAACAGTTGCGCCCCTCCCACACGTATATGCCCTGCTCAATCAGGTGATAAAACAACAGGTCATAGTTACCGGTAAAGGTAAACCGGAAGAGGGAACCAAAGTGGACAATCTGGATCGGCACCTCGGCTTGGTCAAAAAAGGTGTTGAGTCGCTGGGCGAAGACTTCAGTGCGCTGATTCAGCTGCGTTTGCAGGTTAGCTCCCTGCTGCTTCAGGTGCAGCAGCACGGCCTTAGCAGCGGCCATCGCCAGGGGAGGCTTACAAAATGTACCGGCAAAAAAGGTGCGCTCAACGCTCGGATAGGAATCATCGCCATAGTGCCAGAGACCACCATCGATGCCGTCCATATAGTGGGCCTTTCCAGCCACAATGCCAATGGGAATGCCGCCGCCCAACACTTTGCCGTAGGTGGCTAAGTCGGCCTCCACACCAAACCAGGTTTGGGCTCCGCCGGGATGAATCCGAAAGCCTGTGATAATCTCATCCAGGATTAGCGCCACCCCATGGTCCTGGGTGATGCGGCGGAGCTGCTGGAGAAAGTCTCGCGGCTGCAGGTCTGGGCGACGGCTCTGCACAGGTTCGACCAAAACAGCCGCAATTTCAGAGGCCCGTTGTTGAATTACTTGAAGGGCGCTGGGGTCACCGTAGGGCAGCACCAGCACATCTTCCACCATGCCGGGGGGAATGCCTGGCGCGATAGGCACAGCGGTGTTATCGCTGGCCGATCTGGCGAGCACACCGTCAAAGTGGCCGTGGTAGGCATTCTCAAATCGTACAATCAGCCGTCGGTGAGTGGCGGTGCGGGCCAGCCGTAGAGCGGTCATCACCGCCTCGGTGCCGGATTGGGTAAATGTCACCCGCTCCATGCCCGTTAGTTCATGGAGTAGTTTGGCCACATCTCCTGCCAGCTCTGCTTGGGGGCCGATTTGGATGCCTCGGTTGAGTTGGGTTGCGATCGCATCCTGTACAAACTCAGGCCGATGGCCAAACAGATGCACACCAAACCCCATGGTGATGTCGATATATTCGTTACCATCCACATCCCACAGCCGAGACCCTTCAGCCCGAGTCCCCACAATGGGATAGAGCATCTCTTTGATGGATGGCCGAAATCCAGCACAGGCACGACTATCGGCTAAGTAGGGATGACTCTCCTGCTTGCGGCGTTTGGACTCAGCCGTGCGCTGGGTATAGCGCTGAATAAATGATTGAAGATAGCGTTGCTGCGATTCATTTAGAGATTGAGGAACTGAGGCAGATTGGGAGGAGACCGGCTTCGGAGTAGGTGACGGGGCAGCTTGTGGCGTGCGCGGTGGGACAACCTGTGGAGGAGAATTCAAGGGTTTAGGAGCAGGAGGCACCGGCATCTGGTTACTCTGTTGGGCGTGGCGCAACAGATCGATCTGTTGTGTCATCAGCTGCATTTGCTGGGTCACAATCTGCTCTAAGGCAGTGGGCTGTGCTCCTGAAGACATGGCTGGAGTCGATGTTGTTGCTACTACGTCGAGAGATTCTTGGTTGTCGAGAGAGAGAGGAGGGTCCGCCAAAGGATTACTGGCAACCGCTAATGTCCCAGGAACGTGGTAATTGTTGGTATCACCAGCAGAACTATGGCTAGCCTCAGCGGGCATTTGCTGAGCAATAAAGTTAGATAACGCCTCCAGGGTTTGCAGCTCTTCAAAGAACTGACGAATTGTCACCGTCACCCCAAAGCGGGTCTCAATCCCCTGGACCGCTTCGATTAATACAATAGAATCAGCGCCCATTTCTAAGAACGGTGCTTGCGGATCAACAGCCTCGGGAGAGATTTGTAAGAGCTTCGCCACCAGGGTTGTTAATTCTGTCTGCACCTGGACCACAGGATTAGACGGTGTGACGGCATCATCGGATGGGGCCATGGGGGAGGGATCGGTAGGAGAGATCGGCATGAACCAATAGGACTGGCGTTGAAAAGGATAGGTGGGCAGGGCAATCCGCTGCCCCTGGGTTGGGTTGATGGCGGCCCAGTCGATGGCAAAACCGCGCACGGCCAGATGGCTGAGGGTTTTGAGCATCACACCATCTTGCTGGGGGACTAGGGAGGGCAGCCGCGTGGCGTCAGGAAAACTGCGCTGCGCCATACCCAGCAGCACCGGCTGGGGACCAATTTCAAGCCAGGGGCGTTGTTGTTGGGCCAGGGTCTCCAGACCCGCCGCAAACTGCACCGGCTGACGCAAATGTTGACACCAGTAGTCGGCATCTGGGGCCGCTGTTAAAGGCTGGCCCGTCATATTAGAAATCAGCGGAATTTTGGGTGATGCGTAGGTCAGCGTCTGGGCAAAGGTGGCAAATTCCGCCAGTATGGGTTCCATCAGCGCTGAATGAAAGGCGTGGGAAACCGCCAGGGGCCGACTACGAATCTCCTGATCAGAAAGAGTGTTTAAAACAGCGTCCACCGCAGTTTTGGTGCCGGAGATAACGGTGTTTTTAGGGCCGTTGATAACGGCAATTTCCACTCCGTCAACCTGGAGCCAAGGCTGCAGTTGTTCAGCTGAGGCAAATACAGCAGCCATGGCACCATTGGGCGGCAGCTGCTGCATTAAACGGGCGCGTTTGGCCACCAGCCGTAGGCCATCGGCCCAGCTCAAGCAGCCCGCTACGCAGGCGGCAGCATATTCCCCCAGGCTATGGCCCAGCACCACGGTGGGGGTAATCCCCCAGCTGCGCCACAGTTCGCTGAGGGCATATTCCAAGGCGAACAGAGCAGGCTGGGTGTAGGCGGTTTGATTTAGCTGCCCATCGGTTTCCGTAAATAGCACCGTCAGCAGCGACCGGTCTAAGGTGTCTTTTAAGGCAGCATCGCATTCATCTAAAACACGTCGGAAAACGGGCTGGGTGTCATAGAGCTGTCGTCCCATGCCAACATACTGGGACCCCTGGCCTGTGAACAAAAATGCAATGTCTCGCAGCGGGCGACGGGGGGCTTTGGCTGTGGCCACAGCGGGAGAGCTTTTGCCTTGGGATAGATGGGTGAGGTGCGATCTCATCTCCGCCACCGCCTCCGCCACCACCATCGCCCGATAAGGGAATATCGCTCGTCCGGTATGGGCCGTCCAGCATACATCCACCAGGTTCACGTCTGGATTAGCCTGCAAAAACTCACCATAGCGATCCGCCAACGCCGCCAGCGCCGACTTCGATTTAGCCGTCAGCATCAGACCGTGCCAGGCGGGAGGAGAAACAGAGCCAGTAATAGGAGACCCTGACGCCTTAGAGACAGCCGCAGAGACAGTCTCAGAGACAGCCGCAGACACAATTAAATGGGCATTGGTGCCCCCAAAGCTAAAGGCACTCACACCTGCTATGGGTCGATCCACGTCGTTCAGCGGCCAGCCCTGCTGGGGAACAAACAGCGGCGTATCCGCCAGGTCAATGCGGGGATTCAGCTGCCGCAGATGCCGATGGCCTGGAATATATCGATGCTGCAGCGCCAGCACCACCTTAATCAATCCGGCAATACCCGCCGCCGCTTCCATGTGGCCCACATTGGCCTTTAGCGCCCCCAAGGCACAGGGCTGCTGGGATGAACGCCCCGCCATCAGCACTGTTTTTAAAGCATTCACTTCAATCGGATCCCCCAGGGGTGTGCCCGTGCCGTGGGTTTCCACATAGCTAATGTGGGCGGCTGGCACCTGGGCCTGGGTCAAAGCCTGGCGAATCACTGCCTGCTGGGCAGGCCCGTTGGGGGCCGTAAGACCGTTGCTCAGACCATCCTGGTTAACGGCCGAACCCTCCACCACCGCCAAAATCCGATCGCCCGCCTGTTCCGCATCCGCCAGCCGCTTCAAGACAACAACGCCGCACCCTTCTGAGCGCACGTAGCCATCGGCGGCCGCATCAAATGTCTTGCAGCGACCGTCAGCGGCCATCATCCCGGCCTGCTGAAAAACTTCTGTTACCTCGGGCCTGAGAATTAAATTCACCCCACCCGCCAGGGCCAAATCACAGTCTCCCGCCACCAGACTTTGCACCGCCAGGTGTACCGCCACCAGCGATGACGAACAGGCGGTATCCACCGCCAGGCTAGGACCTTTTAAATTGAGAGCATAGGAGATTCTGTTGGCAGCCACACAGAGTGCCGTACCGGTGGCGCTGTAGGGACTCATACCGGTTTCAGCACGACTTAAAAGATGACCATAGTCGCTGTGGCTAATGCCCACAAACACCCCCGTACGGCTGCCTGCTAAGGATTGGGGAGAAATGGCTGCCGCCTCTAAACTCTCCCAACAAATTTCCAACAACAACCGCTGCTGAGGATCGAGATAGGCCGCTTCACGAGGAGAAATCCCAAAAAATGCGGCATCAAACTGGTCAATATCGGAGAGAAAACCACCCCAGTCGGTGGCGGCTGTGCCTGGGCGATTCCTGGGGGTAATGGCATCGCCGCCCTCACACAGAAACTGCCAAAATTTATCGGCATCGTCCCCACCCGGAAACCGACAGGCCAAACCGACAATCGCAATTGGGTTCATTGTTTAAAGTGCCTCTCAGTGCGGGTTAACAAAATGGACAGATACCGCAGGCTGGGCCATTGGTTTGCCCGGTTAGGAAGAAGAATTGTATAAGGTCCAAAATTTTGCCTGCAGAGATTGCCATGGAACGCCTGTACGCCAAAAAGTAGGATGTAGTTAAGGGGCTAGCAGGTAAATGAAATACCAGCCTGGAATGATGTTGTAGGATGTCCTCCCCTTCATAAGGGGAGGTGCCGTAGGCGGAGGGGTTTGACCGATAGCGCCCATTGTCGATAACCCCCTGTAAGTCCCCCTTCACAAGGGGGACGGCCATCCTCAGATATGATTTGCTGGGGTACGTTATTTTCATGCAAACGCCTAAATTCTCATTCCTTAGCCTATTCCTGGGGCAACGATCTCGCGGCTAAGTACTCAGCCAGGGCGGCAACGGTGGGATAGTCATAAAGCAAGGTGGGAGACACCTTCTGTTGAAGCCAGTCCTCCAGATCTCCCGACAGCCCGATGGCTTCGGCAGAATCGAGGCCGTAGCTGTCAAAGGGAATATCTGGATCAATGGTCTCCATGGCAACATTTAGAGAGTTGGCCAGCTGCTCACATAGCCAAGTTTCAATGGTGTCCGCAGTGGGTCGCTCAACAACAGGCGGCTGATTAAAGGATGAAGTCATGGTAAAAACCTGGGTTCACAATTGACGGGCGGGAACAGGAATGGGCCGCAGCTGCTCAGCTAAAAACTGTGAACAACAGCGAGAGCGCTGAATCTTACCGCTGGAGGTTTTAGGCAGGCTGCCGGGCTTAACAAGCACAATGGTTTCCACCCGTAGACCATGTACCCGACTCACTGTTTGTCGAATCGCGCGCAATACCGGCTCAGGTTCTAGCTTTCGCAACCACACCCGCCCCACTTCTTGCACAATCACCAGCTGGATTTGGTCGTTCTGATCTACGGTAAAGGCAGCTCCCCACATTGAACCAAACGCGGGATGGCTAGCCGCCACGGTGGCTTCTACATCACTGGCATAGTGGTTGCGACCGTTGATGATCATCACTTCCTTCAGACGCCCGGTCACATATAGTTCACCCTCTTGCACACAGCCCAAGTCGCCGGTACGCAGGAAGGGACCGGTGCCCGTGTCAGCCAGGTAGGCCTGAAAGGTGTCTTGAGTCAGCTGCGGTTGTTGCCAGTAGCCCTGGGCAATGCTGGGGCTAGTCACCCAAATCTCTCCTACTTCGTTGGGCTGACAGCGCCTGCAGGTTTGAGGATTAATAATCTCTAGCTCACCGGACTCGATCACCTGGCCGCAGCCCACCAGCACGCGTCCTTGGTCAGCGGACTGAATCCGATGGGCCGCCAGGTTCTCTTCATCTACGGTTAACTGCTTGGGAGCACGGGTATGATCGCCGCCTGTGATCATCAATGTGGACTCCGCCATGCCGTAGCAGGGGTAGAACGCTTCAGACCGAAACCCGTATTCTGCAAATCTGTTGGCAAAGCGCTCAAGGGTGGCCATCCGGAGCGGTTCTGCCCCTGTGAAGGCCACTGACCAGCGGCTTAAATCTAAGCCTGCACACTGTTCGGGTTTGATTTTTTCCACACAGCGCTCGTAGGCAAAATTGGGACCACCGCTAATGGTGGCCTGGGTGTGGGAAATCGCCTGCAGCCAGCGCACGGGCCGCTGCAAAAAGTCTACCGGCGACATCAGAGTTGTTGTTGCCCCCTGGTACAGGGAAGTGAGAATGCCGCCAATTAGCCCCATGTCGTGGTACGGCGGCAGCCAGCACACCCCTTCGCTCTGGTTGCTTAGCCCAAACTTGTGACTAATGGCCGCAACATTATGGATGAGATTACCGTGGCTAATCTGTACACCCTTGGGTGCCGATGTGGAGCCTGAGGTGTATTGCAAAAAGGCGATCTCTTCTGGACTAATACCGGGGGGTTGCCAGTCGGCGGCTTCTTCGGATTTAACCGCGTCCAAACTGAAGGTAGGAAGACCCGCCAGGGTTTCGGGCTTGAACTGCTGAGCGGAGGCGAGCAAAATCAGCGCAGACTGGGCATCGTCAGAAATTCCCTGAAATCGCTCTAGGGACTGATTGGGACGGGGGGGATAAATGGGCACTGCGATCGCACCCGCATACAAACAGGCACAAAACGCCACAATGTAGTCCAAGCCTGGGGGACAGAGCAAAAGCACTCGCTCCCCCTTCAGATTTAACCGCTGCATCCGGGCGGCAATCGCCCGACTGCGGCAGTCTAATTCGCCATAGGTTAACGGGGCAGACGATACGGTACCGTCATTCCAAATTTGGAAAGCAATGCGGGAGGGCTGTTGTGTCGCCCTTTCGCTAAGAAGATCAATCCAGGTCAAACCTGAGCTGACACCCTGGGGGCGGTTAAAGGTCAGAGGGGGCATGGAGCTGATGGTAGACGTGTGTCTGAAGTAAGGGGACCGCAGCGACAGGGAAAATACTTGCAAATTGAGACTTAGAATCAATCAAGTTAATTGATATTATTTCTCAATAGCGAGTATAGGAGGTTCAGCACATATCCGCAAGAATTTATCAGGTTAATAATTCATCTACAGACAGGATAGGGGATTTGAATATTTCTCTAGATTCCACAGCGAGCTTGACAAGGGTCTGTCTTCCCCTTTAATTTCTTGATAATATTCTCATTAAAAATCCATTTCTTGGTCTCTTAATTGACAATATTTTGCTTTAGCGTAGCGATGGCTATAGCTAAGACAGCCACGTTACTTGTGTGTGAGGAATGATGATGAAATTGTCTTTAGGAACCTATGCGCTTGGGATATCAGGCGCGGTCGTTACTGCGATCGCACAGCCTGCCCACGCACAGACGTCCATAATTACCGGCGTACAGCTGACCCAGACTGACACCGGGCTGTCCTTAACCCTTGAGTCTGCCACTGAGGCCCCTCTACAAACCTTTGTCAACCGCAGTGGCGACAGCACCATTGTTGTCGATATTGCCGACGCCCAGCTGCAGACCGGCGATACGTTTGAGCAAGATAATCCAGTAGCGGGCATCGCATCAGTTACGGTCAGGTCCCTGGCCACTAACCGGATTCAAGTCACTATTGTGGGTCAAGACGCCGTCCCCGAAATTGCCATCGATCAGCAGCCTGGCGGTCTGATTTTTGCCGTCAGCCCCACAGGCTCCGATTCAGAAGATCCCACCAGCGATCCCCTGGCCTCTGAGCAATCTGACGACGCGCCCCTGCGATTAGTGGTCACCGCCACCCGCACCGAAGAATCCATTGAGGACATCGGGCGTTCCGTCACGGTTATCGATCGAGAGCAAATTGAACAGCAGTCTATTCTCTCCCCTGACCTCGGCGATATTTTAGGAAATTTGGTGCCAGGATTTGGCCCTCCTAACCAGCTACGTACCACCCGCGGACAGACCCTGCGAGGTCGAGAAGCCGCCGTCTTAATTGACGGTGTGCCACTGTCTACCAATTTTCGAGTTAACCGCCAGGAACTTCGTAGTATCGACCCTTCTGCCATTGAACGAGTCGAGGTAATTCGTGGCCCCAGCGCCATTTTTGGTGGCCAGAGTACCGGTGGTGTGATCAACATCATTACCCGTCGTCCCGCAGAAGGTGAGGCCATCGTTGAAACTCAGGCTGGGGTGAGCGCCTCCATCGGTGACCTAGAAGGGGACGGCTTCGGCACTAATTTTTCGGTTAGTGTCTCAGAAGCCTTCGAACGATCTGACTTTAGAATTAGCCTGTCCCGTGAAGAAACCGGCAGCTTTTTTGATGCCGACGGCAATCGCAATGTTTCAGAATCAAGTCTGAGCGATACCACCAGCTACAACCTGCTGGGCAAAATTGGCTATGACCTTAGCGACCAAGAGCGGCTTGATTTAACCCTTAACTTTTTCAATGCTGAGCGAGAGACTGAGTATATTGCCAGTCCGGCAACACTTCTCATTCCTGGTCGCCAAACAGCAGAAGCTCTAAGAATCCGAGATCTCGAACGAGAGAGTAATCCAGGAGATACTAGCTTTTTAACCAACCTTAGCTATGCCCACGATGACCTGCTCGGTAGCGAAGTACGGGGTCAGCTATATTACCAGGAGACTATTGCCCGTGGTGAGTTTGCTGACGGTCGTCTCGGCATTGATTTCTTTCCTTTTTTGTTTCAGTCACGTCTAGACTCTGAGCGTTGGGGCGGACGACTGCAGGTTGAAACCCCTTTAAACCGAGATGAAACACTGAACCTGCTGTGGGGAGCAGATTATGAAAGTCAAAAAAACCAGCAGATTACCGCCCAGTTTGATGCAGACACCTTTGACAATGAACAACGGCTGGTCACGCTTCAAAAATTTGACTTTACTCCCCCCTATCGGGTGAATAGTCTGGGTCTGTTCACCCAGGTTGATTGGGAAGCGAGTGAATCGTGGTTGTTGCGGGGCGGTCTGCGCTATGAAAACATCAATCTCGACGTAGACGACTACTTTTCAGTCACTCGACAACGCGATATTGAGGGCGGCAGTCGCAGTTTTGATGACGTTGTTTTTAATGCCAGTACGGTTTATCAGCCCACCGAAGAGATTTCACTCTTTGCTAGTTTTGCCCAGAGCTTTAGCGTGCCTGAGTTTAGCCGAGTCTTACGCCTACCCCCAGCCGGATTTGTCAGCGTTGAGGACGACTTTGATATTACTCAACCGATCAAAGTCACTGAATATGAACTGGGTGTTCGCGGCAGTTGGCCATCGTTCCAAACTAGCCTGAGCGGTTTTTACAACACATCAGACCTGGGTTCCAGTCTAGTCCCCGACGAAAATGGTTTACTCGGTATTCAACGTGCCCCCCAACGAATCTATGGCGTAGAAGCCACAGTCGATTGGCAACCAGCAGACACCTGGGGCATCGGTGGTACCGTTGGCTGGTCTGAGGGTGAAAACGACGTCGATCGAGATGGCGATTATTTACCCTTAAACAGCGGCGAGATTGCCCCGATTAAGTTCACCGCCTATGTGGAAAATGAAACCCTACCGGGCTGGAACAATCGTCTACAGGCGCTGATTGTCGGCGGTCGCAGTCGCGCTGAGGATGAAGGCGTCGAGCCTTTGGAGATTGAGAGCTATGCCACATTAGACTTTATCAGCAGTGTAGATGTGGGTCCTGGCACTTTGCAAGTTGGTGTTGAGAACATTTTTGACACACAGTACTATCCAGCCGTAGCGCAGTTTCTATCCGGGTTTGACGATCGCAACTATGTTGGCGGTCGAGGCCGCACCGTGCGTTTGATGTATTCGGTGGATTGGTAACAATAGACCGGTCCCCAATCTTGCTTAGAATCTCCTAGGCTGGCTTAGGAGATTCTCCCCTTACAAAGGCTGTAGTATATACACAACTAAGAGACTTTACAGATAGGCTAAGAGATCCGTGGCTAAATAACAACATACCTGATTATCCCGATTTCAACTTTGCGGTTCGGTTGAGCGTTCGACTGAGCTTACGCCAAAGTCTCACCGTCAAAGCCTCAACAGAAGATAACAATAGCGGGCCGTTGGCCTTGATAGCCCGACCCTCTGCCTAGTTTTTTAGCTCAACAAGTTTTGGAAGACGTTAAGATGTCTGTGGGTTATTAGGAATCAACCTTAGGAAGGACTATGCAACTTATTGATAATCTGCCAGAAAATCTTGCTGACTGTCGCTATTGCTCTCAGGTCTCTAAAGCTAATGGTGTCGATCCCATTGGGTCTGCCCCTAAGGTAGATTACTGGCTAATGGTGGAAGTCCCGCAGCCCTGGCCTGTAGCCATGTTTATGGAAAATCCAATGGTTGGCCAGATATTTTCACTGGTTAAGCAGCTAGTTTTTAAGCGAGGCGTGATGGTAAGACCAGTTGCGATCGCACCTGACCCTGAATACTCCACTCCTGGCTGCACCCGTATCATCTACTATCGCCGACCCGCCCAACAGTTTGCCAAATACCTCAAAGAAGAGTACTTAGTACCTGAAGACCAAGCTAATCCTCTAGTCTTAGGTCTGCTCAATCGCTTGCTGGGCCAGAAAAATACGGTCGCTCCGTTTCTGTCTTATCAGCAAGATACTCAGCACCTACGGGAAATGCTGGTCTGTACCCACACCCAGGTTGATCTAGCCTGCGGTCGATTTGGCACTCCCATCTATCGCCAGCTGCGTCAACAAGCTGACCCAACGAAGCTGCGCGTGTGGCAAAGCACCCATTTTGGTGGTCATCAGTTTGCCCCAACGCTCATTGACCTGCCCACGGGGCAATTTTGGGGCCATTTAGAGCCTGACGTCTTACCGCAGCTAGTGCAGCGTACTGGCGATCATCGCCAGTTAAAACAGCTGTATCGAGGTTGGTCTGGAGGCACCAAGTTTGAACAAATTGCCGAGCGCGCTGTATGGATGGAAATAGGATGGGACTGGCTCACCTATCCAAAACACACACGCACATATCAAAAAGAACTAACGGGAATAAAGAGATTACTCTATCCATTACTGCGATATATTCCTATTAACCTATTGCAGCTGTGGCTAGACCGCTGGACCCGTAATGCTACCGGGGCGAAGGTGGAGTTGGTTTATAAAAGTCTCCAGACCCAAGGGCGCTATCGGATCGCCATTACAGAAGCCGATAAGCTTACCACTGCCACCAATTCAGTAAAGACACCAAACGACCCGATTGAAACCAGCGAAGCTCAGCAATATCAGATAACTCAACTAAGAAAGCTGAGCTGAAAACTCATACACTGCTTACATCAGACGACAATACTGTAGCGTAGCGCACCAATGATAAAACCAGATTAAGATGCCCAACTATCGCCGTCCTTATATCCCAGGAGGAGATACTTGATTGCATATGTATTTCTATAGCGGAAACTCTTGCCTCTCATTCGACGTAGGCTCTGCTTGTGAAGCAGTATCCGTCTGGGTGGACTCGATAATGTCTTTTAGTTTTGCCTTTGACAATTTTAGAGGAGTGAGACGCTGGCGTACTTTGTCAGCAAGGTCAGCTGAGACCGCATAAATAAGGTCAATTTTGTTGGGATATGGATCGTTCGGCAAGGGCATGGGAGGCTTACTCTTAAATGGTTTTTGAACGACATGTTTTGACTTACTGACAACCTTAGAAGACAGCTCGCTAGAATGCCTAGGTCGTTATACTTAGAACCGTAAGTCTTCATAGTCTTTTTATCAATTAATATTGATGCATTCTCAAAAGAATAGTTTTGATAGCGTCGGTCAAACGGGGGGTATATGCCAGCGACCTTGAAAATTGAAAATGCAAGACTTTCTGGACGAGACGGAGTCTGGTCCATTGCCATCGAGGGTGGCGTTATTACTGAGGTTACCCCACATCTGCAGACAACAGCTCAACAAATTTTAGACGTCAAAGGTAAACTTGTGATTCCCGGTTTAGTTGACGGACATTTGCACTTAGACAAAGCGTTGTTGCTACCCCACTATCCTGCACAAACAGGGACTTTTCAGGAAGCATTGGAGCAAACTGGCAAACTTAAACGGGGATTTACAATCGAGGACATTCAAATCCGGGCCCGACAGGTGATTGAACGTGAGATTGCTTTTGGGACCACACTGCTGCGCAGTCATGTAGAAGTCGATCCGGTGCTACAGCTAACAGCCATGAAAGCGCTGCTGCCGCTAAAGCGTGAGTATGACTGGGGTCTAACACTGCAGCTAGCCGTGTTTGCTCAAGAAGGAATTACCAATCAGCCAGGTGTAGACGCCCTATTACGCCAGGCCATGGCAATGGGGGGAGATGTGATTGGTTCAGCTCCCTATGTTGACCCCAAGCCCAAAGAAAATATTCGCGTCATCTTCGATCTGGCCCAGGAGTTTAACTGCGATGTTGATTTTCATCTGGACTTTCTTGATGATGATGCACCGTTGCTGCTGCCGATCGTAGTAGAAGAAACCCTCAAGCGCGGCTGGCAGGGACGAGTGTGTCTGGGGCATATGACCAAGCTGGCCGGGCTGCCTCCTGTAGAACTACAGGCCATGGCGGCCATGCTGTACGAGGCGGATATTGCTATTTTGGCGCTGCCCGCGACCGATCTCTATATGATGGGACGTGAGGATACCCACAACACCCGTCGAGGCGTTGCTCCGATTCATCAGCTTATGGACTACGGGGTGACGACTGGAGTAGCCACTAACAATATTCAAAATCTTTTTACTCCCTTTGGCGATGGCGATGTTTTAAAAATCTGTACGCTCCTGGCTCAAACGCTGCAGTTGGGAACAGTCCAAAGCCACCTGCAGTGTTTAGAGATGGCCACAGTCAAGGCAGCTAAAGCCATTGGTATCAAAGACTACGGTATTGTCCCTGGCAATGCAGCAGACCTGGTGGTTATTGATGCGACATCTGTCTCCGAAGCCATCGGCACCGCTCCTGTGGGCCGTACTACAATCAAACGTGGCAAAATCGTCTCCACCACTCAAGTGGAGCGTACACTGCGGCCTGAAATCACTTCGGTGTAGAGTTTGAGATGCATTTGGGCAGATCGCTGCCAGCTATATTGACTAACCAAAGGCTGACTATTGTGAACCAAGGGCTGAACGATATTGGCATCGAGCAGGGTCAGCATAGCGGCAGCGATTTGGGCTGTGTCCTCAGGTGCTACCAGCATCGCTGACTGTGGAGACAAAAACTCTGTAAACGGGGCTTGGTTAGAAGTGAGCACGGGTAGACCCGATGCGATCGCTTCTAACACCACCAGCCCCCACCCTTCTTGCACCGAGGGAAATACAAACGCATCTGCCAAGCGATAGAGACCGGGCAGATCCGCATCGGGTACTACGCCCGGTAGCACCAAACTATCTGCCAGCCCATAGGCATTGACCAGCTCCATAAACGCCTGCCGATAGGTCTGATAGTCAAACAGCGTTGCTCCACCGGCTATGACCAGCTGGGCCTGGGGCTGCTGCTGGCGCACCTGATAAAAAGCCTTGAGCAAATTAATCGAATTCTTACGGGGTTCAATCCCTCCCACGGTGAGAAAAATCGGACCGCTATGAATACCGTAGGCATGGGCCAAAGCCGGTTCAGAACCATCAGGCTGAGGAGAAAAGCGACTGCTAACGCCATTGATGACGCGATGGGCATAGATACCATAGTCTTTTTTCAATGTCTGTTGCCAGATATCGCTCACACAGAGACAGCGATCGGGCTGGTAGATAGACTTTTCTTGACAGTCTTGTAGATAGGAGCTTTGAAAGTCTTCGATATGGTGAACAGTGCGGACAAAGTGAGGAATGCGCCCCTGGTGTTTGAGGATAGCTAGGGCATTGGCGCTAAGACAGTCTTGGGCGTGGTAAATGTCATAGTTTTCGGTATGTTGTTGGAAAAAGCTGACAAATTCACCAATCCGCTGTTGGATCAGCCGATCGATCGTGCGATCGCACGCCGCCGCTGGCACGGCCTGAGTTGCAAACTCGGTCTGACGATGAAACCCCTGACCGTCTTTATCAAGGGCAAACACACAGGGATGATGACCCAGGTCTTTTAGCGCCTGGGCCAGTTCTAGGGTATGGATAACGCTGCCACGGGGCTTAGTGGCGTAGGTCAATAGGGCAATGCGAAGCGACATAAGAGAAAACAGCGATAAAAAAGTTTCCTATACACGCCCAGACTTAGCCATATAGGGAACCCCATTGCCAGTTAAAACAGACTCAGCACATCCACACCAACACCCAAAACAACGCCGATATCGGTACCGTCGTTAAAAGCTGCATTAACTCGTGCGGTGCCCGTAAACAGCTCATTAATGGGCACATCCACACCTGCAGTCACAACAGGACTCAGCTCAAAATCATCAAACTCCACACCCACGCCTGCTCCGACAAAGGGCACTACGCTAATCTGCTCACCGGCCCCAATCTCTGAAAAGCTATTGGTCAGAGCAAATGAGGCAAAGCTGTCACCACCTAGGACCGAGGCCGAGTGAATCGATAGACTATCGCTAAACGAAAACCGGCCTACCAACGAAAATCCACCATCCCCTAGTTCGGTATCACCATCATCGCTAACGCCAATGGTGCCGCCAATACCAAAGTAGTTGAGCCGGTCGTCCTGTCCTCTAGAGGTTTGGGCAACGACCGCGTCTGGAGTGAGGCTGGCTGCTGGCTCATCATCAGCGACAGTTTGACCAAAACCAGGACCAGCAGCCAGCAAAATTAGAGCATTAGCTAGACTAAGCGCGCCAAGTTTTTTGATAGCGGAGTTCATCACGGAAAATCCAAAAAAACAATTAGAGTCCACAGGTCGCAGAAAGCATCTGTTGCTATGTGTGAGCCTACTACATGTCTGGACTCATGGATATCCCGTATTGAACACTATCGGCCTAAGCCGACAGCCGATTAGCCAGGTGTTCTCCCACCCGCAGGGCGTTAGCCACCACGGTCAGAGCTGGACTAGTACTGGCACAGGAGGGAAAAAAGCTGCTGTCCACCACATAGAGATTGTCGATCTCGTGGGTGCGGCAGTGAGTATCCAAAACCGATGTCGCCGGATCGGTTCCCATGCGACAGGTGCCGCACTGATAGCCCACCACTTGAATGGGCGCTTCTCCTCGGGGATATACGCCGCTGCGCTGTGCTTCTTTAGAAGTTTTTTCAAGAGTTTTGAGCACTTCTAGCCAGCGGTAGACTAGCCGGTCATGGGCCTCAGTATTGTTGGGGGTAAACTCATAGCGCAGCTTCCCATTTTGCCAATGGATCCGATTGTCAGGGTTGGGTAAAACACCGGTCTGGGCCCGCCAGCCGATGGAGCGCACGGCCAGCTGTTTTAGACCTGCGCCTGGCATGAGTTTCGCCGCCACCGACAGCAGCGGTGGGGATTCGGCAAAGATAATATCCTGCAGCAGCCCGCCCGTATTTTCGATGTGCCCCATGGGGTATTTGTAGTCCTGGTCGCCCCAGTAGAAGTCATTGATGCTTACACTTTGGGGAAACGTTCCCGAGTTGTTTTTAGCACCGCGCTCAACGATGACGGTCATTTGATGTTTCATCAGGTTGCGTCCTACCTGATCCGAGCCGTTAGCTAACCCGTTGGGATGCTTTTCATTGCCAGATTTAAGCATCAGCGCCGCTGAATTGACCGCACCACAGGCCAAGACAACAATATGACCGGTAAAGAGGACGGTCTGATTGCCCACATTGGCCTGTACCCCTTTGATTTCAGTACCAGAGGGATTGGTGTGAAGACCGACAACTTTGGCCTTGGTCTTGAGCGTAACGTTGTCATGCCCTAGGGCCTGGTTGATCCCAAAGACTTCAGAATCGCCGGTGGGATCGTCGTCTTGTCGGGTCAAACTTAGGGGCAGGGGAGCCGGATGCAATCCCTGCTGTGCGATCGCATCTACCACTGGCTGCATAATTGGCTCATGGTCTACCGCACCATAGGGATAGTCAGCGCTGTGGGCAGGCTCGGTGGGATCTTGAGCGCAGTCGCCATGAACCTGATAAAGCTGCTCAGCCGCTGTGTAGTAAGGTTCTAACTCACCATAGGTGAGCGGCCAGGCTGGCGCCGTACCATCTTGGTAAGTAACAGCCTCAAAGTCGCGATCGCGCATCCGCATCAGAGACGCGCCATAGATTTTAGTATTGCCACCAACGGCGTAGTTAGTCTGGGGCGAAAACGGCTCTCCCGCCTGGTCATACCACTGCTCGGGCGCATGATATCGCTTATTCTTTAATACATCGACACCCGCGAGATTCTGCTCGTCTAGGGCCATGCGGCTGCCCCGCTCTAGAATCAAAATCTTTTTTCCAGTTGGCGCTAGCTTTTGAGCCAGTGTCCCTCCCCCAGCTCCAGTACCCACAATAATTATGTCGTACTGCTGATCATCAATAATCATGGATATCTCCTCTGCAGACTGCCGTTAAATTGTCTCTGAATCCCTACTGCCACACATAGATCAAAATGAACAGCATAATCCAGATCACATCAACAAAGTGCCAGAACAGCGACGTGGCGGCCACCCCATACTCTCCCCCCTGGTAGTTGTTAGGAATAAAAGAGCGACCCAGCATGATCCCCTGCAGCAGTACCCCGGTCAGCACATGCAGTCCGTGAAAGCCGGTCAGCAGATAAAACGCCCCCCCAAACACCCCTGACGTAAAGCCAAAGGGAAGCCCCATCCACTCGACAGCCTGACCATAGAGAAAAAAGCTGCCCATGGCCATGGTCAACAGCCAGAATGCACGAAACCCCCACAGGTTCTCTTTGTGGAGAAACCGCTCGGCAAAATAGATGACAAAGCTACTAGAAACAAGCACTACCGTATTGATAAACGGCTCTCGCACCTCTAGCCCTTCGACACCGGCTGGTAGCCAGTCGGCAACGCTGGTTTTATACACAATGTAGCCAACAAAAAAGCTCAGAAAAATAACGCTTTCCGAGAGCAGAAAAACAATAAAACCAAACATGCGGTGGTCTTCTTCTTCGTGCTCCATGCCATGGACGATCTGATCGCCGACGGTGGGTTCTAGCGTCGGGTCAAGTTCAGCTGTACTCACTGGCTAACTCCTTTGCATTGTTTTCAATTAGCGGTTCGTCACTGCCATAGCCATAGGGAGGTGACACCACCACTGGAATCTCATCAAAGTTCTCATGGGGCGGCGGTGATGACACTAACCATTCCAGTCCGATGGCCCGCCAGGGGTTATCGCCAGCCTTTTCTCCCTGGGTCCAGGAACTGAGCACGTTTAGGATAAAGGGCAGCGTCGAAACACCTAGAAGAAAGCCACCGAGACTGGCAATCACATTCCAAAAGGCAAACTCAGGGTCGTAGGAGGCTACCCGGCGCGGCATGCCCAAAAGACCCAAGGGATGCATGGGTAAAAAGATGAGATTGATACCCACAAAGGTGAGAAAGAAATGGAGCTTGCCCAGACCTTCGTAAAGCATCCGCCCGGTCATTTTAGGAAACCAGTGGTAGATAGCCGCATAAAAGCCTAAAACCACCGCACCATTAATTACATAGTGAAAGTGCCCCACCACAAAGTAGGTATTGTTCACATGAATATCAAAGGGGGCTGAGGCCAGCATGATACCGGTAATCCCAGCAAATAAGAACGTGGACAGCCCGCCCAGACCAAACAGCATGGCCGACGTCAGTCGTAGTTTGCCGCCCCAAACGGTAGCCACCCAGGCAAAAACTTTAATGCCCGTGGGGACGGAAATGGCCATGGTGGTGATCATAAACAGCATCCGCATCCAGCCAGGGGTGCCGCTGGCAAACATGTGATGCACCCACACAATCAGACTGAGCCCAGTAATGATCAAAGACGACACGGCAACAACCCTATAGCCAAACAGGGGCTTACGGGCATAGACCGGAAAAATCTCTGAGAAAATGCCAAAAATTGGCAAAATGATTACATAGACGGCCGGGTGGGAGTAGAACCAAAAGAAATGCTGATAGAGAATGGGGTCGCCACCGCGAGAAGGTTCGAAAAAGCTGGTACCTACGGTGAGATCCAACAGCAGCATAACAGCGCCAGCGGTGAGCGCCGGTAGACCCACCAGCTGAATCAGCTGGGCCGACAAAACGGTCCAACAGAATGCGGGCATCTTAAACCAGCCCATTCCCGGTGCTCGCATTCTAAAGATGGTGGTAACAATATTGACCGCCCCCATAATGGAAGACACCCCCGACAGCGCCACAGCCAGCAGCCAGAGAGACTGACCGTTGATCAAATTGCCGGTGGGGTTCTGTAAACTCACGGGTGGATAGGCCCACCAGCCAGACTGGGACGGACCTCCTGGGATAAAGAAACTCAGGGTTAAGATCACACCAAAGACAGGCACCAGCCAAAAGGCAGCGGCATTAAGCCGAGGAAACGCCATATCCCTGGCCCCAATCATTAGCGGCACTAGATAGTTGGCCAGACCGTTCAACATGGGAAATGTCCACATAAACAGCATGATGGTGCCATGCATGGTGAACAAACCATTGTAGACAGTGCGATCCACCAGGTCGGCGTCGGGGGTAATCAGCTCTCCTCGCATAACCATCGCCAACAGCCCGCCAAAGAGAAAAAAGATAAAGGCCGTAACAATATATTGAATACCGATAACTTTGTGGTCGGTACTAAAGCTAAAAAATCTGCGCCAGTTGTCCGGGGCTCCCGGCTGGGGCTGGAGATTTTGTGGAGCTACCTCCAAAGATGCATTACTCATGGGAATCATCCTCTGAACTGGCATAGTTGACCATGGGAGCCGGTGCTGGTTTGACCGTTTCCCAGGCCAGACCGGTTGAATTTCGGTCGCTATTAAACTCGTCGTAGGCTACGTTTTGGGCCGGTGTGGCCGGTATTGCTGCGACCGCGCTGAGCCACTGCTGGTAGTCGTCTGCTGATTCAACCACCACGTTAGTTTGGTTGGCCGCAAAGTAGGTACCGCTATATTCCGAGTCGCGCAGACGATAGCGGCCTTCACGAATGGGGGTAAATTCAAAGGCAATCTCTCGACCGGGGACCACGTCTTGCTTGACGCGAAAGGCCGGGACAAAAAAGCCGTGTAGTACATCTTCTGACAACAGCAGCAGCTGGGCTCGCTGATTGACCGGCAGATGTAGCTCGGTACTGCGAATATTCTGGTCAGGGTAGTGAAATTCCCAGGCCCACTGTCGAGCATAGACGTTGATGGGAGAAGAGCCTGACGCGGTAGAACTTTCGACAGCGGTGCCCATCGCTTTGGGAGTAATGGTCCCCAGAATGCTCATATGGTCATAGGTTTGATAGCTCACCGTGCCAATCCAGATCACTAACAAAATTGGAATCGCGGTCCAGACAACTTCTAGTTTGACATTGCCTTCAATCGGGGGACCGTCGCTGGCATCATATTTGGCGGCCTGCTGAAACGCGATGGCATACAGCAGTGTCCCCATCACCCCAAAAAAGATAAAGCTGCCCAGGGTGGTCATAAAACTAAAGAGATTGTCCACCAGCACAGACTCGGCTGACGCCTGCGGCGGCATCCAGCGATAGGCCTGCTGCCCCATCCAAAGACTCAGCCCCAGATCGGCAAGCGCTAACGCCGCGAGACCTGCTATTGTGCGTCGCTGCATATTGATAAGACTCCTACGGCTGAATCGGCATGAGCTGGGTGTTGGGATCGAGCCCGGCGCGAATCAGACGATCCGCGTTGATATGAAGCCCAAAGTCTGACCCTAGATGAGCGCCCAACGTGCCGTGGACAAAAAGCAAGCCAAAAATTCCCAGACCAACGACTAGATAGCTCCACTGCACCTGACGGGCTCGATCTTGTCGCCATACATAGCGCTGGAATCCTCGCCATACGGTCATACCGACCATTAGACCTAGGATCAGTACGCCACCGATACCGTGCCAGACCATGGTGTCGGTCGCACCCAATCCCCAGGGGCTAATCACATCTTGAGGCGGGTCTGCCAGCAGCATTTCATAGAAACCGGCAGCGACGGTAAAAAACGTGATAACTGCAGCCGCCAGCATGTTGTACCAGCCGACATCGTAGAGGTTAGAGCTGGTGGCTGGAATCGCTAGAAACTTAAAGATGGCCTTTTCTAAGGGGAATAGGGCCGCCACAATGTCAAATGCGATCGCAACAATAAACAACCCCAACGTTAGGTGCACCAAATTGGGATGAATCGGCATCACATAGGGCAGCCCGTTGGTGCCTGCAGCCAGCACTGCAGACAGTTCGCCAAATAGCGCAGGGATCATTGTAGGAGCCCTCCCCGCGCCGCCTCGACGACAGCCTCAGTATGTAGCCCATAAATCCACACCAGCTTGTCACCCAGGTAAATCTGAAACCCGACCAGCAGCGTCAGCGCTAGGTTAAGACCCATATAGGCAGCAGGTAACGAGTCGGGAGTACGCAGACGGATAATGTAGCGCCAGCCGGTCACGGCGGCCAAAATTCCGGACAGGGACCAGCCAATGAGAGTGTGCAGGTTTAGATCGCTAGCGGCGGCGGCGTAGGGCGTAGCGAGTCCGGCCTCGATCTGTCCAAAAATGACGGCAACAAAGATAGAGAGGGTGGCAAACATCATATTCCACCAGCTCACCTCATAAAGACGAGTATTTTTAGTGAAATAGCCAATTACGTCGCAAAAAACGGCAAATAAAACCATGGCAATCACAAAATGCACCACAATCGGATGAATAGTGTCGGGATAGGGCAAATTGTGATCGTTAAGCGGGGGTAATAAATCTTGAAACACGGATCTCCTCTAAGAGAGCAAAGGCTTCTGTAACTTAGACAACAATTTGATTTAGAACTGCTCTCCTAACATTAAGCCTCAAAAAACCCGAATTGATCTGTTTTTTTTAACTGATTTTTATATCGACAAACTTCTTGTAGAAAAGGCTACAGTTCAGCCTTAATAGCGCTTTTGAGGACTAAAATGGCGACACCCTCTGTTAGATATCAATATGCCCTATAGAGAAGATTAAGCTTTTTCAATGCTTGATACTGGCGAGGGCGCGGGCGATGCGATCGCACCTTGACTCGGCAGCACAACCAGGAGGTCGCAACGTTCCTCACGGCTGTGGTGCCTTGACGGGCTGTATCAAAACAGTAAGCCACCTACACTCAGCCTCTCGTATTTCCAGGAATCTATCAGAGGGCTGCGGCTAAACAACATACCTGCTTATCCCGGTTTCGACCTTAAGTGAATGCGGAGTAGTCAAGCGCTCCAGTATCGCCGTCAGTCTTGCTAAAAAATGTCAGTAGTCGCTCAGAGATTTTAGTAACCCCATCGGTCACATTAGATTCCACATTTAAAGGAAGCACCGGGTCGTGCAGAGACAGACGCAATAAGAACCAGCCGTCTTCTTCAGGTGAGGTGCAGGCCACTCGAACTCCTTCATAGTTGTTGGGGACTAGCGACCAGTCGGGCTGGCTATCCACAAACGTCTCAAGCTGTTCAATGACGCTTTCACCATAGGATTTAAATTCGTCTACACCGATCTTGATGCGGATTTCACGACTCTCCTGAGGTTCTTTGAGAGTGGCAATCAGGTCCGTTAGCGAACGCCCCGCTTGGTTAGCGTTTGCTAGTTCGACCAGCAGTTTGCTCACCAAATACGCCCCATCGTCTAAAAAGTAATTCTCTCGCATGGCCCCGTGCCCGGAGGTTTCAATCGCCAACCAAGAATCTTCTCCCGTTTGATTTAAACGAACGGCCTCAGTAATCACATTTTTATAGCCACGCTTAAAACGATGGTGTTTACCCTTAAGATCTTGTTCAATAAACTGGGTGAGCCCATCGGATGTAATTGAGTCGGTAACAATCGTAGAGCCTGGATGCTCCTGCAAAACAACAGCAGAAATCAGAGCAATCAGACGATTACGATTCAGTTCTCGCCCCTGGTGATCGACGGCTGCAGAGCGATCGACATCGGTATCAAAAATGATGCCAAAGTCGGCCTTATTAGCGAGCACCGCCTGACAAATAGAGGCCATGGCCTCCTGATTTTCGGGATTGGGAATATGGTTTGGAAACATGCCATCGGGGTCTAAAAACTGGCTGCCTGTGGTATCGGCCCCCAGCGGTTCAAGCACCTTGCTGGCATAGAATCCGCCGGCACCATTGCCCGCATCCACAATAATTTTCAGCCCCTTTAAGGGATGCTCAAAGTGCTCAGGATGATTAACAGCGTTGCGAATGGTCTGTACCAGCTGGTCGGCATAGACCGAGATAAAGTCTCGAGTCTCAACGGTGCCAGCTGATGCGGTTGGAAAGTCATTTTGCTCAGCTAACGCCAAAATTTCAGCAATGTCTGCCTTACCCAGACCACCCTGGCTGATAAAAAACTTAAGACCGTTGCGATTAAAGGGCAAATGACTAGCGGTCATCATAATCGCGCCATCATAGTCAAAACCAGGGGTGACGGTGCTCATAAACATGGCAGGGGTAGAGGCCATGGCGACATCGTAAACTCGCGCGCCGCAGCTAGCGATACCGGTCATAACCCGCTGCATGAGGTCAGGGCCCGATAGACGACTATCGCGACCAACGGCCATTTGCAGCGCTGTCGCAGGTTTGCCAAGTTTGGTCGCTAGCCAAACGGTAAACGCCTGACCCAAACGCTGAACAACCTCTGGTGTCAGGTTAACCGGCTCATTAGGGACACCCTCAATTGCAACACCACGGATGTCCGAACCATTTTGAAGTTTTTTCCAGTCGAAATCTTGCATAGGATGGGGGAGCGATCGGGTTTGCATACGTTACCCCCGAGTATGACGGGCAAGATCGGCCAATGGAGAAAAATCACTGGTTTTGTTAAAGTGCGATCGCAAAACCCAAATATTGCCGATCCTCGAGGTGACATTGACAGCAATCGCCCCTCCCAACGATCCCGTTTAAGCCGAAATCGTACAGTAGGTACTCAAAAACTCTAGAAATACCTGAACCCGTGGTGACAAATTACGTCGATGGGTAAACACGGCCTGGACCGGCAGCCCAGGCGGCAGCTGCTCAGCAAAGAGTGAAATCAGCTGCCCGTTGGCCAGTTCCTCTTGGACGTGAAAACTAAGCAGTCGCGCAAATCCCAGGTTATTAAGAACCGCATTTTTAAGCGCTTCACCACTGTCTGAATTAAATGAGCTTTTAATCGGAATCCCCTGCCAGCGCCCATCCATTAGAAATTCCCAGGGTAGAGGCTGGCCATCAAAGATGTAGCGCATACAGTTGTGATCCACCAAATCCGCTGGCGTAGCAGGTGTCCCATGAGTCGCAAGATAGCTGGGGGAAGTACACAACACAAACCGAGCTTTACCCAAATGCCGACAGATCAGGCTTGAATCGTCTAATTCCCCCAGACGAATAGCCACATCAATTCCCTCAGCGACCAAATCCACCAGCCGCTCGGTTAGACGCAAATTCACCTGAATTTCTGGATACTTAGCTAGAAAAATAGGCAGCAGCTGAACCAGAAAACGCTGACCAAAATCCAGCGAGGCGCTGACGGTTAGCTTACCCTGGGGTCGGCTGCCTGAGATAACGCTGTCGTTGACGTCGTCTAACTCCTGGAGCAGCCGCGATACTCGCTCATAGTAAATAGCACCTTCTGCCGTCAAGCTAAGAGAGCGAGTGGTCCGCTGCAGTAGCCGAACACCCAATCGATCCTCTAGTCTGGCAACCCGTTTACTAATGGCTGAGGGGGTGGTCCCCAAACTGCGAGCAGCCGCGCTAAAGCTAGAGTTGTTGACACTTTCAACCAAGGCGATTAGCTCAGGCAGCTGATTTAAAGCCGTTAGCATTTATTCCTCAGAGGCACAGGTGATGTGCCATTACATGGTCTTCTCTTCTAGAAAAGCACAGATTAGGCTAGTAATGGTTGTTCATCAAGTGTCGTGATGGTAAATAAAAAAGTTGTCATTGTGACAGCCGCCAGTCAGGGTATTGGTGCTGGCTGTGCAAAGGTACTGGCCGCTCAAGGTTACCAGGTATCTTTACTAGCGCGATCCGCATCGGTGTTAGATCTAGCCCAGTCGCTCCAAGGCATTGGACTTCAAGGATCTCTCACCAGCGCGACCGATTTAGACACCCTGGTCCATAGGACCTTAGACCAATGGGGGCAGATTGCCGCGGTTGTCATGAGCTTTGGCGCCCCGCCTCGACCGGAGCTGCTCGACATCTCTGACAAATGTGGATCGACAATTTTGAAATGTTGTTTCTCAGCGTTGTTCGTCTGGCGCGACTGGTCACGGAGCCAATGGTGCGCCAAGGAGGCGGAGCCATCGTCAATATTTCTGCCTGTGACTCTCAAGAACCTGCGCTCGAGACTCCATTTAGTGGAACATTACGAGCGGCGATGGAAGGATTTACCAAACTATATGCGAAACGGTATCGGCAGCAGCATATTCGCATGAACTCTATCGCGCCTTTCTTTGTAGCCGATGATCTAGCTGAGCTAGAGGGCTGGGATGTGCCAGACGATCTGATGTGGGGACGTCCTGCCACCTATAAAGAATTGGCCAAAGCGGTGGCTTTCTTAATTTCGGACGATGCCAGATTTATCAGCGGCACCACGCTTAAAGTTGATGAGGCTCGTTCAATGGCCGTTTAAACGACACTGCAGACTGGTTGCCCCCACAAATTTGATAGCCCTGCTGAAAACAATCGATACATCGGCTGGCTTGAATTGCTTACAGTTGTTCTATTGCATCTCTTATCCCCCTTGTTATGGTTGTTAGTCAACACTCGCTGCGCACTGAGGTTCGGGAGTTTTTTAAGTTAGCCGTTCCTCTGATTAGCGCCCAAGTTGCTCAGTCAGCGACCGGATTTGCCGACACGATCATGATGGGTCGGATGGGGCCAGATGTCCTGGCGGCTGGCGGTTTGGCTGCCATTATCTACATCGTGGTAATGACCGCCTTTAGTGGAATAATTATGGGTGTGAGTCCCCTGGTAGCAGAAGCCTTTGGAGCCGGACAACCACGGCGTATTCAGCAGGTGACTCGTCAGGGACTGTGGCTGGCTCTGCTGGTCGTGATTCCAGCCATGATAGTCACCGGACATTTAGATACTTGGATGCTCCAGACAGGACAAGATCCAGCTGTTGTTGAGCTAACGGGAGCTTATCTAAATATTATTATCTGGAGCTTTTTGCCCATTGCTGGATTTACCGCCCTGCGCTCTGCCATATCGGCGCTCTCTCAAACTAAGCCGATCATGGTGGTTATTATGATCGGTACCATTTGTAATATTGTTGGCAACTATATTTTAGGATTTGGCAAACTGGGTTTGCCAGCCATGGGTTTAGCAGGTCTGGCTTTAGCCACGATGCTGACCTGGTGGGGCATGTTTATCGCGTTGGGATTATATGTGTTGTTACATCCCAGTTTGCGCCAGTATCAGTTTTTTCAGGCTCCCTATCACCTAAAACCGAAGGTGCTCAAACAGCTCGCCTGGGTGGGGGTGCCTATCGGGATTTTCTCCGGGTTAGAATCGGGATTTTTTCTGACCATCATGCTGCTGATGGGGCGTTTGGGTACAGATGCCTTAGCGGCCCACCAGGTAGTCTTGCAAACGATTGTTGTGGTGTTTATGATCCCGCTGGGAATTTCCTTTGCCACAACGGTGCGGGTAGGACAGTGGCTGGGGCGAAAAGATTTGGCAGGGATGCAGCGGGCGACCTGGGTAAGTTTGGGACTCACTGTTGTTGCCATGCTGGGGGGGTCGCTGGCGTTTTTGTTGTTTCCCAAACAGATTATTGGTATTTATCTCGATGTGAACAGCCCCGAGAATGCCGATATTGTGGCGCTAGCGCTGCCGCTGCTGACCATTGCCGCAGTGACCATGGTGCTTGACGGGGTGCAAAAGGCCGTCTACGGAGCACTCCAGGGCGTACAGGATACTCGCATACCGATGGCGCTAAATGTGTTGGGCTTTTGGGGTGTGGGACTGTCGGTGAGCTACGGTCTGGGATTTCAGTTGGACATGGGCAGTCGCGGTCTGTGGATTGGCCAGTCGGTTGCGATCGCTGCAGTGGCTGTGCTGTTTAGCTTTCGGCTACATCAGATCTTCGATGGACTTAAAAATAACTTAGTTCTACTACCTTCTCATTCAGAAAATTAGTAAACAACTCAACAATCAATCAACTAACACTATGTATTTAGTAACATACAAGGATTGAATGGTGTTGACTAGTCACTCAACACCATTCAACAACTGGTCAACGCGGTCAACAGCCCTTATCGGCAAATATTATATTCATCATTTAGGAATAGTAAGTGTGCTGGCCAAAAGATACTGGCTAGTTATTTCTCTGTTATTTCTCTGTAGATGCCTAATCCTGAATCACGTGAGGCATTAGAAGCAAAAGCTATGTTTCGTGGCTAGGCCATATGGATGAGGCATCGAGGTTCCTGAGGCGTACCCTAGGAACCTCGATGCAGATGTTTGAAATACTGCCAAGATGATTGCCCGTATCCAGTAGGGGGAATTGTCCGACGTGGAAGAGGTTTTGCATCAGCAGTTGTCGCTGATGCACTCGGCTAAAGTGAATATATCAGCCTGGTATCGAGCAAAACACGTTTGCCCCAGAGAAAGGTTGGTTTACAGGCTATGGCAGAAGCATCTAGGACCTCCGGACGGATTGCAGCCGCGATCTCAAAATCAAAAAACTGAAAATGAATGGATGCTGCTGTCTTTGGTGAGTCAAAGTAAGAGAAGATTGCCACCGGAATATTTAAGAAACTTGTTGCCAAAGGATTTGGAGAAGAGTCAGCGTTGGGTAGGAGGTAATGTGAGTGCTGAGCCTAGAGAATATAAACTTTAGTCTAGATTCCGTAACTACCTACCAGGTGACTGCATGACAGCACCCTGATCATCCATATATGGGCTGTATAGGGATCGTATCTATTTATCTTTATTTTTATTATTAGCTGTTCCTCGGGAGCAGCAAGCTTGATGCTGAATTACAGGACTATTGAATGAGCTTAGAGACGGTTATTGCTGAGTTGCCAGATAAGGCAGAAGAAAGCATTGTTGAGCAAAGGTTTTCTCCCGCTTTCATAAAGGCGTTGGGATTTAATCAAGATGAGATGATCCCTAGCTTTGACACAAAAGGAGGAGGCCGAGTAGACCATGCAGTGCGAAAAAGTACAGAGAAAGATCAGTTTATAGATACCCGCCAAAATCCTTATTTATATATAGAGGCAAAAGGGCGGGATAAAGATTTGACCGAAGGGCAGCGGCATTATCTAAAGGGATTAGACCAGTTGAAGAGCTATCTTTTAGCTCCTAACTCCAAGTCGGTACAGTGGGGGATTCTGACTAACTCAATAAACGCCCAGCTATTTAGAAAGCACGGAAAAACTGTATACCCAGTAACTCCATGCTTAGAGTGTACAGATATTGATAAAGTTGTTCAGATTTTCCGCAAACATATTGAGGCACCAGCAAGAGCCCTAACTGTGGCGATTTACAACAACAAGGGCGGGGTTGGGAAAACGACGACTACCATCAACCTTGCTGCTGCGCTCACTCTTCTGGGCAAGCGTGTACTTGCTATTGACTTTGATCCAAACCAGCAGGACCTGAGAGACGCCTTGGATCTGCCTCCATCTCAAGGGAGAATGTTAGACATGCTCACGGAAAAGATTGATGCTCGTGACAGCATTACTTCTTATGAGTATGAGTTCCCCAGAGCAAGTCGCAAGGCTAGTTTCGATCTTATACTGGCTGACCAAGGTAGGGGCTCTGATGATGGGTTTGACGAGATTAAACTCACTCAGATGCTTAGGCGAAACATCTTATTGAAAGTCTTACAGCCCTTAAAGCAGAGCGAATACGACTACATTTTTATTGATGTCCCTCCAAACTGGCGAATATTCTCCCAAAGGGCGGTGTATGCGGCAGATGTCGTTTTAATGCCAGCTCGTCATGATAACCTGCATTCTTTGCAAAATGCAGGAATGGCGATTACTGAACTTCTGCCACAGGTACAAGCCTTACGACAGCAGCAGAATGCTTATGGGCCTATTGCCTTGCCAGTTTTTCTTAATGGGTTACCTTCTAAGATATCCAAGTATCAAGCAAACCTAATGCACCAGGCTATTGGGAAGGTCATTGCAAAAGGTGAGTCCGATGGTTTTAATCTAAAACCTTATTTTTATCCTAAATGGACTGCAGGGGTTCGCAGTTTAGAAATGCGTCGGATTCGATACATGGCGCATATTGCAAGCAGTGATTTTCAGCACAGACCAGCTGCATTCTGTTACAAGGTTGCGTTTGATCAGTATAGGACTTTTGCAAAGGATTATTTCTTATGGGATTAAGTGATATCGGTAATTTGGTGTGCCTGCCATTTGATGAGATAGAGCCAGGGATAGAGACTGACGCGCACGACATTTTTTTAGACGAAGCTGTTATTTCGCTTCGTGTCAGTCAGCGGAACTGGCTACCCTTGATCGTCAAAGAAATTGATATAGATCAATATGAGGTTGTAGCTAATTCTTTTGTATATGCTGCACTTGCAAGAGCAGGACTAGAGAAAGCTTGGTGCATTGTGGTTGACGACTCAGATGAAGTTGCTAAAACATCCTACCTGCTCGCTCGGGATGGCTTACCCCGAATCAATCTGTCTAAAGCGTCTCGCAAGCAGATAGAAGCAGTTCTTGACTATCTTGCTAAGCATCATCCAGAGCGTCCTCTGAGAGGGATACAGGTAGGAACTGCTTCGAGAAAGATTGACGAAGCTCAGAAAAGACACTGGAAAACCCTAGATCCGATTACTAGACTGAAATGCAGGATTGGTAAAGGGGGAAAGCTGGATGCCTTGAAGAAGGTTTTCTACTTAACGCCAGATCCTTTGCCTGAAGTACTTACAGACGCAAAAATGCTAGATATGGCGTTCACTCTTGAAGAACTGAAAAAGATCGCAAAAGAGCGGGGCATTAAGGGTTACTCGGGCATCACCAAAGGCAATGTAATAGATAAGTTAGTAAAAGCTAATAGGTTAGACTAGTGCCAGAACTCAGGCGTCAGGGAGGTCTGGCACTGATTCCGCCTGAGGGGCTACCATAGGTTATAGGACGCTCTATTTTACTAAGGGATGAAACGAGGAACGAATGTTTCGTTTCGTGCAGCCGCATAATCAGTAGAAAATACAGCATCATAGGCATAATTTTCACCGGCCTCAATATAACTGATGGCTTCCGTGTGAGTATCTAGTACTCGATTGCCAGCCTTTAGTTGGACTCTGACAGATGTACCATTTACTGTTGTCAGAGCAGTACATACAGCAGGCACGCTAATATTTTCTCCTACACCACTTGAACTTCTCGAACTCACACTTCCGAGAAAACTACACTCTAGGTTGCCGTTCGATAACACCACCGGTGGCGGTGGCGGAGTAGGGGGTATAAACTGCCCTGAACACATATGCTGCAAATTTTCGACATACCCGCTGTTATGAACTTGATAGCAGTAATATCCATGGGAGGCAGCAGCCACAGGTGTTTTACTGGAAAAACTAGGCGAAGGATCTCTATAGGCCTGTACCTTGATATCCACAGCCCGTGGCTGAATCTCCCCACAGTCAGGGATTTTGTCAAAACTAGTCTTATCCCTGGAATAGTCCATAAACCGATGCCGCCAGTCTACAAGCGTTTGACGGTGCTCTGGAGTAATGGCTGAGGATGCTATTAAGTTGCTCGATAACTCAATGGCGCTATCCCAGTCCTGAAAGCATATAGCCTGTCTTAATCCTTCCTTGCTTTCATCAGTGGTCGCAGCGGTCGCAGTCTTTGCGGTGGCAGCAGTACCAGCTACTGCGAGTAATGATACGAAGATGACGGGTGTTTTCATGCTGAGCCTATAGGAACACAAGTGCTTACCTATTCACTGGGGGTATCGAGACTCAGAATAGAAAGCCCAGAATACAACTTTTGGATGAAGCAATCTCAGAACAAATACTCTTGGAGGAGCTACCCAAGGGATCACCATGCTCAACCTGGGTAATGTAGCAGTATGGTTAGCCAGGCTGCATTGCCATCAAAAATGAATCCTTGAACACCCTAGAATCTATCTTTTCAGTATGGTGATGAATGGCTAGCCAGAACCCTAAAAGCCAAGCATACTTTGCTTTCCCTAAAATCAAGTTTTCACATAGGGGAGATTCTCATTATGAGGATGTGGAACTACTTAGACTTCAACTTCCCAATTACAATCTCCATCGCGTAGCACATGTTATCAACGTCTTCTGAGACAGTAAGTACCTACCGATCGAGATCTCCAGTACAAGAGCACGTAGCATACTTAACCTTATCAATCTTGACAAAAGTCGGAGTACCGCTACTTTTAATGTGATTTTTTGTTGTAGAGAACAATGGAGGGGGCATGTCTCAACTTCTCTGCAACCGACTTAAACTGATGACGTCATTTGCTCATTCACAGGGAATGACCATTACCGCCAATTTTTAGAAAAATTCATAACCTTGCGCAAGATTGACAGTCTATTTGTATTTTTTCAGTGGAATTGCTTAGATAGAGTTTTACAACCATAGAAAGCTCAATGCAGAGCTAAATCAGGCGTATTCTGTATTACGTACACTCTAGGCTTTAATACACTTTGAATTTTGCGCTTTTACATGCCCATATCCCATAAGCCAAGGAGTTTATTCTGCAAGGGTTTTAGCTCTTTTATGCTGTATTTTTATGGCTAAAATTCTATTAATAGATAGCGATCGCGCCAATCGTCAGATTCTCGAACATGCCCTCATGTTGTACGAGCATGATGTAGTCTCCACCCGACGCAGTGATGAAGGTCTAACGCTGGCGGCCCTTGAAGCCCCGGACGTGATCGTCATGGATATAGACTCTGCAGGGTTAAATGGCTGGCAGGTGATCAAAATCCTCAAAGAATCTAGTGCTACCTGGCTAATCCCCGTGATTGCGATGGCAGACTCCACGGTGACTGGACAGCTACTGCTGCAGTCGGGCTTTGATACCTATGAGCGCAAACCCGTCTCCGCCCGATTTATTTTAAAAAAAATTGATGCGCTCTTAGATAAAACCAGCGCCATAAAAACAGGAAAATCCGTTAGGCCGCTGGCCGCTGGCGCTCGGAAAGCACCCGCTCAAAATCAGCGCTGCCATACGACCGTGGTCTATGTGGATGATAGCCCAGTCGATAGTCAGGCCATGGGAGAGATTGTCCAAGGCGCTGGCTACAGCTATGCCAATATTTCTGACCCGCTTCAGGCACTTTCTCAACTGATGGACTACAGTCCAAAACTGATCTTTCTAGAGCTGGCACTGCCGGTGGCCAACGGCTATGAGCTATGTGCGCAGATCCGACGGATGTCACTTTTTCAAGAGACGCCGATTATTATTGTTACTCGTAATGACCGGCTCGCCGATCGCGTCCGGGCCAAAATTGTCGGTGCATCCGGTTTTCTCAGTAAGCCCATTCGAGCCCAGCCTGTCTTAAAAGTGTTAATTAAACAGTTGGCCTGTACTACAGCAGAGCATTACTAGGGTAGTAGATGCTGATGGGCCCACAGCGCCGCCTGGGTGCGATCGCGCACGTCTAACTGGCTAAAAATATTAGTCAAATGGTTTTTAACGGTTCCCTCGGTCAAATGGAGTGCCGCTGCAATTTCTCGATTGCTGTGGCCTCGACCCAGCAGCTTTAAAATTTCTAACTCGCGCTCATTAAAAAGCGTCTGGGATTCTGCTTTAGGACTATTGTCTGGTTTGACATGGGAAAACACTTTGGGGGCAATGGTGGGCCCCAGCTGACTATAGCCCTGGTGTAGATTACGGATTGCGATCGCAACCTGCTTAGCTGGCGTACTCTTTAACAAATACCCCAACGCGCCTGCTTCTAGCGACTCAAACACATACTCATCCTCATCAAACGTGGTCAGCACCAAAATCCGAATCCAGGGAAACCGCTGGTGAATCTCCCGAGTAGCCTCTACGCCATTGCATACGGGCATACGCACATCCATCAAAATCACATCCGGCTGCTGTTGAACCACCAGAGCAATGGCCTCCTGACCGTGGTTAGCCTCTCCTACAATCTCAAAATCATCCTCTAACGCCAGCAGCGACGCCAGTCCCTGACGAAACATCAGCTGATCGTCCACCAGCAAAATCTGAATCATGTTGGCATCGTTACCTGGATCAACGTCCCTTTACCCGGTGTACTCTGAATGGTCACCTGTCCCCCCAGCAGCTGCACCCGTTCTTGGATTCCTCGTAGACCATAGCCGGTCTTGATGCCATCAGAGGCAAACCCCACTCCGTTGTCTGACAGGCCAATGGCAATGCCGTCCGCTGTACTGTGGGCCCAAAGCTTGACGGTAGACGCCTGGGCATGTTTTTGAATGTTGGTCAGCCCTTCTTTAACAATTAAAAACAGCTGCTGACTGACCTGCAGCGGTAGATTTGGCAAGCCAATCTGAGTCTCAATCTCCAGGGGATGAGCCGTGTGGCTGATTTGCTCCACCAGTCCCATCAGCGCATCCGATAAATTAAAGTTGCCGTGGCGAATCGTAGATACCGCCCGTCGCACCTCCTGCAGCGATTCGCTCGACAGCGTTTTGGCGCGATTAAGGGCCTGCAGAGACTGCTCAGGATTTTGTGAATATAGAGTTTGAGCAACCTCTAGCTGCACATCCAGCGTGGTGAGGGTGTGCCCGAGTGAATCGTGGATATCACGAGCAATCCGCGTGCGCTCTAAGTGAGTAGCCAGGGTCTCAACTTCATGGGACAGAGCCGCCGCCTGCTGACGACTCTTACGCTCAGAGAGCACCGTCCAAGATAATAAAATGATTAATAAACACGTCACAATATAAATAGTGGTGCTGTTAATCACACCGTCTAACACCAACAGCGGTTTGGGTATCGCTAACGAGGCTTCAAACTGTTCTCTGATTTCTTCTACAGGTGCAGATACTTTATATAGCATCCGCTGGGCCAAACTCAGCTGCCAGGCAACCCCAGCAAAAACTGTTGTTAATACAACATCGCGACGGCGCAGTAGAAAACAACTTTTTACCAAAATCAGATACAAAAACAGATCGAGACCCCAGTCAGTAAACAAACGACTAATCAATAGAGCCACAATCTCTATAAAGAGATATACCCGACGCTGCCACACAGGTCTCTGTATGGGAAATACAACGCTGAGCACGGCCAGAAAAAACAGGACTCCAAAACCGATATAGTCTCCCCACCCAACGCTGTAGCCCAGCGGTCGATTAAGCAAAAGCAGCCCAAACCGCAGAACTACCAGCGACAAAAACGCCCATTCCACATACCGCAGGGTTTTAGGAATAGACGGGGAGAGCGCCGCCGCTGGCAACGGTGACGCACTGCTGGCCCCAGTTTTATTAGCCTTAATAGCAGCATCCATCGGACAAAGAACCTCGCCGATCTAAAGCGTACAATCATACCGGTTTTCGACCGCACTCCCAGTAGCCTGATGCTAAAACATCTCCTTTAGAAGCTCCATGACAAAGGTCATTATTCACTATGACGTTTTGCTATGGAGACCGCTTGGCTCCGTCGCTAAAGTACACATACGATTTCTCAAAAGCTCCATGAACAGGCGAATTTCTCTGGCCACTGCGCTAGGGGTGCTGCTCGGGCTGTGGCATCCCGACGCTAGCGCCCGGACCGCCCAAAATTGGCAACCTTATCCTAAGGATGTATCTATGATTGCTATTGCTCCCGCTCGGCTGAGCGTTGATAAAATTCTCGAAATCGATACCTATCTCAATGCCTATGACCAGACCGGTCGTCTTTCGGGGAACGTGATTATTGCGCCCGGTACAGAACCGGCCCTAGTCCGCAGCTATGGTCTGGCCAATCACGAACATGGGATTGCCAACACCCCCACCACTAAGTTTCGCATCGGCTCTGTTACTAAACAGTTTACGGCGGTGGCCATTCTGCAGCTGCAGGAGCAGGGACTGGTGGATGTCCAGGCTCCCATTGCTAATTATTTACCTAACTATCCCAACGGCGATCGCATCACAATTCACCATCTGCTGACCCACACATCAGGCATTCCAGAATATCTCAATGGAGAGACCTTTCCTGACATTTTGGAATGGATGCGTCTGCCTTCTACCCTGAACCAGCTAGTGGAACGGTTTCAGGACTTACCGCTCGAATTTACACCAGGAGAGCGATTTAAATATAGTAATTCAGGCTATGTTCTGCTCACCCAGATTTTAGAAACGGTTTCGGGTCAGCCCTATGCAGACTACATGCAAACCCATATTTTTACCCTCCTGGGTATGAACAATACAGGGTACGAAATTCCTAAAGCGATCATTCCCAATTTGGCTCAGGGCTACGTATTTTTGGGGCAGGATCTTTACCTGCAGTCTGAGCCTATTGACATGAGTCTGCCCCAGGGAGCGGGCGGGCTATACTCTACCCTAGAAGATCTGTCTCGCTGGAACCAGTGGCTCTATGGGCGAGCAACGGAACCTATCCTCGCTCAGGCATCTGTAGATCTACTCACAACATCAGCGATCAAAATGGACGCTCCTGCCGACGGACCGGATGCGTTTTACGGCTATGGTCTGGTCAACGATACCCATTTAGACAGACAGCGCATTCACCATAACGGCGGGATTAACGGCTTTCGGTCGGCGTTGACGTACTACCCTGAAGAGAATCTCACCATCAGCGTGCTGTTAAACCTGGAAGGCCAGGCACCTGAACCCATTGCTGAAGGACTAGCGGCCATTCTCTTTGGCGAGCCTTACACCATACCTCAGCCGCGTAAGGCCGTAGACCTTGACCCCGCCCTTTACGAAAAATATGTGGGCACCTATCAGCTGCTGCCCGAACTCCAGCTCAAACTTTGGGTAGAGGACAGTCAGCTGGTGGGCCAAGCGACAGGGCAAGAGACATTTATCCTGTATCCCAGCTCCGAAACCGAGTTCTTTGCTCAAATTGTAGACATCACCGTTAAATTCTCTCCTAGCGAAGACGGTACGGTGACAGGGCTGACCCTGAATCAGTTTGGGCGTGACTTTTTTGCCCCCCGCATCAGCCCCTAGGATTTGATGTCGACAGTCTGATGTGAGAAACTTCCACATTTCAACTAAAATTGAAATGAGCAGGATTTTTCAGTACATCAGGAGGCAGCTATGTCCAGTGATTCCCAGGCACCTCCCCAGGCGGGCGGAGTGCTCAATATTTTTGAACGCTATCTCACACTGTGGGTCGCTATCTGCATCATCGCGGGCATCTTGTTGGGACGTCTGTTTCCGACTGTGGCTGAAACGCTTGACGCCATAAGCGTTTATCAGGTGTCGGTGCCAATTGCCATCTGTCTTTTCTTTATGATGTATCCCATCATGGTGAAAATCGACTTTTCCCAGGCCAAGCGAGCGGCAAGGACTCCTAAGCCTGTCGTGCTGACGCTGGTGGTGAACTGGCTGATCAAGCCCTTTACGATGGTGGTATTGGCGCAGTTTTTCTTGGGCTGGCTGTTTCAGCCGCTGATTGTCGGTTCAGAGCTGATTCGCGGTAGCGAAGTGACGCTGGCAAATTCCTATATTGCGGGTGCTATTTTGCTGGGGATTGCTCCCTGTACGGCCATGGTGCTGATGTGGGGGTATTTGTCCTACAGCAATCAGGGACACACCCTGGTGATGGTGGCAGTCAATTCGCTGGCCATGCTGTTTCTCTATGCCCCCCTAGGAGGTTGGCTGCTGTCTGCCAACGACCTGATGGTGCCTTGGAAGACGATTGTGCTGTCGGTGCTGATCTATGTGGGTCTGCCGCTGCTAGCGGGAGCGGTTTCGCGCACCTGGATTCTAAGAAATAAAGGCCGTGGGTGGTTTGAAACCGTATTTTTGAAATATTTGGGTCCGGTGGCTATTATTGCCATGCTCATAACCCTAGTGCTGCTATTTGCCCTAAAAGGAGAGCTCATTGTTCGTAATCCGCTGCATATTGTGCTGATCGCGGTGCCGTTGTTTATCCAAACCAATTTTATTTTCTTGATTACCTATGTAGCCGCTCAGAAGCTAGGACTGGTGTATGAGGATGCGGCTCCGGCAGCCCTGATCGGGGCTAGCAATCACTTTGAAGTTGCGATCGCAACCTCCGTCATGCTCTTTGGTCTCAACTCTGGCGCGGCTCTAGCGACCGTGGTTGGTGTGTTAATCGAGGTCCCCGTCATGCTGATGCTGGTCGCCGTTTGTAAACGCACCGCCTTTTGGTTTGCGCGCGATCCTCAAAAAGCCACCCTGCCGGACCCTCGCTGTATTCGTTTGATGTAGGTGCGCGGGTAAACACGGGTTTACCCGCAGATTGGCACAAGCGGTTCTGCCTATTTGAGAATAAGGACCGGACAGTGAGACAAGCGGACAACCTGCTCGGCAATAGAGCCGATGAGAAAGCGCTTGACCCCTTTACGACCATGGGACGGCATTACAATTAAGTCAGCATCGATTTCCTGGGCATAGTCCACAATTTTTGACGTGGGGTCACCGATAACCACTTCAATCGGCAGCTCGCCATGTCCCATCTCCCCCAGCTTATCGTGGGTAAAGGCTTTAACCTTTTGCTTGCGATCGTCATCACTGAGGGTATCCCACATGGCGGCTGGGTCCGCCGGATGTAGCGGCGACAGCACATGGATTAGCTTCAATGCAGAAACGTCCTCAACCAGCTCTTTTGCCGGACCTAGCGCCTGATAGGACAGTTCAGAGAAATCAATGGGAATCAGAACAGATTTTCGTTTTAGCCAGCTCATATCAATTTATCTCCGCAGTACAGTTTCTTGGGCGAGTTGAGGTTCTGGCAACATTTCACCCGACTTCAAACGAGCCATGTAGCTGGCTAGCTCCCTAGCAATTAGTCCTGACATTAGAAAACAACCCAGCAGATTGGGCAGCGACATAGCCAGGGCCATAATATCGCTAAAATCAAGGATAGGCCCCAGGTTCACCACCGACCCAACAAAGACACAGAACAGAAAGATCCCCTTGTAGATATTGACGGTGCCATCGCCAAAAAGATAGGCCCAGGATTGTTGGCCGTAGTAGCTCCAGGAGATCATCGTAGATAGAGCAAACAAAAATCCGGCCACGGCAATCACATAAGGGAACCAGCCAATAACGGTTTCAAAGGACGCAGCAGACAGCTGGGCCCCATTTAGATCGGCAGCGGTAGGGTCGGCATAGACGCCTGTCAGCACAATGACAATAGCCGTCAGATTACAGATAAACATCGTGTCAATAAAGGGTTCTAGCAGCGCCACAATCCCTTCTCGAACAGGCTCATCTGTTTTAGCTGCAGAGTGAGCAATGGCTGCTGAACCTAACCCGGCCTCGTTGGAGAATGCCGCTCGCTGAAAGCCGATGACAATGGCTCCTACGGCTCCACCAGCAACAGCCTCTGGATTAAAAGCAGTAGCAATGATAGTACCAATCGCCCCTGGCACCTCGGGTAGCTTTACCAACATCACCCAGAGACAAGCCAGGGCATAAATCACCGCCATCGCCGGGACCAGCACACCCGCTACGGCCCCAATGCGCTCGATCCCCCCCAGGATAACTAAGCCAACCACCAGCGCCAGAACAATACCAAACAGCCAGCTGAGACTGCTGAGAAACGGCAACACATTTGAAACAGCGGCAAACGCCTGGTTCGCCTGGAACATATTGCCAATACCTAAGCTGCCAATAGCGCAGAACACCGCAAAAATAACGGCTAAGGCTTTACCCACTGGGGCCAGTCCCATGGCGGACAGTCCTCGCGAGAGATAGTACATAGGACCGCCACCCACGGTGCCATCCGGCTTAATCACTCGGTACTTTTGACCCAGGGTGCATTCAGCAAATTTGCTCGACATGCCTAGGAAACCCGCCATGGTCATCCAAAAGGCAGCACCGGGTCCACCCAGGCGAATTGCGATCGCAACCCCGGCAATATTACCAATCCCCACCGTTCCCGACAGCGCCGCTGCTAATGCCTGAAAGTGAGAAACATCCCCTTCGTCTTCATCACTGTCGTATTTACCCCGCACCACATCAATGGCGTGTTTAAAGGCACGAACATTGATAAACTTAAGTCGGAAGGTAAAAAAGATCGCGCCAACGACCAGCCAAAGGACAATAAATGGCATGCCATTTTCACCACCGATCTTAAAGTAAAAGATCAGGTTGAGCACATCTACAACACTTTGCACACCGGCTTCAATCGACCCTAGGAACCCAACGTGTGCGGCATCCTCTTGGGCAAAGGCAACCTGGGGTAAAAAGATTAGTAAAAAGGCAAAGGCGTAGAGATAATGTTTTAATCTGAACATCGGTTTTTTCATGGAAATTTACTCCGAATGAGAGATTGTGTTGGGAAACTTTGTGGTTTTTGGGTTGGTGAAACGTGATTGAGGAGGGCTTCACCAGTTACTGAATCTTTTTAGGCATAGAATTTCATGCGGCATTTGATTTGAAGATTAGTGCCTTTCCCCTTTTGGCCAAGAGAACTATGCGCTTAGGCGTCTGCATGAAAATAATCTACCTCTTTGAGACATGTTTGAGATATGCTGTCCCCCTTACGAAGGGGGACTTACAGGGGGTTATCGACAGTTAGCGCTATCGGTCAAGACCCCTCCGCCTACGGCACCTCCCCTTCGTAAGGGGAGGACGTCCTACGACATATTCTATGATTGGGGTTTTATTTAGGTGCATTCCCCTTAGTAGAAGTCTTAGGGGTGTTAAAACGTTAGGTTCATGTTTTGAGTCAAGGGAATTGGATCGCAGCCTCCGAGCCCCCAATTTTGGGGGCTTATACGAGGAGACTAAACACCTAAGAATCGGAAATTTAATAATGTGCTGATTTCTCCCCTCTCGGGAGGGGTGCCGCAGGCGGGTGGGTCTCGATTATTAGCGCTAACGGTCAACCCACCCCGTTGCCCCTCCCAGGAGGGGAAGAAGTATTCCACTTCGCTTAGAGCGCAATCATGGAAGTTATAAAATCCTCAATCCTAATCGTCTTTAGGTACTTCTTTAAAGAAGGACATGTTAGGACCCTGGCAAGGCAAAAATTGCTTCGTGGAGAGTATCCGCCAAACGATCGGCCTCTTCGCGATTCATAACCAGCGGTGGAGCTAAAATCAACACGTTGGTAAATCCAGGAACCGTATTGGTATTGCGACCAATGATCACCTGTTTACCCATACAGTACTTTGTGACTGAGGCAACGGCGTCACTCTCCAAAGGTGTCTTACTGACTTTGTCTTTGACCAGCTCCACCCCTAGCAGCAGGCCCTTACCCCTGACATCGCCCACGTTGGGATGATCCAGCAGTCGCTGCAGCTTGCCCAGGAGATAGTCACCCATTTCAGCTGCCTGCTCACAGAGATTTTCTCTCTCTAGAATTTCGATACTTCTGAGGCTGACGGCAGTACAGACAGGCGTCCCTCCATAGGTCGTCACATGGCGAAAATGACTGTCGCTACCGGGGTCATCTAAGAAGGCCTCGAAAATAAACTGTTTAACTACCGTGGCCGAGAGAGGCATGTAGCCGCTGGTGCGGCCCTTGGCAAAGGAGATAATGTCAGGCTCTACACCCCAGTGCTGATGACCAAACATCTTGCCGGTGCGACCAAAGCCGTTGACAACTTCATCGTAGATCAAGAGAATGCCGGTGCGATCGCAGATTTCTCTTACACCACGTAAATAGCCCTCTGGCGGTACAATCACACCTCCACCGGAGATAATCGGCTCCACAATCACCGCTGCCACCGACTCAGCCCCCTCATAGAGGATCGTCTGTTCCAATTCTCGTAGGCAGGCCGCATTGTACACATCCTCTGACTGTCCATCGCCAAACCGATAGTAGTAGGGCGGACTCACGTGAAAAAAGCCCGGTACCAGCGGTTCATACTTGAGCTTACGTTCAGCCTGCGCCGTTGCACTCAACGCCCCCATGGTGTGGCCATGGTAGCCGCGATAGCGAGAGATAATCTTGTAGCGCGGCCCGGAGCCTGCGGGTGAGGTTTGAGCATGGTACTGGCGAGCAATCTTAAAGGCGGTTTCATTCGCCTCTGAACCACTGGTGGAGAAAAATACTTTTCCCTCATACCCCAGCAGCTCCAGGAGTTTGTGAGCCAAACGAATACCCGGCTCATGACTCATAGTCAGCGGGAAATAGGCCAGATCGACCATCTGCTCATAGGCTACCTCCGCCAGCTCCTGGCGACCATAGCCCACATTCACACACCACAGCCCGGAGATGCCATCAAAATATTCGACACCATCGGTATCGGTAACATGACAGCCCACACCCCGCGCCATACACTTGGGCGGCTTCTGAGAAAACGGCTTGTGCTGCACCAGGGGATGCCAGAGGGAATCGGCATCCATCTTCCCTAAATCAGACTTTTCTGGACTCAAACTAGCAAACATCAAAAACGATTCCTAAAGCGAAAGCGTACTTTTAGAAGAACTAAATCGTATTCATCATGAAGCGAGTTCTGTGAATTCTGCTAACACAATAAAAGCAATTAAAAGTTCTCTTCTGTATATTTACACACGATCTAATAAAATATTTTTTAAGAAGAGTCAGATCAAAAAAGCAAGCCTCTTGAAGGCAAAGCTCAGACAATTTTTGACAACAGAAATTTACATAGCAAGATAGAATGCCTTTATTATCAGGGCATTCTTTGCTAGTTTCTACTTATTGATTTTTACTTACAGATAAATTCCAGAAATAATAAGTCGCACTCCAATTATTAGCAATAAACCGGTAATAACCTTCCGAAAAATATTGGGATCAAACTTCTTTGCTAAGACAACACCTAAAAACAATCCCAATAGGAAACCTGGTATCGCTATTAGAAACTGACGAATAATTTCTTCCGAGATACGATTTTGAAACCCATGCCCTACGACAACAATCGCCACACTCACCCAGAAAAAACTGGTGAGATTACCTTTAAATTTTTCCTGGGACCAGCGCTGACTGCTGCCGTACAAAATAACCGGTGGTCCAGGCAGGTTAAAACTGCCCAGCAAAATCCCCGATAAGAACCCAGCCCCATAGGCCCACAGTTTAGATTTCAAAACAGGGACCACAGGGCTAACTAGGGAATATAGCGAATAGGTGACAATAACAAGACCTAACCCAATCAACATTAACCCTGTAGGGATATAATCCAACGCTAAAAACCCGATAGGAATGCCCAACATCGAACCCAGCAACAAATTTGTGATCACGCTGCGGTCAAATGATTGACGGTAGTAAATGCACAGTATGAAGTTGTTAGTCAGGGTAGTTAGAGCAACCAGCGGAGCCGCCGTTTGAATACTGGTTACCCCCGATAAAATTGGCATTGCCACCAAAGCAAACCCAAAACCTGACACCCCTTGAACAAAGGCTGCTACAAACGTTGTGATGACAATAATCAATGTCATCGCTACGCCAGATTCCGATGAACATGGGTCACCGAAGACTGGTCCGTGGGCATCACAAAGATTTCACTGATGTTGACGTGAGCCGGACGAGTCACTGCGAACAAAATTGTGTCAGCAATGTCGTCAGGAGTGAGCGGCGTCATGCCTGTATATACTGACTTAGCTTTGTCATCATTTCCTCGAAATCGCACATTACTAAACTCTGTTTCCACTAACCCTGGCTCAATGTTAGTGACCCGCACGGGGGTTCCCAACAGGTCTATCTTTAAACCTTCTGACAGTGCTTTGACCGCTGCTTTTGTTGCACAGTAAACACTGCCGCCGGTATAGGTCTGTCGGGCCGCAATGGAGCCAATATTGACCACATGTCCTTGCCCTCGGGCTACCATTCCTGGAACCACGGTTCGCGTCATATATAACAGTCCTTTGACATTGGTATCGATCATTTCCTCCCAGTCTGGAATGGACGACTCATGCTGTTTTTCTAGCCCTCGGCTGAGACCGGCGTTGTTGATCAGCACATCCACTGTCTGCCAGTCTGCCGGTAGCCCTTCGATAGCGGCTATGACCGCCTGCCGGTCTTGGACATCGACACACAGCAGTAGTGTGGGAGTCTGATAGCGCTGTTGTAATTCATCTGCCAGTGTCTGTAGTTTCTCTTTACGGCGAGCAGCCAGGATAAGTCTGGCTCCGGCCTGGGCAAACATGCGGGCGCAGGATGTGCCAATACCGCTACTAGCCCCGGTAATGAGAACACATTGATTGGTTAGGGATGCTGCCATCGAAAATAGGTGCTCCTTGCAAATTCGTAAGACTGTCTTGAAATACTTTGCTGCTAAGCGCACCATCAGCACCCAAGTATTTCCCCACCCAGGAATACTTTGATGCCAGCGATGCCTGGGGCTAGTATCTCCGCATAGAGAACGCCCTCAGAATCTGTCGATTTTTACAATCATCAAGTTGTTAGAACACTGGTTTTAAGGATAGCTTCAACTGTCAGATGCCGACGCAGCGACGTTTCCAACAGAGCAGCCTATCTCCCAAACGGGCAGTGCCTGAAAATATATTGCGATACTTGGGCTAAATCAGCGCCACAGATCTCATACGCCTACGGTTTAGAAACGCTTCAGACGGTTTACTCTAAACCTGTTACATAGACTTATCTAGCGAAGCCGTAGGGCGAACCAACGCCGTTCCATTTGAGCAAATGCTTATGAAGCCGCCCCTCTTTGGTATGCAGATTAGAGGGCACATGGCCAGGGATTAGAGATGAAAAGTAGATAGATAGCACCAACATCTTTCGGGGCCTGTGTTGCGGATCTCAATGCCACCAAACTAGCAAGGGTCCGTTGAACTTTTTGTATCATAGTCTACTATCTGAATATTTTTTGTTATTTGTTACCAACAGACTACAAAATCGATTGATCAACTCTCAAAATAAGTGTTAGTGTTCAAACCATCAATATTTGATGAGAACAGGCGGTTTTCCCCACACCTCCATCTGTTCTCAAAAAGCATTGCAACATCAACGCTAGACCACATCCTTAATCAATAGGAGATTAATTTGTCATGAGAATTGGACTGCCTAAAGAGATCAAAGATCAGGAATTTCGAGTGGGGTTAACACCTGCGGCGGTACAGGCGCTCTCTCAAAGGGGGCATCAGGTTGTTGTCGAGGAAAATGCTGGCGGCGGGGCCGGATTTACCAATGCCGACTAAGCGACGGCGGGGGCTACTCTGGTGTCGGATCCTGCGATCGCATGGTCCCAAGCTATGGTGGTCAAGGTCAAAGAACCCCAGCCTTCAGAATACAAGTACTTTCGCGACGACCTGCTGCTGTTTACCTATTTGCATTTAGCCGCAGAGCCTGCATTAACCGAGGCATTAATGAGCAGCGGCATTTGTGCCGTTGCCTACGAGACCGTCATGACCGCCGACGGTAAACTGCCCCTGCTTACTCCCATGAGTATTATTGCCGGTCGTCTATCAGTACAGTTTGGTGCTCGCTACCTAGAAAAACAGCAGGGCGGTCGTGGTGTTCTGCTGGGCGGCGTGCCGGGGGTGCAGCCGGGAAAAGTCGTCATCCTCGGGGGCGGCATTGTCGGTACAGAAGCGGCTCGTATTGCCGTGGGTATGGGGGCTCAGGTACAAATTTTAGACATTAACATCGAGCGGCTGGCCTATCTCGAAACTCTATTTGGCTCTCGAGTTGAGCTGCTTTATAGCACATCAGCCCAGGTGGAGCGAGTTGTTCCCGAGGCCGATTTGCTGATTGGCGCTGTGCTCATACCGGGACGAAAAGCCCCCACCTTAGTCAATAAAGCGTTAGTTGCCAAAATGCATCCCGGCTCAGTGATTATTGATGTTGCCGTTGACCAGGGCGGCTGTATTGAAACATTGCGGCCGACGTCCCACACTCAGCCCACCTATGTAGAGTCTGGTGTGGTGCACTTTGGTGTACCCAATATGCCAGGTGCCACCCCTTGGACCGCGACTCAGGCCCTTAATAACAGCACCCTGCCCTATGTTCTAAAGCTGGCCGAGCAGGGTCAGGACGCGCTGATAAAAGATGCCGCCCTGGCTCAGGGACTCAATGTTGCCAAAGGCAAAATCGTTCATCCAGCCGTACAGGAAGCGTTTCCGGTCATGGTACCGGCCTAATCGAGAATCTTGGGTTTTAGTAATATTCTCTAGAGGCTCTGCAGCGTCTCGTCACCGATGTGGGCGCTGCTGGCGACAAATTTCTTAGCAGAGCGGAACTTGTCAGTTTCTCGCAGCTGCTGACTCATAAACCGACAGATTTCTAGCAAAATATGGGGTCGCTGGGTCGTCAGGCTAATAAACCGCTGTTTTTCTAGCTTGAGTAGCAGACAGTCATCTTTTGCGATCGCACCGTTCCAGCGTGGCGCATCGTCAAATAGGGCAATCTCACCAAAATAGTTGCCCGCTAGCAGCTGTTTGATCTCGCGCTGCTCATCGTCAACGGTTTTAACAATCTGGACTTCTCCTGAGGCAATAATATACAGGTGCGAGCCCCAGCTTCCCTCTTCAAATATTGTTTCTCCCGCTAGCAGCTGCTGTAGTACCAGGGCCTCATCAATCAGCAGCAGCTCATCTAAAGAGAGATTCTGAAACAGAGCGACATCCTTGAGAATAAGCAGACGATTCATAAGCGTGTCGGGGGTGGTTGGCTGTAGCGCCGTGTAGACGTCCTGGAGCAGCGGCGGTGTAGGAAACAGATCGCGGGCAACGGCCTGGACTACCGGGTCTGTATCCTTGAGAGAGGCTCTCGGAATTTTGGCTAAGGCAATCAGGGCGCCTGCGCGCAGCCAGCGGTCTTTGGATTCAATCGCTTCTAACAGAATCGTATACCCCTTGTTGCGCAGCCAGCTTAGAGAAGACGAATTTCCTTGAGCGCCCCGGCTGTCTAGACCATTTTGCTCTAACAGCGGCAGCAGCGGCAAAATAAACCGACGGTGATTTAAGGAGGCCAGCACCTCCACCGCATTTGAGCGATCGCGCTGGTCGGTGGTGGCAAAAATTTGATTGACCGTATTCACCGTACGGCTGTACCCCAAGCTCGCCAGAGTATAGAGCACCTTTTGCAGCAGTCGCTGGTGATAGTCGGCAATGGCTACGGCCAAAGGCTGCCAGTTAGGATCGTTTTGCGGAATCTGGGTTTGCCAGCGGCGGGTGTGGCTGACCTGCTGAAAGTCAGCAGCCAGGTGGGCATAGAGGATATCGCTAGCGCGACGGGTGCGAATCTTGCCAATGGTTGAGATCGCGCCATTGACGGTTTCTCGGCTGTCGGCTTTAAGCTGCTGAGCGGCTTCATCTAGACCACCTTTAGCCGCTAGCCAGGTGGCAGCCTGCTGACGCACCCGAGGGTGGGAGTCTCCCAGCGCTGTCGCCAAAGGAGTCAGATCCTCATGCCCCTGCTGCCAAAGATGCTGCCAGAGACCCAAAGCAGCTATTCTCACACCGGGCTGATCGTGGTCAAAGTGCTGTCGGACCAGAGCCAGCGTCTGAGGCCGGATAGTCTCAGGAATAGCTACGGTGGCCAGGGCCTCTAGTCCCAGCTGTTTGATATCTGGACTACCCTGCGGCAGCAATCGGCTGATTAAAAGCTCCAGTAGCGCCGTATCGGTACTCTGAACCGCGACTCGAATCACGGCCTTGGCCATACTGTCATCCAGCATGGACTGCTCAATATCTGAGAAATTCCGAGGGGCGTCGGCAATTAGGGTGCTCTGTAACCGGGCTACCATAGCTAGCGAGCGCAAGCAGGGGTCGTCATGGCCACTCAGCTCGTCCAGCAGTTCCTCAGCAATCGGCTGCTGCTGCACCATTAAAATCTCTAACGCCGTCAGCCGACAGGCCAGGGGCTGAGCCGGGGTCAGCTGCTCTTGCCACGTGGCCCACAGATCCTGACCAAACTCCGTAGTACTATCGGCCACCTCAGCGCTGCTGCGCTCGCCAAAGCCGTCGCTATAGAGGGTGACAACCGCTGAGCGCACCTGTCGGTCTGCCCCAGGCAACAGCGTCAGCACGTCGTCTAAAAACTCCTCCGGTGCGCCCAACCGAGTGGCCAGATCCAGCCCCTTAATCTGGTCATAGCGATCGTCAGACTGGAGCAGGGTTTGAATGGTTAACTTCAGGGGCAGCACGGTCTGACGGCTGGCCAGCCGGTCTAAATCGATAGCGTCGGTGCGGATCAGATCTTCTAAACCCGCCGTGTAAAAGCGCCCCATAGGCAGCCGCACCATCAGAAATATCACCACTAGTCCCGTTACGACCCAGGTGATTTGCCCCAGGCTCAGGGTGTGCTCACACAGCCAGAGAAACACCCCCGCACAGGTCAAACCCATGGCATAGATCAAACCGTCGCTGAGGGTGCGAATCCGACCTAAAAATTCCTGGGGAATCGCGTTGTAGTTAAGCTGGTGTACCGGCAGATTAATCGCTTTGTATAGAGCATCGCCGTTGAGCTGCAGGGTGACAGCAGCAGGCAGCTGACCGTTAACGCCTAGACCGATAAAGGCGGCTAGCGTGGTCAGAGGAAATACCGCATTCATCCGGGCGACGCCCAGCCAGCGCAGCAGCGGTCGGGTCAGCCCATAGAGAACGGCCATTTGAACAATGCTGACCACCACCCGCATCAGACCGAGAAACCCTGTTAGTCCCCGCTGGCTAAATTCTTGACCATAGATGCTAAACCAAAGAAATTCGGAGCTGAGATAGATAATCACCAGCAAAAAGCTGCTGGCGGCTAGAAAAATAACCAGGGGATAGCGTTTGGCCAAATCGGGAAAGGACTGTAGCGATTCGAGCACGCCGACCGGAGTAGCCAGCTGAGTGTTTAACGGACGCTGGGTGCGGTCTAGATAGGCCAGCTGGAACAGCGCGATCGCAATGACCACCGGCAGACACAGCAAAATATCCGGGGTGTCTAACCAGCGCGATAGACCGCCCACCAGACTACCGCCCACCAGCGTCCCCACCGCCTGGGAAATACCAATATAGGGGGCATACTGCTTATATTCCAGCGTATTGAAATAGTCGGTCAGCAGACTGGGATAGAGGATATTGTTGCAAATATCCCACTGAAAAAAGCTAACAATCAGCAGCCCATAGTAGACCGGAGTAATCTCCAACGGCAGCGCCAGCCGCAACGCCACCGCCAGCAGCATCAGCACCGCCAGGGCTCCGCCAAACAGCTGGGTACAGCGCACCCGCTGCACCACCTGACTCACGGCAATATAGGCCGGCATAGAGCACAGACCAATCAATATAAATGCGCTGGGCAGTCGTTCGGCCCCTAGCTGACTGACAAAGAGCGAGTTAGCCACTGCGATCGCCATGACGCTCTGGACCAGGACCGTTATCGCAAGCAGTAACAGCTGGGTCAGACGACCATTTTGTAAGGATTTAAGCGCAGTGAGCATTAATAGCCGTATATAATCGCTTATTCATAGTATTAAACGGTCGTCACAAAAAAGTCATACTAAAGAAATAGGCGGTTTACCTAGAGCAGACGACAGGCCCTAGTGTATCTCGTCAGCTGCCGACCGCACCTGACGCGGCTGCCGGTCAATGGGATCAATCGTCTCTAAATCGTCACCCGTACCGGCTCCTAGGGTCTTAAACTTACGAGCGCTGACCAGTACGCGGCTTTCTAGCGACCCTACGGCCTTATTAAAGGGTTCTACCGTCGCATCTAGACCCCGCCGCATCTTTTGAAGATGGCCGGTAAACACCCGCATTCGTTCATACAGCTCTCGGCCCAGGCTGCTAATCTGCTGGGCGTTTTCAGTCACAGCGTCCTGCTGCCAACCGTAGGCCACGGCCTTAAGCAGGGCAATCAACGTCGTCGGTGTCGCCAAAATCACCCGCTGGGCAATGCCAATTTCAAACAGACTTGGATCTTGCTCTAGGGCGGCACTAAAGAAAATTTCCCCTGGCAAAAACAGCACAACAAATTCGGGGCTGGGCTGAAACTGGTCCCAGTAGGCTTTTTGGCTCAGCTGCTGGATATGGCGACGTACCTGCTGGGCATGGTCTTTAAGCTTTGCCAGCCGCTGGGTCTCGTCGGTCGTGTCTAAGGCTTCTAAATAGGCGGATAGGGGGGCTTTGGCATCCACGACAATGCGGCGCTGCTGGGGCAGCTGGACCACCATGTCAGGTCGGAGCGTATTGTTTGCGATCGCAACCTGCTGAGTAAAGTCACAGTGCTCTACCATACCGGCAATTTCCACCACCCGTTTGAGCTGGATTTCACCCCAGCGACCGCGCACATTCGGGGCCCGCAGCGCCTTAGTCAGGTTGGCCGTTTCTGTCTGCAGCTGTAGCTGTCCGGTGGCCAAATGGGTAATCTGCTCGCTGAGCTGGCTGTAGGCCGATAGCCGATTGCGCTCTAGTTCATGTAAATAGGTTTCGACCTTGGCCAACGACGACTGGAGCGGCTGCACTAAACCATCAATCGCCTGCTGGCGCTGCTGTAGCTCACCACTGGACTGAATATGAAACTGCCCTAGTTTGGTCTGAGCCAGGTTTAAAAACGCCTCGTTATTAGTCTGTAACGCCTGGGCCGATAGCACCTTAAACGCATCGGCCATGCGCCCTTGAGCCTGCTGTAGCAGGGCTAGCTTTTCATCTGCCGTTTGCCGCTGCTCCTGCAGCTGTGTGCGCGCCTGGGCCAGCTGAGCCACCAGCTGAGCGTTGTCCGTTTGCAGCCGTTGTAGCTGCCCCTGTAGACGCTCTGTCTGAGCCACATTAGCTTCAGCAACTGCCTGAGCAGCCGCAGCGGCGGTGCTAGTCTGGCGCTGCTGTTCTAGCTCTGTCTGCAGAGCTTGGATCTGGTGTCGCAGATCGCCCAGCTGAGAGTCCTTCTGGTGCAGCTGCTCAATCATAGTGGCGCGCTCAGCAACCACCCCGTGCTGGGCCTTCTCTCGCATCGTCTGATAGCGTAAGCGCCCGATCCACCAGCTAGCCAGACAGCCTACACCGATCCCTGCCAGAAAGATTACCGGCCCCTGCATATTAAAGGTACATAATTACTATTGCACCATAGGTTAGCACCCCGTCTCTCAATCGTAAAATCGGCCGACAGTTTTAAGAAACTGCGTTCACTCGGCCATAGCGACCGGGTACCTTCATAGAAGGTATGAATATGTATTGATGAATGGGTGCTGCTCCTGGCAGTTCTCCCCATTACAGAGGTTCAAATCCTGGGAAATAACCTGCTGGCTTCAACTCTGCTTAGCCAACAGACCGAAAAATCATCCCCCGAGCGGAGTCGAAGGGAATGATGTAACCATCCTAAAGTTTGAAGTTAAGTTTCTCCTAGGAGAAACTCAGGGTTTAAACAGGGATGTAGTTTATGTTTTGATAAGGGCTGGTCTTTGAGCCTCATGCGGAAGCGTCCATCCACTGCCGCGACCACTGCCATAGCAACAATAGCGAGAAAAGTTACCAAGAGCCTATAGGGAATGACCGTTAAAAGCCCACCAGAGAAATCTATCAAATCTCCAATATTGGACAAGCTACCCGACTATGGCATCCAGAGTGATGAATGTCCCCGTCGGGCCAAGACGCAGTTAGACTTTATCATGCTGGCTGTCGAGGCCCTGGAGCTGAACGCTTCCCAGGTAATGCTAGCCGCTATCCGAGATTTAGGTCTTCAGGACGTGCTGAAAAGTCGCGTCCACTTATGGCGTTTGCGTAGCACCAATCCCCTGCGCAAATTTAACCAGCGTCAGCCTTTAACGTTGGAAGAAGCCAAGGCGTTGGTGCTGGTTGTCTGCTACTTGTGCCGTAAGCTAACGGTGCTGATTCGCCAGCTGTTTTTGGGATACCAGCAGCTCCAGGATCAGCAGCTGTCCCTCGACCATCACTTTCGCTTGGCCAAATATCTTAAACGTTTTCGCTCCCACTTTCGGGCTCGCATGAATCCCAAACGGGCGATGGTGCTGGCCTACAGCACCGATGAAAAACTAGACGAATTGGCGCTGTCACTTTTGACGCAGCTGCTGCTGTGCACAGGCACTCGTGGCGAAGAGCGGCTGTGGGCTAGCCTTTTTGATGGGGAGGTATCATGACTATCCAAAAACAGTATGTGCTGCCTAACTGCAGCCTGATATTGGAGGGCCTCAGCGCTGACGCATCCAATGTCCTCTCCATTTTGGCCAATGCTGAATTTAAGCTGGTCGGGCTAGAAGCACCGCTAGCAGGCGGTTCGGACTTTTTTAAGGCGATGGCCAGTGCCGTGAGCGCCTATTGTCAGCGTCTCCTAAGCGGTGTGGACCACCCGGACCATATGGATGAGACGCTGGTGGCCGTTGCACCGGATGAGGGGCAGTATCATCAGCTGCGGGTCAAACCTGAGCTGATAGAAAATTCATCCGGCCCCCAGACGTTTAGACTGTCCACCGTGCAGCTGTTTGATATGGCTGAAGCCATTGATCAGTTTTGTGCAGACACTCAGACGCTACCTGACTTTTCCCTCAGTCTGGCCCCGCTCCCTCGTAAGTATGTGCGCTCAGACGAACCGTTGGTGCAAAGGGCTATGCCCCCTTTGTTAGGACTAGGCACGGTAGCGATCGCGGCCCTAGGACTGTTCTTGTTGCCCGTACCAGAACTCAGAGAGCCTGAGAATCCTTTAGAGCAGCCCTCTGCTGACCTACTAGACGCGCCAGAGACCCCACTAGAGAACGAGACTGACGCAGCCGATACCCCAGCCGAAGCAGCGTCCGCACCCAACGAAACCGACACGCCGGTCCAAAATACGGCTATCACCGACAGCACTCAGATTGCGGCCCTACAGCAGCAGGTGGAGCAAACCCTCACGGACGGTCTAGATGCCACCTTTGACCAACCGCTACGCTACCAGGTTTCAGTCGCAGAAAATGGCGATATCGTTGGCTACAGTCACTCGGATGACGCCTCACTAGACGCCGATGACAGTACCCCGCTGCCAGACCTGCCCTATATTCCAGTCGACAATGGTGCAGTAGGTGCGATCGCTCAGTTTGATGTCACCTTTACCCCTGACGGTGCTGTAGAGGTGGTCTCCGAGCAGGTCGTTGTACCAGAACCGGATGCTGCCGACAGTGAAGAGACCGCGCCCGATGCTCAGCCTGAGGACACCAGCGAGTCTGACAGCCAGCCAACGTCCGACAGTCAGGCGTCGCTACCTGAAACTGACAGTGACGTCAGTATAGGCACCCTAACCGCCCAGATTGACACCCCCATCCAGGATGCCGACCGTATTTACGAACTCAATCAAGAGCTACGACGCACCATCACCCGCAATCGCGCAGACGATTGGTCAGGGCCCACGGTCCGCTATCGGGTCCGGCTAGATGAGCAGGGCAATGTTACCGGCTACGAGGCCGATGATGCCGCCGCGCAGCGGTACGCCGCCGCGTCCCAAATTCCCAGTCTGGTAAAAACCGTCTCTGCAGACAACCCTCAGCTTGACTTTTTAGTTGTTATCAACGACGAAAATGTTGTAGAAGTTAATCCCTGGGATGGATGGCCGTAATCGTGCTAACTTTCTGCTGAGGCAGCCACCGGAGTCATTGCTGTGTCAAACGAGCCCTATCCTCAGCTTCCCATCCATCCTGACATTAGCCCTACGGCCCCTACGATCGAGGCGGCCCCTGCTAAGCATCGCTGGATAAAGTATGGAGGAAATTTTCTTCTAGGACTGGGGCTGCTGCTGCTGGGTATCCCCATCGCCTGGCTGATAGGCATTGGAGCAGCCAGACTTATGCCTGCGTCTAGCCAGCGCATGCCCCTACAAGAAAATCTCCTCAGACGAACAAATCGGGTGATGACAGAAATTCGTCGTTTACCCGGTCATTGGCAGCCAGCCCCTCCGCCTGAAACTCGGATTGAACCCGTTCCGATTCCAACCCAGCCATTACCCCCTCTGACGCCAGCACCCGCAGCCCTTAACAGTCGCGATCGCAAAATTGCCGAAGAAGAACTGGCCGCTCTGCAGCAGGAATTTGAAACCATTCGAAAACGAGTATTTGATCTCGAAAGCAAGCTGGGACAGGCTCAGTCTACAGAAAACGTAGAGAGCCGACTGGCCAGCCTAGCAGAACAGCTTATCTCTGATCAGCAGCAACCGATCGTCCTCCCAGCAGCGCCTCAAAGTCCAGCAGCTCCGGTCAAACCTCAGGGCGATATCACACCCCTCATTTTAGAAACTGCTGAGCTTAAAATTACCCTGCCTAGCGATGCGCTATTTGCTCCAGGAGAGGCCCGTTTGTTAGCAACAGCTCCCGATTTACTCAGCACGGTGTTTGAGGATCTGTCTCAGTATCCGGGGGCCACTCTACTGATCGGCAGCCATACCGACAATGATGTAGAGCCGTCCGAGAGTCTGGAGCTCGCATTTCAGCAGGCCAATGCCCTTAGAGCTTACTTGAGCGGTCATTTTCCTGACCATCGCTGGGTGACTATCGGCTATGGTCAAAGCCAGCCTCTAACTGACAACAGCACACCCACCCTGCGACAGCGCAATCGCCGCGTAGAAATTGCCATTGACCGCCGTTAGGGTCATGCTAATGATCAGCCTGTATTATTTTTCTCTATCATCTCAGCGCCGCCCTAATGAAAATTGTCTACTTTGGTACGCCACAGTTTGCCGTACCGAGTCTTGCCCGTTTGCTCAAATCCCCTGATTTCGATGTCGTTGCTGTGGTGCGTCAGACCGACAAACGTCGCGGACGGGGTAATAAAGTCACGCCCTCCCCGGTCAAAGCCCTAGCGATCGAGGCGGACATTCCAGTCTGGCAGCCCCAAAGAATCAAGAAAGATTCCGAGACCCTCGCATTTCTAAATGCATCCCAGGCCGATGCGTTTGTAGTCGTTGCTTACGGCCAAATTCTCTCTCAAGAAATTTTAGACATGCCTCGCCTGGGAGCCATTAACGGTCACGGTTCGATTTTGCCCTACTACCGAGGAGCGGCTCCTATTCAGTGGAGTCTTTTTAATGGAGAAGCGAAAACGGGGGTGACTACCATGCTAATGGATGCCGGGATGGATACTGGACCCGCACTGTTGGCAGAAACCATCCCCATCCAGCTATTGGACAATGCCCATACAGTCGCCAGTGCGCTGTCCAAGCTGACGGCTGAATTACTGCTAAGCACTCTACATAAGCTGGACGGGCAGGCAATTCGTCCGGTGCCTCAGACGGAGGAGCAGGCTACCTACGCGCCGCTGATCCAAAAATCCGACTACAGTATTGACTGGCAGCGCCCGGCTCTAGACATTCATAACCAGGTGCGTGGGTTTTATCCCAACTGTGTCACCCAGCTACGGGGGCAGTCATTAAAAATTAGCGAAACTGTGCCGTTGTTTGACAACGTTTGGGCTCAGCTTCCCCAGGACTGTAGCGTCCTCAAGCATCTGTACGACGCTTTACCCCCGTCTGTGCCCGGTCAGATTGCCGCGGTTTGGAAACACCAAGGTCCTGTAGTGGGTACAGGGGAGGGATACCTGCTTTTGCGTCATCTGCAGCCTGCCGGTAAAAAGCCTCAGTCTGGCTGGGATTTTGCTAACGGCAGCCGACTGGAAACAGGAGAACAGCTAGCGTAGCCAAAAAAAGCCCCCGGCAAATTGCCGGGGGTTCTGTAGATGTCCAGAGGAATCCCAATGGAAACTTTGATGGTTAGCCTGCGGCTAAGTACCCTTGAAACGTAGCTTTACGACGACGTAAATGTTTCAGGGCCTGCTGCTCTAGCTGACGTACACGTTCACGGCTAATCCCCATACGCTGCCCCACCTTAGCCAGGGACAGCTGAGTACCGTCTGTAAGCCCAAACCGCAGGTTAATAACCTCCTTTTGCTGAGGGGTTAGCTCAGTGAGCATGTTGCGAATATCTTGACGCAGCGACTGCTGTACGGTGTAGTCCTCGGGGGATACCGTGTCGTCCTCTAACAGCTCCTGCAGCTCTGTGTCCTGATTGTCACCGATGCGAACATCCAAGGAGATCGGCTGACGGGACATGGTTAGATACTCGCGGACCTGCTCAGGGGCCAGGTCTAGCTCCTGACCGATTTCGGCTACCGACGGGCTACGGCCCAGCTTTTGAGCCAGAACGCGCTGTTCTCGCTTAATCTTGTTGAGCTTCTCAGTAATGTGGATAGGTAGACGAATGGTGCGTGATTGCTGAGCAATGGCACGGGTAATCGCCTGACGAATCCACCAGTAGGCATAGGTGGAAAACTTGTAGCCCTTCATGGGGTCAAATTTCTCCACACCTCGCTCCAGACCCAGGGTTCCTTCTTGGATGAGGTCTAGAAATTCTAGATTGCGCTTTTGATACTTTTTAGCAACCGCGACGACCAGCCGCAGATTAGCTTCGATCATTTTGCGCTTTGCACGCTGACCGTGACGTAACTGCTGGGAGAGGTCTGTTTCTGAAACTTCGGCAGCTTCTGCCCATTCCAATCGAGTTGCAGCCCGGCCAAACGTTTCGTCTAGCTTTTCCTTAATTTCCTGCAGAGCCATCAACCGCTGCACCTGCTTACCCAACACGATTTCCTCTTCGTGAGTGAGCAGAGGCACACGACCAATCTCTTGCAGATAGGTACGTACGGTGTCAGTACTATAGACAACTGTGGCAGCTCGTTTTGGAGTTTTCAGCTTTGACATAACGTTTAGTAAACCTCCGCTGGAGAAAGTGTGTCAGGTGCAGGAACCGGTCTTAGTTCTTGACCTTGAGTTAATCGCTGAACAGGGACCTGTAACTACATACGCAGAGCACAACAAAACCGGATTGCGACTTTATGAATCACTCAAAGCTCTGTCTGGACGCTTAGATAAAGACTGAACAGCCATACTTTAGAGAAACAAACTTAAGTCGGATTCATTATGAGTTTAATTTTACCCTAGGTAATCGTATTTGTTACACTGGATAAGAGAACTCTCATAAACTGCGATTCTATTGTCACTACATTAAAGTCGTCAGATGAGAAATCAGTAATGACTAAGATGAAAGTTACCTGAGAAAACTAGAGATAAACGAGAATCTCCATGACATCAGTATGAACCAGTAATGCAGGTACTTAGGTGAGGTTTCCCATGGGCGATAACCGAACTAAAATTGCTAGCCACAAACACTTTTCTATACCAGCTCTACGTTGCTTTGCTTTTACCTCACTGACAGCTTGAGCGGCTCCAAAGTGTAAAGGTATTTGCTAGGTCGTTCTGTAACTATTAGAACAGCTTTCGTCTTATTCCGAGACTAGCCTCAACCGCCTAAATTCACCATAGGTGAGATTGCTTGAGCCCATGAATAAAATCAATAGAATCACCTGTATCTAAGGACTACCTTGCGAAGCACCTGTCGCAAAATATTACCACAAGCTAGTTTATATGTACTATATTTTGCGTTTACATTAGATTTACGTTAGAGAGCCGCATTGGCGAAACTGGCAAACAAGCGATGGCTGCTAGGGTGTTACTGAGAATCAGACGTAATAAAGCAGCCTGGGTGAAGTCAGGAAAATACGGACGACCCCACCTTAGCCCCAGTTCTAAGTCATAGATACATCTACTGTGACACCTGGGCGAATTCTAAAGAGTGTCACATTATCTTAAGGTGCGTTGCTGAGCTTCGCGGTGGTTCTATCTGAAAAATGCTGACCCGTAGCATTTCCAACCGATCGGTACATCTCTATCAATCGGCAACGGTTTTAAGGTTATTGCTAATCATTCCTTACGCATAGCCATCGCCGAAATCAACTCATTGTCTAAATCAGCGACAGTTAAGCTGCATTGGTAGCCGTATCTACGTAACCACGTTGTAAAAACTTCTAAAATAAGGACATTCCTAGTTGAAATTGCGTATTTTGGGGTCGTGTGTCGTCAAGACTACTTAAATTTTTGGTAAGTCTTGAAAGGCTATGTATCATTGGGCACCTTGGGGATGGTTGATTACTTAGCTTTTATTTGGCTAATCAAGGAATTTTATGACTGCAAACACCTTTACTAGCAATCCACGTCAGCGCCCCAGTGACCATGTCGATTTAGAATTTTGGCAACAGCTGACCCAGGATTTCTCCTTTCAAGGTGTTGATGAAGAGCGGCTACGGCAGCAAACAGAACAGTGGATCACCTGTGCCAGTGAACTATTGGGTCCCCCTCCTATGCAGAGCAAACGGAAAACGCCCCACTAAGCGCAGCAGTGCTGCCAACACAAGTACAGGGCTCTAGGGACATGGAAGCATCCCTTCCACTTGCCTCCTTTTAGCGGCAGCAAAATGTCACCCTGTTGGTTTAGATACCCAAACCACTCGCCGTTGTCTAGATCATTAAAGTGGGCCCAAGTGTAGTTGTGAACGATGCAGTACCAACGCCAGCAGTCGTCTCTTTGGGTAAGCCGATATCCCAGTAGCAGCGCCACCAAGGTTTCTAGATGCACCCACCACAGTTTTTGACTCCACTCTAGCTGCTGAGGTGGATGACCTTTGCGGTCTAAAAAGTAGAAAATACCGCCGTATTTGCTGTCCCAGCCTTGTTCTAAGGTTGCGATCGCACAGTCCACCGCTCGATTGATCAGCGCCTTGTCCTGTCGTCGCTGACCGATATCCATCATGAACCACATGGCCTCAATCCCATGGCCCGGATTGAGCAATCGCCCTTCAAAACAGTCAATGGCAGACCCGTCAGGAGCAATATGCTCATAGACCAATCCTGTGTGAGGGTCCAAAAACTCACCCATCACGGCGTCAACGGTCTGATCGAGTACCTGGTCTAGGGAGTCAGCCGCTAGCAGCCAGTCCATCTCCAGCGTCAGATTAGCCAAAATCATTGGCACCGCTAGGGACTTCATCGGACGAGTTCCCGGATAGGCTTTGTTATAAACTCCTTTAGGATTCTCCTGGCGACGGAGCACATTGTTGTAAGCCTGCAGCGCGAATTCTTTAGCCGCATCGACACCGCTGGCTTGGGCATATTGACTAAACGCCATCGCCGCAAAGCAGTCAGAAAAAATGTTGTAAGGCTGCACCAGCGGTCGCCCCTGCCGGTCTAGAGAAAAGTACCAGTTGCCATCACTATCGCGACCATATTTTGCTAAAAAGTCAGCGCCGTGGCGAGCCACCTCTAGCCAGTCGGCACGCGGCTCTAGGCGGTTGTACAGCATAGAAAACGTCCACACCTGCCGGTTCTGCAGCCAAATAAACTTATCGGTGTCATACACCTGCCCCTGAGCATCCAAACAGGAAAAGTAGCCGCCGCAGTCACGGTCGATAGAATGCCGCTGCCAAAACGGTAAAACGCTCTCCAACAGCGTTGAACGATAAAGGTCGGCTAGTGCCTCAAAGTCTTGGGCAGAGCTACTGTCAATAAGCATAGAAACAGCGTCAAAAAATTAGCGATCGCAGGCTAACACTATCCCACTCTTTTTGAGCTGATACGCCCCTAATCTCTATCAGCTCAAATTGATAAATCTACGGTTACTACCGGGTTTGAAACGGGAATGTTACGACGGTGAGGAATGGGGCACCTGCTAGTGAAATAGACGATTCGTAAATATACCGATGTCTGAAAACCTCGCCGAGCTTAAATATCAAGAGACTGTTAGCCACGCTGCTGTTCATACAGCTGTAACAGGTAGCGTCAGCCCGCAAATCGGCTGTCTGTTGACGGCAGTTGTCATGAGTTTAGTCATGGGCTGCTGTGCCTTGGTATTTATGCCCGGTCCCAAGAGCTAAGGCGGATTCTGTAGAGGCGTTTTATGAAACACCTCAGAACGTAATTAGATCCTTTGATTAAGAAAAGCCTTGGCATACTGAAAGAAAAAAACTAGGCTGTACTATTTACGAGCAGACTTGAGCCTGCTTTAGTAGCAGACTCAGGGCAGTCGAGATTTAGTAAGGAATCGTTTGTATGGCCATACAGCGAAGAGACGTACTGAGCGGTCTATTGGCAGCCGGTGTGACGTGGGGATTAGCCAGCAAAGCGGCCCATGCCTATGACGTGACCATTAGTCCTACGGCTCCTCAGCTAGGCGATACCATTTCTGTCATTGTGCGACCTCGCAACGGGGCTACTTCAGCTCCTGTCGTCACCGCCAACGGTCAGGAATACCCGAGTTTTCCCCTGTCTAACAATCGGTTTCGAGCCTTTATTCCCACCAGCCCCCTGGACGCCCCAGGACGCATCGTAATTCGGGTCAATGGTGAAGAAGAAACCCGCAATCTGGCCGTGGGGCTGCGCAACCGCAGTTTTAGCACCCAGCGGATTACCCTGCGGGGCAGCGGTAGCCTGGGAACCGACCATGAATTTGACCGGGTGGACGCGTTTAAGCAAATCGTCAGTCCTGAACGCCACTGGAATGGGGCGCTGCTCCGGCCAAGCCAGGGTCGAGTCAGCTCTGAATACGGCGTACGGCGCTACTATAATGGCGAATTTGCTGAGAACTACTACCATCGCGGAGTGGACTATGCGGCAGGCACTGGTTCACCGGTAATTGCACCGGCAGCTGGGTATATTCGCTTGGTGGGTCGCGTCCGTGACGGCTTTGAACTCCACGGCAACACGGTGGGGATTGATCACGGTCAGGGACTGCTGAGCATTATGATTCACCTGAGCCGGATTGATGTGAATGAAGGCGACTTTGTAACCGCCGGTCAGCGAGTGGGGGCAATTGGCTCTACAGGCGCTTCTACGGGACCGCATCTGCACTGGGGTCTGTATGTGAATCAGGTGGCGGTAGACCCGGTACCCTGGCGCTATAACGGGTTTGAATAGAGCCTACTCCAGCGGATCGGCAAAAAACCCGAGATGATTGGCTACCGGACGCTGCTGACCGGGGATTTTGGCATGGATGGGAACCGTGATGACTTTGGCACCGTTGGGAGTTGCGATCGCACCCGTCGTAGACCCACCGCCATCGAGTCTAAGGGCCGTATCTGCCCCCAGTGCTTGCACCAGATTTATGATCTCTTCTAGGGTGATACCTTCGGCATAGAGCGCCTGTTTACCATCGGCTAAAACCAGCCAGAGGCGAGTCCCTGTCCCATCCAAAGCCGCTACAGTAAACGGATAGGGTTTACCTTTGTCAGCCGCAGCGCGCTTTTTAGCCCAGGACGTAAGTTCACCGTCCTCAAGCAGCATCAAATTGCCAGCCACGGCCTGCTGGGTACCATTGTGACAGCCACCGTCTCTGCGAATCACGGCCCGCTGTTCCATAAAGCACAGCGATGGCCGATTGGTTTTTAGAATAGAGACTAGTTGACCATCAGACATGGCCAGACCAGAGAGATTAACCGACTCTCCAGGACGGGGACCATAGTTCCACGGGGTGAGCTCTCGGAAAGGAAAAAAGAAGTTAGCATTGACGGCTAGCTGCAGACCATGGGTTTCTAGGAAATCTGAGGTGCGTTGGGCGTAGGTTTCTCGTCCTTGGAGACCCACGCGATTGGGCTCTGCTCCCTCGTAGCCAGGAGTACTAAACGGTCGTAGCCCCGATGCGGTCAGATCAATCTCAAAAATATGCGTTGTTTGGGGTCGGGGTTGATTTGTAATCTTACGGCTATAGGTAATGCCTTGAAAAAGTGGCTGACTAGCAACTGAGACTCGTTCAGGCCGACGCAGACTGTAGCTGCCATAGATTGCCAGCGGAGTTAGTAAACCTAGCCAAACCAGTCCTCTTGTTATCTTTTGCCAACCAACCATAAAGTCCTATTCCAACCATCCCTGGGGGTTACCGCCGGTCCCCGATATAGCAGACTGCCCAATGCCCTAAAAAGTTTGCCACCATCGATTGGGAGAATCAATCGAGCGGCTATAGGCGTCCATATATCAGCATCTCGCATTCTGCAATCCTTGCCGCTGCCGAAAGTTTGAACCATTTTCTGTCCAAACTAGACACAAGCAGTGGGTCTCGAGCATTACTTTCTAATGGGTCATTATTATCGTCACTTTCTACGTCATCAGGGCTGGTATGTGCTGCTAGCTGCGATCGCACTTTTTGCATTCCATGCCGTTAGCACCCTGGTGTTTAGCGTTCTGGGTCTGTCCCCCAGCAGTTCTCAATGGGGACTGGCGCTGGTGCTAGGGAGTTTTTTGGCGCTAGCGGGTGGGGCCGCTGGGCTACGTTCCAAGCGTTTGCCCCCGCGACTGACCAGCATGGTAAGCGGAGCGTTGTCTTTCGCTGTTCTCGGTTTTTTTAGTGCCGGACAGCTTGGCGCACAGGCCCCAAAATGGGCGGTGATCGGAGCCGTAATCGGTGGTGCCATCGGAGCTATTATCGGGTTTTGCACAGCGCGGCGATCAGGGTTTTGGCAAAGTGCGATCGCGCTTTGCGGCGGTCTTTGCGCCTACGGGGCTGCCTTTGGCTTTGGCACCTGGATGTTTGCCGCCATTACCGTTAACCGCTGGATGCTTGCCGGTGTGATGGGGCTGCTAACCGGGCTGTACCTGTGGTTTACCCGTAGAGCCTTGGGATGGTCCTATAGACAAATACAGAGTAAGCACCAGCCATAAAGTATTGGCTGCGAGTCATTCTCAATTATTCACCCCAAGAACCGAGTGCTTAACAGTGTTTAGTTCGCTCTGCAGCTGCTGCAGTTCCACCAGTGTGGTTTGCAGGAGCGTCCGCTTAGCAACCTGCTGAACGTGGGATTTAGAAGACAAGCAAGGGGTGTGAAAAATGGGGGTCGCTTTAGCCTCGTAGGCGTCAAGAGCGGTTAAGGCATTGGTGGAGAAATGAGTTAGATATAGCTGAGGGCTCTCGTCGGTCGGGGTGACAGACTTTTCTAGCGGCTGCCAGCCAATCCACAGGTCTACGGGTCGAGGTTGGTCAAAGACCTCACAGGCTTTATACACCCATTCAACAACGGCACGTCTCTTTTTCTCCCAGGTAGGATACAGATTTTTTGCTAGCCATTGAGCGGTTGTATCGTCCTGAAGTGCTGCCAGCAGGCCGGACTGGTAGCTCGTTAGCAAAGCGCTAAGCTCTAACCATTGGCGTAGCTCCACCACACTTTGCTGAAACCCTGTCTGCATCAGCTGTTGAATACGCTGTTGAATGGCCGTACGTCGAGGCAGAGGGGTGTTGTCCAACTCCTGTAGCTGCTGCTGCAGAGACTGCCGTACCTGGGTCGCCAAAGATAAGAGTCTTGGCAGGCGGTAGGCGAGCCGGGGTGACCGCACCAGGGCATGTAGCGCTGACTCGAGTGCCGGTAGCCCAGATTGGATTACGGCCGCCTGGTCTGCTTTGAGTCGGGCCCGCAGGGCCGGGAGAGCATCCACCCTGTAAAGACGATCCAATCCTTTGGGCAGCGCTGCTGGAAAATCTTCGGTGATGATGTGTAGCCGCTCCATCACCCGCTGGCGGTCGTCGGGGTCAACCAGATTTAGAAAATTGACCACAAACAGGACAGTCGTAATCCCTTTGCTAAAGAGCCAGTCTTTGAGCTGGTCTCGTTCTGTCAATGTCATCAAGCGGCGGCCATCCAAAAGCTGGATCACCACGTCGGTAGCCAGCAGCTGACGGCGCACTAGCTGGTTATGGACAGCCTGGTCGTCGGTGCCCGGCAGATCGACTAGCTCCGCGCCTGCCTGTAGTAGAAGCTGAGGGCAGCGTACTTCAACGTTTTTTATTCGGGACTGCTGCTTGAGAGTAGTATATTCATGTAGTATTTCTGTCCCTTCGGCTGATAGCGAACTATCGTCTGTAAACACAATTCGACTGGACATCTGGGAGCCGTAGGTGATGGCAATGGCGGCTCCGGTAGTAGGAATCAGATCGGTGGGTAGGGCGTTTGTACCGATGAGAGCATTGAGTAGGGTTGATTTACCGTAGTTAAAGGGGCCAAATACGGCAATGCGTAGAGGAGATTGAGAGATGCGATCGCACTGATGCAGCACCTGAGCTTTAAGCTCGCTATCAGTCGGCTCCAGCAACCCTACAGCCTTTCGTAATGTGGCGATAAACGGTTCTAACAAGGAGACTAACTACGCTCTAGAAATAGCTTGTATCCGACCCAAATGATGCCCAAAAACAGAAGCACCCCCGCTAGCCAAGCGGCTACTCGCACGACCACAAATGCCCCTAGAACCAACAGACCAAATTTTGCCAGCACAGGCAGACGCCGATGCCACCCGTCTCTCGCAGCTGGTTTACGTTTTGCTTTCAGCGGCCCTTTAGCTGACACCTCTACTTCTGATTCAAGTTCACGCATACGTATCTTAAGTTCACGCTCCCTGAGCTGGGCTTCCCAGTCTTGAAGTTTTTGTTCCCTAGACCGACGATCGGAGTTCATAATGTCGTCAAAAGACAAAGTGCTTTCTCCAAAATATGCGCACTTTTAGAGACCTGCAACTTTTTATAGTTTCGCGTCAACTCTGCACCTCCAAAATTGACAACGTAGGAGAGCAATCAAAAAGTTGGATAGCAACAGTCCGACGTTCCTTTGAGCACTAGCGTCCAGAGCAAAGTGCCTGAGGGTCTTCTAGGTTGTCAACACTGGCTGCATACTCCTCAAGCCAGCTACAGCCTTTAGACAGCAGATTGTCCAGGTCAAAATTCCAGAGAATGAGAGTGTCATCATTACTCGCAGAAGCAATAGTTTGACCGTCGGGACTAAAGCGAATACTGTCGATACCACCTGTATGGCCTTGAAGCGTAGCAATAGGAGTGCCGTCCAGCTGCCAGAGACGCACCGTACTGTCGTCGCTAGAGGTAGCAACAGATTGTGTGTCGGGGCTAAAGTGAATGTCTTTAACAGTCCCGGTATGGCCTCTCAATGTCGTAGCGGTGGGCTCAGACAGATCGCTCAGCCGCCAGAGTCTAACCGTGCCATCGCCGCTAGCAGCGGCAATCATTTTGCCGTTCTGACTAAAGCGAATTTTACGGACGCCGCGTTCATAGGGATAGCCGGTCATCGTGCTAATTGGGGTACCGTCCAGCCGCCAGAGACGCACCGTATTATCATCGCTCGCCGAAGCAATAAATTGACCATCAGGGCTAAAACGCACATCTCTAACAGCGGACTGATGATCTGGCATCATCGCGATAAACGTCCCATCGCGTTGCCACAGCCGCAGTGTCGTATCCTCACTGGCTGAAACAATAAGTTGACCATCAGGGCTAAACAGCACCTTCTGCACGCTTTCCTGATGCTCATCGAGGATGCCAATCAGAGTGCCGTCAGTCTGCCATAGCCTGACGGTACCGTCGCCGCTGGCTGAAGCGACCATATCACCCTCGGGGCTAAAGGCCACATGACCCACGCCGGCTTGATGCCCTTCGAGGATTGCTATAGGAGTACCGTCACGCTGCCACAGCCGCACTGTTTTATCCGCACCGGCTGACGCAATAGTTTGGCCATCGGCACTGTAGCGAATGTCCCACACTCTATCTTCGTGACCGTCAAGCGTCGCAATCGGCGTATCGTCCTGCTGCTGCCAGAGTTTAATAGTCCCGTCTTGACTGGCCGATGCCAGAGTTTGACCATCGGGGCTGTAGCGAATATCGCCCACATCGGCCTGATGCCCTTTAAGTACAGCCATAGGCATGCCAGCATACTGCCAGAGTCGTACCGTACTATCGGCACTGGCGGATGCCACCGTCTGACCGTCGGGGCTAAAGGTCACATTCCAGATTCGATCGAGGTGACCGGCTAGAACAGAGATGGGGGTACCATCACGCTGCCACAGTCGAATGGTGTTGTCTTTGCTCGCTGAAGCGATGGTTTGACCATCGGGGCTAAAGCTGAGGGACCATACCTGATCGGTATGGTCTAAAAGTGTTTTGATTAGGGTGCCGTCGCGTTGCCACAGTCGCACGGTACCGTCGTCGCTAGCAGAGACTAAAATCTCACCGTCAGGACTAAAGTGTACGTCTCTCACAAAGTCTGTGTGGTCGTCTAACACTGTTATCAGGGTGCCGTCACGCTGCCACAGTCGCACGGTGCCGTCGCCGCTAGCCGAAGCGATTAGCTGACTGTCGGGACTGATGCTAATGTCTCCCACCTCGGCCTCATGTCCCTCTAAAACCGCGATGGGAGTACCGTCAAGCTGCCATAGCTTGACGGTCTTATCTGCACTAGCCGTGACCAGCAGCTGACCGTCAGGACTAAAATTAACATCCCAAACGGTTACCGTATGAGCTGGGATATTCTTAATTAGCGTGCCGTCACGCCGCCATAGCTTGACGCTACCGTCGTTGTGGGCCGAGGCGATGGTTTGACCATCGGGGCTAAAGCGGACTTCCCAAACGGCGGCCCCCCGCTGGCCTAATATAGCGATAGAAGAGCCGTCGCGCTGCCACAGCCGCACGGTACCGTCGTTGCTAGCAGACGCAAGTATCTCACCGTCAGGACTAAAGCTCACGTTCCAAACATCCCCAGTATGACCCGCTAATGTAGCGACCTGGGTACCGTCTCGCTGCCACAGGCGGACGGTTTTATCCTTACCGCTTGACGCTAGCAGGGTGCCATCGGGACTGTAGGTGACACCCCATACGCTATCCAGGTGCCCATAAAAGCGATTTTTCTCTTTGATGGTGTAAATCACTTTTCGTAAAGATGCCGCCGCTCGCAGGACTCTGTCTGGTCGAAGGTCGCGCTGATTGTGTTGGACCTGACGAGCTGTTTTAATCCCGTGGGCCAGGGCCTCCATATTCAGATTAGAAAGCAAGAGATTATCTGTAGTCAGGCTTTGGGCAACAATCTCGGCTTCCTGCTGTCTTTTTTGGGCGATATTTTTTTGACGGGCAACCAGTCTAGACTGGGTTAGGGCGGCGATACCCCCTGCGATCGCTAACGCCAATAGAACACTAAGTCCGCCGATTAGCGATCGCTGACGGCACCGGGATGTTTTGCGGCTGGCCGTAATAAAACTGGCCTGCAGTGGTGTGGGAATGGGCTGTTTACCAGCGGACTCCAGCAGCCAGGATTCTGCCTCAGCCAGGTCATCTCCTCGCAGCAGCTGACTCTCTCGCCGCTGCTTTTGATCCCAGGTAATCGCCTGCATCAGCAACGCCGTATGAAACCTGAGATGCTCCGGGTCCGCGTCTAAAGTACGAATCAGCTCTTGAAAATTGGTACCAAAGTCGCCGCTGGGCTGGAAGTCAATCCACTGCACCTTGGCTAATTCTGGATGCAAACTATCGGTAGCAAAAGACTGGTGGCATACGGTGACGATGCGCTTATTGAGTCTGGCCGCATACTCCACTTCATCAGCACAGTAGGGCGAATTTACTGAGCTAGGAGACAGCACAAACAAAAAGTGATCCGAGGTCTCAATACCACGGTGGATCTCTTGCTGAAAATCTGCACCTGAGGCAATACTCTCCTGGTCAAACCAGGTGCGTTTTCCTTGCTGTTGTAAACGATCGTTTAGCTTACGGGCAAAGTCTGAGTCGCTACGAGAATAGGAGATAAAGACGTCTAATGATAGTCCCGATGGCTGCTGCTCGCTTTTTTCAATAAAGTCAATTTGTAAAGGAACAGGACTGTGGCTAGGATGCTGCTTAGCCAGCTTGAGCCAGGCCAGAGCATGCTGTAGCTCATAGCCGCGCAGCAGGATACAGGGGTTCTGCTGCTGCCGCTGCCATTTTAGAGCCTTGGTGAGTAAAATTTTGTGCTCATTGTAATAGGCCGCATCCTGGTGCAAAATCCGCAGCAGATCGCTGGCGTCTTGATAGTAGTTTGCCTCGCTCAGATTATCGGCCAGGTTGATATACTGCAGCGTTTGCAGCGCTGATGGAATCTGTTGAAGGTCTACCTCGCTCACTAGCAGTGGAATAATCCGCTTGTGGAGCGACAGGGCATGCTTTAGTTCCTGCTGACAGTAGAGAGATTTTAGAGAATGGGGAGAGATTAAGAAAATAGCATTGTCCGCTTCTTCCATTCCTCGGATCATGGCAGCTTGAAAATCGCTACCAAAGGCAATGTCATCGTGGTGGGTCCAGGTGGTAATACCGGCCCGCATGAGGGTGTGCTGTACTTTTTTTGCGATCGCACGGTCCTGTTCCGCATGACAGAGAAATACCTGAGTCATCAGGTTGTTAGCATTTTTAATACTGTCAGTGATGAACTCGCAGTGTAAAACTGTGGGAATGCAGGGGGGCTGCCGGTCCTTAAAGTCTGTTTTGAGCCAGGCTTCTGCCTGCTGACGCACTCCTCCAATCAGCAAGTACTGGGTTTGTCGCTGACGACGCTCCCAGTCTAGAGCTTTGCTTAAAAGCTCGGTATGCTGTCTCACATAGTCGCGATCTTGTTCAACGACCTGCACTAGGGCATGAAAGGCCGATTCAAAATTCTTTGGATCTGAGAAATCCAGCTGGTTCCAGTTGATTCTCTCAATTTTGGGATGCATATAGGTAAAGCACGAATGCTGGCCACTGGCGCAGTAAGTCGCCCAGTCGTCTTCTGTTTGCTCAGGGTAGCGGCTTTGCCAGGTCTCACGAGAAATTTTCTCGATGTGCATAATGGGCACCAGCCGTTTATCTAAGGCAATGGCCCGTTCGATTTCTTTACGACAGTAGGGAGAGTTCGTAGCGTGGGGAGAAATAATAAAAACGAAGTTATCGGCTTTAGCGATTCCCTCGTCGATTTGCTTTTGATAGTCTACGCTTTGGGGAATTGACTCAAAGTCAAACCAGACGCTGTAGCCTAGAGCAGTCAGGCGGTCATTAAGATACTTTGCAAATTCTTTGCTGTCAGCGCGTCCGTAGGAAATAAAGATGTCTTGCAAAGCAGTCATGACCCCAGCCCATGGACTATCTGACGTGTTACTTCACAAGTCTATGGGCTGTCTCCGGCAGGCAACTCACAAACATCAGCAGACTTAACACCCCGTCTGCAGGCCAACGACGATCGCATTGGGGAACCCCATCGATATGACCATTGTCACCTAGGGTAATGAGCGCGATAATAAGCGAGCAAAATCTATACTCTCCTTATATATTCCTATGACCAGTAATCCACTAAAGTATGACGTCTACGGCCTTGGTAATGCTCTGGTGGATATAGAATGCGCTCTGTCGGTAGATGCCCTAGCCGCCATCGGTATGGATAAGGGAGTAATGACCTTATTAGACGAAGCGGTACAGAATACGGCCATTGACCAGTTAAAGGACTACGATACCAAGCGCTCTTGCGGTGGGTCTGCTGCTAACACCATTATTGCCATTAGTCAGCTGGGGGGTAAAACCTACTACGGATGTAAGGTTGCCGACGACGACTATGGCCAATTTTATACGGACGATCTGGTTAACTGTGGCGTGGAAACAAATCTGACCAGCCACACTCCAGCAGCTGGGATCACCGGTAAATGTCTGGTACTGGTGACTCCCGATGCGGATCGTACCATGGGGACATTTTTGGGAATTTCGTCTCAGCTGTCTGAGGCTGATTTAAATGCGGATGTGATCGCAGCTTCCCGATACACTTACATAGAAGGATTTCTAGTCAGTGGCGAAAACAGCAAACAGGCCGCCATCAAAGCCACGCATCTAGCTAAATCCGCCGGACGCAAAGTCGCCATGTCCCTATCGGACTACAACATGGTGAAATTCTTTAAAGACGGTCTGTTGGAAATGATCGGCGATGGTGTAGACATCCTCTTTGCTAACGAATCTGAAGCCCTGCTAATGGCCGATACCGAAGATTTGACCGCAGCTATCGAACACACCAAGACCCTGGCTAAAACCTTTGCCATCACCCGTGGCCCCAAAGGTTCTGTCATCTTTGATGGTGAACAGCTACATGAAATCGCGCCCCATCCTGTGGACGCCATTGATACCGTTGGTGCAGGTGATATGTACGCCGGAGCGGTCCTCTACGGCATTGTCCACGGTTTAAGCTGGGCCAAAGCAGGCAAGCTTGGTTCCTTGGCTGCGGCTAAGCTGGTCACCGCCTACGGAGCCAGAATGGGCACCGACCAGCTCCAGGGATTGCTAAAAACAGTCGTTGACTAAGATCTTACGCTTCTTCAGCTGGGAAGGCATGATACACGTTATGAATGCCTTCCCAACCCGCTTTTTTGCCTGCATTTTGCCGGGCAATTTTTTCAGCTGAGCGCACACTGGCCGCATGCACCGAAACCAGCGTTTTAGTGCCCCACTCAGAGACAAGCACGTAGTACACTTTCTGGTCAGAGTTTGAGTGAAGCAGCATAAGCAGTAGACCAAGCAACTATATAAGTAACTCGGTCTATTGCTCAGGGTTTTATGCATATTCGCCACTATTCACCAGACTGGAAATACCTCAACATGGAAGAGTACTTAAGCGCTAGCAACATCATCGATTGGCAACATCCCGAAATCATTCAGCTTGCCCAACAGATCTCAGCAGATTACAAAACACCAGCAGCGATCGCAAAAGCCTGTTTTGAATGGGTGCGCGATGAGATCTTTCACAGCGTTGACTATCAGATGAATCCGGTCACCTGTATCGCCTCTGACGTATTGAAACATAAGACAGGCTACTGCTTTGCCAAAAGTCACTTACTAGCAGCTTTACTACGAGCAAATCAAATTCCCACAGGATTTTGTTATCAGCGATTGAGTATTGATGACAAAGGCGCGCCGTACAGTTTGCATGGGTTTAATGCAGTCTACTTGCGTGAATCTGGCTGGTATCGAATCGACGCTAGGGGTAACAAACAAGGAATCGACGCTCAATTTGCTCCACCTCAGGAACGGCTAGCATATACTCCTCAGCTCGCTGGAGAAGTCGATTTTCCAACAATTCTGGCTAAGCCGCTGCAGGTCGTTGTAGAAGCATTACAGACACAGGCCACATGGGACGATATGTTGCGTAATATGCCAGATATTGCGCTAGAGTCCAGTCTGATGGCAAACATAGCATTTTCATAGCTAGTGCGATGCATCTAGGCAGACTAAAACAACTCTGCTCAAGCATTAATTGCGACGAAGCCTTACTCTCTGGACTTCTGAAAAATGGTTCATTGGGAGTAATCTTCATCAGTCAAACAATCCTCTGCCGTAGACGAATTCAACGTAAGTTCCTTTGACCCACCCTTCGTCTCGACTACGGGGGAACTGCACCAAATACCACTCCTCGCAGTTTTGGTCATATCCCCATTTCGAGATATAGTCAAACCCGGTGTATGAGTCAGAGTTAGGCCGCCTTCTGATTGGTCGTTGTCTGAACTGTCTGCTCAACCCGAATCCCATCGTGAAACGAAACGCCCTCAATGACATCGCCAAGATGTTTGAAGCCTCGAATCCGTTGCCATCGTTTCTGAGCACTCTGCACTAATTTGAACACTAACGAGAGAATAGAATCCGGGGAAACCGCTCCTCTTGTCTTGTCGGTTCTCAAACGCACCGTAGCAAAGGTGAATTCGATGGGATTGGTGGAACGAATATGCGCCCAGTGCTCAGCTGGAAAGTCATAGAAGGTCAACAAGATATCTCGGTCTTTTGCCAAACACTCCGTCGCCTCTGGATACTTGGCGTGATAGGTCTTGATAAACCGGTCAAAGGATTGATGGGCATCGGCTTTGGTCTGGGCTCGATAGATTTCCCACAATGCTCGCTTTGCCTCCGGTTGTAGTTTCTTAGGGAGTTTGTTGAGGATATTAGCTGTCTTATGGACCCAACACTGCTGTGGCTTAGTGGACGGAAAGACCTCGCTCAAGGCTTTCCAGAAGCCCAAGGCCCCATCTCCCGTGGCCACGTGTGGAGCAACCTGAAGTCCGTGATCTTTGAGTCTCAATAACAGGGATTTCCAGCTCAGGGCGGATTCTCGATAGCCAGCTTCAATCCCCATCAGCTCTTTTGCTCCGGTATCGGTGACGCCAATGAGCACCAGAATGCATTGCGATTCCCCCTTACGAATGTTGAAATAAATGCCATCCGCCCACACGTAGACATAGCGCTGATGACGCAGTGAACGGGTTTGCCAGGTTTGATACTCCTCGCGCCACTTCGCTTTTAGACGACTAATCGTAGCGGCCGATAGGCCTTTGGCCCCTGACCCCAGTAAGGCAGACAGGGCCTCACCAAAGTCACCCGTTGACACGCCTTTGGGGTAGAGCCAGGGTAAGACCTCCTCCATACTCCGACTCCGTTTGAGATAGGGCGGTAGCAACAGAGAATTAAACTTGATTCCGCTGCCAGTGCGGTCTCTGACTTTTGGCACCTGAATCTCCACCTCACCCACCCCAGTGGTGATAGTTCGTTGGGGTAAATACCCGTTCCGAACCACACCTTGGCGACCGGTCTGATCTTTGAGCTCGCCATAGCTCGATAAAAACGCAGTTAGTTCCGCTTCAACCGCCTAGGCAATTATTTGGCGGGCACCTTGGCGGACTAATTCGCTCAGCGCGTCCGTAAAACTTTTCTGCGTTTCTTGTGATTTGAACTCAATTACTTTATCGTCAGTCATGGTGTATTTCCATTCTGGTACTTGCTTGTCCAGAAGGATACGCCCTTTTTTATCTCCTATCCCGTACACCAGAAATAGTTATAACTCGTACGGCAGAGTCATTATTGAAATACGGCATATGGATAGGGCTATGGTACTCCGCTCTTTTGCCATGGAGATGTCATCATATCGCCAGTGCTACTGGGCTAAAACTGACGATAAATCGATTAGAGGATGCTAAGCACGAATAGATGAGCCATGATTGTGATCGTTAGAGGCCGCGCTACCCCAGAGCAGGTTGACCAAATGTTAAAGGCTCTGGGAATTTACATTAAGATGGCGGTGGACGTTGAGCGTGAAGTTTTGGCTGGGGGCGGGCAATTGCACGCTGATTGTGAGCTGGTTTTGCTAGATGATGGTAGCGAGCAGAGAAATGTTTGGGGAGCGGACTGGTATCCCACTAATCAGTCTGTGGGCTTTGAATCGATCATTAATATTCGCCCTAGTGCAAACAATCGTTCGATGCAAATTCAAGATCTTGAGTTACGTCAAAAGATAGAGAAAATTATCAGGTCTTTTCTAGAAGGAGTTGAAATTCAATGGGAGTGAATTGGGACATTCTCAAAAAACGATTCCTTCAGGCTGGCCAAACAGCTCAGTTGGAAAGTCTTGCGTTGAATTTAACTCGCATTCAGTTTTTTGCCGACAGCGTTACAGGTGAATCAGTTGTTGAACACCTTATTAGGGAAAGTCAGTTTTTTATCGAGTGGATAGTGCCAGGTATTGATTTAGAGACAGGTCTAGACCAGGCTGTTGAGTTGGCTGACCTGCAACGGTTACTGAGTCGCTGGAAATTAAATTGCTCGGATTGGTGGGGGGATGAGCAAAAACGTCAGGAGGTGGCACGACTTTCTCAAGAGTGGTGCGATCGAATTCTTAAGCGACACACATTATCGACTTAACAGTGCAAATTCTCTCTCTAAATGATAGTGGAATCGATTTAATGTGAATTTTAAGGAAGTCTATTTATTTGCGCTTATAACCCTTTAATTTCAATGCCTCTGAAGTTGCCTGACGTTCTACCACTAAACTTATGCTAGCAGCTAAGGTCTGGTTATTTTCCACCCTTTAGCCTCATTTAAGTGTTTAGAAGCTGTGAAAAGACTGCTCGCCTGAGTCGGCTATTGCTCCAAAGCAACAGCCGACTCGTTGATGCTAGAACCTGCTAAACGCTAGCTTCTTCTTTGACAAGTTTGTTCCATCCCAAATCCTTGAGATTACTGTTACGTCGCAGTGGGCGGGTGACTAGCGCAAGAATGTCCCGGGTACTGCCAAAGCCATGGGTCTGGGCAAAGGTAAACTCTGCCGACCATTTGGTAGTGATGCCTCTGGCTTCTAGAGGGTTAGCATGGGCCATGCCGGTAATCACCAAATCGGGCTCAATCTCTAGGATTTGCTGGATCTGGTTATAGTTATCGGGCTTCTCGGTAATCTTGGGTTTGGGTACGCCCATTTCTTCACAGGTGCGCTCTAGCAGCTGTAGTTCTCCCCCTTGAAAACGCTTATCCATGTAGGGAATACCAATGGCAGGTACGGTCATGCCGCAGCGAATGAGGAAGCGAGCCATGGCAATCTCGAGCAGATTGTCTCCCATAAAGTAGACCGACTTGCCACGGATAAGACTGACGTAGTCTTCTACTGACGCCCAAATCTGGGCTTCGCGCTCAGCTAAGCCTTGGGGTTCAACATCCAGTACGGAGCAGATTTTCTCGACCCAGGCACGGGTACCGTCGGGACCGATGGGAAATGGAGCGCCGATAACTTTGGCTTTTTTCCGGCGCATCAGCGTAGATGCGGTGCGTGAGAGAAAGGGATTCACACCGGAGGCAAAATAGCCCTCTTTGATAACAGGTAGCTCGGTATAGCGATTTTCGGGGAGCCAGCCGGAGACCCTGATGCCTTGCTTTTTGAGTTCCAGATTGAGCTGGGTGACCACGGGGTTTGGTACGGAGCCAAACAAGATAAGCGGCGCGTGGTCATGGTATTCGGAAACAGCAGCAACATCCGGAGCGTCGGCTTCAGGCTTACGACCCAGTGTGAGCAGTTTGGTGAGACTATTACGGTCTTTCTTTTCGGGTTCAACCGGAGCTTTTTTAGCGACTGGTTCTTCTGTGGGACAGCGCTGGGCCATGGCAGCGAGTACAGTGTCTTCGCCTTGGGTAAAGGCATAGTCCAACCCGTTAGCGCGGGCGACTACAATGGGAACGCCGATTTCGGCTTCTAGAACGGGGGCAATGCCTTCTAGGTCAGTTTTGATGATTTCAGTAGTGCAGGTGCCGATCCAAACGATGACGCTGGGGTTGCGATCGCGCTTAATCTGCAAACATAGACGCTTGAGTTCTTCATAGTCATTCAGCTTGGCCGAGATATCACCCTCTTCTAGCTCAGCCATGGCGTAGCGAGGCTCAGCAAAAATCATGACCCCCATGGCATTTTGCAAAAAATAACCACAGGTCTTGGTACCAATCACCAAAAAGAAACTGTCTTCAATTTTTTGATACAGCCACGCCACACAGCTAATGTGTCAATACGTTTTGTAGTTGCCCGTGTCGCAGGCAAAATCAAGGGAGGGAGTATTTGCAGTTGTTGTCATCGTGATTAGAATCCTTGGAACAGCATTGACACTGACTAAAGACAGCAGCGGGGTCAGCACTCTTCTCTTTAGCCGTTGTTCGTCGGGCAATCATTGATGACTGTTACTTGCTTAACCCTAAAGGCCGTCTAATCCCTCTAATAAGGGAGTATCGTCATCACCGCGGGATGCATCTAGAGTGGGACCAACATCGCTCTTTCCATCCAAGGCCATTTCTGGGTCAAAATTTAGTCCCAGCACTTCGACTAGAGAATCTTCATCAGAGTTGAGCTTATAAAACGGCACCATCAGATTAGATAGTTTGGGTTCTATGGCGTTAATCACACCCAAGATTAGTAACGAAGACGGACGACGCCCACCGTCAGGAGTTCTAACAGAGACGTTATTCATCTGTAACTCTAACCAGGCACGATTGTCTTGCACATAGTTCAACCACTTATCACGGATGGCGGTGGTGAAATTCTCAAAAAAGGCCATAGCTTGAGACTGTTTCTAAAAAATGAATAGGCACGCAGCAATGTAGCACCTCAGCGTCAGAATGGCCAGTCTTTTGAGAAACTCAACGCAAATAAACAAGTAGCAGCCGTTCAGATTACCTCAAAAGGGCTTAGACCATCATTAGGTCCATTTCATTTTGCTGAGGAGCCGCAGCTTCAGGCGGATTGAGGTAGAAGTCCGACAGCAGGGAGAATAGCTCACGATCAGCCGCATCCTTGGGCACTACACCTTCAGGCTGGGCAATCAGCTGGTCGGCAATGTTCAAATAGTACTGACACACGGGCTCTAGGGCCGGATCGGTTTCAGCCATCTCAAACATGGTCTTACCCTTAACCCGAGAAACGCGAATGTCCTCAATCAGGGGCAAAATTTCTAGTACCGGCATGGGTACCGCTTCAATATACTTGTCGATCAGGTCCCGCTTGGAGGTGCGGTTGCCAATCAGACCAGCCAGCTTCAGCGGATGGGTACGAGCCTTTTCTCTAACTGAGGCAGCAATCCGATTAGCGGCAAACAGCGCGTCAAAGCCGTTGTCAGTAACAATCATGCAGTAGTCAGAATAGTTCAGCGGTGCGGCAAATCCGCCACAGACCACGTCGCCTAGCACGTCAAACAGAATCACATCGTACTCGTCAAAGGCATTGAGCTCCTTGAGCAGTTTGACCGTCTCACCCACGACATAGCCACCGCAGCCGGCTCCAGCGGGAGGGCCACCGGCCTCAACACAGCTAACGCCGCCATAGCCCTGGTAGATCACATCTTCAGGCCAGATGTCTTCGTAGTGATAGTCCCGTTCCTGGAGAGTATCGATAATAGTGGGAATCAAAAAGCCTGTAAGGGTAAAGGTGCTGTCGTGCTTGGGGTCACAGCCGATTTGCAGTACTTTTTTGCCGCGTTTAGCCAGAGCAACCGAGATATTGCAACTGGTGGTGGATTTGCCAATGCCGCCTTTTCCGTAGACCGAGAGTTTCACGCTCGTTGTCTCCTTTTGGTGGGTGGTCTCAACGACCATGTCTGTGGGCCATTGTGGAGAAGAAGTGGGTTATTGGATAGGGGGTAGAAAAATACTTAACCTAAAAAAGCAGAGCTTATTGCCTTAAAAGGTCCTAAAAAATATCTAAGAATCTGGGATACCTGAAAATCAAAACTTAGGAAGTATAATCAAATTTTAGCTGCCGGATAGATAAAATAGAGAACAAAAAGCAAATTGTATATTTTGGCTGAATCCCTTGATAAAAGCGGATTTTAGCCTCTACTTAAAGATTTAAGGTACGGATAGACTTCCTTAGCACCAGGCATTTAAACATGGCGAAACGGTCTGGGCTATGGAACTAGCTGAATTAGCTAAAGAGACTTTGATAGCTCAAGCTCCGCCGATTGTTAAGAATATTTTAGTTGATTAGAAATAAAACAGATTGCTAAGAATTTGTTTCATCTTTTAAATTTTTAGCAGAGGATTTGGGCGGTAGCCAAGGAAAATCGTTACCGGCTGTAGCAAAATTGTCGGGCGTAAAAAAGAGACTGCTGACGGATAAATCGTTATCCCAAATAGGCTGAGCCACCTTGCTTTCCGGTGAATAGTGCGCCTGAAATTCAGCGATCGCCTGGGTAAGTTGAGCGGCGATTGCTGTGGCGGATCGACGAGAGCGAGCAGACACCGTTTTGAACTGCAGCTTAAAGCGCACTATGCGGGCTAAGTCGTCTATCCCATCTTGAGTATCAAGCTCTGGGGGGAGGATCACAGCGCTGTTTGATAGGGCTGTATAAATGCGATCGGGGCTCAGCGGGGCCGTCGTCAATGGCATCACTACGGTCTCGATGTTCTCGGTCCGTATAATCTTTTGGTAGCGCACTAGCCTGGCCAAGAGTCTGTCTATGACGTTGGGCAGCCGTTGGCCAAGGGGAGGAATCGGCTGCGATCGCTGTTGACCAAAGGTCTTCAAGGCGATGTAAATCAGGTGTTGAGCTTCACCCAGACTAGGCTCCAGCAGCGCTACGGCAGTCTGGGTAAGGTCAACAAATTCTGTTGCTGACAGCTTTGACGCTACCCGTTGGAGATAGGTGCGAATCAGCAAAATCAGCGTTGCCTCAGTGTGCTCTAGGCGTTTTTTGGCCTGTTGAACGGCGCGACTAAAGTCTAAGAAATTTGCTGATTCAAGATGATTTTCCAGGGATCTGAGCTGCGGGTAGTTGGCTGCAATTTGCTGGGTTAAGCGATCTAGAGACTTATCTGTCAGGTCCATAACCGTTGCCAAGGCTCCCAGGATGGCCTGCAGCTCTAATGCAGAGTTTGATTTACCAAAGGTTTTCTCAAAATGTTTTAGAGCCGCGAGCAGCTTCCGACTATTGGGATTTAATAAACTCGGTCGAGGTGACATAGTACGGATAAAGACAAGACTCTATCTTAAAAAGAAGCCATTAATAAAGCAGCAAAGGTTACTACACCTTTGCTGCTTCTTTTAGTATTAAGCTATCGTTGCCGGTTGGTCAGATCGGCTATGCCGTACTACTGAACCGACAGCGCGGCATCAACCCAACCGTCAAATTCAGCCTGATTGTCTGCAACCCAGGCTTCAGCGTGACCGCGAATCGCTTCGAGACTGTCTTCACCATCGTTCATTAGCTGATTTTGGGCGCTGACATCGCTGATGGGCACCTGGGCCAGACTAAAGAACTTAGCGGCCACCGGATTGTTATCGACAAACTCTTGATTGGCTAGAATGACCTGCTGGTCTACGGCAAACCCTAAGTTTTTACCTTCTGCAGACGTATCTGCTTCGGAAATTTCTCCCTGGTCTTCGGGGAGTGACGTGTAGGGTACTTCAACCCAGTTAACATCTTCTCCTTCTTCTAAAATGCCGTGAATCCACAAAGGAGTCCAGGTGTAGAAGAAAACTGGATCCCCTTGCTCATAGCGGGTAATGGTATCTGCCATCAGAGCGAAGTACTGGCCCTGGTCGTGCTGTACGACATCGCGCAGACCATATTCATCTAGCTGATGTTCAATTACCAACTCACAGCCCCAGCCGGGATTGCAGCCAGTTAGATTTGCTTTACCATCGCCGTCTGTGTCAAACAGCGCGGCTATTTCAGGATCTTTGAGCTGATCTAAAGAGGTAATGTTGTATTCTTCTGCGGTGGCTTTATCAATTTTGTAGCCCTGCAGTACGTTAGAAATATAAACACCCGTGCGCTCTAGCTTTTCTTCACCGCCGCTGTTTACAAAAAACTCTTGATGCAGTCTCTCCCAGTGGGCTGCTGTGTAGTCAATACCGCCGTTGGCGATATCAACATGCATAGTGGCGTATTCTAATTCTTTTGGTTGCTCAATGGTGTAGCCCAGGCGCTCTAGACCAATATTGATAACTTCGGTCTGAAAGACTTCTTCAAGCAGACTGTAGCTCGGGGTAACATCCACACCTTCGCCGGGTAAGGCTGATGTGTCAGCGGTATCAGCAGTGTCGGTGGCGGCCTGTTGGCCAGAGTTACAGGCGGCAAGGCTAAGTGCGATCGCAAGTGCGCCAAATACCGGCTTAACCAACGACAGTCTAAAATTAAACATCATACTTTCTAACTTTCCAAAACAGTAGAACAATACAGCTGAGATAATTGTTGTTGCTCGCCTAAACAGTCGGGCCAACATCTAGCATTTCGCCCGCCGTCTAAGCCAGCGGGGGTCACTAAGCTGGAGCCTGACGCTTCGACGATCTAAGCTGTCGTAAAGCACCAATAGGACCCCGCTCATACCAGGCAAGACCGTCACTAAAGGGCTCTCCCATCGCCTGGGTAATCCGATCGAGCACAATGGCCATCAGGACGATACCGATTCCCCCCACGGCGGCAAGACCGACATCCAAGCGGCCAATGCCTCGATTGACCATCAGACCCAAGCCTTCAACCGCAATCAGTGAGGCAATCACCACCATCGAGCGCGCCAGCATAATCGTTTGATTAATCCCGGCCAAAATCGTGGGCATCGCTAGGGGAATCTGCACTTCCCACAGCATTTGCCAGGGTGTGGAACCAAAGGCGATGGACGCTTCGACGGTTTCTTCCGACACCTGACGAATACCGATGTTAGTCAGTCGAATCAGCGGGGGGACCGCAAAAATAAAGGTGACAATGACACCCGGCACTTTGCCTGTACCAAACAGCATCACAACCGGTACTAGATAAACGAATGCCGGTAGGGTTTGCATGGCATCCAAAATAGGGCGAATAATCGACTCGGCCCGCTTACTGCGAGCGGCAAGAATCCCCAGAGGTAACCCTACCGCAACACATAGCAGCACGGCTACGGCGACTAGCGAGAGCGTTGTCATGGTTTCTGACCAGGCTCCAATCAGACCAATGGCAACCATGGCAATCAGACTCAAAATGGCAATTTTGCGATTGGCAAACTGCCAGGCAATCAGCCCGATGACGGCTAAAAAGACAATGGGCGGCAGCCATTGAAAAAATGCCTCAATGGCATTGAGCACCTGGCTAATGGGAATGCGAATTAGCTGAAACAGCCAGCGAAAGTTAGTAACAACCCAGGCAACAATCGTGGAAATCCACTCTCCTAAAGGAATGATTTCCGTAGACTGGTTAAGAAATAACCAGTTAAATATATCTGAGACCATAATCGATATGTCTGACTAGACAGCGGTTGGCAAAGGCTTATGGGATTCGGATCTTTCCTGGCTGAGGCGACCAATTCTAGCGAGGATATCTGACTGCTCTACCACACCCTTAAACTTGCCATGGCGATTGACAACAGCAATGGGCACACCAAACTGAGCCAGGTGAAAAATTTCTTCTAAACTGGTCGTGGCTTCCACAATCGGGAAGTCAGTCGTCATCACTGTTTCAATATCTTGAACTTCGCTGGTGGCCGCCTGTTGTAAGTTTGCCTCGGTCAGCAGACCAATGGGCTGGCCATGGCGATCGACTACGTGCATGCGATCGCGCCCGTGCATTTGCTCTAGAGCAGCTTTTACCGACCCCTTACCCAAAATAAACGGCACCGTCTGACGCACAATAGAACCCGTTTTGAGCACCTGAGCCCGGTTGACATCTTGAGTAAACGCGGCGATATAATCATCGACCGGATTTGTAATAATCTCCTCAGGAGTGCCGACCTGGACAAGATAGCCATCTTTCATAATGGCAACGCGATCGCCGATTTTCAGGGCCTCTTGAATATCGTGACTAATAAAGACAACGGTGCGATTGAGCTCCGACTGTAGCCGAATCAGCTCATCCTGCATTTCTCTGCGAATCAGCGGGTCTAAAGCGCTAAAGGCCTCATCCATCAGCAGGATGGGGGCATCTGTGGCCAGCGCCCGCGCCAGACCCACCCGCTGCTGCATGCCGCCGCTTAGAGAGCTGGGAGCATAGTCAGCCCACTGCTGCAGGCCAACAATTTCAAGAGTTTTACTCGCCTTTTCCCGACGCTGCTCCACGGGAATACCCCGCATTTTTAGACCATATTCAACATTTTCTAAAACTGTCTTATGGGGAAATAGACCAAACCGCTGAAACACCATAGATACCTTGGTGCGTCTGACCTCTCGTAGTCGTTCTTGATCGACTTTGGAAATATCCTCGCCATCAATCAAAATTTGACCACTGGTGGGCTCGATCAACCGATTAATGCATCGTACTAAGGTCGATTTGCCTGAGCCAGACAGTCCCATAATGACAAACAGCTCCCCTTCTTTAATAGAAAGAGAGACATTAGCCACACCTAATACATTGCCTGTAGCCTGAAGAATGTTGTCTCGATTGCCCCCTTCTTGAAAAAGTTAGAGGTCTTTTTGAGGATTTTGCCCGTAAATCTTAACAAGATTTTCAAGCTTAATCTTTGGTTTTGAACTAGGCATTGCTAAATTATAGGCAAGTTAATTCGCCCGTATTGACAAGAGTGAATTAACAGTCTCCTGTTACTAAATGAACGGTGTCGATGCAATTACTAGCGCTAGCACAGTTCACCTTATCGAAGAATCCTGTATTCCACAATGGAGTATCGCGCCTATCTCAGGAAAATTTCGGCTTGGTATAATATTTGGCACAGGCTGATGAGAGTAAAAAGCTTTTCTACAAAGGGGTTCAGCACACACTTAACCGTTTTATTGCGTTTCACAAACAAAAGCGTATATTTTGTATCGATTGTTACAGAATTACCAGCTGGTCACGGCTTGATGTCATGGTTTAACCGTGTTTGTTAGCAATCCTATTTTTGGGCCTACGGTTGCCTCGCTCAGCCCCGGTCTCGCAGCTTGTGATCACTACTGTAAAGAGCGTACAAGCGGTAACCTGGCGAGATAATCTGTGGCTATATATGAAGCAAAATTCCCAAAATCGCATCAAACTATCTCAATTAAAAATTTTAGTGGCCGCTGCAGACCATCAAAATTTTAGTGAGGCGGCGCTGACGCTGGGGATTTCTCAGTCGGCTGTAAGCCATGCGATCGCATCCCTAGAAGCCTACCTGGGAATTGTTATCTTTTTTCGCGGTCGCTACGGGGCCAAGCTCACCCCTGTCGGCAAACGGGTGATAGATCACGCTCAGACTATCGTAGACCGCACAGAATGCATTCTTAGAGAAGCTGCCTTTGCCAGGGGGCTAGAAAAAGGTGACGTGCGGATCACGACCTTTCGGAGCATCGCCACCCATATCTTGCCTAAAGCGATTATGCAGTTTCAAACACAGTTTCCTGGCATCAAAGTAAAACTTACCGAACATGACGACTATCTGCAGGTCGAACAGGCTCTGAGAGAAGGTCGCGCCGACATTGGCATTACCTTTACGCCAGCGGGTAAGGGGATGACCACCTGGGACTTTATTAAAGACGAGTTTATCGTACTGCTTCCCCCCGATACTCAGCTTGAGTCTGACCGTCTGACCTGGCCGCTGCTGGCAAAACAGCGGTTAATCATGCCGCCGGTAGATTCTATTATGATGCGCCCAATCTATGACCACATCAACGGCCTGGGGTATCGTCTCAATGTTGTCAGTGAAGTTAAAACCGATGCGGCCATCGTCAGCCTTGTCGCCCAGGGACTAGCAGGGACGATTCTACCTCGTCTGGCCGCAGAACCGATTCCTGATCGGGTCAACGTCTACTCTTTACCGGTCCCGCTAGAACGTCAGGTCGGTATTGCTGTTTTAGAAGATGCGCTGCAGCCTCCGGCAGTTTATGCGCTGCTAGAGACACTGCTCGATCTGTCTCACTAACGGCGGCTAACGGCTGTTTTTTCAACAAACTGTCGGCCGCACGCTTTGCAAAGATAGTTTTGTTTATTCTGGCGACGACCGTTCTTTTTGATATTGCTAGAATCGCAGCTGGGACAAACAATCCGAAGAGAATCGTCAGTAGCCATCTTTTTAGCATGGGTAAACACCTGGACAACCCGCGCTTTACTGAGTTCCAAATGCTGTTTGACCGATTGAGTAGCCGCGGCCACATCCCGCTGTGCGATCGCATCGTACAGCTGCCAATGTTCGGTCTGAATAGCCTCCACATCAAGGGCAACCTGCAAAATTTGCAGCCGCAGCAGCTTCACCTGATTAGACAGCTGGTCTAGCAGCGATAACAGCCAGGGATTTTGAGAACTTTCAGCAATCAGACGATGAAAGTCATAGTTAAGATCCAGCTGTTTTACCCCCTGATCCACCTGGGGAAAAGAGGAAAGGCGATGGGCCCGTTCTTTAAATATGGCCTCGGACATTAGCAGATTTTGCTTGAGCGCCTGAATTTGAGCCGCTGTGGCATAGCGGCAGGCCCCTTCAACGGCCAGCTGCTCCAGGGCAATCCGACAGTCGTACAAATGGATAGCACTATCTAGAGAAATCTCAACGATCGTGATCCCGTCTGGAGAATCACTGGTTAGCAGCTGTTCCTGCTGCAGCCGCCGCAGAGCCTCTCGAATCGGTGTCCGGCTAACCTGAAGCTGTTTAGCGAGCTGACTTTCATTTAACCGCTCTCCTAAACTAATCTCTCCAGACAAAATAGACGTCCGCAGAGCCAGATAAATACGTTCATGGAGCGGCGGTGGGGAGGATTTACTAACCAAGGACAACGGACTTCAAACACCAGTCTCTGTAATTTAGCCGATTGTTTAAACAATCAGAGTAAGTATGTAAACTTCTTTGAAGTATCGGTCGGTGATGCGGTGCTAAGGCACAAACAGGCGGCTGTTGGTCTAACCCGCAGCTTCTTGTAGAGCAGCTGTTTCCCACCGGCACCGATAGTGTCGATCCAGCTGAATCAAAGTGTGCAACAAAACATTGGCTCCCTGGGCACAGTGCTCAGGAGAGGTGTACTCAGCACTGCTGTGACTTAATCCGCACTGACTGGGAACAAAAATCATCCCCATATCGGTAATGCTCGCCATATTTTGAGCATCGTGACTGGCTCGGCTGGGTAAAGAATGGGTCTCTAAACCAAGAGCGCTGCACACTGTAGCAATGGTGCTATGGATGTGGGAATTTACCGGAGCTGGCTCATTCCTCAGCTTAGGCTGCACCTGAATACGGGTTTGAGTCGCTATTGCAATTTTATCAATAGCAGCCTCTAGCATTTCAACCATACGGTCCAGGCAATCGTTGGATAAATCTCGCATGTCTACGGTCATTTCGGCTCTGCCAGGAATTGTATTTGCGACACTGGGCTTGAGTTCGAGTGAGCCAACAGTAGCCACCTGATCACCGCTAATTATGTTGTCTTTAGTGTGGCCTATGTGATGGACAGCCAGGGCCACTTGAGAGGCGGCTACTAACGCATCCTGACGCATTGCCATGGGGGTTGTACCCGCATGGCTAGCACGTCCATCAATAGTAATCAGATATCGCCGTTGACCAACAATGCCGGTGACTAGCCCTATAGGATTTCCAGCCGCTTCCAGCACAGGCCCCTGCTCTATATGCAGTTCGACAAACGCTGCAAAATCATGGGTATTTCGTCGGGCCGATAAAAGATTCTCCCAGCTGCCGCCAACACGGCTTAAATGGGTCTGAATGGCGGCACCGGCATAGGAGTCTGTATCCAAGGGAGCCTGACCTGACATGGCCTTACTACCAATCATCGTACTTTCCTCATCGGTAAAGACGATGACCTCTACGGGATGAGCTAATCGAATGTTGTTGTCAAAGAGGGTTTGCACAACCTCAAGTCCCGCCAGCACACCGTAGGTACCATCGTAGATACCCCCTGCGGGGACTGAGTCTAGATGGGAGCCTGTGGCTAGCGCCGGTGCCTCTGTGTAGTAGCCCGGATAGTGACCGATCAGATTGCCAGCTGTATCAACGGTCGTGCTCATACCGGCTGCCAGCATACGCTGCCGGACAATGTCTCTTGCCTTGATGTCTTCATGACTAAACGCGAGTCTGCGAATACCTCCTTCTGGCAGTGCGCCAATAGCCGCCAGCTCGGCTATGGATTGATGCAAACGATCATTATCAATCTTCAAAGTATGGGCTGATATTGACGTTTCTAGAATTTCTGATTTCATAAAATTTGGGGATAGAACTCCCGTATGTCTATATTTTTCTAATCGATGTTTCATAACACTTCTACGATAAAAAAAGACAACACTATGTACCAAAAGCAGTTCGAATTGTTTGCATGAGTAGCTCGCATGGAATTGCTCAATTGGCGATGACTGCAGCAATCTGGTGACGGGGTTTGCCGTTCAACCGTGGGCCAACTCTCCTAAAATGTAGGTTGCCTGAACAACTCGGTCATCTCCCATCATCACCAGGGAAAAAACACGATCTGCTAGTTCTTTTAAGTCGCTAGGGGTATCAGAAGAGTTGCGAAAGGCTAGCAGGGGCGTGGCCCGCGGGTCGAGCACAATAAAGTCAGCGGCTTTACCAGGCTCAAAGTTGCCAATGGTATCTTCTAAACAGAGGGCCTTGGCACCGCCCAGGGTGGCTAAAAACAACGCCTTAAAGGGAGAGAGTTTCTGACGACGCAGCTGGGCAACTTTGTATGCCTCATTGGCAGTTTGCAAGATAGAAAAACTTGTCCCTGCGCCCACATCTGTCCCCAGACCTACCTTGACCGGATACTCTTTAGACTTGGCCTGTTCGATTTTAAATAGACCACTGCCAAGAAATAGATTAGAGGTGGGACAAAAGGAAATGGCTGACTTTGCTTCTGAGAGTCGCCGAAATTCTTCGTCGGTCAGCTGCACCCCGTGGGCAAAAACCGAGCGTTCCTTGACCAGTCCAGCCTGATCGTAGGTGTCAAGATAGCCCGCACGCTCAGGAAAAAGTTGTTTTACCCAGGCTACTTCGTCTACATTTTCAGAGAGATGGGTATGCAGATAGACATCTGGAAACTCCTGCAACAGCTGTCCCGCTAGCCGCAGCTGCTCATCGGTAGAGGTAATGGCAAACCGGGGGGTTACCGCATAGTGCAGCCGACCGCGCTTGTGCCATTTTTGGATCAGTGCTTTGGTCTCTTGATAGGCTGATTCAGCGGTGTCACAGACTGCATCGGGCGCGTTGCGATCCATCATGACTTTGCCCGCAATCATGCAAAGATTTCGACGCTCTGCCGCTTCAAAAAAGGCGTCTACGGACTGGGGAAATACAGTAGCAAACACCAGGGCAGTGGTGGTGCCGTTGCGTAACAGCTGGTCTAGAAAGATCTCGGCGACGTTACTGGCATAAGCTTTATCCTTAAATTTTTGTTCAGTGGGAAACGTGTATTGATTGAGCCATTCTAAAAGTTGTTCTCCATAGGCAGCAATCATACCCGTTTGGGGATAGTGGATATGGGTATCGACAAACCCCGGCATAATTAGCTGACCAGGATAGGCCGTAATCGGAATCTCCCCATACTTAGATTCTAAGTCTGCATAGCTGCCAAACGCCTCGATATGGCCATTGGCCAATACCATCAGCCCGTCGGATATATAGCGAACGCTTTCTAGCTCAGAAATGTAAAAAGGATCGTCGATAAAATCTAAAAACGAACCGCGAATTCCCTTGAGCTGAGATTGGTCCGATCGGGCATCTAGGGAGGACATGTTAAAAAGAGAATGCGAGAGTTAGAAATATTCTAGGAGATATCTATTAAATTACACGCCTAGGCTCAGGAATGGTGAACTTCAAAGGAGTATAGCGCTACTCCCCTAAAGTTCACACTATCTGTCAGTCTCTAATGGATAGAGCAAATGCCTAATCATTCTGAGCAGACTGCTGCTGACTTTGGAAAGACTGCTCTTGCTGAGCGTACTGCTTCTCTTGAGTATTTGTCTGTTTTACCTGTTGTTTAGCACTGCCGTAGTCGCTAGATGGCTGACCTTGGCTATAGTCTTTCTGTTTTTTTGAGGGCTTGTAGTCCTGATTTTTTTGGCTTTGGCCATAGTCTTGAGTCGCGAGGGCAGACTGTGGTACCGCGATGACTGGGGTTAGGGTAAGCAATGCGATCGCAACCACAGCCAATAACTGACGAACTAGCTTCTTCATGGATCCTAATACGTGTAAGTAAACAGAAAATACCGGTTTCCTCTCTAGCTTTTAGAGAACGCAAGACTTCTCTCACTCAGCCGAAACATCTATGTCGCCCGCTTCTGGCCCCGATGCCATGGCTTCAGCCACAGAGCTTTTGCCAAGGGTCTGCATCACGCTAGCAACAGCAGAGGCAATTTGCTGTCGCTGATTGACTAGATAGACACTCACCAGCGTTAGGGCCACACCGACCCACTGCAGATTGGTTAATAGCTCACCCAAAAAAAGACTGCTAAACAGCAGAGCAAAGACCGGTGTGAGAAAAATCAGCGCGCTAACGCTGGTCATATTGCCATTGGCCGCGAGATAGAAGAACATACCATAGGTCAGCGCCGTACCAAAGATGGTGGCATAGGCTAGACCCACCCAGTCTCCTACCAACAGGTCAGCTGTAGGACTGGTCTCCCACAGGGCAGACATCACCATAAGCGGCAGCCCTCCTAAGATCATATGCCAGCCTGTGGCTACAATCGGGTCCGCATGGCGTTTCACATAGCCCACAATAATGGTGCCTGCCGACATCGACAGTGCTGCCAGCAGCATCAACAGCTCTCCACTTTGCCACAGCGCATCCCAATCTAGCGCTCCATCATTCACACCCTGAATCCAGCTGCCAATGGGAATCCCATTTTCCATAAAGCTATAGATCCAAGATTCTGGGAGACCGCACAGGCTAATACCAGCAATACCGATGGCAAGCCCCAGCCAGCCCCACAGACCAATAAGATAGCCAAACAGAAAGCGCGCCAGCAAGGCAACAACCAGCGGCTGAGCATCAATTAAAACGGCTCCTAATCCTGCCCCGGTATTTACCAGCCCCGTTGTCAGGAGACCTTGAAACATGGCTCCATCCACCAGGGCAAACAAACCAATCCAAAGCCAGGCCGTCCAGGTTTTAGGCTGGGGCAACTTAAGCACAGCGGCCACAATCAGCGTCAGGATTCCAGCGGGCAACAGCCGAAAGGACGCGAGAAAGAGCGGTGTGGTGTGGGGAATGATATATTTCATCGCCACCATCGCCGTTCCCAAGAAGAAAAAGGGAGCGACTAGAAACAGCGGAGATTTGGCCAGATCGTTTTTTGATAGCTGCATAGACTTAAAAGGGTAGAGTCTGTGAACAATACAGACTAAGACCTCATCGATTCTAAAAGGAGAAAGCTGTTGGAGAACGACAAGCTTGTTACCGTATGCCACATCTCTTCAAGTTAGAGAAGCGATATTCTCTCTAAAACTTTAGCATCTATTCTGTATACGGATAGCATTAAATCCCATGGTTTACTGACATAGTGTTAGAATCCGTTCATCCCGATTTTTGAGTAATACCGCCATCTTTTTGCGAATCATAATGCCGGGGCGATCGGTCAGCATGTGTTCTTCTCCACTAGGGTGAAGAGGAACGTCATAGTCAGTGGATTCTAAAATACGTTTGTCTTCTAAAGTGACCGCTCGATCAAAGGCGATCACATCCCGCGCTGGGGTATCTGCTTCAGTATCGTTGCGCACACAAAACTGAACCATTTGGGAGCACCCATCGCTAATGGGAGTCGTGGTATTCACAACAATGTGCTCTAGGCCATTGGGATAGGTGATTTTGAGCCTGATGGTAAAGGGCATAAACCAGTCCATTTTCAAAGTGCGGACGGTTTCGGCCTCAGCCATGTTGAGGTTGTTTTGCTGTAGTTCAGGGTTAACAACACCGAGCTTGCCATAGACATGAATCCCCCAGTCAGTTTCTGTAATCTCTAGCTCGTCGGGGGTGGGGTGGTGCTCGCTACCAAAGGTCTCAGTATGAACAAAAGTGGGATGGGCCAGGTCTAGCTCGTTTTCCATCACCCGCAGTCCCGCGCATTGCCAGGGTTCATAAAATTCTTGGATTAGCCGATAGCTGGGGTCGCTAGCTTCACCGATCTCGGGAATATCGATTAGGGGCTCTTCTAGACACACCCAGACATAGCCATAGCGTTCGGTACAGCGATAGGCATCTACACGATAGGTGGACGGAATGGCACAGCCGGTCTTAAGCTGCGGCACTCGGGCACAGACGCCAGAAGGCTCGAACTCCCAGCCGTGGTAGGGACAGCAGATGCGCCCCTGGCTCACTTTCCCAAGGGAGAGTTTAGCAGTGCGGTGACAGCAGCGATCGCAAGCTGCTGCCGGTTTGCCTTGGTCGTCCAACCACAGAACGAGAGATTCTCCCAACAGCTCAAAGGCTTTAGGTCCCTCAGTGAGCTGTTGACAAGGAATGACCGGATACCAAAAACGACGAAAAATTGGCTGCTGCGTAACGAGCATGGGTGAAGATGCCAAAAACAATAGATGCTAATAGTATACAATCAGCATCTATTGTTATGTAGGTATTCATACAGTGTGTAATGAATAGAGCTGAGTAGCCTCTAGGATGAGTCCTTGAAACGCGCATTTCTCAGACATCAGATCAGCAAGACCAGCGACATTAACAGAGCCTGCAGAAAAGAGGCCAGCATCGGCTAGATTGTCTCTACATCAGCCAAATCGTAATGTGGTAAACACAAATCTGGCGATAAATACGGCCGCTAAAACCCAGGTAATCACAGACACCTCACGGGCGCGACCGCTGACGGCTTTGGTAAAGGGATACAGAATTAACCCGGCTGATAAGCCCGCTGCGATGGAGAAGCCCAGAGGGATAAAGAAAATGGTGACAAAGGCTGGAATCGCTTCGGTCAGGTCTCCCCAACGAATGCTTGAAACGCTGGACATCATCAAAACACCCACAATCAGCAGGGCAGGAGCCGTGGCAAAGGCCGGAATCGCTTCAAAGATGGGGACGAACAACAGCGCGATTAGAAACATAATGGCAGCAACAACGGCGGTCAGACCGGTGCGTCCGCCTTCTGCCACGCCCGAGGCGGATTCAGCAAAGGTGGTCACGGTGGATGTGCCCATGATGGCCCCAGCTGTCGTTGCGATCGCATCTGCCGACAGGGCCTGGTTTGCCCGAGGCAGTTCTCCCTTATCGTCAATGTAGCCTGCCTGGGTACCCACTCCCATCAGTGTGCCAATGGTGTCAAACATGTCCACAAATAGAAACACCAGCAGTACCGCAATAAAATCAATAATATTGCTGCCATTGATGCCGCTTAGGCCAACAAATGCCTGACCAAAGAGATTTGAAGGAAAAGCAGGCACCTCAATCACGCCGCTGGGGGGATTCGCCACCCCAAATACCCAGCCGAGAATAGCCGTTCCCGCAATTCCCCAGAGCAACGCTCCCTTAATCCGTCGGAGCATAAACAGGGCGGAGATAAAAATGCCAAAGGTGGCCAGCAGTGTGGCCGGTTCGCGAAAGCTGCCAAAGGCGGTCTTGGTAACCTCATTAGCGACAATCAGCCCGGCACCGCCAATTTCTGTATTACCACTCAGGCCAATGTAGGCCAGAAACATACCAATTCCCACAGTGGTGGAAGCCTTGATACAGGCTGGAACAGCAGCAATCAGGTGACGGCGGATATCGGTGATGGTGAGGGCGATAAAGATAAAGCCCTCAATCAGCACACAGGCCAGGGCCACCCGCCAGTCAATACCTAGCCCCAGAACAACAGAATAGGCTAAAAAGGCATTGGTGCCCATGCCAGGGGCCAGCACAAAGGGATATTTTCCATATAGCCCCATGACCAGGGTGCCGATAGCCGCCGTAATCCCAGTGACTACCACCAGTTCTCGAAACAAGTCTCCTGACTCGTTTAAGAACACCGCATCCGACATGATAATCGGGTGTACCACCTGGATGTAGGCCATGGTCATAAAGGTGGTTAACCCGGCCAGAATCTCGGTGCGAAAGTTGGTTCTGTAGTGATCAAAATCAAAATACTGTGCGATCGCAGCTTGCCATCCATCGTAGGACGGCGGTGGCGGCCCCGGTGGCTTTTTCAAACCGATATCACTCTGACTCATAAAAGACTCTCCAGAAAACGACGTCGATGAATAGCAAAATCATTTAACGCTAACTGTATACAATCAAGATGCGACAAACTGTACAAAACGCTACAGTCTTTATCTAACTGACGCCACGAACGTCGTTTCATCCACTGCTTTTACAAAAAAGAGCGCCGAATCTGTGGGTTCAGCGCTCTTTCTTCTATTAGAAATACTGTTTGTATTGTGTGATGGGGTCTTTACAAAATATTACGACTGATGGTAGGTCTGCTCTAGCCAGTCACGCTGTTCTTCATCCACTGGCAGATAAGGATAGAGTCTGGATTTGGCACGATACGCGAGTCTACTCGCGTGTATCTCTGGCTGAGAAGTGCTCTGAGCCGGATGTACCATAAATTTAGCAACAGTCTTACAGTTTACGCGTAGGGACTGCCACAATGATTGCAATCGCCTCAGACCAGACTGTTTCAGCTTATATTGACTCTTCATGATTTATCTATTAAACGGTATCTTTCGCTACCATTTTAATTAGTTATTTCAATTTTGGGTAGTCCTCAAAGTTCTCTCCAACCTAATTGACGGACATCATGTCAGGAGGCTATCACTAAGTAAAAGAGCGCTGATAAATCTGTTATTTATTAGCGCAATGCATACTATTATTTCAGTTGTGCATACCACCAGCATAGTAAAGTTTTAGGATGACAGCCTCAATCTGAATTCTCTTAATACAGGTCTAGTCACATATGTCCCGCTCGTATCCAGCGCGGCAGGTTTTTCGTATGAGGAAGGAGACTTCAGAACACCAACGACAGCTCTCAACCCTATTCGTCACAGAATAGCTACTAAGGAATTAGACCATTATCCCCACGCCACCCCTATGGCTGATGCTGATATCAATTCGCTGGCATTTGCCAGTCTTGTCGTAGAACATGCGGTTCCCAGTGGTAAAGGGTTAGCCTTCCGCTGGTGGCATTCTAAATTGACACGCAGGGCTAAACAGTATAAGGGTTACATCCGTACCGATCTATACTCCCCTGTTAAAGGAGCGCAGCCAGAACAGCCCCTCAAATGGTATTCCATTGTCCATTTTGAGTCTCCAGAGCTGTTAAAAAAATGGCTCAAGTCACGGGATCGAGAACTATTGATTGAGGCCGGACGTAAAGTCTTTGCTTCATATCAGTATATGTCCTTTGCCACGGGTCTAGAGGGCTGGTTCTCTCGTGCAACCGGTACGGAACAACTGGGATTTGGTCCGCCCGCCTGGAAACAGAATGCGGCAGTGGTCTTAGGTCTGTACCCTACGGTGATGATTCAATCGGCCCTATTTGCCACCCTGGGCATCATGCAGTCCTGGTCTTTACCTAACGCCATGATTGTAAATAACATCATCACATCTTCTCTGCTGACCTGGGTGATTATGCCGTTAGTTACTCGGCTGCTGAGCTTTTGGCTCAAGCCTGCCCCCCAGCCTATATCGTGGCAAACCGAGGCTCAGGGAATTGGCATCATTGTTGGTGTCCTAGGTCTGATGGTGCTTCTCTTTAATGGATTTTAGCCAATATGAGTCTCCCCCTAGTATCTAGTTGGATGATGCGCCTAGCAGTTCGCCTATGGAGTCTGATCTGTGGGCTCATGCTGGGATGGGTTGGCCTGGGAAATCATGTTGCCATTGCCGCGACTGTTTCTCCCCATTTGAAGCACATTCAGGTGACAACGACAGCCGATGCGGGTGAGGGATCTCTGCGCTGGGCAATTGCTCAAGCAAATATGGCTCCGGATGATGATCTGATTGATTTAAGTCAGGTGCAAGGAGAGATTGTTCTTTGTAGTCCCTTGCCTGCTATTACCCGTAATCTCATGCTGATGGGCAATGGTGATGACGTTATCAGCGGTGACAATCAGTATCGGGTGCTCCAGGTCAAAGGTGGGAATGTCACTATTCGAGATGTTTCTCTGGCCAACGGCTTAGCAAAAGGGAATGATGGCATTGATGGGGGTGGGGGCAGTGCTGGGATGGGGGGCGGTCTCTTAATCCACAGTGGCACCGTGCAACTGGTTCGAACTCGGTTTGTTGAAAATCAGGCTGTCGGCGGTAGCGGCAGCCAGCGGCAGTCTCCGGTACCCCCCTCCCCTTTACACATTCAAAGTCAAAACAATCACCTGAGAGTTAATCGAGGGGCGATTGTTGGGATCGATGGTGTTAGCGTCTTGTCAACAGATTCCTTGGGCGGTGTCTCTGCCGAGATTAGCCGTACCAAGGAGCATCTTAAGGCCAATCGCGGTGCGATCGCAGGTGTCAGCGGCATCGGTATCAATGGCATCGGCACCATTGCTTTTGGCGGCGGCGGCGGCTTTGGCGGCTTTGGCAATGCGGGCAACGGCGGCAACGGCGGCAATAGCGGTACCGAGGGCGGCAGCGGCGGCAACGGCGGTGACGGTGGCAACGGCGGCGTCGGTAGTTTTGGTAGCTTTGGCCAGTGGGAAGATCAGGGGGGTATCGGCTCAGTC
>JBHJIL010000060.1:0-48145 GCA_050043465.1 Leptolyngbyaceae cyanobacterium
ACTCAAGTCTATGAGAAAGGCATCACTGTGGATGCACAGACCTTGGCACCCTACAGAGTTGATTGGCATCCATCACCCACCTTACCCAAATGGGCAATTACTATTGGATAACGGGTGCTTTTTTAGGTGCATTCCCCTTAGATATGGAAAGAACTCAGCAGACTCGATAAATTCTGTGTCATAACTAGCCTTAAAGCACGTTTATGAAGACAATTCGTCTGGGCATAAGTCTAATGCTCATATCTGCTAGCCTCGTCACTCTAGAATCTCGTCCACTGTCCCTTCAATCACCAGCCGTAGCTATGGCAGCAGATACCAGCGATCGCTCTACGCTGCCACCACTGATTGAGCGAGAGCTTTTCTTTTCTGACCCAGATATTTCAGGAGCGCAGCTCTCTCCAGATGGTCAGTTTATTGCCTTTCAAAGACCGTTAGATGGCATCGTCAACGTTTGGGTCAAAGGTATTGACGAGCCCATGGCCGCCGCTCGCCCGGTGACAGCGGATACCCAGAGCCCAATTATGTTTTATTTCTGGAGTGCCGACGGTCGCTATATTCTCTACGGACAAGACACGGGCGGCAATGAGAATTTTCGGCTCTATGCGGTCGAACCGGAGGCGACTAGAAATACGGAGATAGCGGCGCGCGATCTGACACCTATGGAGAACGTCACCGCAGTGCTATATGCGGTTCCTAAAACAACGCCCAATCAAATCATCATTGGTCTCAATGACCGCGACCCGCGCATACACGATGTTTATCGCCTAGATTTGACGACGGGCGATCGCACCTTGCTTGTTCAAAACGATGGCACCATTGCTAACTGGATTACCGACCTCAAAGGAAATATCCGTCTGGCCTATCGTCAGTCCTTGGCAAATGGTCAAGAAATTCTCAAAGTTGAAGAAAACGGCAGTCTCACCCCCATCTACCGCTGCAGCCTCGAAGAAACCTGTGGGCTGCTGCGATTTCATCCCAATGGTCAACAGGTTTACCTCCAAACAAACCGAGGGGTAGATCTCACTCAGCTAGAGCTGCTGGACGTCAGCACAGGAGAAACTAAGCTGGTTGAGACCGACCCGGAGCAGCAGGTTGATTTTGGCGGGGCACTATTTTCACCGGCAACCGATGAACTGGTAGCGACATCCTACGTGGGCGATCGCAACCGTATTTATCCAAAATCAGATGAATGGTCAGCCGATCTAAGATTTCTGCAGCAGCAGCTGCCCAATGCCGAACTCTCGGTGGACTCTGTTACGTCCTCTGGCCAGCTGGCCCTAGTCAGCGTTCAAAGCGACGTCAATCCTGGGGCGATGTACCTGTTTGACCGCAGTGCCCAAACCATAGAGAAACTCTACGACGCCTGGCCAGCGCTCCCCAGTGAGCACCTAGCTACCACCACCCCGGTTCGCTACAGCGCCCGTGATGGGGTAGAGATTCCAGCCTATTTAACCCTACCCAAAGGTATCTCACCTCAGAATCTGCCCGTTATTGTTTTTCCCCTCGGTGGCCCCTGGGGAAGAGACCGTTGGGGCTATAGCCCGGTTGCTCAATTCTTTGCCAATCGCGGTTATGCCGTACTCCAGCCAAATTTTCGCGGGTCTGCGGGCTATGGCAAAGCCTTTCTTAACGCGGGTAACCAGCAGTGGGGCACGGGCGTCATGCAGCATGATGTCACCGATGGGGTGCAATATCTGATCGACGCAGGTATTGCTGATCCTGAGCGGGTAGGAATTATGGGATTTTCTTATGGCGGCTATGCCACCTTAGCCGGGTTAGCATTTACGCCTGAGCGGTATGCGGCGGGAGCGTCTATAGTGGGGCCGTCTAGCCTGATCACGCTGATGGAAAGTATTCCACCCTATTGGATTCCTATTCAAGATTCCATGAGCCTGCGAGTGGGCGATCCTAACAATCCAGACGACTACCAGCGTCTTAAGGCCCAGTCTCCATTGTTCTCAGTCGAGAATATTCAGGCTCCGTTGCTGGTGGTTCAAGGGGCAAACGACCCGCGTGGTCTACAGCAGGAGTCCGATCAGATCGTCACGGCGCTTAGAGATTTGGGTCAACCGGTGGAGTACCTGGTAGCACCCGATGAAGGCCACGGATTTAGAAAAGAGATCAACGCGTTGGCTATGACCGCCGCTCTAGAGCGCTTCTTTGCTGAACATTTAGGCGGACGCTATCAGCCGGAGATGTCGCCAGAGCTAGAAGCCCAGCTAGAGAGCTTAAGAGTAGATATTGGCACCCTGCCATAGAACCTCTGGTTTATCAAATTTTCTGAGTCAGTGAGATATGAGCCGAATTATTTTGACCACGTGGGGATCTCTAGGGGATCTGCATCCCATGCTTGCTCTGAGTTTGAATCTGCGCGATCGCGGTCACGACATCATACTGGCCGCACCAGCCAGCTATCAAACTAAGGTTGAGTCTCTTGGGCTTGAGTTTCAGGCTATTCGCCCTGATTTGCCAAAAGATCCCCTGCTGATTGAACAAACAATGGACCCGAAAACGGGGGCAAAGACCGTTCTCAAGGAAATTGTTTTAGACAATGTGAGAGATACTTACCAGGATTTGGTTGCGATCGCAAAAGATGCAGATTTTTTGGTCGCCCATGAGATTGTCTATGCGGCACCTTTGGTGGCTGAAGTGCTTCAGCTACCCTGGGCTAGCTGCGCCCTGGCTCCAGCCGCATTTTTCTCAGCCTACGACCCGACTGCGCTATACCCGGCCAGGTTACATCGTTTGGACCCAAGGGTTAGTCGCTGGGCTGTCGGTCTAGCAAAATTGATAACTCGGTCATGGGGAAACGCTGTCTACAGACTGCGTCAAGATCTGGGACTGCCACCCGTTCAAAATCCGATTATTGGTCATGAAAAATACTCTCCCCATTTGGTTTTAGCATTGTTCTCACCCTTATTAGGGACTCCCCAACCCGACTGGCCACCCCATACTGTGACCACGGGCTTTACCTTCTACGACGGAGCTTCAGAGCAGCCAATATTTCCTAAGCTGCTAGAGTTTTTAAATGCGGGCGAGCCACCTCTCGTATTTACCCTAGGTTCAGCCGCGGTCAACGCTCCGGGTAGCTTCTATGGTGAAAGCGTACAGACCGCAATTAATCTCAATCGTCGTGCGGTGCTGCTGCTGGGTAAAAATCCGCTGCCGCAGCACCTCCCTCCTAGCATTTTTGCCTGCGACTATGCCCCCTATTCAAAAATCTTTCCCCACGCCCGTGCAATTATCCATCAGGGTGGGATTGGCACCACGGCTCAGGCATTGAGAGCTGGCCGCCCCACCCTAGTGGTGCCCTACAGCCTTGATCAACCGGACAATGCAGCCCGAGTCCAGCGACTCGGAACGTCCCGTACTCTCATGCGCAAAGATTACTCAGCGTCACGCCTTACAGCAGAGCTGAGGCTATTAGACACGCCAGACTATGCCATAAAAGCAGCCGAAATCGGACGCACAGTGCGAGCGGCAGAGGGCACAGATACGGCCTGCACGGCTATAGAACAACAAATCAAAAAGGCCAGCGCTCACCATGGGCTACCCACTAACGTGTAGGTAGACCAGTAAAAAGGATGCTCAAAGTTCCACCGTCCGTGATATTCCAGCTCTGGAAAAGTAGCTAAGGCCTTACTGTCTGAGCCATAGAGGGTGCCATCGCTAAAGGTCAGCTCTCCTTGGAGCATCGTCAGCTGGGCCTGACGCAGAGCCGTTGCTCGCACGGGCTGTCGTTGCAGGTATCGGTAAAAGTAGGTCATGAGACCCAAAGTCCCCTCATCACTAATGGGCCACAGACTGGCCACAGAGGTTTGCACCCCAGCATTAACTGCTAATCCGGCGAAGCCATACTCAGCTTCTCGGTCACCCAGAGCCGTATTACAGGCGCTCAATACCATCAGAGCAATATCAGCCTCCTGCAGTCCTAACGAATGCACCTGATCTAGCTGAAGCGGCTGGTCCCAGAGCTGAATATAGGAATGGCTGGGTTTACCCGGCTTAAAGACGCCATGACTGGCTAGGTGAACGATCCCGAATTGATTGCCAGCAACCTGATTTTTCAGATTATCTAGAGTAAAGTTCTCATTGAGAAATATTTTACTCTGGCGAAATGTCTGAGTCACGGTGGTTAGTTCTTCTGCTACAGCTGGCAAGACCTGCTGTGAGGGAAACTGAGAGGCCCCCATTGCCAACAGCTGAGTATTTTCTAGCTGAGCATAAAGAAAATTCTCAGGATTAAAATCAGTCAAACTGAAACTAGGAATTACCCCTAAGCTGTAGCGTTCAACCAAAAACTCTTCTCCGTTATGCAGAGCCGCAACCGGTAAGGTGCGTAGTCCTGTGTCCATCGCCATCGCTAAACTCTGAACTCCTTGCTGCTGTAGCTCGTTCTCTATGGGAGCCACAAACCAGTTATAAAGCTGCTGCGCCGGAGGTAAATACTGCGATGGAGCCGACATCACGTTAGTAATTTGAGCACGAAAATCGGCAGCTACGGTCATCACCTCTCGACGGGTGATGCCTTCTACTGTTTTACGGATAGTTTGGCCATTGTGAGTTAACAACAACAGCCCCAGTTCATCATTTGGATTTAAACCGTTAGCATCTGGCTGAGCCTCATTCTTATTCGCAGGGGGCAAAAAGTAGACGTATAAAACACCCGGAGTAATGTCTAATGTTGTGGCAATATGACCCAGCGTCTCTTGAGCCGTCTCCAAACTGGTTGGCGAAACACTTACCCGCTCATACAAATTTAAGTGAGACTTAAACTGTTCAGAATAGGCGCTTTCTAGACGCTCAAATAGCGCTTTGTTAGAGACGTCTGAGCCAATGGATGTGGTTAGATCCTCTGTGGATGCAGTATCACTTTCCACCAGAGGAGACTGGAAGTCTGCCGGGGATGCATCAAGCAATATCGTCTGGCTCACAGCGGGGGTATCGATGGCCCGAGAAACAACAGCAGGAGAGGCAACAGCAGGAGAGTCCGCAAGAGCTGCTATATCTTGAGTCAATAGCGCAATCTTACCCAGGCGGTAGCTACTCAGAAAAGAGCTATCGATGGGGATTTGCAGATCACCCGTGGTGAGAGCAGCACTGCTGCCAAGTAAGCGACTGTCCCCCACCTCAAAGGGAATCATGCTGTTGCCCCCGTGACGGATGGTGATAGCTCCTGGGTTGAGGGCGGCGGCTGTGGAAATACTGGCAGGACTGCCGTCTAAACTCGTAAAGCTGCCAACGGCTTGAAACCGGTCGGTGGCAATGATCACATTACCGCCAGTGGTACCGCCTTCAGCTCGAATAGTATCAACCTGGATATTATCAGCAGCGCTCAGAGCCACGTCGCCCCCCATGCCGCTTACCCCTGACGTATCAATCTGTTGTGTGGTGATAGTACGGCCAGCATCTAGGGTTACGTTGCCACCGTTGTTGGTACCTCGGGTTGAAAGAGCCTGGGTGCTAATTTCTCCCTCACTGCGAAGACTGATACCGCCAGGGGCTGCTAGGTCAGCCGTGGTTATCTCTTGGGCCGCTGACAGGGTTAATTTAGCAGCGCTCAGGTCAAACCCTTGGGTGTCAATGGAGCCACCATCGTTAGGAGATTGAATAGTCGTGTCTACTGGTAGGGTCAAATCTGCTCCCAGGGTGACGGCACCGCTGCCATCGAAGCGCCCCAGGGTCAGGGTAGTAAAGCCGCTGTCAATAGCCGCCAGCTCCAGAGCTGAAAGCGTTAGGGCCGTTGGTAAACCCGGCCCACCTAAACGGAGATCTCGATCGGCTGACAGCGGCTCGATGATTAGTGCATCAGTCCCTGTTATCTCGGTGCCGAGGTTAATACTGTCACCTGTAAGCGTCAACGGTCCATCCCCCCCATTCAGGCTCCCGGTCAACCCAGCATCGCCAGTCAGAAAGTTAACCCGATCTGGCTGGCTGCCTGCGCTCAAGTTTTCAACAGCCGAGAAATTATCAACGCCAGGACCGTTACCGGTATCTGCACCTGTTAGATTCCAAATACTGTCTCGATTATCGCCTTGGAGAGTATCGCTGCCTGCACCGCCTTGAATCGATGTAGTAAGACTGTTTTCGCTAAGTCTAAATGTGTCATCTGCGCTGCTGCCAACAAAGGACTCTAGGCCACTAAGGCCACCGGTACCTGTGGCGCTACTAATTTGTAAGTCCACTGTAATACCGGTGGTATAGCTGCTATAGTCGGCGGTATCACTACCGCTACCTCCAGTCAGCACGCCGGTTACCGTTGCGCCATCGCTAAAGAAAAAGGTGTCGTCTCCGGCTCCCCCGTCAAGGTTCTCAATACTGGCAAAGCTGAGATTGTTAACCGTGCCTGTATTGTTTCCTGTGATTAAAATACTGTCATTGTTGCTAGTCCCCATCAGGCGATCGCTAGCGCTGCCACCGATCACGGTCTCAATATTGTTGAGGGTACCAATCCCGGTGGCGGTGGCTGATTCAAGGTCGACAGTGACAGCAGTCGTATAAAGACTGTAGTCCAGGGTGTCGGTATCCGCTCCGGTATCGAGGGTACCGCTAAGGCTGCCGGCGGTTGCGATCTCAACCGTATCGTCACCGGCTCCAGTCTCAATAGTTTCAATTTCTAAAAAGGAGACCCCGTTGAGGGTGCCCGTGTTATTAGCCGTAAGTGCGATCGCATCCGCCCCGTTGCTGCTCTGCAAAACATCGGTGCCGTCGCCGCCGTCAATATTGCCGCTAAGAACCGCCCCATTTTCCACAACAAAGCGGTCGTCTCCGCCGCCGCCGCTAACATTTTGGATTCCAGCAAAGGTAATGTCATTAAAAAGACCAATCCCCATGCCTGAAATTATAAATGTGTCGGCATCAGCGCCTCCCTGCAAAATATCGTTGGTGCCATTGCCAACCGCAATTGACCTAACATTCTCAAACCTCAGACCGTTGCTAAAAAGAGAGTCAATCTGTCCCTGATTGCGGTCTGTAATAGTCCAGCGAGTTAGCTGAGCAGGTCCTCTTAAAACATCCGCACCAAGGACCGTAACCGCGTCTTGAAACGGACTTGTTCCAGCATCTGTAACCGAGTCATAAAGCGTAACGCTGCCTGTCCCATCAGCACGACCAATAGTAATATCTGCAAACCCGTCTTGCAAAGCTCGGATGTCGGATTCTAGCAAATCTAGGTCAAAAAGCGTATTCGTATCTGGACCGATATTGATCTCCGTTGCCGGGTTATTGGGCGCGATCGCTAGAGTTGTACCACTGATGGAAGCATCGCCACCGTTAAAGTTGATCTCATTACTGACAATTGTAATGTCATCAGCTCTGAGACTGCCTTCTACGGTAGCTAAAAACGGCGCTGTTAGAGAAATATCACCATCGCCTGTTGCCGAGCGTGTATCGATTGACTCAAGCGTAATCAACGGACCAGAAATGTTGATATCTCGCCCAGAGGTATTAATCGTATCACCAGTTCCTCCCATAGAAAACGAGCCGGTACTGTTGTTATTTACATCAGCAACAAAGGTGATAGAACCGGTGCCAGGCTGAAAGGTCAGCTCGTTGTTACCACCTAGGTCAATATCAATATTGAGATTTGCTTGAAAGATAACATTGTCATTGCCATTCCAGCTTTCTAAAGTGGCGGCGTGCAGCGTCAGGGTACCAAAATCTTCGTCTTCAGCGCTAACGTTAGGAAACAATGCTGATTCTGTTGCAATATCTGCAGCAGTGCCACCGCCGACAATGCGAATACTATCTGGGTCGAACAGAATAGTGCCTGCGGCTCCCTGGGGAGCCTCCAGGGAAAACTGTCCGTTAAACCCTAGTCCAGACTTGCCAGAGATTTCAACAAAGCCACCATCTCCGGCCAATTTACCTCCCTGAACCTGGGCGCTACCACCAAAGTAGGTGGACCGGTCTGCCCACACAACAATCTGTCCTCCGTCTCCCCGCTGTAGGCCATTAGCGTTCAAGACAGTACCGGAGTCAATACGAGTGTGAGTAGCATTCAGTAGCGGTCCGGCTCCCTGGTAGCTACCTCCAATGTAAATATCTCCGCCGCCATCGATACCGTCGGCATTAACAATGGCATCGATCAGAGAAATCTGGTCACCTAGAACAGCAATCTCTCCTCCCTGCTCACCAGCGCTGCTGACAGTGCCTGATAGGGTGACATGCCCAGGTGCTGCTGTGGTCTTCTGACCTAGTTGAACAGTGCCATCTGCCAGGACGCTAAGGGTATCGGCACTGCTAACACCTTGCCCCGTCAGGAGTACCGGCAGCTGGCCAGGGGCCATACTCGTCATTGGAACATTGTCATTAGTCCAGGGCTCTATCTCCAGGGTTAGTAGCTGACCGGTCTGCCCCAGCCTTAGTCGGCTGTCATCGACGGCGGCAACGGTAATTGTGCCAGCTGGAGCGACTAAGCTACCCCGATTGACCACGCTTCCGCCAATCAGCCTTAGAGTCTGCCCCGTTTCTACGTGCAAATTCCCCAAATTAATCAGCTGTCCGAGCTCAGGGGCAAATGCAAAACTATGGGGCGAGCCGACCGGATAGTCGGCCCCATCAGCAAACCAGCCCTGCTCAAAGCCAATCGCCGTGGCGGTAGCTGCGCTAAAGTCTCCCTGCAGATCTAATTGAACACTGGGGCCAAATAATATACCGGCTGGATTAATCAGCCATAGATTGGCGCTATTAGAAACAGCCAAACGCCCCTCAATGCTGGATGGCTCGCCACCGCTCACGCGTCCTAAAACATTTTCTACTGTCTCAGGCGCAACAAATATAGCGGTCTCATGGGGGTCGATACTAAACGACTCAAACTGATGAAACAGATTGTTTCCATCTGCTGACGATACTCCCCCGGTAATTTGTATCTGCCCATTATCCGTAGGGATGACTACCGTGTGATTTTCGAGAGGAGAAATTTGCCCATAGACAGGATAGGCTCCTAAGGTAAACGCTCCAAGCCAGCTAGCAAAAGGGAGAATCTGGCGATTGAGACGATGCCATCTAAAAGACCCCATAGTGCCTGGATTGCGAATGCTAGTAACGTAAAAGGGGTCGCTGTCGTTACAGCTCCCTTTTACATCACAGCCAACTTGTCAAAGAAACGGAACCCCAATGATACGGGTTTTGTTTAATACACCGTAGATAGATACCGGGTAAAAACGCTGATATTTTTTACAGGCGTTACTCCGTTGTCATTGGTAAATGACTCAGCAGATCGTCGAACAGAGCCCTCAGATTTGGCCGAGAACTCAGCGGTTTCTCATACAGAGCTGTCAAGCTATTTAAGCTAATTTAGATACCGATTTTGGGATGTTTCTATAACTGATCTAAAAGTTTGTCTCATTTCTTAGATCGGGTTTCTAACATAGCAGGTAGGAGTGTCTGATAGATACTTCAGCAATCACCCACCTCAATCAATAAATAACAGAGGGAATGGAGGTTTTATGGTTGAAACTTATCAACCATCCCACGAAGCGACCTTAGATCGCGACTCAATGACGCTATCGCGTCACGTTCTACAGCAGCTGCAAAGCTTTGGTCCCGATGCTCAGGACTTGAGCGCATTGATGACCCGGATTGCTCTAGCTGGCAAACTGATTGCCCGACGGCTGTCACGGGCGGGATTAGTTGAAGACGCCCTGGGCTTTACCGGACGTGAAAATGTTCAAGGCGAGTCGGTCAAAAAGATGGACGTCTATGCCAACGACGTTTTTATCTCTGTCTTTAAGCAAAGCGGACTGGTCTGTCGTTTGGCCTCTGAAGAGATGGAGGAGCCATTCTATATCCCAGAAAACTGCCCTATTGGTCGCTATACTCTGCTCTACGACCCCATTGACGGTTCGTCAAATGTCGATATCAATCTCAACGTAGGTTCGATTTTTGCAATCCGACAACAAAAGGGAAATGACGAGCTGCAAACAGGAGAGGATCTGCTTCAGCCAGGAGATGAGCAGATAGCGGCGGGCTATATTCTCTACGGTCCTAGCACCGTACTGGTCTACACTATCGGCACAGGAGTCCACGCCTTTACCCTTGATCCCAGCCTGGGGGAGTTTATCCTTTCGGAAGAAAACATTACGATCCCCAGCCACGGTCCTGTTTATAGTGTGAACGAAGGCAACTTTTGCCAGTGGGACGACTCGAATCGGGACTACATTCGATACGTACACCGTCATGAAGGATACGCAGCTCGCTACAGCGGGGCATTAGTGGGAGATTTTCATCGCATTTTGTTCCAGGGCGGGTTGTTTTTGTATCCTGGGACTGCAAAAAATCCGGGGTGTAAGCTACGTCTGCTGTATGAATCCGCTCCGCTGGCCTTTTTAGCAGAACAAGCCGGGGGACGAGCCACAACGGGTAGCGAGAAAATATTAGCGGTACAGCCGACGGAACTACATATGCGCACGCCTCTGGTACTGGGTAGTACGGAGGATGTAGCGCTAGTGGAGTCATTTATTCAAGATCGGTTTCGAGAGCGTGAAACCGAGGTAGCCGTTGTCGGATAGGCAATTGCAAAACGCTTTAGCGCGCTGCCACCCTAGCTTTTTACCCTTGGGGGCTCTCTACCCACAAAACTCAGACAAGTTACACAGGACAACCCACCTATGACAACAGTCAATGACAGTCCAATTCTGCACTTAAAGGACCACGGTCAGAGTGTTTGGATGGACAATCTTAGTCGCGATTTGCTGGTTTCTGGTGAACTCGTACAGCTGATTGATAGCCGCGCCGTCCACGGGATCACCTCTAATCCGGCCATCTTTGAAAAAGCGATCGCAGGCAACCAAATCTACGATCAAGAAATCGAAGCTGGCGTACGTGCCGGTCAGTCTGTAGATGAAATCTATGAGTCGCTGGTATTTGACGATATTCGTCGAGCCTGTGATGTGCTTAAGCCAATCTATGAGTCCTCCCAGGGTTTGGACGGCTATGTCAGTCTAGAAGTCCCGCCCAACCTGGCCCACGATAGCGAGGGCACGCTAGCTGAGGCCCGTCGCTATGCAGCTGCCATTGAGCGCCCCAATCTCATGATTAAGATTCCGGGCACCCCAGAGGGTCTAAAGGCGGTTGAGCAGACCATCCGCGACGGGATCAATGTAAATGTGACGCTGCTGTTTTCGGTGCAGAGCTATATCGATACGGCCTGGGCCTACATCCGTGGGTTAGAAGCTCGACTGGCAGACGGTCATGACATCAGCTCCATGGCGTCGGTGGCCAGCTTCTTTTTAAGCCGGATTGATAGCAAGGTGGATGATGCCCTTGACCAGCTAGCGGAAACCGATGGTAGCAAACGGGACCAGATCGCTGGGCTCAAGGGTAAGGTTGCGATCGCAAACGCCAAGCTTGCCTACCAGGAATACAAAAAAATCACCCAGTGCGATCGCTGGCAGGCACTGGTTGCCCAAGGAGCCAACGTTCAGCGTCTGCTGTGGGCCAGCACCAGCACCAAAAACCCAGCCTACAGCGACGTCATGTATGTCGATGAGCTGATCGGCCCTGACACCGTTAATACCCTACCTCCCAATACCATCGAAGCCTGCGCTGACCATTGCGACGTCAGCAGCCGGATCGAGTCCGATGTAGAGCAGGCCTACGCCGTCATCGATACCCTACCCGCTGTTGGTCTCAACCTTGATGATGTCATGGACGAGCTACTAGCCGAAGGCATTGACAAATTTATCAAGCCCTTTGACAAGCTGATGGATTCGCTGGTGATGAAAGTTAAGCAGCTGTCTCCTGTCTAACCAGTCTGGGAGCACGCGAGGTGCTCCCACCTACTGTCCAGGGCACCCGCCCCTACATTTTTCATTTACCTTTTCCCCATGGTTTCTCTTTTAGAAAATCCCCTCCGCGTTGGTCTCCAGCAAGATCGTATTCCAGAGCCCCAGATTCTAGTTATCTTCGGCGCATCAGGGGACCTGACCCAGCGCAAGCTGGTGCCCTCTCTCTACAAGATGCGTCAGGAGCGACGACTGCCCCCCGAGCTAACCATTGTGGGTGTTTCCCGGCGGGAATGGAGTCACGAGTACTTTCGAGAGCATCTCAAAAAAGGAATTGAAGACTACGGCGGCGGCATCAACAACCAGATGCTGTGGGAGAACTTTTCAGCAGGGCTGTTTTACTGCCCCGGCAACATTGACCAGCCAGAGAGCTACCAAAAGCTCAAGAGCTTCCTCGCTGAGCTAGATGAGAAACGCTACACCCGAGGCAACCGACTATTTTATCTATCGGTAGCGCCTCGATTTTTTGCCGAGGCTACCCAGCAGCTTGGGGCTGCCGGCATGATGGACGACCCGACAAAACAGCGGCTGATTATTGAAAAACCATTTGGCCGCGACCTGGGTTCGGCCCAGGCCCTCAACCAGAAAGTACGCGGGGCCGTGTCTGAAAAGCAGGTATACCGTATTGACCACTATCTAGGTAAAGAAACCGTCCAGAACCTGCTGGTGTTTCGATTTGCCAATGCCATCTTTGAACCGCTGTGGAACCGACAGTTTGTCGACCATGTGCAGATTACCGTGGCTGAAACCGTCGGTTTAGAAGGTCGCGCTGGCTACTACGAAACCTCCGGGGCGCTGCGAGACATGGTGCAAAACCATCTGATGCAGCTATTCTGTCTGACGGCGATGGAGCCGCCTAACTCGTTGGCAGCTTCCAGTGTGCGAGACGAAAAAGTAAAAGTGCTCCAGGCCACCCGACTGGCCGATCCCCTAAATTTAGATCGCTGTGCGGTGCGGGGGCAGTACACCAACGGCTGGATGAAAGGCAAACAGGCGCCAGGCTACCGTGAAGAGGAAGATGGGCTAGAAAAATCCACCACCCACACCTTTGCTGCCATCGAAATGCGCATCGATAACTGGCGCTGGCAGGGCGTCCCCTTCTACCTACGTACGGGTAAACGGATGCCGAAGAAAGTGTCAGAAATCTCGATACACTTCAAACAGGTACCTCACCTGATGTTTCAGTCGGCTGCCAAGCAGATGAATGATAATATTCTGGCCCTGCGAATTCAGCCTGATGAAGGGATTTCCATGCGGTTTGAAGTAAAAACACCGGGTAGCTCGTTGCGCACCCGTCCGGTGGATATGGATTTCCGCTACGATGCTGCCTTTGGTAAGGCCAGTACCGATGCCTATGCCCGTCTGTTGGTCGATGCCATGCTGGGGGATCAAACCCTATTTACTCGAGGGGACGAAGTGGAAGAATCCTGGCGGGTGCTCACACCGGTCCTCGAAGCCTGGGACAGCCCGGCTGACCCGGCACAGATCCCGCTGTACGAAGCGGGTACCTGGGAACCTGTAGAAGCCGAATTCTTGCTCAATAAAGTCGGTCGTCGCTGGCGACGTCTCTAGTAAGAGGGCAGGATTTGAGCCACCTGTGGGCAAACGCCCCTGACTCAAACCGCAGCCCTCAAGACAGTCCAACTTTTATTCAATCGCGCGATTAAAACCATGGTGACTTCTCTAGTTACGTTACAAAAACCCAAAGACATTTCCGTTGACGATATTGAAGCCGAACTGCGGGAAATATGGCGCAGCTATGCCAGTGATGGCTCTAGCGTCGCAACGCGGGCAACCACATTTAGCGTCATTATTTATGAGCCTGAGGAGATTCAGCAGCTGCTGGCGGCCCTAGGGTTTTATAAAAATCCCATTGACGGACAGCATGGACCGGCAACGAGAAGTGCGATCTCCAAAGCCCAGCAAACTTACGATCTGCCCATTACCAGCCGGGTAGACCAAGGTACGCTCAAGCGTCTGCGCGCCGAATTTAAGGCCCTGCCTCCCGAAAAACGACACTTTGACAACGCCGACCTGCGCGGCTTTAGCCTTAACGAAGCGCTGGCGGCTCAGAACCCCTGCCGGGTGATTACCCTCTGTCCCACCTTTGATGACGAAGATACCGGGGTAACCGCCCAGGTATCCGCCTACTGCCCAGTACAAAAAAGCAGCGGCAGTCGCCTGGTGTGCTGTGAGTACATCACCCTGCGGGGGACAAAGCAGGCCCTAGACCGGGTGGATAACCTGGTTAAGTCCCTGGTAATTTCAGACCTGCCCAAATTTGTATGGTGGAAAGCTACTCCTAACCCCGAGCAGCTGCTGTTTCAATCAATGTCCGAGGTGAGCAACTGTATCATCCTGGACTCTAGCTACTACGGCGATGCCGAATCGGAGCTGTTAAAAATTCATCAGCTGGTGGCCAGCGGCGTCAAAGTAGCCGACCTCAACTGGTACCGGCTGGCTCCCTGGCAGGAGCTATCGGCAGCGTCGTTTGACCCACCAGAGCGACGGATGGCACTGCTGGAAATGGACCAAATCGGCGTTGACTACGAAAAAGGTAACGCGGCCCAGGCACTGCTTTATCTCGGCTGGTTGGCCAGCCGTCTAAACTGGCAGCCCGAAGACTACACCCTAGAAGGGGGGGACTACGACCTGCGCCGCGTTAATCTGAAGGGCAATAAGCATGGCCGCAACATCGATGTGGAACTTGCCGCTATCCCCGTGGCGGATGCGGGGGAGGTGCTGGGAGACCTCACCGGATTGCGGATGTCATCCACCAACCTGGAGGCCAACTGCTGCACCATCCTTTGCTCAGAAACAGCAGGCTGTATGCGGATGGAGTCCGGTGGTGGCGCTCAGGCTTGCTATATCCAGGAAGTGACCGCAATTTCTGACCAGCGATCCGACCTGCTGTTGGAGCAGCAGCTACAGCGCTGGGGAGAAGATGTTCTGTTTGAAGAGAGTTTAGAAGTCACAGCCCAGATCCTAAAGCTGTTGGACGCTGCTTAAACTCAGGTCCTAGAGGCGACGCAATTTTCTAAACGGTTATCCCACAGTTATGCCTACGGTGTGACTGTGGGATAGTTTTGTGTGGATTCAACTGCGCTGGAATCACCTCTACCCATGGACACAGAGTCAGGTGGAAAACAGTTTTGCAGGCTTAATTCATTATATAAGGGATAAGGAGCCCGCTCTTGACCTTTTAAGTCGTGTTTACCTATGCCCCATTCGCCTGATGTGACGCCTCAGCCGCCACGCCGTCCGTACCGGGCCGTGCTGATAGCCGGGGCGGGAGTAGGTCTGGTGATTGCGCTGGGGAGCGTTGCCACGGCTATTTGGGGCAGACGTATTATCAATGCTCGCGTTGTTCCTATGATTGAGGACAAAATTGAGGAGGCGATTGAGCGTCCCGTGGAGCTGGGGAAGCTTGAAAAGCTGTCGTTTAACGGTTTGCGTGTGGGTAAATCCACTCTCCCCGCTATTGCTACGGATGAATCCTCGATCAGCGCAGATACCGTTACGATTGATTTTGATCTGCGATCGCTAATCTTCCAAAAAACATTTAAGCCCAACATTGTCCTGGTACGCCCCAATGTATCCCTGGTGCAGCAAGAAGACGGCCAGTGGTTAGAGATCTCGGTGCCGGAGTCCTCTGAAGAGGAAGCGCTGATTACTACGGAAATACAATCGGTCAAGCTTCAAGACGCCCAGGTGAGCGTGACACCGTTTATTCAAGACCCCAACGTTATTGTCCCGCGAGAGTCTGTCTATATCAGTAATATCAATGTTGATGCCGAGTTTTATGGCGAGGCGTCACAGCAGGTGTATTTTGAGCTAGCGGGAGATGTGGATAGGGGGCGTCTCAACATTGAAGGTGAAGCCGATCTCAAGCAGCAGGCCATTAAGGCTAATGTGCGATCGCAACAGCTACCGGCGGCGGGCATCAACAATTTACTACCATCCCTGGTCGGCTTAAAGTCCGGCACCCTCAACTCTAATTTGACCGTGGTAGCGGCTCTGGCCGACAATGGCAGCCTCGATCAAACCTCGGTGGATGTGCAAGGAACCGCCCAGTTTCAAAACGGCGAAGTACGCATAAGAGATCTGGCTGAACCCGTACGCAACATTCGCGCTCAGCTACGGTTTAAAGGTCAGCAGGTCACCCTAGAAAATACGGGTTTGCAGCTGGGCGACGTGGAGCTATTGGCCGATGGCACCGTGGACTGGGAAGAGGGGTATAACCTCAGCGCTCAAATTCCTGAGGTTAGTCTGAGCGCTGTACAAACATTGGCCAAACTTGAGCTGCCTGAAAACCTACCGGTGGATGCAGCAGCGCCCTTTAAACTTAGTACTCAAGTAACGGGGCCGCTAGATGCCCCTAATGTGCGGGGACGTCTGGCAAATCTGACTCCGCTGCAGGTAGACAAAGTACGTCTAGCCACTGCAACAGCTGATTTTGTTCTACCGCTAACAGACTTTAAGTTAGAAGAGTTTGAGCTAACGGAGCTGCGGCTTGTTCCGGACGCAGGCGGAGTGATTTTGGCTCAGGGGCAGGTGGACCTGAGCAACCTAAAAGATCCTAGCTTTACCCTAACGGGGACGGCGAACCTGCCAGCCGATCGATTTGCCCAGCTTTATGGGACAACGCTGCCGCCCGACACAGTGATTGGACAGCTAACGGCCAGCCTAGAAGCCGAGGGTACTTTCGAGACCCAAACCGCATTTGCCCAGTGGCAGCTATCGGAGTCCACCTTTCCCGGACAGGGAGAACTGACGCTGGCGGACAATCGGCTGGTGATCGATAATACCCAGCTGCGGGTGGCCGACGGTACCGTTACGGCCAACGGAATTGCGCTGCTAGACAGCGGCGACTGGCAGGCTGCATTAGCCACCAATGATGTACCGGTGGAAAGATTTACGCCCCAGGCCCAGGGACTGCTGAGTGCCAATTTAGACGCATCAGGTAACCTGTATGAGCTAAATTTAGCCAAGATTGAGGCCGCGGGGGAGGCTGCGATCGCAAATGCCCAGGTCCGCATTCCCAATCTAAATCAGCCGCTATTAGCCCCCGGCGACTGGACCACCGCATTTCAGTGGCAGGGAGACCGCATCGCCGTCGAAACCTTTACCGCTCCTGGTGTTCAGGCCAACGGCACCATCGGGGTTGACTTTGCTCAGTCTGTTCCCATTGGCGACTTTGACCTAAATGTCGCTTTGCAGCAGTTCGACCTGCAGCCTTTCAACCAGCTAGCTCCCCAGACCATACAAGACTACGGGCAGCTGGCCGGACTCACCAGCTTTAACGGCCAGCTAACCGGTACCCTAGACAATCCGCAGCTAGCGGGAGATGCTCGTCTAGAAAATCTTGCGCTAAACGATCTGGTCTTTCAAACCCTGACCGGTCCCGTTGCCTTCTCTCTAAAAGAGGGCGGCAGCCTAAATCTAGACGGTCAGCAAGATCGTCTACAGCTCGCCCTGGACAGCCAGTTTTGGCCGGTTTCCTTTGAAGTACGCAACCAGGAATTTGTTGCCCGAGGCTATGGACAACAAGACAGACAGCTCCGGGCCGAAATTGTTCAACTGCCGCTGGATAAGCTCAATGTGCGCCCTGTGAACGGCTTTGGTCGGGTGGCTGGTTTACTAAATGCTACGGTAGACGCTAATCTCGCAGATTTCTCTAATCCTGTAGCCAGCGGAGAACTAACCGTTGTTCAACCTGCCTTAAACCCGGTAGATGCCCAGCAGTTTGCCGCCACCTTTCGCTACGCTGACAACACCGCCATCCTGGACCAGGGCGAGCTGCTCCTAGACAACAGCCGCTATTTACTTACCGGCAGCGTCAGTCTGGAGCCCCAGCTACAGTATACGGGTGAACTCACCGCCGCTGAGGGCCGCATCGAAGATCTCGTAGCGCTGGTGGAGAAAATCGATCCCAGCGTCTTTAATTTGGGAGACTTTGCGGCACCGGAGGGAACTGCTGCCGACTTGGCGGCGGCACCCGCAGAACTACCGGCAGGTTCACTGCTAGACCAGCTAGAGGCGTTTGTTGCCTTTGTCGAAAGCCAGCCTAAATCAGTGGACGAGTCAGAACAGCTGGTCATTTCTCCCCTAAGCGATCTGTCCGGTGGTTTTACCGGCACCATTGCTGTCGCTGCAGATTCACTGGACCTAAACGATGTCGAAGCCAGCTTTGATCTCCAGGGCAGTAGCTGGGAGTGGGGACCCTACGCCCCGTCCAACCAGTTTGTTGTGCAGGGAGATATCCAACAGCTCAGCATAAATTTAGACTCATTTTTAATCAAGGCTGAGGACACCTCCATTAGTCTTTTCGGCCAGGGCGATCTAGACCAGCTTACTGGACAGCTCACGGTGGATAGTCTACCGGTGGCACTGGCGGACTATATCTATCCGTTGCCCGTAACCGCAGCGGGGGAGCTGGATATGGTTGCTCAGTTTGACGGTAGTTTGACCAACCCAACAGTTAAAGGGCAAGCCATTGTTGTTGATCCTCAAATCAATGACTATCCCATCGAGCAGGTGGAAACAACGTTTAACTATAAAAACGCCAGTCTGGACGTAGCAGGAGATATTGCCATCCACACCAACGATGCTCCAATTACGCTACGCGGCAGCATCCCCTATGCCCTGCCCTTTATGACCGTACAGCCTGCCACCAACCGGCTAGCGATCAAAGCTGTGGTACCTGACGACAGTTTTGATGTGATCAACACCCTCACCCAGGATCAGGTGCGCTGGGAAGCAGGCAGAGGAGAGGCCGTTGTGCAAGTAGACGGCACCCTCAATCAGCCCGTTGTCACGGGTAATCTCAGACTGAGAGACGGTGTAATACGCAGCGAATTCTTAGAAGACCCGGTGACCAATCTGACCGGAGATATTCAAGTTGACCTGGCGTTATTAGACCAGCAATTTCCCCTCGGAGCATCCAATATTCCCCTTGTTACTGGCGGAGTAACGATTCCAAAGCTGCAGGCTGATGTCCAGGAGGGACAGCTACGGGTAGATGGACAGCTGCCGCTTTCGCCATTTGATCAGCCGACAGATGGTATCAAAATTGCTTTAGAAAAACTACCCATCAACTACAGCGGTGCGATCAAGTCTGTATTTGATGGACAGATAGCGATTGATGGTTCGGTAATCGCTCCGGTAGTTGGCGGCAACCTGGCTATGGGAGAAGGAAGAATTAGCACCCTTGACCTAGCCCGTCAGTTTAGGGGCAGCGATGCCGTAGAGACGGTCACGGACCCTCAGGCCAATGAACCCAGTGGCCCCATCAGTAGACAGATGGCTAAAGCAGTTGCCCTATACCGAGAAGATTTTTTCGGAGAAGAGAACCTTATTCCTGACTCTGAGCAGCTGTCGTTGGGCATCGTGGGGCAGCTGGTGAGCTTCAACAATTTTGAAATTCAGCTGAGCGATCGTCTGTTGATTGCAGGACAGCCGTTCTTTAACCTCAGGGCATCGGGAGATATCGTTGTAGATGGTCCCCTAGCAAACCCGAGACCTGAGGGAGAGATTAAACTAGAGTCTGGTTGGATCAATCTATTTTCTACCCAGTTTCGCTTAGATAGGAGAGAGGAAAATAGAGCCACCTTCACCCCTAACAATGGCATTTATCCAACCTTGAATGCGACCATGAGAACTCGGGTGCAGGAAACAGATACCCCCCGAGTGCCTCCCATTTCTGAAACAGGCTTTGTCTCAGCTGAAATCACTGAAAATCAAAATATCGATGCCCTAGGAAGTGTGGAATACATCACCATACGGGCAAGTGTTGTCGATCTCAATGTACGAGAGCTGGCCCAGGGCTCCACTGACGAGACTCAAGACAGACTGGCTCAGGTAGTAGTTCTAGAAAGCGATCCATCCCGTAGTCAGAGCGAGCTGGCATCGCTGTTGGGCAATAACGTATTTAGCGGCATAACCACTGCTGGCTTGACCCAGCTGGCTGGTTTTGTCGGTGCTGGCAATGTGGTTGGATTCCTCAACAACTTAACAGACGCCATTGGTTTTCAATCGTTTAGCGTATTTCCCACCACCGATACGGCCACGGACAGTACCGCTGGCATTGGTATCGGTGTAGAGGCTATCTTTGAAGTCACCGACGATATTAACGTCAGCGTTCTAGAAATTCTCAACAACGGTAATGCGCCCCAATTTGGTTTGCAATATGAACTAACCGAGGAGCTAAGATTACGAGGCTCATCTAATCTGGATGATACAGAATTTAGATTAGAGTATCGTCTGGATTTTTAGAGATGGCAGATCAGGCATTTAGTTAAGCAGTAGCCTGTACTAGCCAGCTAGAATTAGGAATATTACTAATAGCAGCAAAATACCGCAAATCATCCAACTGATGATGAGCTTCTGCCTGAGTTTAGCTATACGCTGGATTGCAATCTCATCCGCCTCTTTCATCATCTGTTCTTTCTCTCGTTTTTGATTGATCTGTTGTCGAGCGATTTCTTGCTCATGAAGATAGGACTGGCTACTCATCAAGAACTGATGATGTTCTTCGCTGAGGCTTTGGTTACCAGCCCATGTACGAGCTTCTTGCAAAGACTGTTTGGATAGCAACCATTGGTGATCGCAATTTGACGACAGCCACTTATTCAGCATGGTTTGATAAGGGCACAGTGAAGTTAATCGCCGATCTACCCACCACGGGCGAAAGATTTCAGCGTAGATCTGATTGGCAACCTTGAGATAGGCCCCTTCCTTAACAACCAGCCCCGTCAACTGCAGTTCATTTTGTTCTGGACTACTATCCAATACAATAATACGCGACTGTAATATATCTCGATAAACCTCCAGTAGTCTCTGGGCACGGGGGCTATGGAGCAGTCTATCTTGGATAGTTTTGAGGTGCTCAGGGGTGTCTTGCTGTAGCCAGTCTTGGATAATCCTGCGTTCGACTAGCTTATCGATGTAGCGAGCAGGGTAGGCGCGAGGCTCAATATCGGCTTCACTCACCACTAACTGACACAGCTTTTGGGTAAGGAATGGCTGCCCGCCGGTCCAGCGGAGAATGCACTGGATTAGCCCGTCTCCATAGTCCGATAGGTGAATTAAACCAGCACCGAGGGGTTTGGCTTCTTCTAGGGTAAAGCCCCTGAGTTGGATAGCGGTACCGATATTGAAGGGGGTGCGATCGCGAGCTGAAATTAGCTCAGATGGGGTGGCGACACCGATGAGGGTAAAGGTGAGACGACGGTAGTCAGGATGCTCGGCCCGTTCTTGGTAAAAGTAACGAATAAGGGAAAAGAAATCGTCACTAAAGTCAAACTGAAACAGACTATCGATTTCGTCGATAAAGATAACAACGGGCTGTTGAATTTCGGTTAGGAGAACATCCTCAATAAATTCGCTAAAGCGTTGGATGGGGGAGATTCCTTCTCGCTCACGCCACCAGAGAATTACTTTGAGTTTAATGCCCAGGCTACGGCTGAGGCGACGGATAATGCCGAGATACCAAGCTTCAGAAGTCATGCCGTGTTCGACGATGGCGCTGACTTCAATAATGCCGCAGGCGATGCTTTGGACCTTTAGGCGTTGGGTAGTTTGTACCCGCAAACTGGATTTGCCCATTTGGCGGGCATTGAAGATATGGCAATATTCCCTGGCCATCAGGGTCAGAAAGAGATCCTCATCGGCCTGGCGAGAGATATAGGAGGGGGCATCCTGCAGTAGGGCTCCGCCGACAGTGTATTGATAATCACTAGACTGCAAAGTCATTATTTCACCAAGGGCTACCGACTATGATAAAACTGGCCCAATAATAAGGATGAGCAACTTTTGAACTAATTTGCTGTGTCGATGATTGCCGGTTGCCTAAGCTGCCGCGATCGCTTGTATATGGAGGCTCTACAGGCTCTACAGATATGTCTTTTAGCATTTTAATTTGAGCTTGTCTGAGTGCCTCAGCTTTTATTTCTCCTGTATTTAAATAGTTATAAAACTCGCTCATTAGAAGCATTGTTGCTCGATCATCGACCAAATTTACACTGCCTAAAACAGACTTTACGCCTGCTCTGATAGCAGAACCAGCTAAGCCATACTCATCTCCCAATCCCATATTGCAGGAACTTAAAACTAGTAACTCTTTAGCAAACGAATAGAAATCTAACTCTTCGAGCTGACTACTGAGTAAAGGTTGATCCCAAAATCCTATAAAAGCATCCTCCTCTAGATTGTCAAGGCCGGGATAGTTTCTAACTAAATCTCCATGAGATGCAATATGCACTATGTCAGCATCCTGATGTTTTGAGAATAGCTTATCTAAAGTTGCATCATTGTCTAGATAGAATTCTCCATGCCAGTCCTCTTGGATATTATTTATTTCATCAAACACAAAGCGTAAATAAGGAAATTGAGGCAAAAACTGAGGCCGAGATACTCCAAATGCCAGAATCTTTGAATCCTTTATGCTTTTGTATCGAGTATTAGTTAAATATAGTCCAGGCATCATAGCTAGACTATATTTTTCAACGAGAAACTTTTGACCATCATGTAACGCAGAGAACGGTAACGAGCGAATTCGCTTGTCTACAACAAAAATTAGTGTATTAATATCCTGACTTTCTAGTTCAGCCTCTAAAGGCTTTATTAGCAGATGGTAAAGCTTCTGAGATGATTCAAGGTACTTATCCTTAGAAGCAGGGCTACTGGTTTCTTCTCTAAATTCCTCAACAATGGCCAGAAAGCTTTCTTGAGATTCTATGTTTGGTTGTTCAAATGTATATCCGCTTGAAGAGACCATCATCAATCCAAGCTGCTCTTTCCCATTGTCATCGGGAAAAAGGCTAGCATAAACTATTGCAGGCTTTTGACCTGTCTGTCGAAAAATTCTAGCAGGAATATCACCGAAACTTTCAATGATTGCCTGTTGAGTCAAATCTGATTGATGCTTTAGATCAACTAAGTCACTCTGTTTTTGATGCAATTCAAACTCAAGTTGACTTTTTTGTTCTAAAACATTGTTATAGCTGGCTTCAACGCTGTTTCTGGCTTGTTCAAGATTATTTAACCGTTTTTGAGCAAGTTGAGTCTGTTGAAGTGCTTGTTGTTCACCCTGCTTAGCTACCTCCAAATCCTGATTTACTCGATTTATTTTCTGTCGAAAATCATGCAAATTGATTTTCGATTCAGAAACTTCTCCGTTTAGTGTCTGGTTTTTCGTAATAAGATCTTGGTTGTTTTCAGCTAAATCTTGATTGGCGTTTAGTAGACGCTGATTCTCCTCTACAATTCCCTTATTTTTTTGGCTTGCGTCATTAGCAATTGCTATCTGCTTACTTGCAATACTTCCAGCAGCCATAGAACCTATCAACATGACAGTCAATGCAATGCTGCCCAAGACTATTTTACGGCTAGCTTTCACCAGTTTCTCTTCTTGTTCTTGAAGCTGGCGTTCTGTAATCAGCAGTTGCTCGTCCGCACTTTTTAATCGAGTTTCAGCTTTCTGATTGGCATCTTCTAAAATCGATTTAGCTTGCTGCTCTGCTGACAATATTTTTTTGAGTTCTCGCTGACTTAATTCCTGACTGGCATCTAAGAATAAACGATCATCATCACCCAACTGTTTGCCTGCAGCCCATGCTCGTGCATACTGTAAATTTTCCCCTTGTAACAACCATGTGTCATCCTGACGCCCTGACATCAACCAACCATTAATTGCCTCGCCATAGGGCCGTAGTTTCAATAGTTCAGTATTAATCCACGCTTTATTAAATACTTTTTCATAAATTGGATTTGCTATTAGTAGATTGTTTTGTTCTTCTCGTATCAATCCTGATAGTCTCAATTCAATCTGTTCATTACTGCTATTAGTAGGCACCTTCCCAAGGTGCAAAATGCTTTGATAAAGCCCTAGTAATCTGCCTAATATATTTTTATTAGCCAAGATGCGATCTCGAATTGTCTTCAAGTGCACCGACACATCCTGAGCTTCCCAATCATCAATCACCCGCGACTGCACCAGCTGCGCCACCAAGTCCTGTTCACTCCCCGCTGCAATCCCAAAATTCGACTCCGCAATCAACTGACACAACCGCTGGGTTAAAAACGGTTGTCCCTTAGTCCATCGTAAAATTTCCGTCAGTACTGCCGTTGGATTCTCCGCCTGTTGCCCCAAACCTGTTGCCAGTGGTTCAACTTCATCAGCTTTGAACCCTTGCAGATCAATACACTGGCCACCAATGTTAAATGACGTTCGCTTTTTATCTCGAATCAGATCATTTGGCGTCGCCACCCCCAACAGCACAAAGCTCAGTCGATTAAACTCATTCAAGTCCGACCGCTCCTGATAAAACGACCGAATCAGCGCAAAAAAATCATCATTAAAATCAAACTTAAACAGACTGTCGATTTCATCAATAAAGATAACAATCGACCCAGTCAGTTCATGCAGCAACACATCTTCCACAAACTCACTAAACCGCTGCACTGGCGACAGCCCATCCCGCTCGCGCCACCAGGGCAACACCTTCATCGACAGCCCCAAACTCCGGCTTAGCCGCCGAATTAATCCCAAATACCACTGCTCCGACGTGGCCCCCTTCCCTACAATGCCGCTAACTTCGGCCACAGCACAGGCAAATCCTTCAGCTTTCAATCGCTTCATTACCTGTACTCGCAGGCTCGACTTCCCCATCTGCCGCGAGTTAAACACATAGCAATACTCCCCAGCTTTGAGAGCCTCATATAGCTCCCGATCCGCCTGACGAGTCACATAGGTGGGTGCATCCTGCCGTAGGGCACCACCTACCGTGTACTGATACACTACTACCATGGCCTACCCCTCCAGATGCTCCTGAAAATACTCGCGATAAATCTCACATAGCGGCGATGCCTGATTCCCCGACAGTGTCACCAGCCCCATGCTCTCCAACTTAAACGCAGACTCCGCATCAATATCCACCGGACGTCGCTTTGTTACCACCTGTCGAAACGCCTCCGCCAGCTGCGGATAGTCCTGCAACACATACAAATGTCGTCGCAGGTGGTCACTATAAATTCCCGCTTCCGTCGCCGCTGTCTCTGTTAATGCGTTAGTGCTCAAATCATCCCGCCGCAGATGGTACAATGCCTTCCGAATTAAATAGGGATGCCCACCCACCAAGTCCATCAGCGATTCAGTCTGACTCGCACTGGCCGACAACCCATACCGCTGAGCCAAATCCTGCACCTGCTCCGCCGAAAACTCCTCCAGCTCGACATTTTTGCCCACATTAAATGGTGACTGGTTAATATTCAATGGTACGTAGGCCTCGGTGGAATGCACCACCACTAGCCGCAGCTTCTCCCACAGCTCGCTGCCAAAGTCTCCATAGCGCGCCGACTCATACCAGGACCGCAACAACCCAAAGAAATCATCCGCTACTGTTGCGTGGGGAAACACCATATCCACCTCATCCAGAGCCAGTATCAAGGGTGTCTCTAAATCTTCTAACAAACACTCTTCAAAGTACGCAATGCATTTATCCTTGCTACCAAAGCCCACCCAATAATCTTCCAACTCCTTGAGCTTTTTCAGCCGTCGCCCCACCTGGGTACAGAGCCACTTCAGCAACAGATCCAAATCGTTAAACACTCGACTGTCCGCCCGCTGAAAACTCACGGGCACCGTGGCATAACCCAGCTCCCGCCCATGGTTGAGAATCCGCGCCATCAAAGACGTTTTTCCCATCTGACGCGGGGCCTTGATCCGAATGAGAGAGCCTGACTGCTCAATCTCAGTAAAACAATCAGCCTCAATGGGGGGACGATCCACATATAACCCCGACTTTAGGGGCACCGAACCACCCGGTTCCCGCCGTAGCTCAGGTTCAGCCACAGGGAGCGGTGGCCGATCGATGCTTTCCACCACCGGATACATTGACGGCGCATGTTCTTCATCATCCAGTGACCCCATGTCTGGCTGAGCTGGCTGGCCCTGCATTAGCGCTTGCAGCTCCTGCAATAGCGCGGGCGTATCTGCAGCCGACTGCCACTCCCGCTGCTGGATCTGTTGTAAATAACCCCGCAGCTCATAGTTCAGCGGGTCGTCCAACGGAAACTGTACCCGAATCGGCAAGATTACCGGTTGTCCACGCCGATCCCTCAGACTCCGTGCCCGCTTCACCTCTTCTGTCACCATTTCACTGGTGGCCGATAGCGGTGACAGCAACAACAGAAAATAATCACACTGATGTAGCTCAGCACTAATCCGTTTGCGCCAGTCTTCACCAAGTTTAATGCTCTCTGCCGCCATGAAAGCACCATGGCCCGCTGCCTGAAATGCATCGTAAAATGTCTGGGCTAAGTCCTTATCGGGGGACTCATCGCGATAGCTGATGAAGATGCGTTGGGTGGTGGTGCCCTGGGACGGAGCTGTGGACCTAAACCGATCGTCAATCACTTTGCCAGACCGGGTGCGTAAGACCGGTGTAGCTACCTCAGGAATATCTTCTAAATCAATGGCAGTACGACCCATTTCGTAGGCGGATTCATAGGAGCTACTGTGACCTAGGGCTGTGTAAAACCCCCGCGCAAAGCTAATAGCAGCCACATCGCCAATGGGCTGATTCATGCCAATCACGCAGGATACAAACTGACTAATAGCCTGGGCCTGACTATCAGAATAGCAAGCATTAAGCAGAACACATTCCACGCTGGATACCTGCTGAAATAATCGCGCCAAGGCTCGTGTTGGCACCAGCTGGCTACGTCCTCGGCTATCGTCCAAAACCAAGCCATAATCACCAGTACCATGGCCGATAAGGTGAACGATGTGAGGCTGGTGGAACATTAACGCCTGAATTAGATCCTCAGTACGTACAGCCCACTCAGACACAATTTGGAACTGATCCCGGTCTTTGGACAATTGAATGCTGCGCTGAATACTACGTACCTCTTCATCCAGACTGAGCCTAGATGTATCTCTGGGATTCGCGGCTAGTACCAGAATTCTGCGAGATAGCTTGGCACTCGTGGACATAGTCGACTATCGGGCGATTTTTAGTAGGAAATTATTTCTCTACTAAAAATCGCACATTTTTTTGCAGATGTCCCCTAACGAAGACATCTGTTTACATAGAGCGCTTAAAGAAAAACGTAACTGTCTCTGACAGTTAAAAATTATCTCAGATGATAATGATACCTATTATTTTCACAACCAGAACGAGCTAAATAGCTGTTTGACTATTGCTGCGACTAGATTGGATTTTTTGGGATTGCTTGCATTGGTGCCATTTCCCATCTTGATGGTGTCCTTCCTTTTTAGATTGACAACATTTCAGCTGCTGTCAGCATCCAATCTGTAAAGGTTTTGGAAACGACTGGTTCATTAGCAGTAAAGACCGCTTCTTCGTATCCATCTGCTGTTAAAAACAACACCGTTACCTGTTGTTTTACTGGATCTATTATCCAATACTCTGGAATACCTCGCCATTCATACTGATTACGCTTATCGATGTAGTCTCGTCGGTGGTTTTCCGCTCCGGGACTGACCACCTCTACTACTAGCACTGGGGGATGCATATCTAAGGTAATCGCCGCCTGCCCGAGTTCTCGCATCAGCTCAGGATGCTCGGGGCGTAATACGGTTAGGTCGGGATATCGATTTTTGGGCTGACCCGGCATCGCTAGAGCTAGTCCCTGCAGTCGAATCTGGCGCATTCCTACCAGTGCTTTTAAGGCCTCGTATAGCTTGATCGCCCGGTAGAGATTATCATCCGACTCTGGCGGCATTTCAATCAATTCTCCATTGGTCAGCTCGTACTGGGCTTCCATACCATCGGTGTAGGCAAGGTAGTCATCAAAAGTTTGAAGCTTATGTTTGGCCTGCACCATCTAATAGCCTCCTCATTGCTGCGCTGCTCAATAAACCGGTGTCTCAAGGGTACTTTAGATTTCTTTGATTTTGGGATGTTTAAATCTTTAATACGCCTTCGGGATTAACCGACATGAGCGGACGACGGGCACTGCCTTCTTTGTGCAACACTTCATTGGCAGCAAGTAAGCCGCTGCTGATGGCCCGCTCCATTAACCCACAGGGAAAGGGCATTTTGACCCAGTCGCCGGCAAACATTAAGTTGGATACGACGGTACCGCTGCTGGGGCGGTTGGGATAGCTGCCGGGGGGAAAGCCAGCAAAATTCTTTTGGTTGACGAGTTCTTGATGAAGAATATTGGCTCCCTCTAGTTCGGGAACAATCTCCCACAGCTCTCGCTTAAATGTTTCTAGAAGATCTTGCTGGGTGGGAAACTGTTTTTCTTTGTAGCAGTAGGCATGTAGCTCTACAACGCTGCCCCCCGTATCTTCAGCCCATTTGATATAGTCTCCTTGTACTTTGTGATACAGAGTGATGCTGTCTGTGAGGTCATAGCCTGACAGCGAGGTAAACCAGCTTTGGTCCCAGGCAAAATCACGGTCTAGCCAAAAACGACCCACGGCAAACGGATCGGCCACCTGTAGCTCGTTGACCTGGGTCATGATCGTGGGATGGGGGTTCCCCTGGGAGAGGGCGAAGAGATTTTTGATCCCAGGAATATCGGCAGCAAAGATAAAGTAGTCGGCATCTAGACTATCGGCCAGCCCGTCAACTTTTTTAACTGGATTAGCAGCAATTAGCTGTACCCGGTCGGCATCTCGTTTGAGCACCTTAAACTGGGCCAAATTGTCTTGGGCAGGACCGCTAATCACCTTACCCTCGGCATTATAGGCGGCACCGTGGCAGGGACAGAGAAATCCGTCGCTGTTAGCTGCAACTTGTTTGTTGCCGCTGCAGCCCTGATGAGTGCAGGTCAGAGAAATAGCTCGATCGCTATCGGTATCAACAATAAAGAGACGATCGCCCGCACCGTAGTAGGCGGTGGTAGCGGTACTGAGTAGAGGGTTGCGATCGCACCAAAACGGTACCGGATTAACAGCAATATTTCCCTGCTGATAGTCAACGCTGGCAATTTTGCCTTCATCCCAGTTGATCTGACTGACGGTGACCCCGGTGAGAATACGTCCGCCATTGGCCTCAATCGCCTCGCTTAGCGGGTCTACCAAGCAGCGTCCCATATCTTCGCAGGTGCCATTAAAGGCCAGCCCTTCTGGATTACCAAAAAAGTAAAAATGGAAAAACTGCATCAGCTCGCCAGCACTCAGACTATCTGGCGCATTCAGACTCGACTTGGCAAAGGGCAAAAAGTATAGATCGTACAGCCCCTGGGGAAACTGGCCCTGCCCCCATTCGTCTACCGAGAGATGGTCCAGTCGCTCATAGGTCTGCGGCATCCGGAAGCTGGTAATCTCACGAAACACTTCCAAATGCTTCAGCTTGGTGAGATTAATCCCCCAGCTCAGCCGGTTATCCGATGAAACCGCTAGATCAACAATGTTCCAGGGAAACGCCGCATTGCTAGGGTAAAAAGCCTCGGGTTTATAGCCGTCTTTATAAAGGACAGCGTAGAAATTCAGCGACTGAAAGTTGTCCTGGGCCTTCAGCTCATCCACCAAACTAAACAGATTGTAATACTGCGGAAAAAAGCCATGGAAGCCATGTTCCATCCGCAGCTCATGGTCCCCCACCTGGATCGGCCAGCTGGCGATTTTCCCACCTAGCTGGGGTGAGCGCTCCAGTAAAGTCACCGCTACCCCGCGTTTGCTTAGCTCATAGGCCGCAGCCAAACCAGCCAGCCCCCCGCCAACGACAACAGCTTTTGTGGGCCGACCAACCGTCTGGGGTAAATCCAGCTTATCGACCTGGTGCAGCGTTGGTTTAGGCTTGGCAAAGCGGGTATAGCCCAGGGTACCGCCAACGGCTCCTACGCCCAGTAGTTTAAGGGCACTGCGTCTAGAAATGTCAGGAGTATGCCAGGATTCGGGGAATGGAGTCATTAAGGAAAGGAAAGTAATCGATGAGCGGCCCACAGATGCTACGGACACCTGCAGTCAGTTGGATTGCCAAAGGAACGGTTTAATCCTGGGTAGCCTTGAGGGTTTTTAGAGGATTACAGTCAACGGTGATTACTATCAAGTTCGGTACAAATCTTAAACCACTAGGTCTTAGGCAGAGAAAACATTCATGAATCATTTAATGGCTCCCTCCATAGTCCGCTACTGGCGCGAAACGATAGCTGTAGCCCAGCGGATATTGCTGGAGCTGGTCAGACGGCAGCGGAGTCTTATTTTTTGGGCGATTTTCCCAACGCTGCTACTTTTCTTAAATGGAGCGATTACAGCAGAGCGGGCCCAGCTGGAGTTTGCTGCAGCCCTGGAAGTGGTAGCTCCGCCCACCCTGGTGGGGGCAGCCTTGTTTTTTAGCTGCTTGGGCGGCAGCGTGGCCACCGTTGTGGCAGAGCGTGAGCAGAATACGCTAAAGCGGTTATTTCTATCGCCGCTGCGAGGGGTGTCTTATTTTTTAGGGATTGTGGTGGCCCATAGCGCTATTGGAGTGGGTCAGGCGCTGCTGGTATTTGCGATCGCGCTTATCCTAGGAGCTACCTTTCCCGGCTCCTGGCTTTTAGCCATGCTAATCATCCTACTCAGCATCCTGGCTTACGTCGGTGTGGGCTTTATCCTGGGCACCCAGTTTGCCCGTCGTACCGAAGACGTCAATGCTTTAGTGGCCGCCTTTGGGGTACCGCTGCTTATTTTAGGCGGTGCCTTTATGCCCACCTCAATTTTTCCAGACTCGCTGTTACAGCTGGCTCGCTTTAATCCGATTTTTCATATGACTGAGGCCCTAACGCTGACAATGGCGAATGAGCCTGCAGACGAGCACATCGGCTTTTTAAGCATGTTTGCTTTTGCTATGGTCATTACCGGCTGGCTTTCCTATCGCCGAATGCTGCACCTAGAGCGGCGGCTGTAGCTCAAACAGTTGTTCTGTCGGCTATCCGTCTTTCAGATCTCAATGCTCGATACATACCGGCCAAACACAAACTTTCCACCACCAGCTTACAAAATTCTTCCAGGACCTCAAAAGTACTTTGAACTGGCAGGGCCGCATCACTCCCCAACAGCCATGGCAGTATGTCAGGACGATTCGTCAATATATCTAAAAAGACCATGACTGCCAGAACAGCAAAAGCAGCAGAAAATATTGGCAGCACATTACTGTAGCGTTTGATTTCACCACGGTATCGATAGACCAAACCGGCCGCCACAGCTCCATATAAACCCACAATGGCATCGTCAATGCGGTCGGTCAGACCCGTTTCTTGGATATTCCAAGCCTGATGCAGCCACGCGTGCAGCTGCTCATGAATTTCCACCAGCTCATCAGCGGCCAGAAATACAAACCCCAGGGAAATCAACAGCCAGAACAATGCGGGCGAACGCCAGCTCCACTGCCGCTGACCGCGCAGCCGATATAGCTTGAGCGACACAAAAGCGACGGCCAATAGCTGCAGTCCCGACAGCCAGGTAATAACGCTCCCCTCACCCAAATATGCCTGTAAATTCCTTTGGCTCACACCAGCCCATACCGACAGCGCAACGACAGTCACATTAATGCCTAAGAGCACCGCCAGCAGCGCCCATGTCCGAGATGAGCCCAGGGGCACAGAAATTTTCATAAGTAGCTTATTTGTCGCCAGCAAAAATTCAGAGCTGCCGTGAATAAACAGAAGCTCCTTTTGCATTGATTAAGGTTACCTTAGCTTAAAGTTAAGAGTGCGTAGAAATTTGTCTCAATCGCTCAAAGGTACTAGGATTCAGTTTTTACACCCCTTCAGGCAGATTTATATAAATCTAATAGTTAGCAATTCCATTAAATAGAGCGCTCTCACTGTGGGTACCAGCTGACAAATCCGCAGCTGACTTTCAGCTGCAACTTAAAGCCATAACCGATCCCAGCTAGATATGTTTACTTAGAAAGTCTAAAAACAAACTAAAAAGGCAAGAAAATTGGCTGACACCGATCTTCTTGCCTGAGAGATTAAACCCTCTGAGAGAGGGAACTTACCGCTCTAGAGAGATAGCTCTCCGTAAACATGACTACAAACTTTAACGTTAGAAAAACTCTCATTAACCTCTCATTAACCTCTAAAAAGTTAGTTTGTGGAAACATATAGATAGGGGATGAATTGGGCTCAGTCAATCAACTGACGCCGTCTAAATTCTTAATTACACAAATATTGCCAAACTATGTTGGCCATCCGTCTTATTACGAGGTCTAGCAAGATATTGCTAGGCTGTTTGCCTGTGACAGCCTGTCTTATTGGCATGATGTCTTTAGGCGTAGTTTCAGAATCAGCGTTAGCTAGGTCAGATGGGCCTGTTCTATTGAATATGCCCATTTATAATCGAACATCTAGTGATGACTTGATCAGTCGAGCCGAGTCTATGGTCAGTCAAGAGATTGACCGTCACTTTGATGCTGATTCGAGTCTTACTGAGATTGAAATCGCTGTGTTGGGTAACCGTAACGGCGACGTTATCCCAGTACTGACGACCGCTGTTTCTCGCACACAGTGGCAAGAAAATCCACAGGTCAGCGCCTGGACAAAGTATTACAGCGCCCATGCTTTGTTGCGACGACACGACAACCAGCCGCAACCGACTCAGGTGGCAGCAGCTTCGTCTCGTCGCTCTGCAGCCATAGCATCACAGGGTATTTCTGGGCAGTTTGACCAACAGTTTGACGCCGGTCGGCTAAATGGTCAAACGGTTCAGACCTATGCAGACCTGGTGGATTAATGTTTACGACCTTTTAATACCAAGACTCTTTCGGTGCCGTTGCTAGCTTCGATGGTAAATCGCTCTGACAGCAGTGCTCTAGCATCTTGCAGACGAAATCATCCCGAGAATTAGCGCCGACCCTTCCTCGAATCAGGCCCAGTTCAGATTTAGGGAAAAGAGTCTCGTAGCTCATGTTTTTTGATGGTGCAACCGCGATCCAAGAGAGGAGATCATAGTCCCATGCCTCACGATAACGAAATCTGTAACCGATCTAGTAATCGTCCTTTTGAGGACATCATGAAAGCGGGTTTGTCTCGCCGGAATCTACTCAAGCGCAGCGCTGTCCTTTCAGCCACTGGCTTTATGGGTACGTTTATGGGCAAGAGCTTGTTAGCAGAAGGCGTTGCAGCAGCGACCCGTCAGACATCTAGCAGCACTCTGCTAGCCCAGACTAGCAGAGTGCTCGGCTTCTCTGCTCTCAAGATTGCGGATGCTGTTATCAATCCTGCAGAGCCCTCAATCTCTGACGACTACGAGTATCAGGCATTAATTCCTTGGGGTACGTCGATTCAGCCGGGGGGGCCAGAATACAACGGCGATCCCAACACTCGTCCCACGTCTGCTGAGCAGGCCAATCAGGTGGGCATTGGTCACGATGGTATGTGGTTCTTTGCCAAAAACGGCACCAGCAATACTGAAGGTATGCTGTGTATTAACCATGAATTTGGTCGTAACAGCCATGTGCTGGGTAAAGATGCTCCCGAGAGTCTAGAAGACGTTCGCCTGTCTCAGCATGCCCACGGTGTTTCTGTTGTTGCTATCAAAAATACCAGCGGCAGGTGGGATCGCGTTGCTAGCCCTAACTCTCGTCGTATACATGTGAATACTCCCGTTGAGTTTAGCGGTCCTGTAGCCGGTCATCCTCTGCTGAAGAATCCGGCGAACAACACCTTCCAAGGCACCGTTAACAACTGTGGTAACGGCTACACGCCTTGGGGAACCTATTTAACCTGCGAAGAGAATTTTAACGGTGACTTTGGGTCTAGCGAAGGCGATGCGTTTGTGCCTGACGAAAACCAGGACCGCTACGGTTTTAGTGCCACCGGGTTTGGCTACGGCTGGGAGCAGTTTGACGAGCGCTTTAACCTGTCTAATCCTAACTATAAGAACGAACATCACCGCTTTGGCTGGATTGTTGAAATCGATCCCGAAAATGGCTCTAAGAAAGCAACTAAGCGTACTGCTTTGGGCCGCTTTAAGCATGAAGGCTTTGCATTTGCTACCGGGGCTGGCGGTCGCGCCGTCGGTTACATGGGTGATGATCAGCGCTTTGACTACTGCTATAAGTTTGTGTCTCAAGCTAGCTGGCGCTCTATGATGGCTCGTGGCTTGAGCCCGCTTGACTATGGCAAGCTCTACGTCGCTAAATTCAATGAAGATGGTACTGGCGAATGGATGGAGCTATCGGTCCGCAATCCTAAGCTTCGGGGCAAGTTCAAAGACCAGGGAGAGCTGTTAGTCTTTACCCGCGTAGCGGCCGATACCCTAGGAGCAACGCCCATGGATCGGCCTGAATGGACTACGGTTGCCCCTGATGGGGCTGTCTTCTGGGCGTTGACTAACAACAGCCGCCGCACCGCACCCGACCCGGCTAACCCTCTAGTACCTAACCCCGATGGTCACATTCTACGCACAGTAGATAGTGATAATCATGTGGGCACTTCCTTTACTTGGAAGATTGTGTTTATTGCCGAGGAAACTCACGAAGACGGCGATGAGACTACGTTTAGTGATCCTGATTCACTGTGGGCAGACTCTACTGGTCGTCTGTTTATTGGTACTGACGGTGGCCAGAAGAAAGACCTCAACAACCAGCTGTTGGTTGCTGACCCAGCGACAGGTGAAATTCGTCGTCTGTTTACAGGTGTTGCTGGCGATGAAATCACTGGTGTTGCCATTACACCTGACCAGAGAACGCTGTTTACCAACACTCAGCACCCTGGCAACGGCGATCCCACTGAAACCAATTTCCCCGCTCCAACTGATGGTGTAACGATTCCCCGCGATAGCACTGTTGTCATCACTAGGAAGAACGGTGGCGTGGTTGGTTCATAACCAATAAGTCTTTGCTCTTCTGGATAAACCCAGGAGAGTAACCCGCTGGGGGACTTAATGCAGTTAGGTTGATTGCCTTTGTTTTTTACTACTTAATAGAGCTATGAAAAAGATTGTTGTTGCTGCAGCTGCAGCTTTGGGTGTAGCCACCGTTGCAGCTCCTGCCCAGGCCCTAACATTTAGATGGGACGTTGACTACTCTGGCTTCTTTGCTGACGGTGCATCCATTACCGGTAGCTTTATTGCTGATGAAACAGCCGCAGCTGACGGCATCGTTTTCGGTGATGAGTTTGACTCATGGGAATGGAGCTGGAGCGGCAGCAGCGCAGTAGATGCATTTTCTATTTCTTCTGCCGACGGTGAGTTCGAAACTCTGTTCGATACTCCTGGCTTCTTTGTTGACGGTACTCCCAATGAGTTTGAACTGGCTGATGGGTTAGACCAGGGTTCCTATGTATCGGATAGTTTTGGTCTTGATCTAGAGTTCTTGATTGTTCAAGACTTTACTTCAGGTAACCCTTTTGCGGGCGGTTCTACTTCGGGAGATCTAGCCGCCGCTGGGTCTATATCAGTTTCTGATCCTGAAGTTGTTCCTGAGCCTGCCACTCTGTTAGGTCTTTTGACTTTAGCGAGTGCAGCAGCTATAGCCAAGCGTCAGAAGCAAGCTGTCTAGGGCAACAAACTGTAAAGCTTGATACGAAACCCTGCGGGTATACCCGCAGGGTTTCGGCGCTGCGCGATCGCACAGCCGCTTAGACAGTAATATCCTCTAAAAACGAAAGCGGATCGCTCATATTAGGAGCGAATCCTAGAATATTGCGATCGCAGTGCTCATACACCACAGTTTCATCAGCAATCACATAGGTCGCTCCGCGCTGGGTAATGTGGCTGACGTCTGGCACATAGGTATTCCACTTACCTAGCACCTCAGTCATATTCCGCAGCCGCAGCGTCGCCAGCTCAAAGGGCCGTTGAAAGCCTTTGCCCCCAGCGCGCTTAAAGAATTCTCCCTTAATGGGCGGCAGCGGCGGTGCCTGGACCACCTCATCATCGCCAATTAGCTGAGGAGCACTGCGATCGCCCAGGTAGCCGCGAAAAACTTCTGGCAATGTGCCAGGGCTACCAATACCGGCACACATCAGCAACAGGCTGAGCCAGGCATTTTGACGCTGGTTGAGCCCTGGCACCGACAGGGTCAGTCCTGGATACAGAGCCAGCTCCTGGTGAAGCGAGCCGTCCGAGTCCAGCAGCAGCGATGCTTCAGGAAAGCCAGTGTAGGCACAAAAAGCCCGACCCGAGCTGCGATCGCCAATGCCAACTGCTCGAACTGTTAATCCGCAGTCGGCTAGCCTGGTGGCCCCTCGCTGTAGCCACCAGGCATATTCCAAACTGTCAAAGTCACCCAGCTGCGGCCATACCAACACCAGCTGTTTAGTCGCGTTTGTCAGCAAAGCTGTATCAGCCCCATCACTGACTCGCGGCCGGTGAACCTGCCTCAAAATCTTGTAAACGGCTGCTCTGTCTGTAGATTTTGTTAATGTCTTTGCAGCCATAATACTCAATTTATATCTCTATTTAGCTGATCGCCAGACGATACCGTGAAAAGTAACCTAATACGCCTGGAGTTTGTCATGCCACTAGCTGGGTTAAAGCTGCCGTAAATTTACCGCCGCTGATTTTAAGGAGACGCCAATACGCTAGAAATGCGCCCTAGCAGAATCCTTTAGATAAATCGTATCAGCGTCGTAAACTTTCACAGCAGTCAACGATACCAGTGCTAATCTGAGTACATCGCTCTAGAAAAGCCGTCCTATATCAGGATTCTTTACCCTATAGTATTCTGCCAGAGTTCGGCAACGCTAACAGCCTCTATCAGGTGCCCCATTTGTTTCTAACCTAGCCCTCAAATGATCTATCCCATTTAAGCTGATGGCTAAAAATCCGGATCGATATCAGCAGCAAATGTCTGAGCTAGAGGCCGCTAACCGTAAGCTGAAAAACCAGCTGGCCGAGACTCAAAGAGCACATCAGCAGACAGCTCAAGAACTACACGACGTTCAACGACAACTAGAAATTCTTCAAGCCTCAGCCACTGGGCAATCCTTGCATCTAGTCCTTGACAATATGCCAGAGGCAGCCTTTTGGAAAGACCAAAACTCCGTTTATATTGGCTGTAATCAGCAGTTTAGCAAGGTAGCGGGCCTGGCGTCCCCTAAAGAGATTATTGGTAAGACCGATTTTGATCTGCCGTGGGAGCCAAAGGAAACAGAATGGTTTCGAAAGTGCGATCGCCGAGTAATGGAGTCAGACACTCCTGAACTAGGCATTATCGAAACTCTACGACAGGCCGATGGCACCCAATATTGGCTAGAGACCAATAAAATCCCATTACATAACCCTCAAGGGACCGTCATTGGGATTCTAGGCACATTTAGAGAAATTACAGCTCGCATTGAGGCCGAGCAAGAGCTAAAGCAGCTGAATGAAACCCTAGAGCATCGGGTTGAGACTCGCACCCAAGAGCTAAAGAACAGCGAGGCTCGGCTGCAGCTCCTAGCAGACAATCTACCCGGACTAATTTTTCAGTTTCGTCTGGATGCTGACGGCACGCGTTCGTTCCCCTATGTATCTGAAGGCTGTCGCGATATTTATGAGCTTGAGCCGGACAACTTTATACAGTGCTGCAGTTTAGTGCATCCTAGTGACCGGAATGGGCTAGAGCAGGCGATTGAAAAGTCTGCGGCGACGCTCTGCAAACTTCACTACGAACACCGAATTGTTACACCCAGCGGCCAGCTTAAGTGGATACAAACTGTTTCTCGACCAGAGAAACAGACAGATGGGACCATTCTCTGGGACGGTCTAATGATTGAGATTAGCGATCGCAAACAGGCCGAAAAAGAACAGCGGCGTTTGCTATCTATTCTAGAAGCCACCCCAGATATTGTTGGCATTTGCGACGCCCAGGGCAATCATCTCTATCTAAACCAGGCCGGGCACGCAGCCCTAGAGATCCAGACAGAAGACCTGCATCGGATCACCATTCAGGAATGTCATCCGGCAAAAAGCCTTAAAAAAATTCAGACTGAGGCTATTCCCCTAACGATTGAAACGGGTATGTGGCAGGGAGAATCCTGGCTACGCAGCCAAAGTGGTCGAGAGTTTCCAGTCTCTCAGGTGATTTTGTCCCATCGAGATGAGGATGGTCAACTTGAATTTCTATCCTCAGTCATGAGAGATATCAGCGCTCTAAAGCAGGCTGAAGAACGTCTACGCCAGCAAAGAAGCCAATATCGTCAAATCTTTGAAACGGTCACCGACGGTCTAGGAATTATTAGTCTAGAAACAGGAGAGCTGATGGCAGCCAATCCGGCCTACCATCAGATGCACGGCTATTCCTACCAAGACTTTCTCGCTTTACCCGCTGAGACCTATATCCATCCAGAATCTCAGCATATCTATCAAGAATGTATCGCAGCCGTACAGGCAGGGTATACCTTTAGCGGTCAAGCGACCAATATGCATCGCGATGGCAGCCTGATCGAGTTGGATATCAAAGGTCTGCCTTATATCTATCAAGGTAAACCCCACGCCCTATGCACTTTACGAGATATTACCCAGCGAGTCAGACTAGAAGCCGAACGTAAACGTCAAGAACAGACGTTTCATGCCATCGTCAAAGGCACAGCGGCTCAAACAGGCGAAGCTTTTTTCCGAGCCTGTGTTAAGCATCTAGCCAGTGCTCTGGGAGGCTGCTACGCTCTGATTGCGCAGGTGTCTGAACAGGACGGCAGACAAATTGCTCGAACGCTGGCCTTCTGGAACAACACCGACTTTGGTGATAATTTTGAATACGACTTGGATGGCACTCCTTGTTTTAATGTCATAGAAACCCACGAGGTCTGTCGCTACAGCAGCTCTGTACAAGAATTATTCCCCCAAGATGAAGCCCTCGTCACCCTCAACGCAGAGAGCTATATTGGCATTCCAATCTTGAATCCCAGCGATCGGTTCTTGGGCTACATTGTCGTTATGCACACTGAACCGATGGAGGAAGAGCTGGAGCGACAGGTCTTTATTCTAGAGATTTTTGCCGCCAGAGTCGGGGCAGAAATAGAACGAATGCAGGTTGAACAGGCCCTCATCGACTCCAACGAAAAGATTCAACACCAGGCTCAGCGAGAACAGCTGCTCAATCAGATTGCCAACCAGATTCGTACGTCGCTCGATCTAGAGCAAATCCTCAATACGACAGTACGCGAGATTCAATCATTTTTAGGGGTAGATCGCTGCCATTTTGCCTGGTATGTCTCGACAGCAGATCCCCCGTACTGGGACGTAATTACAGAAGTTCAAACAGCGGATCTGCCCAGCTTTATCGGTCGCTATCCTGCCACTAGCTTTGGTTTTCTCACAGAAAAGATGCTCAACCAGGAAATCTTGCATCTAGAAGATGTGACCACCCTTGATGACGAAACGGTCAAAGCAGCCCTGAGCGCCCTGGGCAACAAGTCTATGCTAGTACTGCCTATCCGAGGGGCATCTGGTCAAGTAGGTATCATTGCCTGTATCCACCATCAGACCACCCGACCCTGGCCCCAGGATGAATTAGATCTGCTTAAAGCTGTTGTCGCTCAGCTGGAAATTGCCTTGCATCAAGGATATTTACTCGCTGAAAGCCAGACACGAGCCCAGGAGCTAGAAGTACTGCTCAACCAGCTGCAGAAAACCCAGTCTCAGCTGGTGCAAAGCGAAAAAATGTCGAGTCTGGGGCAAATGGTGGCTGGAGTCGCCCATGAGATTAACAATCCGGTGAGCTTTATCTATGGCAATCTCACCCATGCTAAAGACTACACCCAAGATTTAGTCCATCTCATTGAGAACTATCAGCAGCATTACCCCCAGAGTCATCCCCAGATTCAAACGGTTATCGATGATATCGAGCTGGAGTTTCTAAAACAGGATTTGCCTAAACTGTTTCAGTCTATGGAAGTCGGTACTGAGCGGATTCGAGAAATCATCAAGTCTCTACGAATCTTCTCTCGGCTAGATGAATCAGAAATTAAACAGGTCAATCTCCATGACGGTATTGATAGTACCCTGACCATTTTACAGACGCGGCTGCGGGCCCAGCCCTGGCGTCCCCAGGTTCAGGTGATCAAAGACTATGGAGACCTCCCCCAGATTGAGTGCTATGCCGGACAGCTCAACCAGGTATTTATGAATCTGTTGAGCAATGCAGTAGATGCACTAGAAGAGCGCGATCACAATCGTACCTGGCAGCAGATGGAAGCAACCCCTAGCACTATCCAGATTCGCACCCAGCTGCTGGGGCAGGGCGCCTACCCGACGATTGCGATCGCAATTACCGACAACGGTCCGGGTATCCCACCCAAAGCCATGGAGCATTTATTTAACCCATTCTTTACGACGAAACCCGTTGGTAAAGGAACCGGGCTGGGGCTATCCATCAGCTATCAAATTATTACCGAAACCCACAACGGCACAATTACCTACAGCTCCACCCCAGACCAGGGCACCACCTTTACCATTACGCTACCCATCAAGCGTTTGAGTCACCCATAAGCGAGCTACAGCCAGGGAGTCGTTACCTCACCAAGAGTCTTTTGCTCGGCTGCGGTCATGGCCCATCCCAGCGCGCCCGCATTCTGAGTGGCCTGGTTCGCATTTTTTGCCCCTGGAATTGGCACCACTCCACCTTGACCAATCAGCCAGTTAAGCGCCACTTGGGCCGGTGTTTTGTCATAGCGCTGGCCGATGTCATTAAGTGCGGCAATCACCGGAGAGATTTTACGCAGATTGTTTTGACTAAAGCGTGGATCGCTCCGGCGGGCACCGGCAGGAGAGCGATTGGCTTCGACCGTATACTTACCCGTAACCAGACCCTGGGCCAGGGGACTGTAGGCCAGAATAGTCATCCCTAAATCCTTGGCGGCACTAACCACACCGTTAGTTTCAATTTTGCGATGGAGCAGAGAATATTGCACCTGGTTAACCGCCAGGGGAATCCCACGTTCCGCCAGGTAGCTATGGGCCTCATACATTTGACTTGCCGAATAGTTGCTCACACCAACCGACTGGATCCGTCCCTGGTTGACCTCATCGGCTAGAGCGTTCATCAATGTCTTTTGCCCCATCAAAAAGTCGAACGGCCAGTGTACCTGATAGAGAGCCACCGTCGGCAGCTGCAGCCGCTTGAGGCTCGCGGTCAGTGTCTCAGCTACCGCCTGGGCATTAAATCGCCAGGGCAGAGGAAAGTACTTGGTCGCCACCGCCACCGGAACAGCAGTCTTCTGGATAAATTGACCCAGCAGTTCTTCAGATTTACCTAACCCATAGACCTCAGCCGTATCAAAAAAGTTAACACCCGCCGCCAGCGACGCTTCAAACGCCTGCTTGACGTCATCAGCGCCATATTCCTTGCCATATTGCCAAAACAAAGAATCTCCCCACGACCAGGTGCCGACTCCCAACGCGGGAATTTCAGGACCATTGGGAATCAGTTTTATCGTTTGGGTCTCCGTCAGCGGTTCGGTCATAGTCTCCTTGATTGGTTTTATCCGTTCTTACCCAAAAATAAAGGATGCGCGTCATCAGCACATCCCTTAATAGCTAGATTTCTAGTTGTCTAATGCAAAGACAGTACACACAACCAGTTCGGTTTTGACTGCGCTCAGCCTATGTAGCCCGTCTCTAACTGGCCAAATACTCTCGCATATCCGCCTGACGCTTGCGCAGCCGGGTCAGGGCCTCACGCTCAATCTGACGTACGCGCTCACGACTGATGCTCAGCATCTCACCAATTTTGGCCAGGGTCATGTGCTTACCGTCGTCTAGACCAAACCGTAGGTGCAGCACCCGCTGCTGCTGTGGCGTCAGCTCAGCCATCAGTCGGTCTAGATCCTTACGCAATAGCGACTGGGTAGCAAAATCTTCGGGAGACTGACCGGGATCTTCCAACAGGTCACCCAGGTTGGTGTCTTGATTGTCACCAATGCGCAAATCCAAGGATAGCGGCGTCCGAGATTTTTCTAAATAGTCTCTAACCTGTTTGGGACTAAGACTGACCTCTTCAGCTAGCTCGGCGACGGTGGCCGCTCGACCTAGTTTCTGAGAAAGCTGCCGCTGGGCTTTTTTGATCTTATTGAGCTTCTCAGTGATGTGGATAGGCAGCCGGATGGTTCGGCTTTTTTCTGCGATCGCACGAGTAATTGCCTGTCGAATCCACCTGTAGGCATAGGTAGAAAACCGATAGCCCTTAAGCGGATCAAACTTTTCAACACCGCGCTGCATGCCGATGGTGCCTTCCTGAATCAGGTCAAGCAGGTCAACGTTGCGCTTAATGTACTTCTTAGCAACGGATACCACCAGACGCAGATTAGCTTCCACCATACGGCGCTTGGCCAACTCGCCTGCATCAATTGCCCGCGTCAGTTCAGCCACAGAGAGTTCAGCTGCCTCAGCCCATTCCTGCTCGGTGGGTTCGCGCTCTAGGCGCTCACTTAGCTCGCTGCGGCAGTTCTGTAGAGCAACAAATTTTTGCACCTGCTTGCCGTAGACAACTTCTTGCTCATGGGTCAAGAGCGGTACCCGGCCAATTTCTTTAAGGTAGGTGCGAACCAAATCGCTGGAGGTCTGAGGAGCTTTCATAAATGTGACAGAGCGCAAAACTACAGAGGAATCGAAAGGTGCCCTTCAAACAAGAAGGGTGGAAGACACAACAGGTGAATGTAGAGTTAACGAATGCGTTCAAGGAAAAGCAAATCCATAAACCTTTGATAAATCTGTCGATTTTAGGGTGTCGGATGTTTCTCCATACAGACAAATAGAAGATGTGCGCGGAGAAAATTAGGCTACGTGCAGGTGACCAGCCGGATAGCCAAGTGGAAACCTGAATGGATTGCTTACAAAGGTAGTGATGCTGCTTTCTTGTTAAAACAAGACTATCATATTTTAAGTAATGTAACTTTTATTAGAAATATTTTTCTTCCCTAACTTAAATTAGGGGGCTCCGCCGCCTGTATTGCCGTCAGATTGAAACCTAGAGTAATTGATTCATATGGGCTTAGCTGCATCAAGGGTGACAAAATGGCATCTTCGTCCTTAAGCTTTTTTTTAGAAATCTGACTTTACTTTGGTAACTTACGTTAAGCTCTCAGATGCTCGTGATTTTAAGGCGCTACCCACTATCCCAGCAGTAGGCTGTCGTTACTTAAAGCGTCACTGGTGGAAAATCGCTTCAGCAGATCGTCAAGGGTGAGATCGGCCTTGTCTGCCCCGAGAGCGTCAAAAATGATTTGTCCCTCATGCAGCATCAGCAGGCGATTACCCACAGCCAGGGCCTGGCGCATACTGTGGGTCACCATTAAGGTAGTTAACCGATGCTCCCTAACCAGCTGCTCAGTTAGCTGCATAATGTATTGAGCGGTTTTGGGGTCTAGGGCCGCCGTGTGTTCATCCAACAGCAGGATTTTAGCTGGAGCTAGAGTCGCCATTACCAGGCTCAATGCCTGACGCTGACCGCCAGATAGCAAACCGATGCGATCGCACAGCCGATTCTCCAAACCCAGGTCCAAGCTGGCCAGCCTGGAGCGAAACTGATCCCGTAATCGAGGGTTAAGCGCCGGTCGCAGTCCCCGCAGCTGTCCTCGTCGAAACGCCAGCACCAGGTTTTCTTCAATGGTGAGGTCGGCGCAGGAACCCGCCAGAGGATTCTGAAATACCCGAGATACCAACTCCGCCCGTCGTGCTGTGGGCCAGGTGGTTACCGTGTCAGCATCGATGTTGACCTGACCGCGATCGCATAAAATATCGCCGCTAATAATATTGAGCAGCGTAGACTTGCCCGCCCCGTTACTGCCAATCACCGCAATAAATTCCCCAGTCCCTATGGTCAGGTCCACTCCTCGCAGCGCCGGTTTTGCCAGAGGCGTCCCCGGATTAAACGTCACATAAATATCGGTCAGGGAAATCATATCGGGGCGTTTTTATAACGGTCCTATCGCCTGATTTTGGCTAAAAGGTTGGCCTTTGGCAATACGAGAGCCAGCACCACAATCATTGCCGTCACCAGGTTCAGGTCCTGAGCCCGCAGCCCCAGAAAGTCCGCATTTAGCGCCATGGCAATCACCAGGCGATAGAGCAAACAGCCCGCAATCACCGCTAGCGTGGCCCAGCGAACGGTGCGGCTCGGAAATATGGCCTCACCCAAAATTACCGTAGCCAGTCCCACCACCACGGTACCGACGCCCAGGGCTACATCGGCAAAGCCATTGACCTGGGCAAACAGCGCTCCCGCCAGTGCTGCCAGCGCGTTGCTCATGGCCATACCCAACAAAATCAGCCGGTCGGTATAAATGCCTTGGGCACTGGCCATCACCGAGTTTAGTCCCGTGGCCCGCATCGCCAGACCCAGGTCTGAAGTGAGAAAATAATCTAGCGCTAGCTTTGTCAGCCCCAGCCCCACCAGCAAAATAACCGATATAGGCAGCACGCTCCCTAGGCCGTCAAATAAAGTGGGCTGATTGAGCAGCGGCACATTGGGCCGTCCCATAATCCGCAGATTAATCGAGTAAAGCGCAATCATGGTGAGAATGCTGGCCAGCAAATTGAGGATATTAAACCGAACGCTGAGAATAGCGGTACACAGCCCTGCCATCGCCCCCGCCACCATGGCCACAGCTGTCGCCATCCAGGGATTTACCCCATTGGTGATCAGCGTTGCCACGCCGGCAGCTCCTAGGGGAAAGCTCCCATCTACGGTCAGATCAGGAAACTTCAGCACCCGAAACGACAGGTATACCCCCAGACTGAGAAAGCCATAGAGCAAACCGGTTTCAATCGCTCCTAGAAATGCAACAAAGGACATAGGGCGAGACAGAACACAGATAAGCTAGCCTTCTAATATACGTCCATAGACCGGCTGACGGATACGCTTGCGAACCAATGGTCTACAGCGATTTCACTAAAGGATTTGCTATACGTGAGCGACTGTCGAAGTGGCTAAAAGTTGTTCAGGCCCCCAAACCCCCAATCTTGGGGGCTTTGAGTCTCCTTAGCCTGACGTGGCTATTCTTCTTCTTTTTTTTCAAATATCTGGTCGGCGGTAGCCTGAAGCGTTTCAGGAATTGTTACCCCCATGGCTTCGGCGGCTTCGAGATTGATGGCTAGGTCAACGGTTTTGGCTAGCTCTACCGGGATATCGCCGGGGTTGGCTCCGTCTAAAATGCGGGCCACCATCTCACCGGTTTGGCGACCGACTTCGTAGTAGTCAAAGCTCGCGGTTGCGCTCGCCCCCCGCTCCACCGAATCGGTATCCCCAGCAAACACGGGCACGTCGTTGTCATCACCGACTTTAATCACCGACTCTAGGGCCGACACTACCGTATTGTCTGTAGGCACATAGATCGCATCGACTTTGCCAATCAGGCTTTCCGCCGCCGTAGTCACCTCAGCTGAGGTGGCAACCGTCGCATCTTCAACCCTCAGCTCTAGCTTTTCGGCTTCTGTGTAAATTAGTTTTGCCAGGCTGACTGAGTTGGACTCACCTGCGTTGTAAATGATGCCAATGCTCTCAGTATTAGGAGCGATCTGCATAATCAGCGCCAGATGCTCCCCAATGGGCGACAGATCGCTAACGCCGGTTACCGTACCTCCAGGCGCGGCCAGGTTGGTAACCAAATCGGCCTCCACCGGGTCGGTCACCGCTGAAAACACCACTGGAATCGTATTGGTTTGACCGACTACAGCCTGGGCTGAAGGTGTGGCAATGGCCACAATCAGATCTGGATTATCCCCTACAAACTTTTGGGCAATCTGGGTGGCGGTGGCCGCCTGTCCCTGGGCGCTCTCCCATTCCCACTTCAGCGACGCGCTATCGTCGGCGTCGTAACCTTCCTCTTTAAGCCGGTCTTGAATGCCGTCGCGCACCGCGTCTAGGGCTGGATGCTCGACAATCTGAGTCACGGCCACATAGGGGACGTCGGTGGCAATTGGGTCGCCGTATTCGTTGCTGGGCGACGTATCCGTGGTGCCACAGCCGAGCAGCGTGGCGGACAGCAGAGTAGGAACAGCAAGTTTAGATAAAACGGGGAAGCGTGTCATGGTCGGTTTTGAAATGAAAAAGTGTTTTAGAAACGGTCGCGGCTATTCACCACCGTACTGCGCTTTTAGCTCAGCTACGCGGTCATCGTCCAGTTTCTGAAACAGCGGTGCCGGGACATCAAAAGCGCGTCCTGGTGCTAGCACCGTCAGGTCGGTGGCGGCGGCCATGGTGCTATTGCGTTCTGCCTCAGTGAGCTGCAGCGCATCGTAAAGGGCGTTGGCGGTGTGGGGGATAAAGGGGGAACTTGCGATCGCATACAGCCGTATCAGATTAATACAGGTGCGAATCACGACAGCAGCATCGTCTTTATCAGTCTTAAACAATGACCAGGGTGCCCGCACATCGATGTACTGATTCCCTGCTGTCCACAGCGCGTTGAGAGTTTCCGTGGCCCGCCGAAACTCCTGGTTGCGCAGGTGGTCCCGCAGCTTGTCTACCAGTTCTTTACAGGTGGTCTCTAGCTCGGCTTCGGGCTCGCCGGGGGTACCGCCAGCGGGCAGTTCCTTACCAAACTTAGACGCGGTAAATTTCAGGATGCGGTTGACAAAGTTGCCCAGGTTGTCCGCCAGCTCCTTATTCACCCGGTTTTGAAACAGCTCCCAGGTAAAGGCCGAGTCAGCCGATTCCGGCGCGCTGGCCATCAGCATGTAGCGCCAGTAGTCTGCCGGGGCAATGTCTAGCGCCTGGTCTAGAAACACGCCACGCTTAGAGCTGGTCGAAAACTTACCGCCGTAGTAGTTTAGCCAGTTAAAGCCCTTGATATAGTCGGCCATCTTCCACGATTCGCGGCTGCCCAGGATGGTGGCGGGCCACATAATCGTATGAAAGGGCAGATTGTCCTTGGCCATAAACTGGGTGTAGTGCACCTGGTCGCCGCCTTTCCACCAGCTTTCCCAGTCGTTGCCGGTCTCAGTGCCCCAGGCTTTGGTAGCCGACACATAGCCAATGGGTGCATCAAACCATACGTAAAACACCTTGCCGTCAAAGCCTTCTGCCGGGACCGGTACGCCCCAGGTGAGGTCGCGGGTAATGCCCCGGCTTTGCAGCCCTTCATTGAGCCACTTGAGGGCAATGGACTTGGTGAGGGTGGGCCACTGGGTTTGCTGCTCGACCCAGGTGCGGACCTCGTCGCTAAGCTTGTCTAGCAATAAAAACAAATGCTTCGAGGTACGTACTTCCAGATCGGTGCTGCCAGAAATTGTCGAGCGCGGATCGATCAGATCCGTCGGCGATAGCACCTTGGTACAGTTCTCACACTGATCGCCGCGGGCTTTTTCGTAGCCGCAGTTGGGGCAGGTGCCGGTGACGTAGCGATCTGGCAAAAAGCGTTCGTCTTCTAATGAATAGATCTGACTGATTTCGCGTTCTTCGATAAAGCCGTGTTCGGCCAGCTGCCGGTAGAAGTGCTGGGTTAGCTCGTGGTTTTCGGGGGCTGAGGTGCGGCCAAAGTAGTCAAAGGATAGACCAAAGCGTTCGTAGATATCCTTTTGTTTTTGATACTGACGGGTACAGAATTCGGCGACGTCTAGGTCTGCTTCTAGAGCGGCGATTTCGGCTGGGGTGCCGTGCTCATCGGTGGCGCAGATGTATAGTACCTCTTCGCCTTCTTGACGGAGGAATCGGGCGTATACGTCAGCGGGCAGCATTGAGCCGACTAGGTTGCCCAGGTGCTTGATTCCGTTGATGTAGGGAAGTGCGCTAGTAATCAGGTATCGCATTCTGGGTTTGCTTGGCCGAGTCAGTGTGCTCTATACACCCTAGCGGTTTAATCGCGCTGGCTCAACAGTAGCAAGTTTTTGTTGATGAAATATCATGGCCATTGCTGGCAAACGTCGCGAACTGCTTGCAGAGTTCCGAAAAAAGCTTGCTTGCCACCTAGCCGAATAATGGTCGGCTGACTCTCGGGCAATGCTGCAATCAGCTGTGAACGATTTTGATATGCCAAAACGTTCAACACCTCAGCCCAGTCTGTGAAAGGAATAGAGAGCTGTTCTAAGTTAGGTAGAAACGCTTGCAAAGCATTGGAGCAATAGTATTTATCTTCAATAGTCCAGACAATATCGAGTGACTCAGACCACAATACTTCTGGCAGATGCTCGGCCATTCTACGCAGCGCAGACGCGCGCGATGATTCATCCTTAATTTGGCGGGTCGTCTCTAAGGCTTTTGGCCATAATGCTTCTGGCAGATGCTGGGCCAGTCTACTCAGTGCAGACGCGCGCCATAATTCATCCTTAATTTGGCGTGTCAGCTCTAAGGCTTCTGGCCACAGTTCTGGCAGATGCTCGGCCAGTCTACTCAGTAAAGACGCGCGCCGTAATTTATCCTCAATTTGGCGGGTCAGCTCTAAGGCTTCTGGCCAAAATGCTTCAAGCTGCTGCTGGTCGAAACAACTACGTGAAGACGAAAACGATAGTTCATCGTTAAGTACGAGAGAAAAATCTA
>JBHJIL010000061.1:0-128496 GCA_050043465.1 Leptolyngbyaceae cyanobacterium
CTGTGAGCATTTTACAGCCACCCTGTTTTTAGTTGCAGGGTGGCTATCTTTTTGGGGCTTTCCTCCCTGTCGTTTCGTGGGTTAAACGCCCGCCATATAAAGGAAAATGCCCCTATGACTTTTCAAAATCAGGCACCTCAGGTGCCGCCCAGTCTGCCTGCCGATTTTTCCAGCAGTCTGCCAACCGGCGGTTCAATCCGTCATATCCTGCTCGGTCATCCCGATCGTATCCGTCAGACCATCCATCTGCTACACAATCTGCGCTACGTAGAAACCAGCCAATGGAGCCCGCTAATCGAAGTACCAGACAATCGATTAATCCTGAGGCCTCAGCTGGATGAGGTAATCAGTATGCTGATACGGCGGTTGTAAAAATTTAGGTCGTGTAGGTTGGGTTATCGTCCTAGCGTGACCCAACATTCCAACTGGCCATAGTAGAAGATAATTCCAAGTCATAACCCAGCCTAATATGGCAGCATGCGCAAACCAACTGGCCATAGTAGAAGATAATTCCAAGTCATAACCCAGTCTAATATGGCAGCATGCGCAAAAATAGATTGCAAATATCACTTTTTCTTCCATATTCGGACAGATTTTAGAATGAAGTCTTAATTATCATTAGAGTTTTAAGCTTGGGGTCTATAACAATGACTCAGTTCGATAAAAATAGAAAAGCTGATTCAGACAAAAGTATTCCATTATCAAGATTAAAAACTAATGACAAGATCCCACTGAGATTAGATAAGCCAGGCAAGCCTAGGCCGAAGCCCCCTTTGTCAGACGACAAGTTAAGTAAATTGATGGACAGTAATCACAAGAGAGAAGATTCTTTCAGTAAGAGGTTCTCAAAAGTAAGCCCTACTAACACAAAAAGATATTTCGATTTAGATTCTGCGGATGGAACTAGAGACCGTCAATCCAATATACAGAAATCGTTCTCTCCTGCTGCTAAAATAAATGATCAACAAATATTGCAAAAGATAAAATCACTCAAACGACGGGAAAAGCCACTCAAGCAATTAGAGGAAACCTACATTTCATCACACCCAACAATTTGTAGCTCTTCTGATTCAAAATGTAATGCTAAGACTCCGGTAAGGTATAGAAAATATATATTTCTATTTCAAATTGTTATTATAATTTCACTTCTAGTTTGGTACATACGTTCATAACTGATGAAGCCACCGTGGCGTGAGAGCAGTCCCATCATACCTATTCTATTCTGGATTACGGCAGGCTTATTAGCCTACGCCCCCTTTAAAGCTGACTTAGTAAGTCTGTCTGACTTAGAAGATAACAAAGATTTAATCGAAGTTTTATCCACGGCTGTGGGATTACTTGCCTTGCTGATAGGTGGAACCTTGTCCTACATCCGTTTCTTTAGAGGAAGAATTCTCAATTCTAAGGTAGACCTTGATATACAAGCCGGGTGCTTCCCAAGTATATATAAGAATCTATACTCTCTCGAAATCTCGATCTCTAATAGAGGAAGTGTGTCTGTTTGGAATTATCGTGTTCACGTTATTGTCAGACCTTATCCTCCGAGTAATCCTATAGATATTTCAAACTCTTTAATACAGTCTGACGATATATTTGAGGAGAAACTAGTTAACGTAGGGGAAACATCATATGAGCATGTGGTAATCGAACTTGACAAAAGTCCACTTGCTTACACTTTTGAAGTGATCGTGCGCAATGACTCTAACACGATGTGGCGACGGTGTTTAACAGTCAATAACCAGTAAGTCAAAGAACATAAAAAACAGCTACCGCTGCAGGTCCGGCTCGATGCGGGTGTGCGGCACTGGTTCGTAAGTAGGAGCTAACTATAATAGATCCAATTTGCTGGACCAATAGAATGTCCCCTGCTTCTGAAATCAACAGGTGGCCAAACGAGGATTCGACCAGCTCCAAGATGGAGCCTCGGTCCAGCGATATCGATGCAAAAATTGGAGCAAGCGTCAATGAACGGATGGGAACAGTGATGGCTCGCTTACACACCTCCAGTACAGTGGTGAACTCTGCCATCAATGCCCGGACAGGAAGCATTGGTGCCCGTGCGGTTGGCCATATATTTGGAAAATCCCACATCATCATCATCATTTTGTGTTGGAGCCAAGGATTAACAGACCAAGCAGAACACCGATCACTGCCAGCTCCGGAAGGCTCTGATGTAAATTTCGAAGAAGATGAAGTCTATACTCGCGTGGGAGAGAATCTTCCCCCAGTCAGTCACAGGTCTAGACAATCCACCCCCATTGGATACTCGGTAAACGTACAACACCGGCTATGAAAGTGGGCTTTTGCTCAAGTCCACTGAGCACATTAGAACTCCTAAACAGCAAAGGTTTTAAGAGTGTGATCTGCTATCAAACTGGTGCCCGAATACTGATAATGAGAGAGCATCTGAACAGGCGCCTGATCATGGCTTTTTGGGTGTCAATTTTGGCTGTAACAAAGATGTACTTGAATAAATCAGTAAGGCTGTCCAAATGCAGCTGAAGCTGACTAGGTGTGTTTGGGTGAAGGGTTCCTGGTATAGGAATACGCCTAGGATGAGCTGCAGCGATGGGGCCACGTATTGAAAGAACCCTAAAGTAGACAGCGATAATCGCTTAGCGGCGTTGTTAAACCAGAGTAGCGGCATGGAGGTGGCGACACCTGCACCGATAAACAACAACGTTAGTACAGGACTGCTGCCGAAAGTACCTAATCCGGTGGTGCCCCAATAAGCAATCATCAACAATGCGACGGGAGTCATTAGGGCAGTTTCTACAGCGAGACCCACCATGGGAGATACGGCGACTACTTTGCGTAGCAGGCCATAGAGGGCAAAGGTACCTGCCAAACTTAGGGCAATCCAAGGGACTGAGCCAAACTGCCAGATAAAGTAGCCAACACCGATGGTGGCCAGGGCCACCGCCACCCACTGCCCTGAGTAAAGTCTCTCTCGCAGTACTACAAAACCCAACAGTACCGACACCAGCGGATTAATAAAATATCCCAAACTGGTCTCCACCACCTGGTCTGTATTCACGCCATAGATATACAGCCCCCAGTTAGCACTGAGTAACACCGCCGTGAGCAACAGCCCCAGTACCTGACGACGCGGCAGCTTACGCAATTCTGAGAGACGCTGCTGCAGGGTCAAAATTAGGCCCAGAAATACCAGCGACCACACCATGCGATGGCTCAACACCTCAAGCGGTGAAGCGGCCTGCAAAAATTTCCAATAAATGGGCAGCAGCCCCCAGGAACCGTAGGCAAGAATGGCGTAGAGCGGACCCGTTTTAGTATTCAAAGATTTATGCCGGTAGAGCGCATTTAAGCCTAGCAGCTACCCATGGAGGACACCATCTATACGGTGCATACCGATCCGCGATTTCTTAAATCGATGTAAACTTTTAATAAGAGTAAACCTTACGAGGTATTTTCCATGGCCAGCGGATTCGGCAAAGTTCAACCTAAACCCAAGGTGTCGGAGCGCACTAAGCGGCGGCAGGAAGCCTCTCAGGAAATGGATAAGCGCCGCTCCTCGGGCGATCCTGAGTTTGAGGTACACATTCGCATCAAGGATAAAAAGCAGTGGTACCCGGTGGGCGTGGTGGCAGTCAAGCGCTCTGTGGATATTGACCGGGCGATTTTTGCTAGCGAAGAAGACCTGCTCCAGGGAGCGTTTCGGATTTATCCGATTCTGCGAAAGAATAAGACCAATCTGGAATACGGCTATCGGGTAAAGGCGTTTAAGGATGAGCCGATTACGGTCGCAGTTCCGCCTAAGCCGGGTATTGCCGGTGGCGTACAGGCGTTGGCTGACCAGGTTAAAAATGGCGTCGCTGGTTTGTTTAAGCGGTAGGTATTTGAAAGACACGGGTGGTCAAATTCATCGTGTCGGTCCCCGGAGGGTGGTTAGCGACCACCCTCCGGTTTTTAATGATGGTTGGGTTTATTGCGATCGCATCACCGCTCATTCATTAGCTCGTATCTCCCAAAACCGGGCCACCGTGATTGACTATTACACCCATCACTATCGCCACTCCGATCGCGCCACCTGGCAACACCGCATCAGCTCTGGCCAGGTGCTGCTCAATGACCAGCCCACAAGACCCGATACCCCCCTAGTCCCCGGACATCGTCTCAGCTACCATCGCCCGCCGTGGCAGGAACCCCCAGCGCCTCTAGATATCGCCACGATCTATGAAGACGACGTTCTGCTGGTGGTCAATAAACCTTCAGGTTTGCCCGTACTCCCCGGCGGTCGTTTTCTGCAAAATACGCTCCTCTGGCAGCTGCGTCAGCGCTATCCCACAGCCGCCCCGATTCATCGGCTGGGTCGGGGCACTTCCGGCATTTTGCTCATCGCTAAAACCAAAGCGGCCCGTGCCCACCTCAGCCAGCAGCTGCGTCAGCGCCAGCTAGTCAAAACCTATCGCACCCTAATTGGCCCAGCGGAGGACCTGCCTGAGCAGTTTTCTGTAACTCATCCCATCGGCAAGGTTCCCTATCCCCAGCTGGGGTACATCTATGGTGTAAATCCAGACGGTCTCGATGCCCAGAGTGACTGTACTGTGGTGCAGCGGTGGCCTGATGCCACCTTGTTAGATGTCACTATCCTGACCGGCAGACCCCATCAAATTCGGATTCATCTAGCGGCTATGGGCTATCCTCTGCTGGGCGATCCGCTTTACATATCAGGAGGACAGCCTCACCCGGACGGTACGGCGATTCCCAGCGACTGTGGCTACTGGCTCCATGCCCACTGTCTGTCTTTTACCCACCCAGCCGGTGACCCGATGCAGCTAACCTGTGAGCCACCGTCACAATTGCTACCGTAGAGGTGTAAAGAAGTTCGGTCTACCGCTACTATCAACATTGGCCACCCGGCAAATGACGACAATTATTAAGACCAGACCCAATGACTGAACCTACCGCCAGCCGCATTGAAAAAGACTCCATGGGGGAAAAAGAAATTCCCTCGGCAGCCTATTACGGTATTCAGACCCTGCGGGCGGTGGAGAATTTTCCCATTAGCGGTCTGAAGCCGTTACCCACCTATGTGGATGCTTGTTTACTGATTAAGAAGGCGGCTGCGATCGCAAATGGCGAACTCGACTGCATCCCCACCGAACTTTCTCAAGCTATCGTCAGCGCCGCTGATGAAATCCTCAAGGGCAGTCTGCGCGATCAGTTCATTGTGGATGTGTATCAGGCCGGAGCAGGCACCTCCCACCACATGAATGTTAATGAGGTGCTAGCCAACCGGGCCCTGGAGCTGCTGGGCGATGAAAAGGGCAATTACAGTCGCGTTAGCCCCAACGACCATGTCAACTATGGTCAGTCTACTAATGACGTGATTCCCACCGCCATTCGCATTGGCGGGCTGCTGGCGTTGGAGCATACGCTGTATCCGGGGTTGGAGGGTGCGATCGCAACCCTTAAAACCAAAGCCACCGAATTCCAAGACATTGTCCGCTCGGGCCGTACCCACATGCAGGACGCGGTCCCCATTCGCCTGGGCGAAAGCTTTCGCGCCTGGGAAGTGATCCTTAGCGATCATCTCCGGCGTTTGCGCACTGCCGCCCAGGATCTTTGCGTGCTGGGCCTTGGCGGTAGTGCCACCGGCACCGGTCTCAATACCCATCCTCAGTATCGCTATCGGGTGGCTGAGCTATTAGCTAGCTTTACCGGGCAGCCCCTCACCAGCGCCCCCCACCTGATGGCCGCCATGCAGAGTATGGCTCCCTTTGTGTCGGTCTCCAGCGCCCTCCGCAACCTGGCTCAAGATCTGGTCAAAATTTCCCACGATCTACGCCTGCTCGATTCTGGCCCCAAAACCGGTCTCAAAGAAATTCAGCTACCCCCAGTCCAGCCAGGCTCCTCCATCATGCCAGGGAAATACAATCCGGTTATGGCCGAAATGACCTCCATGGTCTGCTTTCAAGTCATGGGGTACGATCAGGCCATTGCCTGCGCTGCCCAGGCCGGTCAGCTGGAGCTAAACGTGATGATGCCCCTAATTGCCTATGACCTGATTCATAGTATCGAAATCCTGGGTAACACTATCAGTGCCCTCGACAAACGCTGTCTGGCCGGTATCACTGCCCGCCCCGACCGCTGTCGTGATTTCGCTGAAGGTAGTCTGGCTCTAGTAACGGCGCTGAATACCCACATCGGCTATCTCAATGCTGCCGCCATCGCCAAAGAATCGTTGGAAACCGGAAAGTCCATGCGCCAGCTCGTGTTAGAAAAAGATCTGATGCCTGAGGATAAACTAAACGAGGTGCTCAATTTGGAGAAGATGAGCCAAATTCTTGAATAGTCCCCTCTCGGGAGGGGTGCCGCAGGCGGGGTGGGTCTCGATCGCTAGCGCCAATGGCTACCCACCCCGGAGCCCCTCCCAGGAGGGGATAGGTTATCAAAGTTGTGCTATGCATTCTGTCTCTTTCCGCTAATTCTCTTCTCATCCTAGAAACTATCTCTATCCACTCTCTTTTTACCCATTACAACTATCTCCAACGCCCATGACCTCTTACCAAGCCGCTGCCAATCCCTATGAACTCGAATCCGAAGCCTTGTGGGTACAACAGTGGGTGGACCTGCTCAACTCCTACCGGTTCAAAAAGCGTCTAGAGCGAGGCCGTCGCTATGCCCGCGAAGGTCATATTCTCAAGCTCGACTTCAAAGAATCCAAAGTCTTTGCCTCTGTTCAAGGCACCGCTGCTGACCCCTACAAGCTCTCCATTTGGATCGACCGCTTTGCCGATGAAGACTGGGCGTTTGTGATTGATACGCTATCGCAAAAGGCGCTTTACTCGGCCCAGCTGTTAGCAGGTGAAATGCCAGCCGATATTGAGAGCGTGTTTACGGCTAACGGGTTGAGCCTGTTTCCCTTTACCCTCGCGGATGTGCACTCTAAGTGTGACTGTCCCGACCCTAAAAACCCGTGCAAACATATTGCGGCTGTTTACTACCAGCTAGCGGATGCTTTTCGGGAGGAGCCGTTTGTACTCTTTCAGCTGCGGGGTCGTACCAAAGAGCAAATTATTGCGGCTATTCGCGAAAGGCGTAAACAGCAGGTAGCCGAAAATCCTGTGGAAACGGAGGCTGACGATCCAGAAGAGATTGTTGTTGCCCCTGAGCCAAAGTCTCAAACCCTCGATTTAGAGAACTTTTGGCAGTATGACACTCCACTGGATTCATCGCTTGTTGTGATTACTCCCGCAGACCAAACGGTGCTGGATCTCTTGGGGCCAATGCCGCTACCGGCTAGCGATGCACAGGTATTGAATGCCCATTTTACAAGTCTGTATCAAACGGTTGCCCAGCAGGCAATGATGTCAGCCTTAAGTTAGGCAGTCTCTCGTTTATAGAATAATCAACAGAATAACGACTAGATACACGCCATAGAGACCTCCTAGCGCAGCCACCTCCCATAGCTCAAAGCTATATTGGTCCTGCTCATCACCCCAGCGGATCATGCCTCCGTAGGCCGCTGCAAATAAAGCAACAAACCCTAAGTTGACTAAGAACATCGGCATGTCTTCGATAGGTGTGCTTACCAGGGCCAATGGCACCAACGCCAGAGACATAGTAGCGGTGTTGTCGGCAATTACGCTGGTGGTGGCAGCTGTTACCTGACCACTGCGGGCAACACTCCAGGTGGCGAAGACCTCGGGGGCAATGCTCAGAGTAGAGGTAATAAACAGTCCGCCAATGAGCTGGGAAATGCCGAGGATGGACACAAGTTGTTCGGTGGCCGTCACGGTGAGGTAAGCGCCAAAAGAGAGTGAGAGGATACCTGCGATCGCAACCCAAATTTCTTGCTGAGACCAGCGTACGGTCTGCCTGTGCTCTCGTTTACGCAGGATAGCCTGGGCCAGATAGACTCCGTAGATTCCCAGCATAATGTAGCCATCAATGGGCTGTAGCCCTTGCCATGGAGGGGGCAGCGTCAGCAGCGCGGCGATACCAATTACAGCCAGGTAAGGCAGTGCCTGTACCGTTAGCGCCTCACGCTTGACCCGCAGCAGATGGCGAGCCGGTAGCGGTGAACCCGAAGCGGTGGCATCTTGAGGACGGCTGCGATTGGCAAAATAGGCGACCGCAACAATGGCCGGTACAGAGATAATATTGCTACCCAGCAGATTGCCCAACCCAATATCAGACAGCCCTTTGACCGCGCTGGCCGTATTGGTGCCAATTTCTGGACTGGCGGTTGCCAAGGCGACAAAGGCAGCCCCAGCAGCTTCAGATAGTCCCCACTGCTGACGAAGCTTTTGTAGAGGCACAGACAGCTGATCGGCTCCCCAATGAGCTGCCCAAATGGCTCCTAGCAGTGCCAAACTCCAAAGTAGAAAATCCATAGTGGCTTATGGGACGAACGGGCGTTTCTCTGGCTTGAGCGTCTTCCCAGCGTAAACATGGTAGCGGCCATAGCGGATCTGTTCGCTATGCCTGTAGCTTAGTGGTTTTTGGCGCTGTTGTCTTAGGATCTATACCCTTAGACCGATAGCCAGCCCTAAAACGGGACATCGCTTGCAAAGCACAGCGGCTGATGGGTTCGCGGATGGACGAACTCTAGTGATGCTGCATGGAGATATAGCCGTTCTGTAGGGGTAGACCCTCCATACAGCCCGTCTCCTAAAATAGGTGAGTTTAGTCCTTGCGGATGGGCGGCATGGACACGGAGCTGATGAGTGCGCCCTGTCTGGGGGATGAACTGAACTCGTGGATGTTCACCAGCATGTACGCTCTGAAAATGGGTTATGCTGGCCCTACCGTGGGCGGCGCTAACAGATTGTTTAGGGCGTTCTTGAGGATTGCTCCAGAGGGGGAGACTAATGGTGCCAGACGCGATCTCAATCGGCTGAGACAAAATCGCTTCGTAGCGCTTGCCGACCTGTCGCTGGGCAAACTGCTGGCTGAGTTGTTTATGGGCCGTTGGTGATACCGCTAAAACGAGCAACCCTGATGTAGCTTGATCTAACCGATGAACGACTTGTAAGGCATCGTTTGATAGCTGATAGCGCAGCCGGTTGAGTACGCTATCCTGCTGCTGGTATCGTCGTCCCGGAACTGAAAGCAGTCCGGCAGGTTTATCAACCACTATCAGGCTCTCATCTTGATAAAGAATGACAGGCGGCTTTTGCGATCGCGAATTTGAGACATAGCCCGATCGGTTGCCGCTGCGATCTGACGGTTTCTTCCTAGCAGCGTCACCCCGAGCATCGATATCTAGTTTTCTATCTATCCAAGATTTTGAAGGGGGCGCTATCTGGGCGACACGCATCAGCGTTTGGCACTCTGCTGACGAGGCTCCATAGAACTGCCCTGGACTGTAGCCTCCTTGGGGTGGGCCCCACCAAAATTCAGCCATCGCTATGGGGCTGAGCTGATTGATTGCTGCGTGGTAGAGCAGTTTTGTTGCGGCGCGTTCTAGCAGACTAGCGCTGATACTACATTGCAAATCGCTAACAACATCTTTTAGGATGAGACCTGGATATTTATCCGTCATCTCAGCGGTATAGACGCGCTGCATTTGGGTTTGCCACTGTTTAGAGAGAGCAGTGTATGTTTGTTTGAGGTTTCTTTGTTGCTGCTGGACGCGGTCAATGTCTTGGCTCAGAGGAGCTAGAGTCTGTTTGTGTAACTGTTTGAGACGACAGCGTTCTCGACTGTCTTGCTGACTTTCTCTTTTGAGGCGATCCAATGCCTTAGACAGAGCCCCTTTTTCTAGTGTGTTTTGGTACTGGCAGCGGCGGCGATCGCGATTTTGCTTTCTCTGTTGGTGAGTGAGGGCCAGCTGATGTCGCTGCTCTGCGTGCTGCTGAGCTAGCCGTTGATAGCATTGATGTACTGGCAGCTGATCTAACGCTATTAATTTTGTTTTAAGCTCATTAAGCTTTTGTAGAACCTCGGTTTCTAGCACGCTCATCTGAGCGGAGACCGTTAGGGGGGGCACCCATTCGCCTGCTGTCGCCAATGAGCCCGAATAGGCATGCAGCGTACACGGCTTACCCGAGATGGTGTGGGCAAGTAGGACGCCATACAGTCGGCCTGTTGGTGGAGACGTGCTGCTAAGCTGCTCCATTAGCCTTTTGGCGATAGACTCCGCTGCGCGGGTACGAGGCAACTGCCAGGTTACTTCGGTATGAGGGCAGTAGGCGCTATAACCTGACTGAGCAGAGGCGGATATCATCGCTCAGCGCTCGCACCGCTGTTTGAGTCCGGCTGCAAACTCCTCAAAGGAGGGAGTCAGATCAGGAAGCATGCGACCTAAGATCGGCTCTAGCGGCCCTGTAAAGACTTCCTTCATTATAAATTCAGTACGGCTGTCTGCGAGCGGCGTCAGGGTGCAGGTACGGTTGCCTCTAAACAAGCCTAAGGGTAAACCACCAGAGAGGGTGAATGTTCTAGGCGCAACAACGTCTTTGACTGTGAGAGTCATGGGCTGTTGCGGCTTAGATTGGGTAAAAAGCTTTAGCACTCCGCCCTCTGTAATCTGGCCTTCAAGCCGATGGGTGCCCGTGGCCCAATCTGAATAGCCCGCTGCATCGGTTAAAACAGACCAGACAGTAGCTGGGGGACGCTCGATAATGGTGCTAGCTTGAAAGGATTTCATATTGACCTCGTGGGAGACTACCAAACGGTCTGTTTAGGCTTATGAAGACGCTGTCTTGCTGCTGCGAACGATGCAGCCAACGCTGAGCATCCATAATAGCGGCACTAGCCAATTTCCCCAGCGGACATAGGCTGTTTTTGTGTCGCGTCGATAAATGGTGTTTACTTGGGCGTCATAGGTGTTAGGTTCTGAACTCCACTGAGTTCGGCCATGGGGATCTACGATCGCTGACAAACCAGTATTTGTGCTCCGAGCGGCCCAGCGATCTGTTGCGATCGCTTGAATGACATCATGACCGTGGTGCTGGCCCATCATCCGCCGTGGATAGGGATCATTGTTGGACGCCGTTAGGATAAACTGCCCACCTTGAGCTACCTGACGACGCACAATCCATCCATAGGCAGAGTCGTAACAGATTCCAACTGCAGCAGGCCCCACACCGGAAGCAAACTGGGGTTGCTGTGCCGCACCAGGAATCATTGTAGTATCCAAGGGGGATAGACGATCGATCAGTCCTCCTAGCAGCCACTGGAGTGGAACATATTCTCCCAGGGGAACCAGCTTTATTTTGTTATATTGATTGACTACGGGCTTGTTGTCTAATAGATCTTCTTGCAAAGACTCTGGCAACAGTGCTAGGAGACTCTGATATATATGAAAGTCTTCAGTCGAGGCTAAGACAAAGGTGCCTAACCACAGGGGAACCTCTGTGGCCTGCACCGCTTGATAAAACAGATTGCTATCTCGCAGTCTGGGATTCCATAGATCAGGAATCGCGCCCTCTGGCGTCAGTACGGCGTTGGCTCCGCTAGCCGCTAGCCGTTTGTAGCTGTTGAGATAGCGATCGCGAGCAAGGCGAATATTGGCCGGAGTGAGCTTTTCGCGGGTGGGAATATTGCCTTGAATAATACCGATGCGAAGAGTCTCGGTTTCATCATTAGCTAGGGGACGCAGGTAGAGATTCCAGCCCACTAGATGTATCGCACCCAGTAGGGCCAGGGCTGCCAAAAGCCAGCGGTGATAGATACCGCGCTCACGGATCTGAACCGATGAAAACAGCCCAGCTGCCACTAGAGCGTTAACGGCGACTAGGGCAGCGGTGATAGTTAAATAGCCCGATAGACGAGCCAGATGTAGGCCGACAAGATTACCCGGACTTTGGGTAATTGCTAGAGATGTGCCATAGATCGGTGTCAAGCTGGCCAATGCTTCAAGGCTACACCAGAGTGTAGTACCGACTAAAATCTGACCCCAGCGACTTAGAGATACTCGCCGCTGCAATGTGCTTAGCAGCCACACCCAAACTGCAGGAATAGTCGCTCCCCACAGAACGACGAACAGGTAGGCGGCAGCTGCGATCGCAATACTGCCAAGCCAAGGTATCCCCAACCACATCAGTGGGTGTAAGTGCAGCACCCAGGTGAGCAGCGTTCCCTGATAGCCGATTCCCCACAGCAGACCGCATAAAATGCCATAGCGTATCCCCACGCCGCGATACACAACCAGCCACAGCGGCACCAGTGCGATCCAAGCCAGGGACCACGTTGGCCACGCCCCCATCAACATCCCTGAGAGCAGTAGTCCCAAACACTCAATTAATCCAGTAGTTCCAGCCTTTGGGGCTAAAGACTTAAATAAATGAGATAGCGCCATCGTGGGTATGAGGGTTTGCTGCTCTCGCTACAACGAACTCGAATTTAAGCTTTCGGCTTCCCCTTGAGTTTGGGGCAAATGTAGCCCACATTCCTGCTTTAGACCCTTAAATCGAGTGTCGCGCTCATCCTCGTCGGCTGCTGTCATGGGTCGGCTAGAGTGCCAGTCGCCTACGGTGACATAGCCTTGCTCAAATAGAGGATGATAGGGCAAATCGTAGGTGGTCAGATAGTTATATATATCTCGCGAGTGCCAGGACAAAATTGGGTGGAGCTTATAAATGCCATTTTGCTGGGCAATGCGCCCCAGCGTCTGCCGATGGGATGTTTGATGAGAACGTAATCCGGCTAGCCAGGCTTTGGCCTCTAGCTCATTGAGTGCCCGCTGCATCGGTTCGACTTTGCGGATGTAGTCGTAGCGATTAAACGCTTCTACATTGTCTTGATCCCAGAGTCGGCCATAGAGGGCTTCCATCCGAGCCGGACTCATAGGTGATTGATAGACCTTGAGATTTAAATTTAGGCGCTGAGTGAGCTCGTCTGCGAACCGATAGGTCTCAGCGGGTAAATATCCCGTATCTATCCAAATAACAGGAACATTCGGCATCACTTGAGTTACCAAATGCAGCATAACCGCTGATTGAATCCCAAAACTGGTACTCATGACCAGCCCGTCACCAAATGTGTCGGCACCCCATGCGACAAACTCGGCAGCGTCCATCTGGCTTAAGGTCTGATTGAGTGCTTCAAGATCCAAATCGCTTTCTAGCACTGCATTTGTCATAATTTAAGCCGCTCCGTGATGCCGATGTCAGGTCCATGAACTGCTGTAATTCACAGCGCCTGCCAACGTTCGTCCAACGCTGTAGCGATGCCATGAAGATAATGCCGCAGATGTCAGATGGGCCTGCTTCATCATTGCATCATAGCGGAAAGGCTTTCTCAAAATTGTCCAATGGCCTAATTCTGTAGGCGATTGCCTAAGCCGGTTTGATAGCAATCAGTCGTAATCGACGATAGTCTGCGCTCCACTGATGACCGTCATACAGTTGGGAACGTAAACGATCTTCGACTCGGTTGATAATGACGGTTGCCTCACTGGGGGTAAGTCCTGCGAGCAGATGCTGACCAAACATTGTGAGCCAGTTTCTAAGACCTCGCTCACCTTCGTTGAGGGGGGTGGGACGATCGATGAGGGCCGCTGAGATGACCTCTAGTCCGTGGCGTTCTAAAAGGTGAACGTAGTCGCCCAGACTGGGAAAGTACCAGGGGCTCAGGTTTGTCTGCTGTCTAGCGACTTCAACCGCGCTAACAATTTTCTCAACATTGCCCTTTCCACCAAGTTCAGCGACAAATTTACCCCCCGGTTTAAGCGCCTTGACGATGGCTTGGACAGCTTGCTTGGGTGGTTTGACCCAATGCAGTGTGGCATTGGAGAAAATGCTGTCAACGGGCTGCGGCACTTGAAAATCGCGGGCGTCGCCGACGGCAAAAGATAGGTGAGGATAGTGGGTCTGAGCCGCAGCTATCATGTCAGCGTCGGCGTCAATGCCAGCAACGATGGCACCGGTTTCGGCAATGGCTTGGGTAAGCTGACCGGTGCCACAGCCTAAATCTAGAATGTGCTCCCCCGGCTGTGGATTGAGCAGATCGAGCAGCGGTGTCCCATACTGCCAAACAAAGCTATGTTGATCCTGATAGCGTTGGGTATCCCAGGTCTGCTGAGTATCAGTGGTCATGGCTGCAGCGGTGTTTTATAAAATGCCTGTATGGAAAAAATAAGGCATTCTTAAATCCTCATTTTTGAGTGGGCTTCATGGTTAGAGTCAAATCAAATTCTTGCTCAAAGCAGTCTTTTTTATCGTTGACGCTCCACATTTCTAGTTCGCAGCTGTCATTAGGCTGGGCTGGGGTAAAGTGCAGGGCCATGGTTTGGGCCTTAGACTTATAGGCTGTTTGAAAACTTGCGATCGCACCTAGCCGTCGCCGATCCAACCCTACAGCTATCCGCAGCATTGCACTAAGCTGACTGACAATTTTTCGGTTAGTTTTGGTCAACGCTTTATAGGGCTCATGCTTAGGCTTAGGGGCACTTTTACGATGGTAGCGAGCAATATTGGCAATGAGCTCGATTTCAGTGCTGGTAAAACCCAACAGCTCACCATTGCGAATTAAATAATAGGAATGCTTGTGGTGAGACCCATGGCTAACAAAATGACCACAGTTGTGAAGCATTGCTGCGGCCCATAGGATTTCCCGTTCTACCGGTCCCCATGTGTGCAGCAGTCCGCGAGTTTGCTCAAATAGCGCGATCGCAAATTGGGCTACCAACTGACTGTGGGGATTGTCTACTCGATACTTACGGGTGGCTTTACGTACGCTGCGCTCCCGGACCGACTGCTGGTACTGCATCCGGTTTTCGATTAAACCGTGGGTCAGCATCCAATCCACCACCAGCCCTTCACGTAGAGCATGCTCACAGATAGTGATACGGTCAACTTTTAGCATCCGCATCGCCTCTTGCAAAATGACCGCACCGGGCACGATGATCTCGGCTCGCCGGGCTGAAACCTCTGGCAGCTTTAGGCGTTCGCTAAAGCTCATTTTCCGCAATTTTTCAATACAGCGTTCCAGTTCACCCAGAGTCATGGTGTAGCCATTGATCCGCTCGGGCGCGGCCCCCAACTTGTGAATAGCGGTCAAAATTGCCAGAGATTCAATGGTGCCTGATGTGCCGACTAAAGCTAAAGACTCATCGGTTCCTAACTTGGTCTTAAGCTCATCGATATTAGGTTCTAGTCGTCCCCGCACGTAAGCTTGCAGCTGTAGAAATTCCTCTGTACTAATGGGGTTGGTGGTCACCATTTGAGCATTGAGTCTGACAGCTCCTACCTTGGTGCTACTCAAAAAACGATGGCGCTCCCCAGTTCCTAAAATAATTTCTGTAGACCCTCCCCCAATATCAATAATGGTATGGGGTTTCCCATGGAGCTCCATGCCGGACAGCACACCCAAGTAAATTCGCCTGGCCTCCTCAAGACCAGAAATCAGATTGATATCGAGTCCCACATCCTGTTTGACTCGATCGATAAAAACCTGACCGTTGCTAGCCTCGCGCGTAGCGCTTGTGGCTACCGTGACAATATCATCGGCGTTATAACTATTGGCTATTTGCTTACAGCGCTTCAGAGCTGCAATTCCTCGCGTTATCGCCTCATCCGATAGACAGTTGGTCCCTGGCCGAAAATTACCGAGCCTTACCGTATCCTTTTCTCGACCAATAATCGTAAATGCCGGTAGTGCTGGCTGGATTTTGACCACCACCATATGTACAGAGTTAGTCCCCACATCGATAGCGGCTAAGATACGCTCTCCGTGAAGCGACTGTCGTAGCTCAAGCGATGTTTCTAGTAGGCTAGAAGGATAGACGGTCTGGCTCGGAGCCGTGGCTGAATCAACCATGAGGTGTATTGAACAGGATGTTCTGTATCTTACGATTTCGGTACTTCTACTGAAATCAGTAATGAAGGACCTTTTTGTCGGCTTTATACCTTAAATACTTAGCCTTGTATTCCACAGTACATTTTCTAGGTTCTAGAAGGCGACTCACTAGCCTACTGACTGGGCAAATTTTGGGTAAAAGCAGTGAATTGGCTAAATATGCTAGCCTCTGACTAAGGGATTGCCGATTGACAGTCTGCAGACTCCGTGCTGTCTAGACTAACCAACTTTTCTGCCTACAGGAGGCATTTGTTTATGGTTATGGTGGCTCAGGCTCGTCCGAGTGAGCGAGCAGAATTTATTAAGCGTACCTACACCCATCTTGCTGGGGCGGTAGGTGCGTTTGTCATTGTTGAATTTTTGTTCTTTCAGCTGGGAATAGCGCCATTTCTCGCCAGCTTTTTTATGGGTAGCCGCTTTGGCTGGTTGGCCCTTTTAGGTGGCTTTGCTTTACTAGGCTATCTGGCGAGTAATATGGCCGCTAAAGCCGATGATGTCAATGCCCAGTACACGGGTTTAGGGCTGTATGTTTTGGGCGAGGCGATTATTTTTGCGCCATTGCTCTATATCGCATCGGCATTTTCTGATCCCTCGGTCATTCCTACGGCGGCAATCATCACCTTATTTTTATTTGGCGGGCTAACGGCGGTTGCCTTCACCTCCGGTAAGGATTTTGCTTTCCTTGGCGGCATCCTTAAGATCGGCGGTATGGTGGCTCTGGGGCTAATTGTTTGTAGCTTGCTATTCGGCTTTTCTCTCGGGCTATTCTTCTCATTCTTTATGGTGGCCTTTGCGGGGGCAGCGATTTTATACAAAACGTCCAATGTGATGTATCGCTACTCCACGACCCAGCATGTAGCCGCTTCGTTAGAACTGTTTGCTGCGGTCATGCTGCTGTTTTGGTATGTGCTCCGCATTTTGATGTCCTCCCGTCGCTAGGACGGTCTAGAGCACTTTAGTGTGCAATGCTTAAAATCTCTGGCCCTACGACCAGAGATTTTTTTGTCGTTACCTGTAGCCTGGGTCATATCGACGTTGTTGCATGAGGTCGAGAATTTGATTGCCAATGGCTTCGTAATCTTGCCAGCCTCGTTCAGACCGCTGGTCTTTGACGTCGTAAACAGGGACTCCCTGTAGGGCCGCTTTTTGAAAGGCGGCCAATCGGCTAATGCCCGTATCGAAAGTAGGGATATTAGCCTCTTTAAGCAGCTTTTTGACCTCATCACCAGCGCGACTGGGTTTGGGTGGGATAGACGTAATTAAAATCCGATACTGACTGGTTTGAATTGACTTTAAGTATTCAATTGTTAGGACAAGGGCGTCTAGGGAGAGAATATCTGGCATGGTGGGCAGTACCAGTAGATCGCAGGTGTTGGCTAGGGCCGCTAGATCTTCGGTTGTGGGGCGTGCTTGGGTGTCGATGATGACATGCGCGTAAGCGTCACTCTGCGTTTCGGCCTGCCACTGGTTGACCACGACAAAGGGCAGTTCTCCTCGGCTAGCCCAGCCCAATGCAGAGCAGTTAGGGTCGGCATCAATCAGTAAGGTTTTGCCCGTGCCTTGGAAAAAAGCGGCTAGGTGAATGGCTGTCGTAGTTTTGCCGACACCTCCTTTAAAGCTGGCTACCGTAACAATCATTCGGTGCTGCCTGTCCTAAACTCGTTGTGAACTCGCTATTAGATTAACGATACAGTTGGAGGGCTGCCTATCCAAGGTTGGCTTTTGTTGCCCGACCTCGTTTCAACGTTAGTACTATTGATGGCCTTTTCAATTCAGCTGAAAGATCTGAGGGCGACCCATCGGTTTGGGTGGCTGATGGGACAGCAGTTGCCGGCAGGAGCCGTGCTGTTACTCTCGGGTCCTTTAGGCAGTGGTAAAACGACATTTACCCAGGGATTGGGAGCCGGGTTGGGTATCGAACAAACGATCGATAGCCCTACGTTTACCCTGATAAACGAGTACACGGTAGGACGACTACCCCTTTACCATGTTGATCTGTATCGTTTGGACACAGCAGGGGCGGCAAGTTTATATCTCGAAACCTACTGGGAGGCTGAAGAGGTAGAGCCGGGCATCGTGGTGGTTGAATGGGCCGAACGTCTGCGATATTTGCCGGAGAAGCCTATCAGTCTGACGTTGTCGTATACGGAAACGGGACGCTGTGCTGAGCTAAGCTGGCCTGCAGACTGGCACGATAGGGTATGGAATGTGCTGAGGGAGGACCTAAAAAGCGATGAAGTATTGGTTGATGAAGTCTGAGCCAGATGTATACAGCATTGATGACTTGAAACGCGATCGCAACGAAATTTGGGATGGTGTGCGTAACTATCAGGCACGTAACTTCCTAAAGTCAATGACTGTTGGCGATATGGCATTTTTCTACCACTCCAATACCAAGCCCCCTGGGATCGCAGGTTTGATGACAATCAGCGAAGCAATGGTGGTTGATCCAACCCAGTTTGACCAAACCAGTAAATACTACGATGCCAAGTCTACTCCCGAGGCCCCTCGCTGGCATACGGTAACCGTTACCTATGTAGAGACATTTCAGCACTACCTGAGTCTTAATCAGCTCAAGGATGCCTTTGAACCTGATGAACTACAGGTGGTTAAACGAGGTAATCGTCTTTCGGTTATGCCTATCAGTGACGCTATTGCTAAACGCATCCTGGCCACGGCGCAGTCGGACTAGGCTCGTCAGTCTCCACTCAATTCCCTCAACGACTCATATGGGAGAACGACATCTCTGTGGGAAATATAGGTCTATTACACAGTTACACGTAGCGCCTGTGAGATAGTCACTGTTCAGCACTTGATTTGTTTCTTGAGAGCTGTCTGTCGTGTAGTTCTAGAGTGGTTTCTTCATAATGAGACAGTTTCCTCGAAGTCGAGTAGGATGGCGACCCATTCTACTGTTGGCTATTGCGATTTGGTTGGTTTGGAATGGGGCTGTTTTGGCCGCAGACAGTACTACTGCTACATCGTTACCAGATTCTCTTCAGGTGACTGTAGATACGATCTGGGTGCTATTGTGTGCGGCTCTAGTGTTTTTTATGAACACTGGATTTGCGATGTTAGAGACCGGTTTTTGCCAAGGTAAAAATGCAGTCAATGTACTGACTAAAAACCTGATTGTATTTGGAGTTGTTTCATTATGCTTTTGGGCGGTTGGTTTTGCCGTCATGTTTGGTGACGGCAATTCGGTGATTGGTTATTCTGGTTTCTTTTTACAAGGGCTAGATCTGAGCCCGCTAACCGGAGAACACTATAGCGGTGTGTTTGATTCACTGGCCTGGGTAGGGATTCCTCTAGATGCTAAATTCTTTTTTCAGCTGGTTTTTGCCGGGGCAGCGGCAACGATTGTGTCGGGTGCTGTAGCAGAGCGCATATCCTTTTTTGCCTTTTTTACCTTTAGTGCCATTTTGTCTCTAATTATTTATCCGATGGTGGGGCATTGGGTATGGGGGGGAGGCTTTCTCCAGGCTATGGGATTTTGGGATTTTGCTGGTTCCACGGTCGTTCATAGTGTCGGTGGGTGGTCTGCTCTAACGGGAGCTTGGCTGTTGGGACCGCGGGTCGGTCGCTACGCTCAGGGGCAGACTATTCAGGGGCATAATCTTGCGATCGCAACCCTAGGCGGATTGATTCTCTGGTTTGGCTGGTTTGGGTTTAATGCGGGATCCAATATGGCCGCTGATCCAGCTACTATTAGCCGGATTATCTTGACAACTAATCTATCAGCCTCTACAGGTGCTGTGGCTGCTGCTGTTGTGTCCTGGTTAGTTACCAGTAAACCTTCGCTCAATATGATTATTAACGGGGCTCTAGCAGGACTGGTTTCCATTACAGCCGGCTGTGCCTATGTTGCACCGACGAGTGCCATCATTATTGGCTTTGTCGGAGGCATGAGCGCTGTTTTTGCCGCTAACTTGTTTGACCGGTGGCATATCGATGACCCCGTGGGGGCTTTACCCGTTCATCTTGTGGGCGGTATCTGGGGGACCTTGGCCGTTGGTTTGTTTAGTCTTGGTCCGGGAGTTAATCCCTGGCACACCGAGTTGTCAGGTCCTGCTCTGGGTACTCTTGTTGGCGGTCGTATTCAGCCCCTGTTGATCCAGCTGGTCGGCGTTGCTATTGTGGCACTCTTTGTTGGTATCAGCGCTCTTGTAACCTGGTTTATGCTCCAGCTTACAGTTGGTATACGAGTATCGCCACAGGCGGAAGCTGCAGGCTTGGATTTGAGCGAACATGGACTTGAAGCCTATCCAGAATTTTCTCAACGGTCCTTGGTACCCAATACATTTTCGCCTTCTATTGAAAACAGCCTTGTTCGCCCAACAGCAACCAGTTCAGAGTAGTAGGAAGATGCTGTGCCTATTCAAGAGAACATTATTTTCCCGGTCGAAGCTTTTTTGAGAAAACTACAGGTTTTAACTGACAGGTAGTTTAACAGTCTGGTTAACCCGATGTTTCATAACTACAGGAGACCGAACGAGATACTAATAATCCAACCGAGTTTGTTTATCCTGCCAATGTAATGTCAATATCGATGCCCGCCAAACAGTCTAGTATCACTATCCATGAGTTTACGGCTGCAAAACAAAGCCGTCTCTTTGGGTTACTTAAACAAAGTCAGTTTAATGGGCAGCTGCAGCTAACTGCTCAAAGTAACAAGTGGACGTTCGAGTTTTACATGGGACGTTTGCTATACGTCACGGGTGGCCAACAATCCATGCGTCGCTGGCATCGCCATGTCAAACATTTTTGTCCTGATCTGTATGTTGAACTCTCATCGTTGAACAATGAAGTCAAGAGGCTTTCTAGAATAGCCCCTCATCCAGAATTTTCCTGTTGGGAATATTTGCTTCTAGGACTATGGTACAACCAGCAAAAAATATCCCGTGAGCAAATTAGTAAAATTATCGAAAATAGCTTTGTTGAGGTTTTCTTCGATATTAGCCAATCTCGTGAGATTACATATCAGGTTAGTCCCGAAAATCGATTATCTAATCAGCTGTTGCTAGTCAATGCTGATGCTATGATCTATAAAGCTAGAAGTCTTTGGAAGGCTTGGCTTGAGGCTAATCTAGGCGATCGTTCTCCTAACTTGGCTCCCATTGTTCGTCATCCTCTAGCGCTCAAAAAACAAGTTCCTGAGCCGCTCTACCGGACATTGACCATGATGCTTACGGGACAGCTCACCCTGAGGGATCTCAGTGTGAAAATAAATCGTGATATTGTCTCCCTATCAGCGTCACTATTACCCCATATACAGCGGGGAACGATAGAGCTGATTGAAATTGACGATCTACCCTCGCCACTACCTCCCTCTCAACCCACAGAGCAGACGGCTAGAGGTCCCCTAATTGTATGCGTAGACGATAGTCCCGCAATCTGTCGTGCCTTAGAAAAAGTTCTAAAGACAGCGGATTATCAAATTTGCTGTGTACAAGATCCTTTGAGGGCTATCGCTGTTCTGCTGTCTAAAAAACCTGCTTTGATTTTTTTAGACCTGGTGATGCCAGGTACCAATGGCTATGAACTCTGTAGCCAGATACGTCGGATATCCTGCTTTAAGGAAACGCCAATTGTAATTTTAACGGGGAATGACGGCATGATTGATCGGGTTCGAGCCAGAATGGTAGGAGCTTCTGCTTTTTTGGGTAAACCTGTTAATCCATATCAGGTTTTATCTGTTGTCGAGAGACAGCTCTCTAAACAGGCATCTGTTGAAATCTAACTGTTGAGAATCAAATTCGTTGTTTAGACCCAATGGCCGGGAACACTGATGATGAGATGTTCTAGGCATTCGCTCTTGAGTTTGCTCAGACTAATTTTTTTGTTTATTGGAATGAGGTAAATTCATGGGAACAGTCTTGGTTGTCGATGATTCTAAAACTATTTTGGAAATGCTGGCTAAGTGCTTGACCCAAGATGGTTTAACTGTTGTAACAGCTATGAATGGCGCTGATGCACTAGCTCAACTAGATGCCCAGACACCCGATATTATTGTGTTAGATGTTGTATTGCCAGATCGTAGCGGATTTGAAATCTGTCGCGAACTAAAAGCAGAATCGTCTACTAGCAACATACCTATTATTATCTGTTCTACAAAAGATACTGATATGGATAAGTTTTGGGGTAAAAAACAAGGTGCTGACGCTTATTTGACTAAGCCCATTGACCAAGAAGAACTATCTAAGACAGTTAAACAACTGATGGGGCATTAGATCTGCTGTAGGAGCTGTGTTGCTCCTAAAAACGACCCCCGGCCAGTATTCGAGAGTTGTTATAAATTATGCAATTATCTGCACAGGATTTATCGCAGTCATCGGCAGTTACTCAGTTTTTAAGGTTTAGCCTTTCGTCTGATATGAAGTTACTGTTGCCAGTTAAACAGCTGGCTGCAGTTTTGAAGATTGAAATTACCAAGATTACACCAATACCCCATTTACCCACATGGGTGATGGGCGTTTACAACTGGCGAGGTGAAATTCTGTGGATTTTGGACACGGCACATTTGCTAGGAATATCCTCCTGGCAACAGCAGCCCATATCTACTGCTTATGAAATTCTACTGCTAGAAGATCTGACTGTAGAAGCGTCCGAACGACGTTACTTGGGCCTATGGGTAAGGCAGGTAGGCGGCATCGAGCTGTTATCCCTAAACGATATCCAATCTTCATCGACTGTATATGACGGGGTGGTTCCATTTTTGCGAGGTCATTGGTTGAACCCTTCTGGTGATGTGCTTTCTCTTCTAGATGGAGCTGCAATCTTTAACCGAATGCCAGCGTAGACCTGATGCGATCGCTGATTTAGGGGATGAGTCCATCTGTAACCACGGGTATTTGACAGTCCTTTACAGTCCAATCCATCTCGAGCAGCAATGCCGACCTGACTACTATTTCATCACCTATCTGAACTTGAGGTATTTTCCATGACGCTAAGCACACCAAAACCATCTGATAGTAACCATTCTGTCTCTACTGAGGATTGGACTGCTGCAGTACGATCTGATGAGTTATTTGCTGGTTTGGTGACTAAAGCCCCCTTGGAAATGACCGCTAAATCTATTCCTCGCCAAGGTCGATTAAACGATTGGTGGCGACAGATGAGACTGCGGACCAAAGCATCGTTATTAGCAGTTCTGTTAGGAACACTGCCGGTAATCGGTGTGGGGGCAATCGCTTATAGCATTGCTAACCAGGGAACGCTGGCAAACCTGGAAAAGCAGGAAATGGTTCGTGTGGGCGATCTGCAGCTAGTAATCGATCTCTTTATGAAGGATCGTTACTCAGATATTCAGTTTTTGGCAAACCTGGATGTTTTTACCGATCCTAAGCTGAGGGCAACGGGGACAGCTCAACAAAAAAACGATCTGCTAGAGCAGATGATGACAGCCTATGACGGTATTTACAGCAGCATTGCAGTATTTGATCTGTACGGCAATCCACTCGCTCAAACATCTCCCAACCAAAAGCTTACCAACCACCTGAATCGCTCTTATATCCAATCAGCAAAGGCTGCTAACGGGCCAATTTTGAGTCAGCCGTTGATTTCTACCTCCTCGGGGGAATTTAGTATCTACTCGGCATCTGTAATAAAAGATAAAGCTACTGGTCAGCCAGTGGGCTACGTACGGGCTCGGATACCTGTGGCAGCATTGAAAGAGAAGCTCAATAACTTTCTGGGCAGTGGTCGTGAGTACTATCTAGCGAGTGAGTCTGGAGAGATTTTTCTTTCTCCTCAGTCTGATCACGTTGTCCCTGTGAGCTCAGATGGTCAGCCGGTTGAGCTTTCAGAAGCGGCTGATATCAAAGTACTATCTTTAGCCGAGGTATTTCCTGACATTGCTGGTATTGTTCAAGGAGACCGTAGCAAGGCTGTGAAGGCAAATAATGCTTTAACGGGCAGTCGCGAAGTGGTGGGTTTTTCTCCTTGGGTTGCTGTTAATGGTTTGCCTGATTTGAATTGGAGTGCGCTCACATCGGTAGACCTGTCGTTATTGGAAGAAACTCAAAGACGCCTGTTTTTTGCGATCGCACTAGGTACGTTAGCTGCAGCAGGGGTAGGAACAGGACTGGCTGTATGGGCAACACGTCGCTTTACCCAGCCAATTTTAAAGGCGGCTGAGGCCGTCAATAAAATCGGTAAAGGAGACTTACGTACTCGGTTAGAGGTAGCTGGACAAGATGAAATTGCCCAGTTAGGTAGTAACATCAATCAGATGACTGCGCAATTAAAGCAGTTTAATGCCGAACAACAAACGACGACACAACAATCAAAGCTACTAGCTGCTGCTACCGCAATAACAGGTGATTTAGATAGCGAAAATAATCAAGTTCAGTTAAATCTTTTTATTGAACAGATTCGCAAAACTGTACATTCTGATCGAGTTGTTTTATATCGCTTAGACCAGAATCGATTAGTAGGTACAAATGAGTCGGTAGCGGCTAATCAGCCAAGCATCTTCGATGACAGTATACCGAATTTAGTCATTTCTCCTATGGAAAACGGTAGCTATACCAATGGTGAACTGTTAATCGCTGATGATATTGCTATGGTTGATTTATCTGATGACTTGCGTCAGCGCTGGCAGACCCTCCAAGTTAAATCTGCTTTGGTAATTCCACTGGTTAATCAAGAGCGCTTATTTGGCTTGCTGACGGTTCAGCATACTCAAGGATTACATATTTGGACGGCACCGGAAATTAGTTTTTGTACTCAGTTAGGTAAACAGCTAGGTATTTTACTGACGGTGCAGCAGTTTTCTACTTTGGCAGCAGAACAAAAGGCGTTAAAAGAGAGCTTACAAAAACGAGCTCTAGAACTGATGCTTGAAGTAGATCCTGTCAGCCAAGGCGATCTGACTGTAAGAGCTCAAGTTACTGCTGATGAAATAGGGACTATTGCTGATTCTTACAACGCTACTATTACCAGCCTCAAAAAAATTGTAGGTCAGGTACAGACAGCTTCACAGCAGGTGACAGACACGGCAAGTCATAATGTACTGTCCGTTCAAGACCTCTCGACGGCAGCACAGCAGCAAAGCAAAGAGATCTTCCTCGCGCTTGAACAGCTTGATCACGTAATTACCTCTATTCAAGCTGTTGCAAATAATGCAGAGCAAGCGGAACTCATGGTAAAACAGACAACCGCGACAGTAGCTTCGGGAGATGCTGCTATGGATCGCACCGTAGAAAGTATCCTGACAATTCGAGAAACAGTAGCGGCAACCGCTAAAAAGGTAAAGCGATTGGGAGAATCATCTCAAAAGATTTCTGGTGTAGTTAATCTGATTAATGAATTCTCAGCCCAAACAAACTTGTTAGCGCTGAATGCTTCAATTGAAGCAGCCCGTGCTGGTGAAGAGGGAAGAGGATTTGCTGTAGTAGCTGATGAGGTCCGTTCATTGGCTCGTCAGTCAGCTGAGGCAACCACAGAGATTGAGAACCTAGTAGCTGAAATCCAATCAGAAACTAACGAAGTGGTTAAAGCTATGGAAATGGGAACCGAACAGGTTGTTACAGGTACCCAGCTTGTCGATGAAACACGAGAGAGCTTGACCAATATTGCTCAAGTAACAACTGAAATGAAAACCCTTGTAAAAGCTATTAGTCAAGCGACACAGTCTCAGTCTGAAAGCTCTGAAAATGTCACTAACGTGATGAAAGATGTGGCCAACATTGCGCAGAAAACATCGACTGACGCAGAACAGGTTGCAATATCCTTTAACGACCTGTTAGAAATCTCCCACGATCTTCAAGACAGTGTGCGTCAGTTTAAGGTGAGCTAGCCGTGATCATCATATTCAAACGTTTGACCACCCTGGCTGATTTGTTATGACCATCGATCCCGATATTCGCGATCAGGCCTATCAATTTTTTATTGAAGAAGCCTCCGAGTTGCTAGATGTTATTGAGACTGGGTTACTGAACCTACGTCCAGAGATCACCGTGCACAAAGTGCACGAGATAATGCGAGCGGCTCATTCGATTAAAGGAGGTGCAGCCAGTGTTGATTTGGATATCATTAAAACTATTGCCCATCGTTTAGAAGATGCATTTAAGGCGTTGTATAGCGATACCGTAGTTGTTGATACAGAGCTGGAAAATCTCTTGCTACGAGCTTATGACTGTTTGAGACATCCACTTCAACAGCAAATTAGTACGGGATCTTTTAACCAAAAACAGGCCACTGAAGCGTTTGATCTTATTTTTAGTGAACTTGAAGCTCGGCTTGGACCGGCAATAGACGATGCCGACAGCTTTCTTCCTAGCGCTGTTGATTTAGGCGTAGATATTATTGCCTCAATTTTTGAGGTGGATGTGGCTGAAGTGTTAGAGCAGCTACAGGCAGTATTATCGCACTCAGATAGCTACGACTGCGCTGCAGAACTTCAAACTCAACTCGAGATCCTAGCAGGGTTTGCTGAACTGGTAGATTTATCTGAATTTACATCCGTTATTGCTACGGCACAAACAGCAGCGAGTAAGCATCGACATCGACCACTTCCAGTGCTTGAGCAGCTTCTCAATAATGTCAGAGATGCTCGTACGACTATCCTGGCAGGGCATAAAGATGCCATTAGTGGACCTTCTGAAATCCTGTTGTCTCTAGCTGAAGGAGAGGTCTCAGGATCTGACAATCCTACTTACGGTGATGCCTCTCCACTCGATGCTCTAGAAGAGTTTAGTTGGTTAGATCCTGCTGAACTCGATCGGTCATTCAATGATGATAGCTTACCGACCAACAATGCTCTTTACGGGGCTATCAATCAAGTATCTACTCTCGAAGAGATTTGGTCTATTGACGCTGAAGAGTTTCCCTCAGCAGAGAGAATAGATGATTTAGCAGATATTATTTCTACTGATTTAAGCGCTTTAGAAAACGTATGGGGTGAGTCTGATACCGTTGATTCGACCTTAGATGTTGAGGTGACTGACTTTGAGTCTATTGTAGAAGAACCTTTATCAGCATCACTCGATTGGCCGGAGCAGACATCGTCGCTTCAAGAACCAGCTGTAGATCTGGCTAGTCAAGAAAAAAGATCTAATCCGGAGTCATCAGAACTGCTAGAGGAGGACATTCCTACTAACATTGAATCTGCCGTTGGCTTTATCAGTGATGTGTATGATTCATTGCCAAAGCTTCCGTTTGATGAAAATCGAGTTCCTGTTAATTCTGTTCCTAAGAAGCCAAAGGCACTGCCTAGATGGAAATCGAGTTCTAAGCTATCTGCCAAAGTTTCGTTAGATCGTCTAGATCGGTTCGATCGTTTGGTAGGGGAACTCGCTATTAATCGCAATAGCCTATCGCTACAAAATGATAATTTTCAACGTACAGTTCGCCGGTTGGGACAACGGTTTTTTTCTTTTCGCTCCATCGTCAAACAGCTACAAAGCTTGTCTGATCAAATTTTAGTGTCTCCTGAGCAGCGGCTAATCAAACCTGCAGCTGCCCATCCTGCGTTTGACTCTCTAGAAATGGATAGCTACGGTGAAATCAATCTCTTGCTAGAGGGGATCTTAGAGGAGGTCTTGCAGCTGGCAGAGTCGATTGATGATGTAACTCTGTTTGCAGGGCAGTCAAATCATCTGTTAGAGCGTCAGCGTCGTACGCTAACCCAGCTCAGAGATGAACTGATGTGGTCTCGAATGGTCCCTCTCAGTCATGTGTTACAAAGATTCCCTCGGGTTATACGAGAACTGTCAGCGACATATAAAAAAGAAGTGCAGCTCAATCTGGTAGGTACTGATGTGTTAGTGGATCGAGTCATGCTTGAAAAACTATACGATCCGCTTCTGCATTTGTTACGCAATGCGTTTGACCATGGTATTGAGACTCCCGAGCGGCGTCAATCTGTGGGGAAGCCTACCCAGGGTACGATTGAGATTCGTGCCTATCGCCAAGGTAACTATACCGTGATTGATATTGAAGATGATGGTCAGGGGCTCAATTTTGATGAGATTGCTAAGCGAGCTGTAGCTACACAGCTGCTTTCGCTAGACCAAGTAAAGACTGTGCCAAAGCAGCAAATTCAACAGCTGATCTTTGAACCAGGTTTTTCAACTGCACGTCAAATCAGTGAACTCTCAGGACGAGGTGTAGGACTTGACGTTGTCAAAGAGAGCGTGCAAGCGTTTAATGGCAAATTGTCACTTACTACGCATCAGGGTAAAGGCACCGTCTTTTCACTTAAAGTACCCCTTACGCTGACGCTAACAAAGCTGGTGGTGGGTAATATCGGGACTGTAGCTGTAGCATTCGTCTCTGAAAGCATTGAAGAGATTTTGAGCCCCCATCCTGACCAATTGAAGCTATCGGGTGGAAAACAATTTCTTTCTTGGCAGAAGCAGCTAATCCCCGTGTACGATTTATCCAAACTGTTGGCTTACAACTGTCAAGTACCTGCTCAGCTCCCACAAGAGCTGAGGGAGAGTCAAAGCCGTCAAAAGCAAAAAAGCATTATGCTGATTATTCAGCAGGGCCAGACACGCCTAGCACTGTGTTTAGAGCATATCGTAACTGAACAGGAGTTAGTGATTAAACCTGTAGGTATAGCGATTGCTACTCCTGATTATATTAATGGCTGTACGGTCTTGGCCGATGGTAGTTTGATTCCTGTTATTGACGGAGCGGCTTTAGTGCAGTTTGACGCTGGACCATCAATGCCAGTGTTACGCCAATCTCAGCAAAAAACTGTTAAGACGCTGATGATTGTTGATGATTCATCTGCTCTTAGACGTACGCTGGCACTGACCCTGGCTAAGGCTGGGTACCAGGTGTTACAGGCTAAGGACGGCTGCGATGCTGTAGAACAGCTGCAACAAGGAGCCTCACCAGATCTAATTATTTGTGATGTAGAGATGCCACGGCTCAATGGATTTGAGTTTCTGAGTCAGCGTCAGGCAAATTCAAGCTGGGCTAAAATCCCAACGATAATGCTGACATCCCGTGGTAATCATAAACACCAGACTCTTGCTAGACATTTAGGAGCCACCGACTATTTTACGAAGCCTTACATTGAAAAAGACTTTATAGGTGCGATCGCAAAACGTTTAGAACAATCTCCATGACTATTCAATCGTCGACCAATACGAGTCAAATGCTGAGGCTAATTGTAATGAGTTTGGGGGACTTAACGGTGGCCTGTCGTATTGAAACGGTCTATAAAATTGTCAAACGCTCCCAAACCCACAGCAGCGGACTAACCTATACTGGGATAGCACATTTAGACGGTCGAGCCGTTACCGTCGTCGACCTGCAGTACAAACTCTTCCGCATATCTATTCCTAAAAAAGAAGGCTATTTTACAATCATCAAACCTCAACAGGGAGAACTGCTGGCTATCCCTGTAACTACCTCTCCCAATTTGATGGATATTCCGCGCGACAATGTCAGAACATTACCGACAGCCTATCGTCAATCGGATACCCTAAGCATTGCTAGTCATGTTGCCATTGTTTCTCAGGGAGATATCACTCAGACGATATTTCTCTTAGATGAAAATTCTCTGATCTAAATTCTTCGAATCTGAGTAGCCCACAGATACAGTTATCTTCCGTATTAATAACAGTGGTCAAATATTTTGAGATTTAAGCCATTCTAAGATTAACGCATTGACGATTTCCGGTCGCTCATCGTGGGGACAGTGTCCCGTGTTTGGAATGGCATGAAAAGTCATAGACCGCTGTGGATCGTCAGCCATTTCTTGATAAAGCGTAGCCCCTTGAATTGGGGTCCAAGGATCGATTTCTCCCCAAAGCACTAAGAGCGGTTGTTGTATTTTAGACAGCAGCTCGCTTGGTCTCGGTCCTGGCGGCGCAGTCAAAATAGATGCAAAGACTTTTTGAGCACCTGCGTCACACGAAGGACGATAGAGGATTTCCACCAACTCGGGTGTAATAGCCTCGCGATTGCCATAAACCTGTCTAAGGGCTCCACGAATGCGAAATCGCTGGCGGACTTGGCCAAAAATAAGGGCCCCCAAAATAGGGGCACTTACCGACTTGCTAAATAAACCCATTACAGCTCCCAGGGGTTTAGGTAAGTCTTCTGGGCGATGATTGAGGCTACCCGCACAGTTGAGCAATACGCCTCCTTGAGCCATGTCAGGAGAGTTTGCTAGGGTCATTAAAACGAGTAAACCACCTATAGAATTACCTACAAAAATTGCTGGTATCTGAATATGGTGCTGCCAAAAGTCTCGTAATAAAACCTCCCACAGATCTAGTGAATAATCTAGAGCAGGTTTTTCAGAGCCACCGAACCCTAGTAAGTCCAGAGCATAGACTCGATAGCCTGCCGCAGCCAAAACAGGAATATTCTTACGCCAGTGCCCTAAGGATGCTCCAAATCCATGGATGAGCACTAATGGAACACCACATCCTTTGACAGTGTATTGAATATCATAGCCTCGCCAATTCCAAATATGGGTTGACCGCTTTTCGGTATCAATAGCTGAAAGAGGGCTAGATACTGTAGACAAATCTAATGAATGCGGTTGGATGGAGGAGTTGATTGTTTGGCCGGTCATGCCTGTAGATGAGCGTTACGCTTTTTAAGCTTTGTTTCATCATATCGGTTTGCGCTCTGACTGGATTGTCGTAAGCCAGACTGCTCTAATATGTTTGACAGCCAGTGAGTGGCGTCTGCAGGTAATGGAGGAATGGGATCCCGCTCATAGTTAATAGAAAAGGTATGTAGCGATCCTGAGCAAGCACTATCTAAGGCTTGTTTAAGATCGATTGTGCAGGATGCCTGACTACCGTCTCCATCTTGGGGGCGGCTCAAGGGAATCGTCAGACAGGGGATTGGAGCATGTACTTGCCAAGTGTAAAGTTCAGCTTTAGGTCGCCGATCGCTACGACTCACTAGAACTTGATAGTCGGTATCGCTAGGACCGTAGGCAGAAATAGGTTCCCATCCGCGCAGTAAATCGATTTCGACAAAATGGGTATCACTGCCAAAAATAGCCTCACAGCGCTGTTCATAGTGGTCACGACCGCGTCCTGGCCGCTTTTTCTGGGGTGTGAGTACTTCAATAATGGTTACCGTTTTACCGATTTGGTGATCGACGATTTCTATGTAGTCTTCTTGTATCGTTTGAGGTACCGCAATATAAGTGGGGATCGGCTGTTGCTCTAAAGAAGAGGTACCGTGCGAATTGTTTAAGGACGTTTTAGAGTCATGGGATTTGCTAGCTGACTGTTCTACTACTAGGCTGTCTTCTCCGCTAACACGGTAAACCCGCTTACGGATAGTGACGTTATAGCGCTCAGAAACATCCCTTTGTAGAAGACTGGCCAAAGCATCGACAAACCGTGGATGCAGGGTAGGCCAAAGGTCGGGATGCTCTAAGTAAGGGTTCATGCCGGGAAATATATCAGGCATTCAAAAACCTCTAAATGGTCGTTGTCCAAGTCGGTATGACAAATCAGATTAATGCTAACTAGACGGTTTAGTCCTGTTGCCGACCAAACTGCCAAAAATGAACCCCATGGCATTCTAACAAGTAGTACACCTGATAGGATTTTCATGAAGTTCATAGTTACGGGCAATTTTATCGTAAAGATAACTGATACGAGTACTAATATTTGCTCAACATTGAAAGTAAAGGTTATGTAAAGCTAGTAGCGGAGCCTTAGGCCCCAGGTCGGTCTGATCATCTGTAGGATTTCATAAAATCTTTTCATATAGTTGCTGTGCCCAACAGGATTTTGTCCAAATATTTGTTAGGTGACAGCTGATGCCGAGTCAATGAATTTCAGTTAATTTTACAGAAGAATTATGGCAGTATCGAACGATGGACTGATTGTGTTGGCTGTAGCCCTAGCGATTCTGGGAATTGGCGGTGGTGCGATCGCAATTACCACGCTACGACCTTTGGGACAGCGTATTCCCTTCTCCATCCCCATCACTGATTTATCGACGCCCATCAGTGGCGAGGCGAGGCATCAGTTTAATCAGGGCGTATTAGCCTATCGTGAACGCTCCTACGCCCAAGCAGCCGAGTGTTTTACCAAAGTTCTTGATGTTGAACCTACACTAGCTGAAGCCCTACATAATCGGGCGCGGGCCCAAGCAAACCTCGCCAAAAAGCAAGATGCTGTGATTGATTTTGTGGCCGCCAGCGATATTTATGACCGTCAGGGAACGAGGTCAGGAATTGAGTGGATCAAAGCAGATATGAAGGCGCTGTCACAGCTGTAATCCCATGGCTTCCGGCACTATGCCAGTGGCGCTCTTTGAGACTCTTGACGACGGCTTTTTTAGTAATGCCGGATCATCAGAAAGCGGCGTAAAAACTTAGAAGGCTGGAGACTGTAGAACCCCTTGACTGGAAGTTTCCAAGATCTTCGGTCAGTTTAGATCGCGGGCTCGTGGTATCTCAGCTTGGGTTTTGGGCATTTCTGTAACAAGGATTTTAAGGTTACACCTCCTTGTAAAAAGATTTGAAGTTGTGATGAACGCCGATTTGAGTCAGCCGTTATATAAGTAAATTTTGCTAGATTGCAGAAATATTGAGGTTATGGCTAAGCCTACTGTGTTTAGTTCTCAATAATGTTTAGACGATTCTATTTAATGGATTGTTTCTTAAACCATGTTCCTGCTTGGAAGGTTTATCTACCTGGCTAGGCTGTATGTGAAGTTTTAACATCATAAAAGCGTATAGTTCATTCTGACTTATTGGTGTCTTACTAGTTCAAAGCTACTATGCGAATTTTAGTGACCGGTGGAGCCGGTTTTATTGGTTCTCATCTTATTGATCGCTTGATGGAGGCTAACCATGAAGTGATTTGTCTGGATAACTTTTACACGGGGCGCAAGCAAAATGTCTTGCAGTGGTTGAATCATCCCAATTTTGAGTTGATTCGCCACGATGTAACCGAACCCATTCGTCTTGAAGTAGATCAGATCTATCATTTGGCCTGTCCCGCTTCGCCGGTTCACTATCAGTACAATCCGGTAAAAACCATTAAGACCAATGTGATGGGCACCCTCAACATGTTGGGGTTAGCGAAACGGGTCAAGGCCCGATTTTTTCTAGCGTCTACCTCTGAAGTCTACGGCGATCCTGAGGTTCACCCTCAGCCTGAAGAATATCGGGGTAGCGTCAATACTATCGGTATCCGTAGCTGTTACGACGAAGGTAAACGAGTAGCAGAGACGTTGGCCTTCGACTATCACCGTCAGAATGACGTAGATATTCGGGTGGTTCGCATCTTCAACACGTACGGCCCTCGGATGCTGGAAAATGATGGCCGAGTGGTTAGCAACTTTATTGTGCAGGCACTTCAGGGGGTCCCTCTGACTGTCTATGGTGACGGTGCTCAGACGCGTAGTTTTTGCTACGTATCCGATCTGGTCGAGGGATTTATTCGGCTGATGGACAGTGATTACATTGGTCCGATAAACCTAGGCAACCCAGGTGAGTACACTATTTTAGAGTTGGCACAGTCTGTTCAGAAGATGGTTAATCCCAACGCTGAGCTGAAGTATGAACCCCTGCCTCAAGACGATCCTCGTCGTCGTCAGCCGGATATTACTAAGGCCAAGACCATGCTGGAATGGGAGCCGGTAGTGCCTCTGACAGAAGGTCTGGAGCTGACCATTGCTGATTTTAGGGCTCGTTTGGAAGCGCAGGGCAAATTGGCGGCCTCCGTTTCAGCCGGATCGGGTTTCTAAAGTTTTGGTTTGAATCGCCGTTGCTTGGCTTGCTATCCAAGCGGCTTGTCACCTCTGTTGGGGAGTGGCTCGATCTGTTGGAGATAGCACCATGAGGGCTAGTTCAGTCAATTTAATTTTTAAGTAAGGAGTATTTATATGCGTGTTTGCGTTATTGGTACAGGCTATGTTGGCCTAGTTACGGGTGTATGTCTTTCTCATATCGGTCACGATGTTATTTGCATTGATAACAATGCGGAAAAGGTCAAGCTAATGCAGTCAGGACAGTCTCCTATTTTTGAGCCAGGGCTGTCCGAGCTGATGCAGTCTTCTATGGAAGCAGGTCGTTTGACTTTTACCACCGATTTAGGGGCTGGAGTATCCCATGGAGATATCCTCTTTATCGCGGTTGGCACACCTCCATTGCCCACAGGAGAAAGTGATACTCGCTATGTTGAGGCGGTAGCGCGTGGTATTGGTGAGCATCTGAATGGCGGCTATAAGGTGATTGTCAACAAGTCCACAGTTCCTATTGGTTCAGGGGATTGGGTCCGCATGATTGTGATGGATGGTATGGCGGAGCGTCAGCAGGTGCCAGTAGGCGCTGGTGCTGTTGCTGAAAGACCGGAGACGCCAGCCTTTGATGTGGTGAGCAATCCCGAATTTCTGCGTGAAGGTTCAGCCGTTTACGACACGTTCAATCCCGACCGGATCGTGCTAGGCGGTAGCAATCCCAAGGCCATCGCTATGATGAAAGAGCTTTATGAACCGATTGTAGAGCGTCAGTTTGCTGAAGATACTTCTGCCCCTCAGGTGCCGGTTTTGGTGACTGACCTCAGCTCGGCTGAGATGGTGAAGTATGCGTCTAACGCGTTTCTAGCAACGAAAATTAGCTTTATTAATGAGGTGGCTAATATTTGCGATCGCGTTGGTGCCGATGTAGTGCAGGTGGCCCAGGGTATCGGTCTAGATTCCCGCATTGGTAGTAAGTTTCTTCAGGCCGGTATTGGTTGGGGCGGCTCCTGCTTTCCTAAGGATGTTTCCGCCCTGGTCCATACCGCTGACGATTATGGCTACGAGGCTCAGCTGCTTAAGTCTACGATCGACGTTAATACTCGCCAGCGACTGCTTTCTTTAGAAAAGCTACAGCAGATTCTAAAGATCCTCAAAGGTAAGACAGTGGGTTTGTTAGGGCTAACCTTTAAACCAGATACGGATGACATGCGTGATGCGCCATCGCTGATTTTGATTGAGCATCTAAATCGTTTGGGTGCTCGGGTCAAAGCTTACGATCCCATCGTTTCCCAGAGCGGTATGCGCAATGGTATGACTGGGGTCATTGTAGAAACTGATGTGGAACGGCTAGCCGACGGCTGCGATGCGCTGGTCCTGGTCACTGACTGGAAACAGTTTAAGGATTTGGACTACTCCAAGATGGCTGGGCTAATGCATACGCCGAATCTGATTGATGGTCGAAATTTCCTAGACCGCAAGGCGCTCGAAAAGGCTGGCTTTACCTATATGGGTGTGGGCCATTAGATAGAGTCTGCAGGCTCTGCTTGTTTTTGATATGTATCAACAAAAGGCTCGCAATTTTGCTGGCCTTTTGTTGTTTGTCTGTATAGCCTTAGAGACAAACAAGCGATTGCTGTCTTATTTAGCTTCTACCATCGGGCGATGCCCAACGATCGAGCGCGCGTTTACCGCCCCAGCGAGCCACTATTTCATCATCGTAATCATCGGCAAGACGCACCACCGTGGTGACGGAATGCTTGAGCTCGATGCGATCGCATGTAGAACCCACCAGACTGTGCTCAAATACGATGTCGTCTTCACTATCTAGGGCAAAGCGCCCAAAAAGAATATTATCGTTTGCCCTTAACAAATAGTAGGTGAGCTCTGGTGTGGCATCAACATCGGTGACAACGTAGGAGCGAGTGGTAATTAATGCTTCATCGTCACCCCAGGGCACGACGCGGGTCGAAGCAACTGCTGAGCCAATAGTAATGATAAACAGCGGTTCGTCTTCAAAGGCCACCGTTGCTTCACCAAAGAGTTCGTCCATCCAAGGTGCAATGCGGTCGTAGCAAGTTTTCTGAGCTGAACTTTGAAAATCCATGAAGCGGTAGCAAGATCGACGACTGAGGGAGACGTTAATGACATCTGATCAATATTCTCTCATCTATGTTTTACAGGTGCTGAAAAGTTTCTCGATAATGTTGCCGCTGCGACAGCGGTATTAAACTTAGAGAGCCTGTTTCTATTCAATAAAGATTGACCAAGTTGACTGATTTGCCAGATTCGCTATCGTCTGCCGACGAGCCGGTGATGTTTGCAGAGTCCCTAGAGAGCCTTCACTACAAGCAGGCTCAAGCAAGCCTCAAGCATGTGATCAATAGTTTAGATTTAACGCCTCGCGAGCGCGAAGGGTTGCAGCCTGAAATTGATAACCTGCTTGGGTTTCAGAAGAAACTGGAGCAAGGAAGGTTACACCTGGCCGTGTTTGGTATGGTGGGTCGTGGCAAGTCGTCACTGCTCAATGCGCTAGTAGGGCAGCCGGTATTTATAACGGGACCGCTCCACGGTGTAACTCAGGATATTTTAAGTGTGGACTGGCAAGTGGATATTGCTGAGGATGCTCATGTTCGGCGAATTTCACTAACAGATCGGCAAAGTCAACAGCATTCGGCTGTGGAACTCATTGATACCCCCGGTATTGATGAAGTGGGGGGAGAGCAACGACAGCAGCTAGCGGAGCGTGTGGCTCAACAGAGCGATCTTATTTTATTTGTTGTGGCTGCCGATCTTACTCAGGTCGAATATGATGCCCTGGGCTGGCTGCGCCAGTTGGGTAAGCCAATTTTATTGGTTTTTAATAAAGCCGATCAGTACGCTGCAGACGAGCAGACACTGCTGTTAGCAAAGCTGTGCCAGCGGGTTAGGCCCCTGAATATTTTGTCCGAAGACATTGTGACGGCGGCCGCTGCTCCGCTGCAGACGACTGTGGTGTATACCGATGGTCAGCGGCGACAGCAGCGCATGCGAGGGATACCTGATATTCAAAATCTGAAGCTAAAAATATTAGAGGTACTAGAGCGCGAAGGAAAAGCTTTGATCGCGCTTAATACCCTTCTATATACAGATGATATTCAAGCCAAACTGGTCGCACGGAAGTTAGAGATTCGGCGACGGCGAGCAGATGATCTGATTTGGCAAACGACCTTGGCTAAGGCGGTGGCGGTGGCTCTTAATCCTTTGCTGCTGGCCGATGTTGTCGGCGGTGTGGCCATTGACTTAGGTCTGGTGGTCAGCTTGTCTAAGCTCTATGGATTACCGATGACCCAGCAAGAGTCCTTAAAGCTTTTACAAACGATTGCGATCGCAACCGGCAGTCTCTCTATTAGTGAATTGCTCATTACCCTTGGACTTAGCTCCCTTAAGGGAATTCTAGGAGCTGCGGGGCTAGCGACTGGGGGACTGACCCTGGCTCCCTATTTTTCTGTAGCGCTTACTCAGGCTGCTGTGGCAGGCGTTGCTACCTACGCCATTGGTCAAGTGACCTGTACCTACTTGGTCAACGGTGCTAGTTGGGGGGATCAAGGGCCTAAGGCGATCATTGCCAAAATCATTGATGACTTGGATGAAGCATCAATTATGGCGCGTCTCAAGCATGAACTTAGCCAAAAACTCCATCGCAGCGATTGAGTTCTGTCATCACGAGTTGTGTCATCCATTTAAATCGCGTAGCGAATACCTTCGTCACCTAGTTTTAGGAAACTACATGTTCCTATAGACTCGCTTGAGCTGTTGCTTCTATGCCGATAGACTATATCGGTCAACAAGATAGTCAGCGAGGTAATCAATGCGATTTACCGTTAGCTGCTCCTGTGAAAAAACTTATCAACTGCCCATGCAACGGTTCACCGTCGAAGTTATTTCCCAAACCCCTAATCCCCAGCAGACAATTTATGCTGCGATGCACCAGGATTATGCCGAGGGCTTTGTGTGGAACGAACGTGAAGATTGGCCTTCTGAGGAAAAATGCGGTGACCTAGTGATTCGTAATTTACTAAAAGGGGGACGAGGACACTATGGCCCCTTGGAACATCCTCAAATTGTATTGAACTGTGGTTGGCTGCCCCATTCCACCATGCAGCAGATTCGCACACATCGGGTAGGTGTTTCTTTTGATGTACAATCCTTTCGCTACACAGGTTCTCGGATTTTAGATGTAGTGGCAGGTAAACGTTCCGTCGAAGAAGTGTTCTATCTGCGGCCTGTGGGTGACTATAGCGATCGCCAGGGTAAAAAATATACTTACACAGAAGAACTACGTCAGCAGGATGTCGCCTGGTGCTTGGAAGCTTGCGATCGCTACAAAACCCGCATTGGCCAGGGGTTTGCCGAGGAACACGCCAGAGGGTTAATCCCATTTGACGTTCGTCAACACTGGGTCATGTCGGCCAACGTTCGCTCGCTGATGCATTTGCTAGATCTGCGGTGGAAAGCAGATGCTCAATTAGAGGCCCAGAAGCTATGTGAAGTCATCTGGCCTCATTTTGAAGGATGGGTTCCGGCGATTGCCGCTTGGTACGAAACTACTCGTCTCAAAAAAGCGCGTCTCGCTCCCTAGACCTTTGCTGAGTTAAGACCTGAGTAATATATTAGAAACTCTATCTATCAGAGGTTTTCAGATAAACTACATCAAAGCACAGCGAGCTTGTACCTAAGTATGAGGATTACCTACTCTGGTCCATCTTGCAATTCATTAATTTGGATGTAGTAGTTCCCAACTTTAATAACCCACCCTAAGAAGCATATCGATACCTTGCATTCACCTGCGATTTTTGTATGGTTGCCCCTAAACTTAAATGGCTGAAATAGGCCCCATAGGTAATGGCATATGGATAGCTCTAACAGTTACATATTGTGGCTAGGGCAGCGCTTGGACGCAGATATGATAGTGCAATCCCTCTCTAATCAAGTAGAGGGAAAGGTTTTTGTGACCCACTCAACCGATCAGGCCGTTGCCCGTATTGAGCAAAGTATTCCTTACTTAGTGATTCTCTCTGGGGCCTACCAAAACTGGCCACCAGCCTTTGTGGATCGGCTAAGAGAGACTGTAAAACCATTGGGAACGACCATTGTTGCTCTGACACGCTCCCACGAACCCAGTTGGTCACCCCAGGAAGACCATCCAGGAATTGATGGTTTTTTAGTAGAGCCTCTGAGTCAGGACGTCATCCACCTTCTAATAGAATCAGCGGTAGCTAAAACAACGCTTTAGTAGCTTTTGAGAGTCAAGTTAACGATTTTTAAAGTTGAGATCTATACAGAGAGAAAACACTTTTTCCCTCTCTAAACAGAAAAAATAGTGGGGAGCTCTAAACCAATCGACTTACCTGCTAATCCCTTCTCATTCCAATCCTTTAGTGCACATAAAAGTCCGTCCAATGTTGGGAAGTTAACAGCGGCGTGCATGGGTTCGAACATCTATTTAAGGATGGGGTTATCTCTCCACATCTATTTTTAATATAAAGCATTCTGTTAAAGAGTATTGACAGCTCAGCAAATGCGACAATCAGAGCGCAAGCCTAACGTCACAGCCTTTTAGGCATTCAACAAAGATAATGTTTGGTTTCTAACGCTTGTGGTTTCCAAAACGCTCAAAAATCAGCAGATTAGGCGATTCAAATTTTGGTTGGACCGAGATTTGCAGGATGGTTTGCAGTATCAGCATGCCCTCTTTTATCGAATATGCACGCTAGACTACAGTGCCCGGCACCAGCTGTATGAGCGGGCTAGTAAGCTCACTCAGCAGGGGGCAGACACCTTAGTTACCTATGAAAATGGAACCTGCCATTTGTGGCTAAATCTCCAAAGCAGGTCGTTCAAGATGTCTGTTTTACCGGTAAAACTGTCTTAACGCTACCGGCTTGTATTTGGTGCACCTTGCCTACCAAGGCTTTTCGCGTATCAGGTACCAATACAAAAAGATTTATAATTTATTTTGTTCTGATAGGCAATATTTATGTGTGTATTGATACCGCTCTGTAAGCCTTGGAGTATCGGCTGTTGAGTCTATGACTGTTTTTGGAAAGCTATGGATTTATGACAACTCGCTGAAAATCCTCTGGGCGTTTTACTAAAAAGCATGTTACTACTGTAGAAACACGGATAGACTCAGCCGTCGGTCCTGCGTTTTTACATCGGTAGTGATAACTTCAAGCTTTGCTGACTATGGAATCTTTATTCAGGGTGTTGGCGAACACTTACCGCCGTATACGGTTGTTCGATATGCTGAGTAGTCTGTTTAATCTATCGAATCAGTCTTTTATTAACCGATAAGCCTAGTGAGGTCTTTCTCTACGACTTGGCTCTTATGGCTGTTATCTGTCTTGGAGTTGATCTAAGCTAAGGCCGAGGATTGATTTGATATCTTGATCTGTTGCATTAGAAGGAATACGAGGAAAGCGGCATGACCCAAGCAAATACTGTTCTTGAGGACTTGAGGCCCAGAAATGAGCTGGATTCGCTAATCGATCCTGAGGCCGCAAAGGCTTTTACAAGTTCCGAGGAAGAGGTCCAGGGTACTAAGGCCGCTAAAGGCACGTCTCGACGTCGCAGTAGTGCGGCGTCTACTCAGTCGAAGAAGAAGCACTACACTGAAGACTCTATTCGACTTTACTTACAGGAAATTGGCCGCATTCGTTTGCTGCGTGCGGAAGAAGAAATTGAGCTAGCTCGTAAGATTGCTGACTTGCTGGAGCTAGAGCGCATTCGCGACGATTTGTCCGATGGTATGGACCGTGAGCCAGATGATGCAGACTGGGCAGCAGCTGTAGATATGCCTCTACCTGCTTTTCGCCGTCGTTTGCATTTAGGTCGCCGTGCCAAAGATAAGATGGTGCAGTCAAATTTGCGCTTGGTGGTGTCTATCGCCAAAAAGTATATGAACCGCGGCCTATCCTTTCAGGATTTAATCCAAGAGGGAAGCCTGGGACTAATTCGTGCGGCTGAAAAGTTTGATCATGAGAAAGGCTATAAGTTCTCCACGTATGCAACATGGTGGATTCGTCAGGCAATTACTCGTGCCATTGCCGACCAGTCTCGAACTATTCGTCTTCCTGTCCATCTCTACGAAACGATTTCTCGTATCAAAAAGACAACCAAACTTTTGTCTCAAGAGTTAGGTCGTAAGCCTACCGAAGAAGAAATTGCTACTCGTATGGAAATGACCATTGAGAAGTTACGCTTCATTGCTAAGTCTGCTCAGCTACCAATTTCCCTGGAAACTCCCATTGGTAAGGAGGAAGACTCCCGTTTAGGCGACTTTATTGAGTCAGACGGTGAAACGCCTGAGGATGAAGTTTCAAAGAGCCTTCTACGTGAGGATTTAGAAGGTGTACTGAGTACTCTGAGCCCTCGTGAGCGTGACGTTCTACGTTTGCGCTACGGTTTAGACGATGGTCGAATGAAAACCTTAGAAGAGATTGGTCAAATTTTTAACGTTACCCGTGAGCGGATTCGTCAAATTGAGGCCAAGGCGCTACGTAAGCTGCGTCATCCAAACCGTAATAGCGTGCTCAAGGAGTATATTCGCTAAGCTGCTTTTGAGCACTGGTTAAAAGCTTGGAATTTTTCAGGTTCGAGATTGAGGATATGCCCTCAATCTCGAATTTTTGTCTGTGTATCCATATTCTGTCGGATTGGTGAACAGGTATGAAGAAACGTGAACCCCCTTGTGCAAAAAAAGTATGTAGACAAAAAGGATGGTTGTTGGTACTGTTGTTCTTGTAGGGGTACGTCTGTTCCCTTATGGTTCGTCCTATTAGTAACCCATGGAACCGCTTACTAATGCTCAAGAAGAGCTTTATAACTGGTTAGCTGACTACATTCGTGAACACCAGCATTCGCCGTCTATTCGTCAGATGATGCGAGCTATGGGACTTAAGTCCCCAGCTCCTATTCAAAGTCGTCTCGATCACCTTCGAAAAAAAGGCTACATCGACTGGAACGAGGGTAAGGCGCGTACAATACGTATTCTGCAAGGTGGGGGTGTTCCCATCAAGGGCACAATTGCCGCTGGTTCTATGGTTGAAGCATTTGTAGATGTGGCTGAGGAACACCTCGATCTGGCTTCATTACCGATTAAATCCCGTGATTACGCTCTACGGGTGCGCGGTGATAGTATGGTCGATGCTCTGATCGATAGTGGCGACTTTGTCATTATGCGTCCTGTAGAGGATCCAGCTAGCGTACGTGATGGAACTATCGTGGCGGCACGGGTTGAGAGTGCAACAACACTGAAGTACCTCCATCGTCAGGGCGACGATATTATCCTTAAGCCTGCTAATTCAAATTATGAACCTATGGTCTATCCTGCTCAGGATGTAGATATCCAGGGGCGTCTTGTCGCTGTTTGGCGTAGTCATGACTTAAGTTGAGTTCTCGCTTGTAAGGGCGTTGCTGGCCCTTAGTTTTAGTTTTATCTGTAAGCGGTCACCATTAAGCAGCATGTTTAGCTGCTGGTTCATTCTTTGAGCCAGCAATTGCTCTTTACGTGCTGTTAATTCGTTACCTCTGCTCTACTACACTAGAGGCGCACAAGATGGAGCAAAGCTTCTATGGTGAACGTATTGGGGTGGCGCTGGCGAACATTTATGATATTTGCGATCGCACTACTGCTGATTAATCTGAGTGGTTGTACGCAAGTTTCACGGTCATTGAGTCAGCCTCACAGTACCCAAGGCAATCGTCTACTAGAATTTGTTCCTAAGTACTCTATTTTTGCGACTGTGGTGGATGCCACCATCAATCCTGGAAAGGTTTGGCCGCGCTCAAATTTTGCTGAGTCGTTCTCTAGTGCCGCGACAGCAATTTTTAGCCCCTTGGCTATTGGATTTGATGAAGAAATTCTGCCATGGCTAGGAAATAACGTTGTTTTTGCAATTACAGACAAAGATCTCGATCGCGATCGGCGTAATGGACGTCAATCTGGTTACTTACTAGCGGCTGATGTTGCCGACAGCGACCGGCTACGTGAGTTTTTAGAATTCTTTTGGCAGAGACAATCATTGGCAGGCCGTCAGACTGTTTTACTAAACGATAGCGGCATTCCAATTATTTTTGGTGCAGTTGGCACACAGCAGCTAGCTACCGCCCTTGTGGGGAAAAGCACCTTCTTAGTTGCTAACGACGTTAGAGTACTGCAGCAAAGCTTACGGGCAGCCCAGGCCCCCGATCTACAGCTTTTAGGCCAAAGCTGCTGTGCAACTGTCTGGATGAATTTGCGATTGCCAGAATTTTTAGATTGGCTAGGGGTCGCTGCGCCAGAGAAGCTGTCATTGCTATCGGCTGTTCGGTGGCGGCAATTAAATACAGCTGCTGAATTTTATCCGCAGCAGGTGGTGCTGACCACAGCCTTAACGAGATCCGATGACGGACCTGTAGCCGAGATAATAGAACCGGGGCCAGCTGTAGAAGCCAATACATTGGCTCAATATGTGCCTGAATCTGTTGCTTGGGTAGCCATGGGCCATGACTTACGCCCTTTATGGACCGAATTACAGAATGAGCTAGCGCACTATCAACAGATACCGTCGGTCGTTCAGCGCTGGCGTCAGTGGCTGTCGACTCAGTTGGCCCAAACCCTAGCTGACCCAGTCACACAGCTACTTTCAGGTGACTATGCCGTAGGGCAGTTAGGAGATGGTGCTGGACTCGTGATTGCTCGAGAAGCTAACCCTACCGTAATTGCTCAGCTTAATAGTATTGCTGAGCAGCAGGGACTAACGGTTAGCCAATTCTTACTGAAAGGGCAGCTGGTCACTGCTTGGAGCCGCTTAAAAACTCGTGTAGATACTCGCAATCGAGAAACTACGGTTGAAACTGATTTAGTGGGTGTCCATACCGAAGCTGATGGCTACCATCTATTTTCGACATCGATTGGTGGATTGACGGCTGCTTTAGACGCTCCTGGTCAGAATCTGTCTAGTGATCAGCAATTTCAGCATGCTGTACGGTTGATGAATACGCCTAATCAAGGGTACGTCTATGGAACTTGGCCAGATCTAGAACGTCTTTTATCTAGCGATCGCTGGTTTTCCCTAGTGAACCCTGTTTTGCAACCCTGGAGTCAATCGATTGATGCGATCGCCCTTACCAGCTACGGGCAAACTGCAAATCAATCGACCGGAACGGTTTCGATTCAATTGAAAAATTAACTAAGCTGCAGGAAAGTATTCACTCGTGGGCAGCCTGATGTATACGGGGACAGACACTTTTTGTAATCTAGGTTCGGTTGGCTTTGCTGATAAGCCTAGTAAAAGTGCTAATTTTGAACATCTGTAAAGCTAAACTATAAGTTACTGATATTTAGCCATGACAATCTCTATGGACTTAGGTGTTCATGTAATTGAGCCCAGTGGTACTCTAGATGGTCCTCAAACTACTGCATTTCGTCAGCAGGTAGACGCGGCACTGGAAAAAGATGCCAAGATTTTACTGATCGACCTAAAGGACATTACATTTGTTGATAGTTCAGGATTAGGCGTTTTAGTTGCATGTTTGAAAAATGCACGCACGGCTGGCTGCAAAATGTATGTTTGCTCTATTAACGATCAGATTCGTATGCTGTTTGAGCTAACCAGTATGGATCGAGTCTTTGAAGTGTTTGAAGATAGAGCTGCGTTTGACGCCGCTGTTCTCAAGTAGTTTCTGTATAATATTTGGCACTGTGACTTTAGATGACCCGTTGGTTTACCAGCGGGTCATTGTCTTGAGTCCGAGTTGAGTGGCAATGATAGATTCAGCGCCTAACGTCTAGATTGAGTAGACTAGGGGTATCGGCGTTCTTAAATCTATTAGAAATCTATGGTGCTTTTTGGACTTGGTGGTTTAGGTAAAAAAGCGACAATGCCTGCAGCCGCAGATGCGTTGCCTGGGCGTTCTGAGAAAATGCCTGTACCTAAGCAGCATTATGTCAACGGCAATCCGCTACAGTCTCCTTTTCCTGATGGTATGCAAACAGCCATGTTTGGCCTTGGCTGCTTCTGGGGAGCTGAGCGCCGCTTTTGGCAGCAAGATGGTGTATTCTCCACTGCTGTAGGCTACAGCAGTGGTCATACGCCCAACCCAACCTATCGGGAAGTTTGTTCAGGGATGACCGGGCACAATGAGGTTGTTATGGTGGTGTTTGATCCCAACGTGATTACCTATGAGCAACTGCTAAAAGTCTTTTGGGAAAGTCATAATCCTACCCAGGGAATGCGTCAGGGTAACGATGTTGGTACTCAGTATCGTTCTGGTATCTACACCTACTCTCCTGAGCAGAAAGCTGCCGCCGAGCAGTCCTTGGAAATGTACCAGGAAGCTCTAAATCAGGCAGGCCACAGTACTATTACAACTGAAATTCTGGATGCACCTGAATTTTATTATGCTGAGGACTATCACCAGCAGTATTTGGCTAAAAACCCGGGTGGTTACTGCGGTTTAGGTGGCACGAATGTGTCCTGTCCTATTGGTGTCGGAGTAGCCTCAGATAGTTAAGTAGTGCGGGCCAAATAGCCATTTTCAATGAGCTATACACGTCAGAAGTCCTATTTGAAATTTGGCTCTAAACGAGTTAGCTCAAGCTAAGTAGCTGACGAATAAATCCGTCAGCTACTTAGCTTAATTGTTGCAAATGTGAAATGACTGACTGACTCTAACCTGGTAAGGGCGAAGCTAGTTTACTAGAACTGCTGGAGGAATCGCATATCGCTCGCATACAGACGGCGGATATCGTCAATCTGGCTTTGAACCATAGCTAAGCGCTCCACACCAAGACCGGCTGCAAAACCGCTGTAGACTTCTGGGTCGTAGCCAACGGCTTTGAGCACGTTGGGGTCAATCATGCCACAGCCTAAGACCTCTAACCATTTGCCTTTCCATTTCACATCAACCTCAGCTGAGGGTTCGGTAAATGGAAAATAGCTTGGACGCAGTCGTACTTCGATATCACCAAACAGCGCTTCTAAAAATAGCTGGATAGTACCCCGTAGATCGGCAAACGTAATATTCTTATCGACTGCGAAAAACTCAATTTGGTGGAAGACAGCAGCGTGAGTTGCGTCCACGGTGTCACGCCGATAGCATCGACCGGTGGCCAATGCTCTTAGGGGCGGTTCATGATTCTCCATGTAGCGGATTTGGGTATTGGAGGTATGGGTCCGCATCATTTTGCCATTGGGCAGATACAGCGTATCTTGCATGTCCCGAGCCGGGTGATCGGGCAAAAAGTTAAGTGCTTCGAAATTGTAATAATCTTCTTCAATTTCAGGACCGCTGGCGACTGTGTAGCCAAGACCCACAAATATGTCTGTAATTTGGTCGATGATACTGTTGATGGGATGTACCCGTCCCTGAGTCAAGTAAGTTCCAGGCATTGACACATCAAGGGTTTCTGCCTGTAGCTTCGCCTGGATTTTAGCGTCCTGAAGAGCGGTTTTGCGTTCGTCAATATTGGTTTGTAAGACGGTTTTTACCTGGTTGGCTAACGATCCGATGCGTGGGCGATCTTCTGCAGATAGCTTGCCCATGCCTCCTAAAATTTTAGAAAGCTTACCTTTTTTGCCCAGATATCCTACTCGAAACTGATCTAGATCTTCTAAGCTGCTCAGGGTTGCGATCGCATCGCTGGCTTCTTGCTGTAACGTACTCAATTGCTGCTCTAGATCGATGGTCATACTGGCCAGGTGGGTGGAAACCGAAGAGGTACAAAAGACAATCTTTAGTCTACACCGAAGCTTTGATTCCCTATGAAACTATTAATCAGTAATGATGACGGTATTTTTGCCGGTGGCATTCGTACTCTGGCTAACTCCCTAGCAAAATGTGGCCATGACGTTACAGTGGTCTGTCCTGATCGAGAGCGTTCTGCTACCGGCCATGGGATTACGATGCATCGGCCCATTCGAGCGGAGCAGATGACCTCGGTGTATGACGCAGGCATTTCGGCCTGGGCCTGCTCCGGTACCCCGGCAGACTGTGTCAAACTTGCCCTAGATGCGCTATTAGAGACTCCCCCCGACTGCGTCCTCTCAGGGATCAACCATGGCGCAAATTTAGGAAATGATGTGCTCTATTCAGGGACGGTGTCAGCCGCTATGGAGGGTCTGTTAGAAGGAATTCCAAGTCTGGCTGTAAGTCTAGCCAGCTTCACTCATTTAGATTTTCAGCCAGCTGCAGACTATATTTGCCAAATAGTGCCGTCGCTGGCCCAGCTTGTTCGGCCACTGCTGCTCAATGTGAATGTGCCTGCGATCGCTAAACCTAAAATTCAAGGTGTCAAGGTAGCTCGTCTGGGGATGCGACGCTATCGTGACCTGTTTGAAAAACGGATTGATCCTCGTGGAAAAACCTACTATTGGCTAGCAGGTGAAGTCTTAGAAGAGAGCAACGACGACGATCTAATCCAGGCCATTCCCGATCGTTTTAGTCCACAGCAGACCCAAGATTTGATAGCTCAGTTTGCCACCGATGTAAGCGCGATAAAATCCGGGTATATTACGGTAACACCTTTGCACTACGACTTAACCGCCTATAGTGACTTGAGTTTTCTACAGGCGCATCTACCCGAAGTCATTCTCGCTAAGATTAAGTAACTGTCTGGTTTTGATATCGCTTTGGAAAAGCCTGCCGTAGGCAATATGGCCTAACCTTAAAAAATAGCTACAGATAAGCTAAATATGGCGAATGCCGTAGCGCAGACATAGGGACTTCATGATTCTTGATATGCGCCCTATTGCTTGATCTATGAAGACAGTCCAGCTTTACAGCGGTTTTAGTTGAATCACCGGGTAAGATTACTCCTGATCGCCACCTGTTTTCTAAGAAGAAAAGGGGATACGCTACGCTAATGGGTCTAAGAAAGCTAGTCAACTGCCATTAAGCGAGATTCGCGTCCCTCATTAACGTCATTATTAGCCACTGATGTCCGACTCGAATGCTCAATTTACGATTCATTTTTGGGGAGTACGAGGAAGTATTCCCTGTCCTGGTGCTGAAACGGTTCGCTACGGCGGGAATACCTCCTGTATTGAGATGCGGGTCAACGGTGAGCGTTTAATCTTTGACGGTGGGACTGGGTTGCGAGAACTAGGTCAACATCTTCTAGACCAGGGTCAGTCTGTGCAAGCGAGTATGTTTTTCACCCATTCCCACTGGGATCATATTCAAGGGTTTCCGTTTTTTGTGCCTGCTTTTTTACCAAGTAATCAGTTTGAGGTGTACGGGGTTATCTCTCCCAATGGGGCAACCATTGAGCAGCGTCTCAATGATCAAATGCTGCACCCCAATTTTCCAGTGCCTTTGCAAATTATGCAGGCGCAGCTAAAGTTTTGCGATCTATCTGTGGGTGAAACAGTAGCTATCGGCGATATCAATGTTGTTAATGCGCTTTTGAACCATCCGGGCGAGGCCGTTGGCTATCGAGTGGAGTGGAATGGTTTAGCTGCTGCCTACATTACAGACACTGAGCATTTTCCCGATCGATTAGATGAAAATGTCCTGTATCTAGCCCAAAACGCTGATGTGATGATTTACGACTGTACCTATACTGATGCGGAGTATCACTCTGAGAGCAGCAGTAAGATCGGATGGGGGCACTCTACCTGGCAGGAGGCTGTCAAGCTAGCTAAGGCCGCCAATGTTAAAAAACTTGTGGTGTTTCATCACGATCCGCTACATGACGACGACTTCATGGACGATATCGGTCGCAAAACAGCAGCCGAGTTTCCCAATAGTATCGTGGCTCGTGAAGGCATGATTTTAGACCTAGCGGAGCTGAGAACGCCCGAGCTAGCAAGTCGATAGAATCTTCGGAGAACTACTGCCCGTTGTTCTGCAACTGAGGTACCTGAAGGTTTTTGAGCTGTCTCATATTTAGGCCCTGCAACTTCTGGCGGTTGGTCGTATGCGATGCTGATAAACTCGATACAGCTACAGGAGCACATCTGCGGTTCAATTACTCACAGAGTTTTGCAACATATTAAATTTTTAAGCGGGTGACGCGATTCGAACGCGCGACATTCACCTTGGCAAGGTGACGCTCTACCACTGAGCTACACCCGCGTTTGCCTTGTTTTGACTTTTCCTAGAATGCCACAGAAAGTTTTTCTTTGTCAAACCTGTTTAAGAAATAGCTTGGCTCGCACCCTCTGTAGCCTTCGATATTAGGCTTCCGCTGATGTTGGCAGCTGAGGTCTTAGACTAGCCATGTCTAAAGCATTGACTGGTTTAGGCAGCTGAGACATCAGACTAGCCATTTCTAGGGCGCTCATAGCGTAGTTCCAGCCCAGATTACTCTTGATACCTGCGCGTTCTAACGCCTGTTGCATGGAGTCGGTAGTTAGGACCCCAAAGACAACAGGCACTCCTGTCTGAAAGCCGGCAGCAGCAACACCTTTAGAAACCTCAGCGGCGACATAGTCAAAGTGGGGAGTTTGTCCTCGAATGACAGCTCCTAAGCAGATAATGGCGTCATATTGACCGCTAAGAGCTAGCTGTCTTGCAACCAGGGCGACCTCAAAGCTACCTGGGACCCAGGCATAGTCCACTTGAGTGCCGCTGGGCTCTACATCCACACCGTGGCGTTTGAGACAATCCTGGCACCCTTCTAGTAATTTATTGGTGACTAAATCATTAAACCGGCCAATGACAATGGCAAACCTTGCATTACTGGCGCGGTCAAAACTTCCTTCAAAAACAGCCATGGGGATAGTCTTCTTTTTTAGAAAAAATAAGGTGGTAGATCTCAACGACCTTACCACCCGATAGTAATTGTTAGGGGGTACCGCTTACTGGCACCACATGCCTCATCACCTACTCAGCTGTGAACAAACGTTCTGATTGTCCCCTGGGTTCTAAGCGATGACACTCGACTAGAACAGCGATACTTTCGAATATCGGCTACACCACGAAGTAGTTCAAACTACCTACCACAATGACCAGGGCTCCCCAGATGATGGAACCAAGAAAAATCAGCCGCTTCGATTGCTCCCAGTTTTGGGGAGAAGCGTAGGCTACGGGCACACCGATCACCATTACGAAAGACCAAACGACCAGAACGAATAAAAACAGTTGGAACAGGATAGACATAACTCGCCACTCTCAAGACAGCAAAAGATCTGACACACCATGCCCAAGGGAGAAAAACTGCCACAAACCGGTAGCTAAATCTGAAAGCTGAGCTTCTGTGATAGAAACCCTAAAAATCTGATGGCAGCTACGGTCTGTCAACCAAGCAGAATTTTGCTTCTAAACTTGGACAAGCCTCGTAATCTATTGATGGTGATACAGTATGGAGCACTGATGGCCCTGTTTAGTAAGCTATCAAATATTAGGTACTTAGCGAAAGCGTTTTGCTTGAATCTACGGGATTAATTTGTCTGTACTATTTATGTTGCCAGACGGAAACGGAGCGTGATGTATTTGATATGGCTCCCATCGATGCGGTAACAGTCACCACTGTGCTAAGGGTTGAAGCCCGAGAAAATTAGCAGCCATCTTCACCTTGTATCTGCTCAGATTACGGTGATTGCTTTAGAGATCTATCGTGAAAACAGGTCGTTGACCGCTGCTCACAATTGTCTAAAATGCCCCCATCTCGAAACCGCTTAGCGATCGCGCAGGACATTATGTCAGCTCCGGTGAGAACGATTCTTCCGGCGACAACTGTAGCAGCAGCCCAGCGCGTTTTGCTGCGCTATGGTCATTCCGGTCTATGTGTAGTTGACGATAGGGGAAAACTCCAAGGAATTATTTCACGCCGAGATCTTGACCTAGCCTCGCACTACGGGTTAGGCCATTCTCCGGTCAAGGGCCATATGACTGCTCTGAACTTAAAGACCGTTACGCCCCAGACGACCGTAGGTAAACTTTGGTCGCTGATGGCAACCTACGATATTGGTCGTCTACCAGTAATTGATAACGATGAGCTGGTGGGTATTGTCACTCGTACTGATGTTTTACGACAGTCTGCTCCGCTGTCTGACAAAGGCTTCCCATCATCAGCGATTGTCTATAAGCGGCTGCAAACATCGCTGCAGGCATATCCGTTGGATTCAGAGGATGTGTGGACCTTGCTGACTCAGATTGCTGATGCGGCTCAGCAGCGGGGCTGGCATTTATATGTCGTTGGTGGGGCAGTTCGAGACCTGCTGGTGGCAGCTTCAGAGACATCCCTGCAAGATATTGACCTGGTTGTAGATGGCTTTCAATCCCCAGTTGTAGAGGGTGCTGGTGTGGTTTTGGCTCAGCAGCTACAAGAGCAGTATCCAGAGACTGAGCTACAGGTCTATGGCGAGTTTCAAACGGCTGCCTTAAGCTGGCAGACGAATCATCATACTTCTCTGGTGATTGATATTGCCACGGCACGTACCGAGTTTTATCCCTATCCAGCGGCTAATCCAGATGTAGAGCCTAGCTCAATTCATCAAGACCTGTATCGTCGTGATTTTACGATGAATGCTATGGCCCTCCGGCTGACGGACCCTCAGTCTGGCCTGCTGCTAGATTTTTTGGGGGGATGTCTAGATATTCAAAAACGCCAGGTGCGCGTGCTTCATGCCAATAGCTTTATTGAGGATCCTACGCGTATTTTTCGAGCTGTACGCTTTGCGATGCGTCTTGGGTTCTCCATTGAACCTCAAACTGAAACGTTTATTCGCTATGCGGTGAGCAGCGGTATCTATGAAAAACTTCAGCAGACCAAAAGACGACTGCCGGCTCTACAAACGCGCCTTAAGGCTGAGCTGACCTATCTTTTTCAGGTGGACTATTGGCCCCAAACATTAAGGCTGCTGGATAAGCTGGGCGCTCTCAGCTGTCTACAACCTAATTTGACCCTGACAGCTGAACTGTGGCGTCATTTACATCGGGTTGAGCGCTGGCGGCAGCTGTTTGTTGAGCGGGCGGGTAAGGATATCAATGTAGCCCCTTGGCTGGTGAGACTAGAGGTGCTGCTGGCCGGTGTGGAGGTGCGATCGCAAATAGCCAATAATCTGCAACTACCCCTCAGTTCGATTCAGCGACTTACTCAGCTAGCTCTTGTAGAAGCTACCCTACTAGACCAATTTAACCGTCCCGAACCTCCCAATCCAAGTTTTATATATCAAACATTAGTACCCTATGACCTGCCCATGCTACTACTGGTGAGTGTCCGACATGCTAAACAAATTGGTCAGTATGTTTGGTATTACATCACCGAGCTGATTCACATTAAAGCCCCCATTGATGGTCATTATCTTAAAAAGTTAGGATATTCCCCTGGCCCGTTGTACCGACAAATTCTAACGGCCTTAACCAATGAAGTTTTAGATGGCAACATCGCTTCACTAGCATCCGTCGAAGCCTATCTCAAGCGGAGCTACCCCATTGAGGATCATCGATAATTTAATGAATCGTGTTGCTCATTGAAATTGGTAACGGTAATAAATGTGCTCGCTCGAAACCCCTGGTAGCCGGATTGTGTGGCGGTCAAAACTCAAAAGATACCAGCCCCGTACCATTGCCATTTCTTCGCAGGTATAGATAAAGTTAAAAACTAGGGAAATAGAATTAAGTTTTACTCTACACTCGACCGCCTTTAGTGAAATGTACGTTTCTATGGCGTGGAGGTTATGGGTCTCGTACAAAGAATGAGTTGCTAGCTTCTCACAACTATTAGCCATCCTAACTAACGCTTTTGTCCCCCAATGCAGATAATGCCGCCGTCTGTTAACTCAATCGTAAAGAGCTCAACGCCGCAGTCTAGCCGGTTATCTAAGCGACGCTTGTTTTCTTTAATGGCAACAGCAGTCACTGCCGGTGGCATTGGGGTCGCCTTGGGTAGCTCCCTACGCTTCCAGATGCTATCTGTTGGACAGACCCAGATTTTTAAGCCTCAGCAGGACTTTCCTGCTCTAGCAGAGTGGCCGCCGCAAATTCCTACATCCCGCGATGAGAATGACTGGGATACTGAAGCCCCTCAGCCTCAGCTAGTTTACAGCGACCGGGTCAGTGGAGACACTGAAGCAGATGTCTATGGCGAAACCTACGAAGAAAACCTCTACAGAGAAGAAGAATCCAACTCTGCACCGCCAGTACTCACCGAACAGTCGTCATACCCCACTGTAGGGGGGCTCCACGGTGATACTGAAGCTCCTATAGGCGAAGGAAATTACGAAGCCGCTTCCCCGCCTGCTATTGACCCAATCGATGTAGAACCTGACGACAACGTTGCTGATACACCGTCAGTCGAAAATTCTGCTGCCGATTCAATTACTGAAAGCTATCCCTGGTTTGATAAGCGGCCACTATCCGAGGCTCAGTTTGTAGACGGCCCTGCTATTATCACCCCTGAGGATCTGACTCCATCTTCTGAAGCACTGCTAGATTAACGGATCTGTACTAGCTTAGAAGAGCACCGCAAAATATTTTGTGGGATTGTTTTTTGCCCCAGCTGGTCTTAAACCATGGGTATAATGTCGCTTAGATATCCGTAACAGAGTTTATGAGTAATCCAACGCTACAAGCGTTTTTTCTAGGGCGCGCCTTAGCAACGGCTATCGGTGAAAAAGTCGAAGAAGCGATCGCTACCGGTATGAGTGGTGTAGGTCGTTTTGATGCTGAGCAGAGGCAATGGCTACATCAGTTTGTCGAAGATGTTCTTGAACAAGCTCAGTCTTCTCAAGTAGATGCGTCACCTGAAACTGAAGGCTCAGCCTCGGACGAAGACCTGCAGGCCACAATTGACAACCTGAGAGCTGAGATCGCTCAGGTGCGAGTTGCGCTCCAGCAGTATCGTTCTTCGTGATTTTTACCTGAAGTCTTTGAACAGCAGGTATTACCGTTATACAAGTAGCCTTAGCTCGACATCCGATTTCAATTCACTGTTTAATTATGCCGCTGGCTATTTAGGAGACTGAGTGTCTACAGTTCCCAACGCAACCGAGCCCCCATCACTGAGCGAGAACTCGTCTGAGCGCTTACTCAGCACTCAAGATGATCTTGGCCCTCAGTTGCCTTCAGCCGAGCTAGACGGTGCACTTGATTATTCTGTAGAGAAAAAGTTGGATATGTCGGTGGCGGAGAAGCGCTATCGGTGGAACCGTCGATACAGCCGTCCAGAGCGATTTGTTGATATCTGGTCTTTTTTTCTGTCTTTTTTAGGAAAACGCTGGCTTTATAGCAAGTCCTGGAGCTATGCCGGAGGGATATCTTCTGAGAAGCAGGAGGCGCGACGACGTGCCCAAGCTCGTTGGATTCGGCTAAGTTTTTTAAATTTAGGTCCCACATTTATCAAACTTGGACAGCTTTTTTCAACTCGTGCTGACTTGTTCCCGGCTGAGTATGTAGAAGAGCTATCTAAGCTGCAAGATCAGGTGCCAGCGTTCAGCTACGAGCAAGTTAGGTCAATCATTGAGACCGATTTAGGCCGGTCGGTTGAGGAACTATACAAAACGTTTGACCCCATTCCTCTCGCAGCCGCTAGCTTAGGGCAGGTACATCGAGCAGAGCTCCACTCTGGAGAAGAAGTCGTTGTCAAAATTCAGCGACCGGGTCTACAGCGTTTATTTCAGATAGATCTTTCCATCCTCAAAGGGATTGCTCATTACTTTCAGAGTCATCCTGAATGGGGACGAGGACGTGACTGGTTAGGCATCTACGAAGAATGCTGTCGGATTCTGTGGCTAGAGATAGATTTTCTTCATGAGGGACGTAACGCTGACACATTTCGCCGAAACTTCCGTGATGTTGACTGGGTTAAAGCCCCTCGTATCTACTGGCGCTATGCGTCACGGCGTGTACTGACGTTAGAATATCTTCCAGGTATTAAGATCAGTCATTATGAGTCATTAGAGGCAGCTGGCTTAGACAGACAGCGTCTGGCCCAGCTAGGCGCACAGGCTTATTTGCATCAGCTACTCAATGATGGCTTTTTTCATGCTGACCCTCATCCTGGCAATATCGCTGTCAATCCTGATGGTGCTCTAATCTTCTATGATTTCGGCATGATGGGGCAAATTCAGCCGATCACCCGGGATGGACTGATGCGTACCTTTATAGGGGTGGCTCAGCGAAATGCCGATATGGTAATGGCGTCTCTTTTAGATCTAGGAGCTCTGACAGAAACTGAAGACATGGGGCCTGTGCGCCGCTCGATTCAGTATATTTTAGATAACTTCATGGACAAGCCTTTTGAGGAGCAGTCCATTACATCGATCAGTGACGATCTGTATGCCGTTGCCTATGACCAACCCTTTCGATTTCCAGCAACATTTACCTTTGTCATGCGAGCATTCTCCACTCTGGAGGGTGTGGGCAAGGGGCTAGATCCAGACTTTAACTTTATGGAGGCTGCAAAACCGTTTGCTAATCAGCTTATGACTAATGTCTCTAATTCTCCTGCTAACGGACTTATTGGCGAAATCAGCCGTCAGGCTGCTCAAGTGGGTAGTTCAGCGTTTGGATTGCCGAGGCGAATTGAGGATTCGCTCGATCGCCTGGATCGAGGTGACATTCGTGTACGGGTGCGCTCCATTGAAACCGATCGAGCTATTCGTCGACTGAGTAATGTCAATTTGATGACAAACTATACGTTGCTATTTGGCACATTTACTCTATCGGCAACTTTGCTACTGGTAAGTCAGCTACCATTGATTGCCTTAGGAATGGCCTTACCAGCTGCGGTATCGGGAATAGCGTTAGTTCGTGCCCTGATGCGTCTTGGTCGGGCCGATCGTATGCCATAGCTGCTCCCTTATGCCTAAATGCTCTATGCAACGCTTTTTTGCTGGTTTAACCGATCCAGGATTGCTACGGACTAGTAATCAAGATGCTTTTTATCTGGACGATTTAGGCCGTTTTTTTGTCGTTGCTGATGGTATGGGCGGACATGCTGGCGGTCAGGAAGCCAGTCGCTTGGCGACCGAGGCAATTTATCAATACCTTGACAATCATTGGGAAAGCTCAGAGTCACCGGATGTCATGCTGCGTAAGGCGTTTATTGCAGCCAATGACGCTATTTTGAAAGACCAGTATCATCATCCTGAGCGAGCTGATATGGGAACAACGGCTGTGGTGGTCATGTTCCGTGACCCGAATGGTAGTCCCTGGTGTGCCCATGTTGGTGATTCTCGTCTGTATCGTTTGCGAGGAGCCAAGCTAGAGCAAATTACAACCGACCATACCTGGGTAGCAAAAGCGATTGAGGAAGGTGAGCTGACGGTGGATGAGTCAAAACATCATCCTTGGAGACATGTTTTATCTCAATGCCTAGGACGTGAAGATCTCAGTCGTATTGATATTCAGTCTTTGGATGTATCTGGAGGAGATCGGTTGCTGCTGTGCAGCGATGGTTTGACAGAAGAGCTATCTGATCCGCTAATTGCTACGCATTTAAAGTCTATTCGCTCATGCCCAACGGCCACTGAGTCCCTGGTGGATGCCGCTAAGCAGCGAGGTGGTCGCGATAATATTACGGTCGTTGTAGTCGCCTTTCAAGATGAATGAATAGTAAGCGATAGAGGTTGGAGTAAAGTCGGATGTTTAAGTGTGCGTTAGTCTGTACTGATTTTGAAGATAGTCTGCATCGGCTGGTTAAGTTTGTTCCTGACTTAGTTCAGTCTGGTTTAGATAAGGTGATCTTTTTTCACAATGTCTCGTTAACGGCTGACCGTGAGATTCCAAAAGTGGATGACGATGCTGTAGATGAGGCAAAAAAACGATTGTCCGTAGTCAGTGATGCTGACCTGCCTGATGGGAAGTCGGTGGTGGTCGATGTCCGTTCAGGGCGAGTCATTGACAATATTTCGAAGGTAGTCCGCTGCTATGACGTCGACGTTTTATTTTTGGGTACACCTACACGGTCTTTGCTAATAAGCGAAAAACTATTCGGAAGCACTACAACAGGGATTGCTAAACAGCTTAGTGTACCGTTGGTTATTTTGCGTCCTCAGCTGGTGGCCACATATCGTAATCAAGAGCTGGCATTGCGCTGCCAGACGCTATTTACTCATATACTAGTGCCCTATGACGGTAGCGACAGCGCTAAGCATTTGGTAGCTCAGGTCAAAGCGACAGCTCAAAATTCTGAATATCCACAGCATTGCACCCTCTGTTGGATTATTGATGACTGTATTCGTGTGGAATTACGTGAATCTAAAGACCAGGCTCAGACTCAGCTGGATCAGGTAAAAACCGAGCTGGAATCTGTTGGGATGGAAGTATTTACAGAGATTCGAGAAGGTGACCCCGAAGCTGAAATCTTGAAGTCCGCAGAAACAAATGATATTTCTGCGATCGCAATCTGTTCGGGAAAGTCAAAGGGAATTCTAAAATGGTCAGTGCCCAGTTTTACCAGTGCTCTACTACGCTCTAGCTGGCATCCAGTCGTCCATTTTCCCCGGGCTAGCTGAGTTCATCAAACCCCTTTAATGTCGCTATCGGCTCAAGCATCAGAATGCATTGCTTGAAAACTTAGCAGCATTTGGGGCTTCAGCTTGGTGTTTAGCTCTTGCTTAAGCATACGTTTGCTCTCCTGATGACTACCTGCAGGCATAATTGTGCGCGCCATCAGTACCCACTCTTTAAGCAACTTTCGCTGCGGAGGTGCAATGTTTAAACGACGAAGGTTGACCAGCTGATTTGGAGCTTCTTTAGAGAAAAAAAGCACCCGGTAAGCTCCTTCATCGCCCAGATGCCAGATAAGTTTTTGATTACCAGGATTTTTCAGATCCAGGTAGCTTGATAACCAGCGTGCTCCTTTAGTTTTGCTATAAAAGGCTGTTATCCACAAAACCATAGGATGAGGATTACGAACACATAAAAAATTATTAGAGCTTGTATTCGTAATGCGCTGCTCAATTTCTAGAGAGCTTAACATTGCCCATAGAGTCGGTAGCTGATGATTACTCATGGCCAGCAGCTTGGGAAAGACAATCTCAGCAATTGGTGTATCTTGAGGCCAGACCTGGAGTCGACAAAACCGTTCTTCTTCCGAGCCATTGGTTGGAGTCTTTTTAGGAACTACAGGCAGGTCTCGCAGCGTGCCTCTAATTTGGTTGCCAAGATCAATTGACCGACTAAAGCGACTTTCTAAGGGCGCTAGGTGAGATAATAACTGCCCGACGCTGCTGGGGCGCTGGTCTCGATCCTTGGCTAGGCAGCCCATAATAGCGTCCTTGAGGACCTTAGGCAGTCCGCCATAGGGTGACTGCCCCTCCAAGGGAATAGGCTCTTGAGATCGATGTGCCTTGTACCAACCACCAAACGTATTCTTATTTGGCCGGAGTGGGAGAGCGCCCGTTATCATTTGATACATCATGACACCCAAACTATAGATGTCAGAACGTCTATCGAGTTCCTGTCCCTCCATTTGCTCCGGAGACGCATAGGCTAGCGTCCCCATAAAGCTACTGGTCTGTTCACTATTGTCGGTTTGCATGAGCTTGGCAATACCAAAGTCCAAGATCTTGACTAGTTCACCAACGCTGGCACTCTGCGTCACTAGGATATTGCTGGGTTTAATATCTCGATGAATAATTGGAATGACTTGACTGTTGAGGATAATACCTTTGTGGGCGGTCTCTAGACCCAAACAAATTTGACGAGTAAAATCTAAAAACCGTGGGATGGGTAAAGGGTTTGGCTGAAGCACCTGCCCTAAATTTTGTCCTTTCAGATACTCCATAACGTAGAACGGAATTTCGTCATCGGTGACGCCGTAATCCGTGACTCTGACAACATGCATACTGTTGTTACCCAACTGAGCGCAGGTCATTGCCTCACGCATAAACCGCTGGGTCATTTGCTCATTCAGTAATGTTTGAGCCAGAAATTTAACAGCAACTGGAACTCCCCCTAAGAGCATATCCTCAGCTAAGTAGACTTTCCCCATAGAGCCCTGACCGATGGAGTCCATAAGCTCATAGCGATTGGCAAGTCTACGACCGAAGTTATTATCTGTCATTGAGTGCTGCAATTTTAAGCCAATAATATCTAGCGTCGGCCCCATCGCCGAGAATATCAAACTACCCCAGAACAGCTGTAGCAGTTATAAAACTAATCCTAAATCACTAAGCGTGGCATGGGCCAGAGCAGCTTGTGGAGGCGCTTACATCACTCGATGGGACAAAAGCAATATAGCAACTACGCCCTCACTATTATGTGCAATTCCATCAAGTAAATTGCGGTTGACTTAAAAACCTATAGGGTAAGAATCGTGAGCTATTGGCAGACGTTACAGGACAGACTATCTGCCCGGAATATCTTAATCCCGGTAGGTAATGATAGAGGCTGCTGACTTTACCAGATCATCTGCGGTTTTAGTTTTTCATTAAGTTCCTTACGCAATATACTTTTGCTAGTTTGAGGGCTGTCTATAGGCATAGAAGAACGAGCCATCAATACCCACTCTTTCAACAATTTTCGCTGGGGAGAAGCAATGTGTAGCCGACGAGCGCTGACATATTGATTAGGAAAATCTTTTGAAAAAAATAGAACCGGATAGGTTCCGACTTCTGCCAGCTGCCAGACAAACGTTTGAATATCTGGTTTTTTGAGGTCCAAATAGCTGGATAGCCAGCGTGCTCCCTGTTGCTTGTTATAAAACGCCGTTACCCATAGCACCATAGGGTGAGGACTTGGTGTAAATAAAAAATTGTTGTAGCCAGTGTTGTTGATATGTTGGGCGATTTCCTGAGGTTTCATCATCACCCATAGTGCAGGCAACTGACGATTTTTGACTGCCGCTAGCTGATGAAAAACAATTTCAGCGATGGGTTTATTCTCTGGCCATACCTGTTTATGAAACGGATCTTTAGGAGAGGGCGGTGGCGGTGCGGGCTGATGGTGAATGAGCTGATCTAGTAGTTGGCTAACACTGTTAGGTCGCTGAGTTGGTGCTTTAGCCAAGCAGCCCATGACAGCATCTTTGATTGATTTAGGGAGCGTGCCGTAGGGGGATAGACCGTCTAAAGGGTAGGGCTCTTGGTGTCGATGAGCGTGGTACCAACCACTAAAGGTATTACTGCTGGGACGAAATGGGAGAGACCCCGTCAGCATCTGGTACATCAGCATGCCTAAGCTGTAAATATCAGAGCGGTGATCGAGGTCTTGCCCCTCCATCTGCTCTGGTGATGCATAGGCTAATGTCCCTAAAAAAGTGCTTGTTTCTTCCCAGCTACTTTCTTGCATGAGCTTGGCAATACCAAAGTCCAAAATTTTGACTAGGTCGCCTACGCTAGCACTTTGGGCGACAAAGATGTTGCTGGGTTTAATATCTCGGTGAATGATCGGTACGGTTTGACCGTCTAGAATAATACCCTTGTGGGCGACTGCTAGACCTAGGCAAATTTGTCGAATAAAGTTTTGGAAACGTTTGACTGGTAAAGGTCGTGGATGAATTATTTGGCCTAGATGTTGTCCCTCAAGATATTCCATGACATAGAAGGGAACTTCGTCATCGGTGATGCCGTAGTCCGTGACTCTGACAACATGGATACTTTTATTTCCCAGCTGAGCGCAGGTCATGGCCTCTTGGGTAAATCGCTGATTCATCTGCTCATTGAGCAGGGTTTGGGCTACAAACTTGATAGCCACAGGCACTCCTCCTAAGAGGGTATCTTTTGCCAAATAGACTTTGCCCATGGAGCCATTCCCGATGGGATCCATCAGCTCGTAACGATTGGCAAGTCTACGCCCGGGGTTACTATCTAGCATCTAACGCTGCGTGCCAATAACTGTGGCAACTAAATCATTGGCTATGGATTGAAAGAACACAATAGGAGGATCGTCTATCTATCAATACATGCCTGTAGATAATGTCCCAGGGTGAATTACGGGCAACTTGTTTGGAGAGACGGGGGGGCTGTAGAGGGCGTTAACTCTGATGGCGCTCAACAATAGCTTCCATCGTGCTAGTCATATGGTGACCCGTCATAATTCCACCTGAGAAGTGGTACTGATGGGGGCTATGACGATAAAGGGTTTCAAACCCGGTACGCATGTGCTTGTCTTTAAGCGCCCAGTATTGCTGAACAATAGAACTGGGGCCAATCCATCCTTCGCCTTCTACGCGACCAAGGACGCTATGTTGTAATACAAATGTGTATTGGCGATTGCCTGTAGCGATACGTCCTTTGTACTGGAGGGAGATACTGTCGAGTTCTCCGTTGGGAAAGACGAGTTTGGTAATCATAGTGAACCAGTCGTTACTATTCCAGGCGACTAGGATTTTGCCCTTGACGGAAATGGGAAGTAGGTCTCTAGTTAACCAGCTACCTTGAAGCGTCCAGCGTCCTGGCTCGATCAGAAAACTGTGATTCACGCGTTCTCCCTGATAGTTATATGACGATTTGTATTGGTCACGCTCAATAGTCTATGGCTAATAAAAATCAGCTCTTAAACACAAAGGTTGAGTTACTGATAAGTCGTATACCTGTCTGATTTGGGGGCTTAAGAGAGCTGAGTCTTGGGCTCATGGTGTATTCAAGGTTGGTCTTTATTCTATTATTTGTGGATATTTTTGATAATGCCACCGCTGAGGGTGTGGATATGGCCTAGCAGACAAGGGGTGTTGGCTCCTGTGACACTGGGCAGATTACCGGGATGCTGATGCCATCGCCAGTAGCCCAGAATGGCAAACGCTATGGATTCCTTAAAGCTGCTGTTGAGACCAACATCGTCAGTGGTCAGGATAGTGATATTGGGTAGCTGGGTCTGGATTTGCGATCGCAAATATCCGTTATGGCTACCGCCGCCACACAGTAAGACCTCATCGGGACAACGGGGAAGCTGCCGGTAGCTCTCGGCAATTGTGTTAGCCGTAAAAGCCGTGAGCGTAGCTAGAAAATCAGTCTGGTTAAGCCCTAAAGACTGTGCTTCTTGCCAACATCGCTGACCATAGTCGGCTCCAAATAGTTCCCGACCGGTCGACTTAGGCGGAGGCTGCTTAAAAAAGGGTTGCTCTAACCACTGGTCTATCAGAGGCTGGCAAGGGATTCCCTGGGCTGCCCAGTCACCATTTCGATCGTAGGTGAGCTCACCGTTGCTAAAGAGCCCCACTGCCCAATCAATCAGAGCATTGCCAGGACCTGTATCCCAGCCGACAATAGCTGCAGATGGAGAACCTGTGCGGTCCCAGGGGGGCAGATAGGAGAGATTGCCAATACCACCAATATTTTGAATGCAGCGATACTGTTGGGGATGGCTCAACAGACTGGCATCTACTGGTGAAACAAGCGGAGCCCCCTGGCCGCCAGCGGCGATATCCGCTACTCGAAAGTTGCTTACGGTGGGTGTACGGGTGATGTCAGCAATGAGTTCCCCCCGCCCCAGCTGCCAGCTGTATCCCAACCTGTTTTGGGTAGGTGGGCGATGATACAGAGTCTGACCGTGGGAGGCAATCAAGTCGGTCTGACCCAGCTGCTGGGCTGCCTCGGCAAAGGCAGCTGCAATGGCATCGTCCATACTGGCGATATCGGCCATAGTTAAAGCTGCTCCTCCACATACTGAGAGAATGCGATCTCGCAGGTCAGTCGGATAATCGCTGGTCTGGGTTGCCAACAGTTCAACTTTGACGTCGTATCCTGAGCCGGTTATGTCTACTAGGGCCGCATCAATCCCATCAACGGAGGTGCCGCTCATCAGACCAATGACTTTCATAAAGGAGGATTCGTGCTTGGCATACGGTCGCTTGGTTACTTTGCTTTATTGCCCGTTGGGCTAGGGTGCCTACATCGGTAGTTTATCAATCCCCTTATTGGAACCCACGACGACCATCAGGGTGCCAGCTCTAAGTCGAGTCACCGGACTTGGATTAATCTCAAACTTATCCATCGCATTCGCTTTGCTAATGGCCATGAGCGTTAGGCCAAAATGGTTGCGTAAGTCTAGTTCGACAATGGTCTTACCATCAAATTCCTGAGGCACAACGACCTCGACAATACTGTGGTCAGGGTCTAGCTCAAATCGATCAAGTACCCCGGGGCGCGTTAGTGAGCGGGCCAGTTCACAGCCCATCTCAAACTCTGGAAATACCACATGATCAGCGCCTACTCGCCGAAGCAGTTTGCCATGGATCTCCGTGGAGGCTTTGGCAACAACGTTAGCAACTCCCGCCTCTTTTACATTAAGGGTGGTAATAATGCTCTCTTGGATATAATTGCCAATTGCCACGATGACCGTATCAAAGTCAGGGATCCCAGCTTCTTGTAATGCTGAAGGCTGAGTAGAATCCATCTGAACCGCGTGAGCTGCAATTTGATCGGTTAGGACCTGAGCCACTCGGTTCTCATCATAGTCAATACCTAGGACCTCGTATCCCATACCGTGGAGCGTGAGGCAAACAGCTCGTCCAAAGCGACCCAGGCCAATGACCGCAAACTGACGATTGTTAGCCCGTAGATTTCTAAAAAACTTTAGTGAAGATAAATTCACGATGACTGTCCGTAACTCAATAGAGAAGAATCGCTGTGGAAAGATACCGGACGTCTTTCTACACGCCTATGGTGAGCATACCCTGATTAGTCCGTTGGAATAGGGCTGCGATCGCACCAACTTGAGCCTCACCTGAGCCATACCTGATTTAACTCTATTGAGAGTTTATAGCCGAACGGTCCATAACTTGCCGTATTGCAGCCTCAAGCCTGTCTGACTTAAGGCAATAAAACTCTACTCCACCAAATTCATCGCACAGGCATCCACAATCAATTGAGAATAGATTTCTTTCTTTGCTAGGCTAACCTAATGATCTTGGGAAGGAGATATCAGTGAGCATTCAACTTGGTCGTAGCAAAACAGCAAGACGTGCCTATGGCATTGATGAGATTGCATTGGTGCCTGGATCCAAAACCCTAGATCCCGAATTGGCCGATACCCACTGGACCCTGGGCAATGTGGAACGTGAAATTCCAATTATTGCCAGTGCCATGGACGGTGTCATAGATGTTCGAATGGCTGTAGAGCTATCTAAACTAGGTGCTCTGGGTGTTCTAAATTTAGAAGGGATTCAAACTCGTTACGAAGATCCCAATCCAGTTTTAGACAAAATTTCATCGGTGGGCAAAGCTGAATTTGTCCCACTCATGCAAGAAATCTATGCTCAGCCGGTACAGCCAGAGTTAATCAAGAAACGGATTTCAGATATTAAAACCCAGGGAGGCATAGCGGCTGTAAGTCTAACGCCCATGGGAGCTGCCAAGTACGGCCAAACTGTAGCTGATGCTCAGGCCGATCTGGTTTTTATTCAGGCGACAGTGGTTTCGACTAACCATTTATCCCCTGAGTCTGTAATTCCTCTTGACCTAGCAAATTTCTGCGCTGAGATGCCGATGCCAGTGATTCTAGGTAACTGCGTCACCTATGAGGTCACCTTAGAACTGATGAGAGCAGGAGCCGCTGGTGTCCTTGTGGGTATTGGCCCAGGAGCTGCCTGTACCTCTCGAGGGGTATTGGGTGTCGGTATTCCGCAAGCAACGGCTGTGTCGGACTGTGCAGCAGCTCGAGATGACTACCAGCAAGAAACAGGACGCTATATTCCGGTGATTGCAGACGGCGGTTTAGTCACTGGGGGAGACATTTGTAAATCAATTGCCTCGGGTGCTGACGGTGTCATGATTGGTTCCCCTTTTGCCAGAGCGGCTGAAGCTCCTGGGCGTGGTTTTCACTGGGGTATGGCTACACCTAGTCCTGTGCTGCCGCGAGGTACCCGTATCAATGTGGGGACAACAGGCACGCTTAAGCAGATATTACGCGGACCTGCCCAGCTGGATGACGGTACCCACAATTTGCTGGGCGCTCTTAAGACCAGTATGGGAACGCTTGGTGCTAAAGATCTAAAAGACATGCAGCAGGTGGAAGTCGTTATTGCTCCATCTTTGTTGACTGAAGGTAAGGTTTATCAAAAAGCTCAGCAGTTAGGCATGGGTAAGTAAGGTAGACAGGATTAATTTGCTTTAGGGCACAAAAATTGTCGGCTCTAAAGTGTCATATTCAAATCCAATTTGTTTGGCAATTATGAGCTAGGTCACTTAACTTTCATGACTCACGTCACAGGTCTCTGGATTTTCTTTCTGGTGTAAGAAAACAAAACTTAAGATCCTCATTATACCTAGGGTGTAGGGGATGGCAAAAGCTGAGACTTGACCTACAATGAGACAGAAAGCGGAGACGAAAGTTTCCGTTCACTCCTCACACCACACTCCGCCTAAACCTGATTGGTTTAGGCGGTTCCTATATGGTGAAAAATTTAATCTTTCAAAAGTGCACAGTTTCCCATTCCATAAACGTGGAGCGGGTTTATTGATAGCCAGGTGAGAAAACACGTTCGTTGGCTGTAACCTTATCCATAAAGCGGTATTCTTAAGGTTGATTTTCCAATGCTGAGATGAGTCGCAGGCCAAAATCAGCTATGGTAAGAATCTGATATTTGACGACAAGGAATATAGGGATGTCAGCCGCACAAGTCACAGATTCGACATTCGAACAAGAAGTTATCAAAAGCGAGCTACCGGTGCTTGTGGACTTCTGGGCACCATGGTGTGGCCCATGCCGGATGGTTGCCCCCGTGGTGGATGAAATTTCTGAGCAGTATGATGGCAAGGTAAAAGTCGTTAAGGTCAATACTGACGATAATCCCAAAGTTGCTAGTCAGTACGGTATCCGCAGTATTCCTACTTTGATGATTTTTAAGGATGGTCAACGTGTCGATATGGTAGTTGGTGCTGTGCCAAAGACTACGCTTGCCAATACTCTCGAAAAATATCTATAACCTGGTTTAGTGCGGTCATTTCTTGACCTCAAGCATAGATACAGGTGGTTCGAAGCATACGACTGTTCTGTGTGATTGAAGCTAGTTCAATATTTTGTAAGGTCTCAACAGATAGTGTTGAGACCTTTGTTTTTGGTTCAACAGACTGTTGCTACGGCAGGTGTCTATCAGAGCGTTTAAGCGTCACATGGGTGTTATAGCTTAGTGCTATCAGTCGATTAAGGCATTGCTATACAATTAAGGATCTATAAGCGTCCAGGTACTCTGAAGCCGTTGCTGATTTGAGGGGATGCATCGGTCTGTTAGAAATTCCACACACCAGCATCTTGCAAATAAAACCATCCTGAGGATCAGCAATGCCTACTCTGAAGATATCTATGAAGGGCATAACGCTCGAAATCTAACCGTTAAAATATTCACTCGTTATTTGTGTTGTATGGTTACTTCCCCAACAAAGCCACCGGTTCATCTCCAAGAGAAGATTTCTGAAATTGTTACTCAGCTTCCCTCCATGGAGCACGGGACGGTTATTCAGCAAATTTTAGAAACCTTGGTGAGAATGATTGGACGGGAGGCCGATCGTTTAGATTGGAAGATTTTGAATAATACACTGCAGGATATGGAGCTGGGGTTTCAGGGATTTTACCCCCATCGTCATACTCGTAAGATTGCAATTTTTGGTTCGGCGCGTACTCCTGCTGCCCATCCTGACTATCAGCTTGCTAAACAGTTTGCGCAACGAGCGGCTAAACAAGGCTTTATGATTATGACCGGTGCCGGTCCTGGCATCATGGAGGCTGGCAATGAGGGGGCAGGGGTAGATCATTCCTTTGGTCTCAATATTCAGCTGCCGTTTGAACAAGGGTCTAATCCTGTTATGGAAAACGATCCTAAGCTGCTAACGTTTAAGTACTTTTTTACACGTAAATTATTTTTTCTGAGAGAATGTGACGCTCTGGCTGTCTTTCCAGGAGGATTTGGGACTCAGGACGAGGCATTTGAGTCATTGACGCTTGTCCAAACTGGAAAAGCCGATCCGATGCCGATCGTCTTGATCGATCATCCGGGTGGAAACTACTGGCAGGGTTGGGATACATACATTCGTGACCACCTGATGGTGAACCGGTTGATTAGTTCCGATGATCCGAGTCTCTATGTCATAACAGACAATATTGACGATGCCTGGGACGAAATAACTCACTATTACCGAGTGTTTCACTCTAGTCGATACGTGGGTGAGCGGCTGGTGCTGCGCTTAAATTCTTGCCTGAGGGCAGGGGCTCTAGAAGAGTTAAACCAGACCTTTAACGATATTCTTGCAGCCGGCAGCTTTGAAATGACCGACCGACTGCCAGAGGAGCAAGTGGATGAAACAGCGGAGCTGCCCAGGCTAGTCTTTCAGTTTAATCATCGTGATTTTGGACGTCTGCAGCAGCTGATTCGTCAGCTCAATGTCTTAGGTGAGCCCTGCGAAGCCACTGAGCACCCCGAGCATAAGTAGAAAAGCTCCTCCTCCTATAGGGATGCTTAGCCTAGTTGATAATAATGCACCCTAGAGTTCGCGTTGGATATGGGTCAAAATACCGCGTGCGATCGCATTTGCCATGCGGCTACGCCATGCAGGATCTCGTAGATTGTTGATATCTTCGGCTCCAGTAACAAATCCCACCTCAATCAAAATAGCCGGCATGGACGTGCGGCGAATCACATAGAATCTGGCCTGACGTACGCGTCGATCACGCATACCCATAGTTCGTAGAACAGTGTCATGCACGGTCCGCGCGAAACGAGAGCCAGCGTTGGAATAATAGTAAGTCTCCAATCCATTCACATCAGGACGGCTTAGATTGATGGCGTTGGCATGGATACTAACAAAAAGGTCAGCATCGGCCCGTTCTGCAATCTGTACGCGTGGGTCCAGATCTAGTTCAATATCGCTGTTGCGCGTCATCACCACCTCCACACCCTGCTCTCGTAGGATGGCGGCTACCTGTTGAGAAATCGGAAAAATAACCTGTTTTTCTTGCAGTCCGCCGATGCCAACAGCACCAGGGTCCCGTCCTCCATGGCCAGGATCAATCGCCACAACGATACGCCCTTGATTTACCTGGGGGAGTTCACCAGCCGATGGATTTCTAGAGGGCGGTTGTACTCGCTCTGGTGGTGTATCTCGATCAGGTGGTCTGACAACAGGATTGGAAGCCACTGGGCTACTTTCCCTGGGTGCACTGTCTGGAATATCACGGATAGCTACCCCATCAGGAAGTACTGCGATTCCTCCAAAACTGCTGCTAATCTCAGTAACCACTGTTTGCCAATCAGGGCTGTCCTCACCCAGTGTCAGAGTGATCAACACGGTGGAATCACTCTGAGAGATATCCCAGCGTTCAATGCTGTAACGATTTTTGGGTAAAGAATCCGATGTTAGCCCAGACGCAATGGAGCTGTCGCGCAGTTCCAAGGTAATTGTTCGTTCTGGGTCACGGCGACGGGAACGACTGAGACGTACGTCTGGTGTTTCACCCGTAACTCGAATAAAAAAGCCGTCAGCCGTGGCGACAATACTTTGTACTTGGGTGCTGTTTGTTGACGCTGCGGTTGCTTCGGTTCTGACCTGGTTTGCTGTCCGATCGGGGGAGGATGACTGCTCTGGTGAGAGAACATCGTCATTAGAACGGCTCAGTTCAGGTAGCTGTACATACCACCGACGACTGGTTTCGCCTCTAACCTGTACCTGCTGCGGGTCTAGTGTATAGCCTGGGGCTAGCTCAATGACGATACGAGCCATGCGGTCATTAAGCTGGCCCACTCGTACTTCTCTAAGACCCTCTTGTAAGCGCTGTCGAGTCGTTGAGCTGGTGACTTGAGTATCCGGTAGGTCGATGACCAAACGCGTTGGATTAAAAATTAGCTGTGCTTGCGGACGTACTTCAGTGTCAGTTGTGAAGGTCAGCCGACTTTGCTGCTGATCGAAACGCCAGAACTGCAGATTCGCCGCATTTGCTGGCAATGAAATCAGAAATGCTCCTAGGATGCCGACAACACTCGACGTCAGTATAGACGTGCTAACTCTTGAACCAGAAAATAAAGGATTCCAACGCACAGCTTCAGTACCTTTCAACAGTGTTGAGCCCACGGCTATCGACATGCTACGTGAAGTCTAGGGTCAACGTTGCAAGACAAGGGTAACCGCATTTGCGCAATGTTTGAGACATTGAACGTCAAATTGTGCGATTTATGGGAGCCCTGTTCTTTGATTCATCTGGCTAGAAGGTTTTCAGGTAAGAACCAACAGAGATGTCTGTAACTCGTGACGAAGCAATCTGCTTCGTCGTTAGCATGCCCCTATCAAGAAGATTTTATACAGGCTCTAATTCAGCGGCTGGTACTTAAGAGGCGTTAAGTAAGGCACCACGGGCTTCCATGGCATCTATATGCTTAGGGACGGCTGCGGTCAGAATTTCATGCCCGGTGGCAGTAACCAACACATCATCTTCGATGCGGATACCAATGCCTCGCCAACGGCTGTCTACGTCAGGCTGCCCTTCTACAGGCTCGTAGTCTGGTGCAATGTAGATACCGGGTTCAACGGTGACAACATTGCCAGGAGCAAAGGGCTGCCAGGTTTTATCAGGGTTACGTAAGGTGCCGCTGTCGTGCACATCGAGACCTAAAAAGTGACCCGTGCCGTGCATAAAGAATGCCTTGTGTTTTTTCTCTTCGATCAGCGTGTCGACATTGCCGGTTAGCAACCCAAGCTCTACCAGCCCTGCGGTAATCGTACGGGTAGCGGCGTCGTGAAATTCATTAAAGGGACGGTCAGGGCCAACAGCCTCAATAGCGCTGAGCTGCGCGTCTAGGACCAGTTCGTACAGGATACGCTGTTCGGTCGTAAACCGGCCGCCGACGGGAAACGTTCGAGTGATATCGGCGTTGTAATAGCCATAGGCACAGCCGGCAGCGATTAGCAGCAGATCGTCTGTCTGCAGTTGGCGGTTGTTTTCGATGTAGTGCAAAATGCAGGCGTTGGCACCCGAAGCCACGATCGACGGATAGGCGGGGCCCAACGCGCCTTCTAACCGAAAAATATGCTCCATTTCTGCTTGAATTTCATACTCATAGCGACCGGGGCCGGCGATCGCCATAGCATGGTTGTGGGCCTTAGCGGAAATAGCGATCGCCTGACGCATCTGTTCTAGTTCGCTGGCGCTTTTAACCCGGCGAAACCGCTGCATGAGCAGCCGCCCATCTTCAATGGCAACTGGCCCGCGACCGCGTTTAGGATACTTAGCCAGTATCCGCTGCCACAGAGATAGGATGTGCTGGTCTAAACTGCGATTGTCACCAAAGTGGTAAAACAGCCGGTCGGCATTCTCCACGTACTGGGGCAGCTTTTCGGCTAGCTCTTCGATGGGGTAGGCGGCTTGAGCACCGTATTTTTCTTTGGCTAGCTCTATACCGGTGCGCCGACCTGACCAAGTTTCTTTTTCTTTGTCTTTTGGACGGACGAAGAGTACAAACTGATGCTCTTCGTGGTGAGGGGCGAGAACTGCGATCGCATCGGGCTCATTAAACCCTGTCAAGTAGAAAAAGTCGCTATTCTGACGAAATGGATAGTCCACATCGTTGTGCATAACAGCACTCGGCGCGCTGCCAAAGATAGCTGTCCCCTGACCTATGACCTGCATCACGGTCTGCCGTCGCTGTTGATATTCTGGATTCATGGACATACAAGCATTTGTCTAGGAAAGAACCTTAATCCGCATTCCACTAGCCGGCAGGCTGCCCCTCTGTAGAGTTAGTGCGCTGCCTACCCGGTCAATGGGTGTACCGGCCATCATGCCTAAAAATTCATCTACTGCCGCCAGCTCACAGCTGCTACTAGCCGCACTGGTGCGGTACTGGGTTGGAATCACCACTTTTGGCTGCAGACTGTTGACTGCTGCAACCGCTTCTGAAGCATCATAAGCTTTGGGACCGCCTCCAACCGGGACTAGTAGGACATCGGGCCGACCAATCAGAATTTTATCTTCTAGGTCAATTGGAGCTGCCGCTCCCCCCAGATGCGCAATACTGATGCCAGCCTGGGTCCATAGCCAGGCTGTATTAATCCCAAATCGTCTACCCCCTTCACGGTCGTGGGGCATCCCTACACCTTGAACGCTCAAACCGTTAACTTCATAGGCTCCAGGCTCATCTAGCAGGTTGACAGACGACGTCTCAGGAACAAATCCTTCATCCAGTAGGCGGCTGCTCACTAGCACCAAGTCTGCTCCGCTGAGCGAAGGTGCCGTATATCCTTCTGTACAGCCTCGCGGATCAAACGGATTGGTTAAGACCGTTTTACTACTACCCGAAAACTGAAAACACATGTGGCCTAGGGATGTAATTCTTAAGCTGCCAGTCTGTGCCTGGTAGGTTTGCCAGTTGGAGGCAATGCCTAGACCCAGGGTACTGACAAATGCTGCACTGGCATTTTGAAGTAATTGCCGCCGTTTCATAATGTCCTCACATCCCGTTCATATCAATTGTCCATGACTTGCTATAGTGCCATAGCCCTGGGGACACTCGCTTAGCAAGATAGACAGTTTTCTGAGGTTGGCAATTGAAAAATGATTTGTTTTGCTGCTAGGTACTCAGTGGAATCGGTGCTTTTAGAGGGCTCAAAAAATTATGGAGTAGCTGTTTGCCAGCCTGGGTCAGGACGCTTTCTGGATGAAACTGCACTCCCTGGATATGGGGATACTGGCGATGACGTAACCCCATGATGGTGCCGTCCTCGATCCAGGCGGTAATTTCTAGACAGTCAGGACAGCTATCTCGATCGACTATCAGACTGTGATAGCGGGTAGCCGTTAGCGGGTTTGCCAGCCCGGCAAAGACACCCTGGCTAGTATGAATAACAGGGGATGTTTTCCCATGCATTAGTTCAGGGGCAGCGGTAACCTGCCCACCAAACACCTGACCAATGCTTTGATGCCCGAGACAAACACCCAAAATTGGAATGGTAGGACCTAGGTCTTTAATCAGCTGGAGGGAAATACCTGCGTCTTTGGGAGTACCAGGGCCAGGAGAAATTAAGATACCGTCGGGTGCTAGAGCACGAACCTGCTCTACGGTAATTTGGTCGTTACGAAAAACTTGGATATCAGCAGCAACCGGCAGGGTGTTTCCGAGCTCTCCCAAGTACTGCACCAGGTTGTACGTGAAACTATCGTAATTATCAATGACTAGAATCATTGCTCACTCTAAAGCTCGTATAAGCCCAGCTTAAGCGATTCCTGGGTTTAGTAGCGCAAGCAAAGGGGGCAGATAGATAAAACTGGCGACCAGTAAAGCTGCGATCGCAGAAATCAGGACTGCTCCAGCCGCACAGTCTTTGGCGATTTTAGCCAGCTCATGATAGGTCTGACCCACTGTCAAATCCACCACAGATTCTAACGCTGTATTCATCAGCTCCATCACGAGAACAATGCTGATGGTAATGGCCACGACGGCCGCTTCTAGCGCTTGAATATGGAGCAAGATACCAAGGATGAGTGCTAATAACCCGATCGCTAGATGAATACGAAAATTTCGCTGAGTTCTAACGGCATAAACAATACCGGCCCAAGCATAGCGAAAACTCGTCAGCAAGTTAGGAGCAACCTGCCAGGCAGTTTTACTGTCCTTTTTGCTGTTGGAAGCGGTTGGAAGGTTAGACGAAATAGACATGCACGAACCCTAGAGTTGATGTTGGATGTCAGTTAGTACGGCAATACAAAACTGTAAATTTAAGCGCTAGTAACTAAAGCTTTAGCTACTGCATAGTCCATCAAGCAGACATCTACTTAATTCGGACCTAATTAATCGAAGCCTGAAACTACTCAATAGGTTCCCGAAAGAATTATCATTCTGCAGGCTATGTTAATTTTCATAAAAATATGTAATCGTATGTTACCTGTCTAGATTCAGGAACTAACACCCCCTTCCCTTGCAGGGTCATATACCAATCCGTCTTAACAGACAGGCTTGCTTTTCTAGCATGTGTTCTAGGCTGACTTCGTCGGGATGGTCCCATCCTAATAGATGTAAAAGACCATGGGCTGCGAGCCATGCCAGTTCTTGGTTAAGAGAGTAGTTGGTATGGTGGCGCTGACGCTCAGCTGTCTCCACAGAAATAACCACATCTCCCAAGGGGAGAGGGGCTGTTTGGTAGAGAGTTTGCACGCCTGGCATTTCAGTCTCTTGGGCCGCAAATGCTAAAACATCAGTTGCTTTATCCTGGTGACGATAGGTTGCGTTAAGCTGCTGAATTGCCACATCTTCGGTCAGCGAAAGGGTGACCTCATACTGGTTAATCGGCGATGTTTTAGGATCGAGCATCCCTAGCCAAATATTAAACCAGGCTTGCCAGCTGGCTACGGTGGGTAGATCTAGCTGTGCTAACGGTTCTGCGACTTCTACCCAAAGCTCCACCTGGGGCTCTCGGGTTGTCATCTAGTCAGGTAGGCCAGGCCAATCAGCACCCCGAGTAAGCCAGTGGCCGTAAGAAAAAAGTGAAACAGCGATTTGCCGCCTTTTTTCACCATATTGCGCATAGCCAATTTGACATAGCTGGGAGCCGGTTCAGTGGACGGTGACTCAGCTGATGGTGTAGGAGATTGAGACATAGGTCTGCTAATAAACGTTATTAAGGGCAACCCGTTTGAGAGTGCTCCAGGGCAACCCGGGAAAAGTTGGGAACATATTACGTAATGTATCAGGTCTCCAGAATAGGCGTCTGGGCTAAACAGTTGTTTCCTGCGTAATTTGATTTTCTTGCTGGAGCAGTGCTTCGATAAAAGGGTCAAGTGCGCCGTCCATCACATCGTCAACAGCCGTTGTTTCAACGTTCGTGCGTAAATCTTTCACCATCTGGTAGGGGTGAAAGACATAGTTGCGAATTTGATTGCCCCAGTCGGCTTCCACCATATCGCCCCGAATGTCGGCAACGGCTTGGGCCTGTTGCTCCTGGGCAATAACCAGTAGCTTTGCCTTGAGGAGGGCCATGGCTTTTTCGCGGTTTTGGAGTTGCGATCGCTCCTGAGTACACCGTACAGATAGCCCTGTTGGCAGGTGAGTAATCCGCACAGCAGTTTCCACCTTGTTCACATTCTGACCACCGGCTCCCCCAGAGCGTGATGTTTTAATTTCCAACTCCTTGTCTGGAATATCCAGTTCGATGGTGTCATCGAGCACCGGCATCACTTCAATGCCAGCAAAGCTGGTTTGGCGTTTGCCATTGGCATTAACTGGGGAGATCCTCACCAGACGGTGGGTGACCGTTTCCGCCTTGAGATAGCCATAGGCATAGCGTCCGTCAATTTCCAGTGAGGCCGATTTTAAACCAGCCTCATCTCCCTTGGATTCTTCTACCAGCTTGACACTGTAGCTATGCTGCTCACACCAGCGGGTATACATCCGCAGTAGCATTTCTGCCCAATCCTGCGCATCGGTGCCTCCGGCTCCAGCGTTGATCGTAACCACCGCGCTGTTTTTGTCATAAGGGCCAGACAGTAGCTGTTCTAGCTCCCACTGGTCGAGGGACTTCGCTAAAGTGTGAGCCGTTTCCTGGGCCTCGTTCAACAGAGCGGTGTCGGATTCTACTTCTAGAAGTTCTGCAATGGGCTGAATATCCCCTAGCTGTGTGGTCCAGGTATTGAGCTGTTCTAAATAGGACTTGTATTCATTTAGGGTTTGTAGCGTTTTCTGCGCCTGTTCCTGATCGTCCCAAAAATCTGGCTGGGCAGCGACCTGCTCTAGATCGTCGATCTTTGCTTGAATGGCAGGCAGGTCAAAGATACTCCTGAGCTTTGCCCAGGCGGTTAGTGAGCAACTCGCTTTCGCGTTTGAGGTCGGACAGATCTAACATTGGGCCAGTGAAGTGGGCTGAGTCTATTAATTCTATAATGTCACCCGCAGACTGACCGCTGTTTAATCAGCAACGGCAAACTTCCTATGGCCCTTTCCACTAAGCTTTGGCAGCAGCATCTAGACCTCGCGAATGAAAGCCTCGCCCATCCCTTTGTACAGGGCATTGCCGATGGTACCTTGCCAAAGCGAACTTTTGCATACTATGTGGGGCAGGATGCATTTTTTCTCGAAGCCTTTGCCCGCGCTTACAGTATTGCAGCGGCTAAGGCTCCCACATGGCAGAGCTTTAATGTGTTTCATGATTTAGCGGCTGGTGTACTAGCAGAACTCAAGCTGCACCAAGGCTATGCCCAAAGCTGGAATGTGGATTTGGCTCAGGTCAACCCAGGAACGGCGACACGGCAGTATACGGACTTTTTGCTAGCAACGGCCTGGAGTCAGTCCATTGGCGTGACGGCGGTGGCCATGTCCCCCTGTATGCGTCTGTACGCTTATCTTGGACAGCAGCTGGCTCAGGACGGAATTCCTGATCATATCTATAAAGACTGGATTGCTACCTACAGCAGCGATGAGTTTGAGCCGTTAGCCGCGCAGCTAGAGGTCATTGTCGATGATTATGCCGACGATACCGAGCTGATTCGAGACACCTATCGCTCCGCCATGGTATGTGAGCGAGATTTTTTTCAAGCCGCGTGGCAGTATCGGGATTAGAAAGCTGCTGCCTGAAGCTCAAGCAGCCGCGCTAAGATCAAGCCTAAGAATTCAGATAATCATGGCAATTCCCCAGCTTACGATTACGGCAGATACGGTTGAGCTTTCTCCGGGGGGAGACGTGGTACTGCGCCACCAAACCTGGACTAGTTACGAGGCTCTGTTAGCTCAGCGTTCTGACAAGGCAGCCATTAAAATTCGGTTTAATGCTGATGCCCAAGAAATTCGCTTAATGGCGCCCCTACCTAACCATGGCAAGCGTTCGGCCGCGCTGGCAGATTTTGTCAAGTCGATGCTGCGCCATCAGAACTTAGATTGGGAGGAGTATGACCCAATTGCCCTCAAGCGATTTGCTAAAGCGGGTGTAGAGCCAGACCGCTGTTTTTATATTGCCAATCGCAAGGCAATACTGGGCAAAGAGCGCATTGACCTATCGGTGGATCCGCCACCAGACTTGGCGCTAGAAGTTGATTGGACATCATTTACCTCAGCCGAAGATTACCAGTCGATTGGAGTGCCGGAACTGTGGATTTACCGGTCCCAGTCATTTCAGATTTATGTGTTTGATGGCCATAGTTATGGAGTTAGCGAGAGCAGTCCTACATTTCCGAAATTACCGGTATCTCAGCTGATACCTGAGTATGTAGAACTTGCTTGGAGTGAAGGGTCAAGTGTGGCGCTACGGCAGTTTGAAAACATGCTTTCCCAGCTCTGAGGACTAGGGATTTTAGCTAACGGGTGAGAAGGGATAAGTTTGGGATATTTGCCAGTGCTGACCATCATGACGTAGCAGCGTTAGTTCCTTGGCGACAAAATCGGCTTTAAATGGTTTTTGGCTAAATTCAGGCCAGACTTGGTGGAAGGCAGCCTTGGTCAAATCGCGAAAAGCAACGGTCATGTGGGGGCAGAAGTTGGGGTAGCGACGGTCTGTGACCCTGTAGGTGGTTGCCATAAAGGCAGATAGGTCTCGCTGTAGTGCCATTATGTATGGGGTTTGAGCGACATCTGCATAGATGACATTTGGCGGGAATGCTCCGAAGTTGCGCAGTGCGATCGCACCCTCCACTCTTTTTACAGCAAACTGCCGCAGTCCTTCAGTCAGCTCATCCTGCTCACTACTCGACCACTCAAACGGAGCCTGCAGCGTAACGTGAGGCGGTGAATTAAACGCTTTTCGTGAGCCGTAGTGCTCAGCAAAATATTGCTTAATCTCATTGACAGACGCTTGAATCTCTGGTGGTGGCACCAGAGCGATAAAGAATCGCTGCAAAACCATAGCTGAGCTATTAATCTTCCTACAATATATTTTGTGAGGCCGTTATGAGGCCGCTATTTAGGATTTTTTATCTATGGCCTGGTTTGTCAAAATTGAGCATGGCATTGTCAACAAAGCCACGTTTGACCAGTTTGTTCCTGCCCATTTGGCCTACGTCAAAGACCTGATTGCCAAAGGGTACCAGGCCAAGACGGGTTACTGGGCCGAACGCGGTGGCGGTATGTTGCTGTTTCAGGCGTCCACATTAGACGAGGCTCAAGCCATTGTTCAAGCTGACCCGCTGATTAAAAACGGCTGTGTAGACTATGAGCTACACGAGTGGTGCGTAGTGGCCGAATAGCTCGCTACAATAGCATATCGGTGGCTAACGGCAGCCTTTAACGTTCATTGTGATCCGTATGGCGAAAACCAACAAAAAATCCCAGCCCAGTGACGGCTTTAAGGTCATGGCTGACAATCGCCAGGCTCGATTTACCTACGAAATTTTAGACAGCTATGAGGCGGGAATCGCCCTTAAAGGAACTGAAGTTAAATCGATTCGAGCGGGCAAAGTCAATCTGCGAGACGGCTATGCCCAGGTCAAAAATGGTGAAGTGTGGCTGCTAAATGTCCACATTTCGCCCCACAATATGACCAACCAGGTCTACAACCACGAGCCGCGTCGCGAGCGCCGGCTGCTGCTTCATAAAGACGAAATTCGTAAGCTGATTGGCAAAGTAGAAGAAAAAGGTCTCACCCTGGTGCCTTTGAAGCTTTATCTCAAAAAAGGCCGGGTTAAAGTCAATATTGCCGTGGGGCGCGGTAAGAAGCTCCACGACAAACGTGAGTCCCTAAAGAAAAAGCAGGAAAAACGCGATATTGCTCGCATGATGAAAGACCGCTAGCTAGTTTCTCGGTCGAGGGCATTGACCACACGTTCGTAAATTTGCTCAGCTTCTTCGGGGCTATTGCCAATGCAGGTAAGGCCCAGCTTGCCATATTCCGAAAGACAGCCCATCAGATGAAACGCGGCTCCGGTACCGGCAATCGAGTTAAAGTGCAGCTGCTCCAACATGATGATGTCCATCAGATCGTTGGGCAGCAGTCCTTTGTAGTGTTCCTTTTGTAGGTTGTCAGAGGCTCGATAATATTTGGGCTGTCCCTGAGGGGTATAGAACTGCCCGTCTTTGAGGTTGTAGCTGCCGTTGGTCAGAAGCTGTAGCGCCATAAAAGGGTGCGTTGTTCCCCCTTTGCGCAAATTGATTTCAATAGCGTTTATATCCCACTTTTGGTTCTCTTGTTGGACCGCAATAAAATCAACGCTATACCGTTCTAGGGCTCCGCGCTTAGCTAAGACTTCGCCAACGCGTTGCCCCATATCCTGTAGGGCCAGTCGATAGACGTTATCTGCCGGAAACCGACAGCCTAAAAAAACTTGCCCGTCGGGCCCACCCAAGATCTGATCGTGGGTAGATAAAATTTCCACGTTGCCATGGGGGGTAATGTGGCCCTGGACGCTGGGGGAGCGTTTGATATCGCCCTCGATAAAGGCTTCTGCGATCGCACCCAGTTCGCCAATTTTGCGGTTAAAGTGCTCCCACGTTTCATGGACGTACTGAAATCGCAGATGCTCTAAAGCATTGAGTACAGCAGTGACACGATCTTCTTGGCTCGCTTTTCCGGGTGCTACTTCAGCCAGCTCATCTAACCTGAGGAGAGCGTTGCCTTCGCCTGAAAATCCTTCGTTGAGCTTGATGACGATGCGCTTTAGATCGGGCTGTCGTTCCCAGAGTTTGGTGGTTGCGATCGCAAGTTCCTTAGCATTGTGGGTTAGCTCGCTACCATCCGGATGCGGGACACCACAAGTGGCAAAAATTTCACGACTGCCTGCCTTTGTGCCTAAATCTAATAGAGTAGGCGGCACTGCCATCAGGGGAATATCTAGCTTCAATGCTAACTGCTGCTCCCATTCAGTGGAGTTGTAACACACCATGTAAGCCTCTTGCGGCGAAAGACAGCGCCGAATCCGCTCGATTAACCTCGGACGAGTAAGAATCTTTTCAGTCAGGGCTCTTTGCGATCCGTCGTAGGTAGAAAACAGCCGCAAACGATTTTGGGCATGGGAACTAGGAATTCCTGGCAGCAGCTCCAAGTAATAATCCACAGTGCTTGGATGCAGCGGCTGCGATGTTACATAAATCAAAGCCGTATTCGGGTTACGCAAATGCAGTAGCGAGAACAGCAGTCGCTCTTCATAGTGGTGAACACCCTCTACTTTGCCTAATTCCTCCTGGTCCAAGCTTAGGGATGGGACCACTAAAATTTGTCTAGGAGCACGGTCAAAGCAGTCAATGGATTGCCAGCACGTAGTCAGTTGAGCCTGGAGCTGATTAAATCTCGATTCGTCTCTGGCTATGCAGCTGGCTGACTCAGACACCACAACTACTCCTTCACCAACACAACTTTACTCTTATTGGATTTTATTACAGTAGCTAAACGCGAGATAGTTATTTTTACAGCCGATTTGAGAGAGATGCGGACTCAGCTAAATTGTTAAGTAGGTGGCCATAAGTAAACGTAGCTCTGAATTGTCAAGCTGCCTATCTGATGGCTTTCGGGATGTCAAATAGTTTTGGCCACTTACTTAGATATCTAGATACTTTGCTTTGGGTCTCTTTAGGGACCAGCAATGATTATTTTTAGTTAGGCCGAATCGTCTATTTAAGAGTTGCGATCGCTAAAGATCTAGCACACTTGAAACTAGCTATTTCCCAGCTTTATTTGATGTATAAAATAGTAATTTTATAGAAAATAGCGATGAGGAATCTGAGGCCTCATCGCTATTTTTGAGTTAAGAAAAGCGTATAAAAACTGACAGAGACGTTCTTCGGTTGCGAGTTAAAAAGGATTGCTATCCTATCAGGATTTGGACGGCTCGTAATTCATGACTCTAGTTTAGGGATCTGTTTGGAGTGCTTGAGGCTGCAAATAAGCAATCATTTGATCCACGCCTCGCTGAATACGGCGAGTAACCGTCATGGGGCTAACGCCAATTTGCTCAGCTACTTCCTTGCGGGAAAGTCCCTTAAAGAACACAAATTCTATAGCCGAGCGTGTTTTATCTTCTAGCTGATTAAGTGCTCTCTGCAGCTGCTGGCGGTCTTCTTCTAACGCTTGTAAAAGCTGATAGTGCATATCAGGGAGCGTATCCCCGAGGGTGATTGTTGAATCTGTTTGATGACAAACGGTTGCGTCCAGACTTAGGGGCATACGGTTCTTGTTGGCCATTTTGACCTGTCGCCATTCTTTAACCGATATGGACAGAGCTTCAGCCATCTCATGATCGGAGGGCTGACGGCCGTAGCGACGAAGTAAGTCAGCCTGCATTTTCTGACTGGCTTTTTGCAAATCCTGCCACCGTCGAGGAATTTTGACACTAGATCCTCGGTCTCTTAGAAAGTGCAGCATTTCTCCACGAATATAAGGCACTGCAAAGGAACTAAACGCACATCCTTGGCTTGGATCAAATCGCTCAATAGCCCGAATTAAACCAAGATAGCCAATTTGTTCAAGATCTTCGTAAGGCTCTGCGCACTGGTGACTAACGCGATGCGCTATTTTTCGGACTAAACCGGCATTTAAGCGGACTAAATCATTACGCAACTTGATTGATGGCTGTTGTTTATATGCCATCAGCATCTCCATCCCGCGAGAGCGAAGCGATGAGGTTTGAGTAGCCATAGTTTGCAAAATATCCTGTGTCAGGGCGTTAAATCGTGATTTAAGTACATTGTCGGGATGTTGACTTAAGCCCACCATCGTTGGAACACGGGACTCAGACTATAAATTTCCTGAGAGACTCCGTATATTCACTCTGGCTGTTTAAATGATCACTTTTTTACGAATCGCTCAAATGCATATGGCAAGATGCATTGATGATATTTGATCCGTAAAAGTTCTGAATAAATAGAAACTAATAAAAAAGTATATTTTTATCCTTTTCGAGTTGTACAAATTTACGTTTATAGATGGCGATTTGATAGATTTGAATATATTTTAATAGGCTAGATCTTTAGAAGTTTGTATCCATTGTGATGATAGATATTTGTTGAATGGCTGCTCAATAATCGATCAGCCTGTCATTAACTTTGAGTATTCCCATCAAGGTTTGTAAATATAACTTTTATTTCTCAAAAAAAATGATGGTTCCATAGAGCCTTTTAGGAACGCATGGCAATCTGTTGAGTGTAGCTAGTACTTCGCACCCATAGATTCATGGCTGGCCTACTGGAAATAGCCGTCTGCGCATTTGTAAAAAATCCAGACGCAAGCAGCCCCTGCGATAGTCTTATTTACTTAAGAACGCGTTGATGATGGACAAATACGTGCTTGAATCTTCCAACATAGGAAAGTGACCTGTTTTTGGAATTTCGGCGTACTCAATCTGAGTGTTTAGTGATGCTGCCTGACGTCCTAATTCAGCAGGCGTTATCCTGTCATACTCTCCAGATACCATCAGCGTCGGTACATCCAGGCTGGTAAAGGCTGCGGGCATTGTTTCTGTAGCGTGTTTGCTTACTGATGCCTTTAAGGTGCCCATTGCGGTAGCGGGGTCAGCCTGCAGAAAGTCGTTTAGAAAGACTTTCTTGTCGGCATAGTGAATTTGCCGTTTGAGAAATCGCGACATTAATATTTGGGGAGCCAAGGGAATATGAACAAGCCAGGAGGGGCGAAACGCTACGACATAGCCACCAAATTTCTGAAATGCTTCAAAGGAGCGTTTATCATATTCAAAAGAGCCGTTGCAGGTCAAAATAGCTTTCTCAACCCGTGGAGAAAAACGGTTAAGAAAGTAGAGCGCGACCGAAGCACCCATGGAATGAGCGTTGATAAAGACACGTTCCAGCTTTAATGCGTCTAATAGCTGAGCGAGATCTTCAGCAAAGCTCTCCAGCATTCCCAGCTCAGGTGAGGTCTCGATGGCTGCCTTCGAGCGTCCAAAGCCTCGTAAATCGTATAGAAGACAGTCAAAATCAGCTTTCATGATTTGGGCCGTGCTTTCCCAGTAGCGAGCAGACCCTCCCCAACCATGCAAAAACACTAAGATTGGACGATGGCCTGGTTGACCGTCGCAAATCCATTCGTAGTAGTGTTCAACCTGGTTGAGTGTGATGTAGGCCATATGAAACCCTAAAGTCAGAAAGATCTAACCTAGGATGTCATTTTTGGAACCTAGACCTGCATAATCAACAGTTTAAATTAACCCTCGTGCGTCACAAATGTTGGAGGGATAATCCAGAAGGATGACCTAAGCGGATTCTGGCTTTGGCAGTGAAGAGGGATGCATCAAAAGTTCTGCAGTAGAACGCTTTTCTACCATTTCTCGAGTGATCTGAAAGCGTTTCATATCCTTTCTGGACGGTAGCTCATACATCACATCGAGCATAATTTCTTCAATAATACCCCGCAGCGCTCGTGCGCCGGTTTTACGTCGATAGCCTTCTTGTGCGATCGCACGGATAGCGTCTGGCTTAAACTCCAAACTGACGCTGTCCATCAGCATTAGCTTTTGAAACTGCTTGACAAGCGCATTTTTAGGCTCGGTCAGAATGGCCATCAAGGTTTCTTCATCCAGAGGATTGAGTACCGATATAGCTGGTATTCTGCCTATAAACTCAGGAATCATGCCAAATTTAACAATGTCGTCAGCTTCTAGGCTCTCTAGGATATCGGCTGAACGCTTATCGCGATTAAACTGCGTTTGAGGCTCGCCTGATCCTTGGACAAACCCCATTGATTTTTTACCAATACGCTGCTCAATTATTTTCTCTAACCCAACAAACGCTCCACCACAAATGAATAGGATATTGCTAGTGTCGATCTGAATGCAGTCTTGGTAAGGATGCTTGCGACCGCCCTGAGGTGGAACATTGGCAACAGTCCCTTCCAGCATCTTTAACAATGCCTGCTGGACACCCTCACCAGATACATCTCGTGTTATCGATGGGTTTTCACTCTTACGGGCAATCTTATCGATTTCATCTATGTAAATGATGCCTCTCTGAGCCTCTTCGACATCTAGATCTGCGACCTGTAGTAGGCGTAATAAAATATTTTCAACATCTTCACCAACATACCCAGCCTCAGTCAGAGTAGTGGCATCAGCGACTGCAAACGGCACATCTAAAATCTTTGCTAGAGTCTGAGCCAACAAGGTTTTTCCCGAACCGGTTGGACCAATCAGTAAAATGTTAGACTTCTGAAGCTCTACGCTGTCTTCACCAGGCTCGCTTCCCGACTGAACATAGCTCAGTCGCTTGTAGTGATTGTAGACGGCTACAGACAGGACTTTCTTGGCCTCATTTTGACCAATGACGTGCTCATCTAAATAAGACTTAATATCCCGTGGTTTAGGAATTTGACTTAAGGAGATGTGAGAAGGAGATTTGCGGCTACGCTCGGGTGGCTGTTCGCGTCGAGGGGCCGGAGGGGCAACTGCAGAGCTGGAATCAAACAGTTCCTCATCTAAAATTTCGTTACAAAGGTCAACACACTCGTCGCAGATATAAACTCCTGGACCAGCAATCAGCTTTCGCACCTGTTCCTGAGACTTACCGCAGAAGGAACATTTAAGATGGGAGTCATACTTAGACATATTTGTCTTAACCTAGTGCGTTGACATTAAATTAGTAGCCATATCACGAGAAATTACTGTGTCAATTAGGCCATAGTCGGCAGCTTCAGCCGCTGACATGAAGAAATCTCGCTCGGTATCTTCTGATATCTTGTCTAGAGACTGCCCAGTATGACCGGCCAGCAACTCGTTTAGGCGCTGTTTCAAATAGAGAATTTCTCGAGCTTGGATTTCAATATCTACAGCTTGACCTTGAGCACCCCCCAGAGGCTGGTGAATCATGATCCGAGAACTCGGTAAGGCCATACGTTTGCCTTTTGCACCGCCAGAAAGTAAAAAGGCTCCCATACTAGCAGCTAATCCAAAGCAAATCGTGACGACGTCTGGACGAATCTGCTGCATCGTATCGTAAATTGCCATCCCTGCCGTGATGGAGCCTCCTGGAGAATTTATATAAATTTGAACATCCTTTTCAGGATCCTCGGCGTCCAAATACAAAAGCTGTGCCACGATTGAGTCCGCTAGAGTATCGTCTACACCGCTTCCAAGAAAGACGATCCGCTCTCTCAGCAGTCTTGAGTAAATATCAAAAGCCCGCTCACCGCGCCCGGACTGTTCTAGTACGACTGGCAGCATACCGGTTGCTCCGTCATTGCCAGCAGAGAACGCATGACCAGATAATGCTGGCACCGTGGTGCTGCTGTAAGGATGAAACATGGATGAACTCATATGTATTCCTAAAGGCACGTGATTATATTATGCCTTACTACCCTCTTAATCTGCCTGTGTCTGTCTACATAGAGTCGGCTCCCATACTCTAGCGAAAACCGACCAATTTCAACAGTAGCTAAAAAAGGATTTTGTAAAATACTCGATTAGCTGGCAAACACATATACTGACGAGATCCTTTTATCACTGACTCATATCTTCATTTAGAACACCTTTACTTCTAAAGAATAAAAGGGCGTAACTGAGGTTAGTCAGCTAATTAAGCTTTAGATAGCTCAATTAGCTGAGCGGGCAGCCGGCGGATTTTGGAACGGTAGGAAATTAGGTATCGCTGATTCTTTGGATACGAGCAACAGTTGAGAGTTCGGCAAATATAGCTGCTACAGGTTGCCCCATCCTCAAAATCAGCGATCGCAAAAATTATTCTGCCTCAGTGTCATCAGCGGCAGCCACAGCTTCAGACTCTCCTGCTTCAGCCGCTTCATCAGTTTCAGACTCCTCTTCCTGGCTAAGACTACCTTCAGGAACGAGCTCAACGGTTGCATTTTCAGCCAGCCATTTTAATATCTTCTCTTTTAATAAATCTTCGTTGACTACCTGCTTAAGACGTTCTTGGTCAATATTGGCAGGATCCTCAACCTCATCCATCATTTCCTGCATCCGAGCAGATACCGCCTCTTCATCGACGCTGATGGATTCTTGTTTTGCCACCTCACCCAGGGCGAGCGTACGACGCAAGCGATCTTTTGCTTCAGGCTTTGCGTTTTCACGCATGTTTTCGATCAACTCTTTGGTCAAAAACTTATTGATATCAATACCTTGGTTAGACAGCTGCATTACTGTCTGGGTGACAATATGATCAACTTCTCGCTGTAATAGAGTCTTAGGGATTTCTACATTTAGATGGGTGACCAATTCATCTAGCAGGGCCTTTTCAGTATTGGCTTGGGTGGCGTCTTCAGCTTCTTTCTGAAACCGCTCTTCTAAGGACTGCCTTAGTTCTTCTAACGTCTCAAATTCACTCACCTCTTGGGCAAGATCGTCGTCAAGCTCAGGTAGCTCGCGCTCTTTGAGATCGTTAAGCGTAATGCTGAAAATAGCAGGCTTGCCAGCTAAATCGTCCTGAGGATATTCATCAGGAAAGGAAACTTCAACGTCTTTGGACTCGCCGAGTTCCATGCCAACGATACCTTCGACGAAACCGGGAATAAAGCGCCCTTCTTTAATCTCAACTTGAAATTCGCTGGCGCTGCCGCCTTCAAACTCCTCTGGCTCTTTACCCTCTTCAACGATCTTGCCAATAAAGTCAACAACAGCAATGTCGTCTTCCTGGGCTACGCGGTCCTCAACGGGGACTAAACTAGCTAAGTTTTGCTGATAGTTTTCTAGCGTTTCAGTAATTCGCTCAGCTTTGTAGGAAACTTCTTCTGCCTTAACCGATAGATCTTTATATTGCTCTAATTCAGCTTGGGGAGGAACATCGACCGATGCTGAAATAATTAGCGATTTTCCTGGCTCAAACTCTTCAACTAAAGTTTCAAACCCAGAACGTAGCTGGTAGTTGCCCAAAGCGTCTATTTTCTCTTGGGCGATGGCTTTATCAATAACTGTCTGGACAAGCTCTTCGAGGGCAGCCGCCTTAAGGCGAACGGCTCCTAACTGCTGTATAAGAATCTGACGTGGCACCTTACCTTTTCGAAACCCAGGAATATTCGCCGTCTTCATATACTTGCGCAGCGTTTGCTCATAGGTCTGCTTGGAGATATCTGCAGGGACCTCTATTTCTAAGCCAACCTGGCTATCGGGCAGTTTTTCCTGGGTAACTTTCATTGGGGATTTCTATTTTTATTGGTGCGCAGTGTTTGTCCTGTAACTGGCTGATATAAGGTTTCGATTCATTTCCGCGATGGGAAGCAAGTCTTCTACGTTGTTTCAGCCAAGCGATTTCTCAATATCTAGATATCTATGTTTGATTGATATCTAAGGTCTTGAAATCGTAAGTTCGTCAGAAGCACTCAAAACCATACTCAAAGCGTTAGTAGTAAGTGCAATTAGCTATGTTACCTGATTTTCATATCTGGGACTGTAGAGTCTTTGATGCAGAGACATCAGTCTAAAACCCTATTTAGCTTGGTCTCAGCAGATGAGGTGCAAGGGGACAGGCTGCTACAAACGGGCTTATTTGACTTTAGGAGTAATATAATAGGGCAAGCTGGGTGAAATAGTCTCAGGGCAGGTGAGTTCTTCGGGTGTTATCGGGGGATCTTGTAAAACTGACATAAGCGGCTATTTGGACTTTATCAGTATCATTAGGCGACTGGTCGTGTATTTCTAAGCTGTTAAAGGCGTTCCAAGCAGCAGGTAGGAGTAGCCCTGAAATGTATGATTTAGGCTTTGATCATGCAGTTATCTGCTCTATGGCAAGCATATAGACGTCACTGAAATTTTAGTTGGGTTATGCTTTCTGATAGACTGCTGAGCTATGTAGCTGCTAAACCTTGCCCAGCAGATTTAGAGTTTGAACCCGCTTGAGCTTTTAGAGCGTAATTGTTAGAGGCTGTTAAGTTATCTAGGCCCCACACTGGATTCCAGATTGTCTAAGTGCTGGAAACAAATTTAATTTTTAGGCTTTGATGTTTATAGTGAAATCTTGAATAGAGGAGGTTAGATCTTTTGCCTGAAGCGTATCGTGTAGCCATTATGGGGGCTACAGGTGCCGTTGGTACCGAACTTTTAGAGCTTTTGGAAAAGCGTGGCTTTCCCGTTAAAGAGTTGATTCTTTTAGCTTCACCACGTTCTGTGGGAAAGGAGCTGATGTTTAAAGGTCAGCCAATTAAGATCCAGGCCATCGGTGACGTCGATTTTGCCGATATTGACCTTGTTCTTGCCTCTGCTGGAGGCTCTATTTCGAAAGAGTGGGCACCTAAGGCAGCGGCGGCAGGTGCTGTCGTTGTGGACAACTCTAGTGCCTTTCGGATGGATGCGGCTGTGCCACTGGTTGTACCGGAGGTCAATCCTGAGGCTGCGCTAGGTCATTCGGGTATTATTGCTAATCCAAACTGCACGACTATTTTAATGAGTGTGGCCCTTTGGCCCTTGCATCAGTATCAGCCGATCAAGCGGATCGTTGTGGCCACATATCAGTCTGCTAGTGGAGCGGGTGCACGCGCCATGGAAGAGGTCAAACAGCAAGCGCAGGCAATTTTAGACGATAAAGAGCCACCTACCAATGCGTTTCCCTATCCGCTGGCATTTAACTTATTTCCTCATAACTCACCGCTCAACGAGCAGGGATACTGCCAAGAGGAAATGAAGATGATTAATGAAACTCGTAAGATTTTTGGAGTTTCGGATTTGCGTGTTAGCGCCACCTGTGTTCGGGTACCCGTCCTGCGGGCTCATTCAGAGGCTATTAACATTGAATTTGACCAGCCATTCGCGATTGATAAGGCACTGACGCTTTTACAGGATGCAGCAGGCGTTAAGGTTGTGGAAGATTGGCAGGAAAACTATTTCCCAATGCCTATGGACGCCAGTGGTCAGGATGATGTGTTGGTCGGTCGAGTGCGCCGCGATTTGTCTCATGACTGTGGCTTAGAGCTTTGGTTAAGCGGCGACCAAATTCGTAAAGGAGCCGCACTTAACGCTGTTCAAATTGCGGAGCTTTTGGTTAGAAAACAGGCATTGAAGCCTAAAGCACTAGTCTAGAGATCATCCAATAGCATTTGACTGGTATCTGAGTGATTTCAGACAGTTAGGGTGCTAGAGCCGCTTAAATGTCTATTTTTGAATGGTTTCTGACTAAAAGACGATTCTGGCCCAACACGGTCCATCGGACTAGTCGTCTTCAGGATAGGGGTTCGCTCAATAGCTTACAGATAAGATTTGTTTGATGTTTTAAATAGGATTGTGATGTAGTGAGGATGGATATAACGTGACTTATTTTGGACGAGTACTCACGGCAATGATCACTCCATTTGATCAGATGGGAGCCGTCGATTATGAGTCTGCACAGCGTCTGGCCTCTCATTTGGTTAGCCACGGTACGGATACTGTTGTAGTGTGTGGAACTACTGGCGAATCACCTACCTTAAGTTGGTCAGAAGAGTATGAGCTGTTTAAGGTAGTCAAATCTGCCGTTAGTGGTCGTGGCAAGATTGTCGCTGGTACAGGGTCAAACAGCACTCAAGAAGCCATTGAGGCAACTCAGAAAGCGGCTGAGTTAGGATTGGATGGAACGCTTCAGGTGGTGCCGTATTACAACAAGCCGCCTCAGGTTGGATTGCAGGAGCATTTTAGTGCGATCGCAAGAGCAGTACCTGATCTACCCATCATGCTATACAACGTGCCAGGGCGGACTGGACGCAATCTCGAAGCCCTGACAGTCGCTAAGCTCGCCGAAGTTCCAAACATTTTGGCTATTAAAGAGGCCAGCGGTGATCTAGACCAGGTCAGCGAAATATGCCGTTTAACCCCTCCTGATTTTGACATCTACTCAGGAGACGACTCGCTGACATTGCCCATGCTCTCAGTCGGTTCTGTAGGGGTAGTCAGTGTGGCTAGCCATCTAGTGGGAGATACGCTACAGCAGATGATTCAGGCATATGAAAACGGGCAAGTATTAGCTGCTAGAGATATGCATCTTAGACTGTTGCCTCTCTGCAAAGCGTTGTTTGCAACTACAAACCCCATCTTGATTAAAGCGGCAATGCAGCTGCAGGGATGGTCTGTTGGGGCATGTCGTCTGCCCCTTAGCGAGGCACCTCCTGCTTTAGTGACTGAGCTCAAGGAGCTTATGGGTGAGCTTGAGCTATTGCCAGCGGCGGTCGTGTAAAAAATGAAAGCTAGAAGCTGATCTAGACCCGCGTTATCTATCTTCAGAATTGACTGTGTGTTTTGCACAATATTTATTCCCTCAGTTTCCATAGACGCTTCCCTTAAACGTTCTCCCAACGTTTTAACTATTTTTTGATCTTTCTCTTTTATTAAGGAACCTATGCGCCAACGTTCTAGAACTAGCCAGCGATCCAGAACTGCTCCAAAAACTGCGAACCAGAATGGCAGTCAGCAGAATCGCGTTGTTACTTCCAAATCGACTGCTAAATCTAATGATCGAGCGGATACCCTCAAAGTAATTCCTTTAGGAGGTCTGCATGAAATTGGTAAAAATACTTGTGTATTCGAGATAAATGACGAAATTATTCTGGTAGACGCAGGGCTCGCATTTCCGTCTGATGAAATGCACGGTGTCAATATTGTGCTCCCAGACGTTACTTATCTCAGGGAAAATCGTCAAAAGATCAAAGGCATGATCGTGACCCACGGTCACGAAGATCATATTGGTGGCATTGCCTTTCACCTCAAGCAGTTTGACATTCCTGTGATTCACGGGCCTCGCCTGGCTATGGCCTTACTGGCGGATAAGCTAGAAGAGGCTGGTGTCGCCGATAGAACTGAGCTGCGGACGGTTAGACCCCGCGACGTCGTCAAGCTGGGTAAGTCATTCGAGGTCGAGTATATTCGGAACACTCACTCCATGGCCGATAGCTTTACGGTCGCTATCAAAACTCCTGCCGGAAACGTCATTTTTACAGGCGACTTTAAGGTGGACCACACCCCTGTAGACGGCGAATATTTCGACTTTGCTCGACTCGCTGCCTACGGTGAAGAAGGAGTACTATGTCTGATCAGCGACTCGACTAACGCTGAAGTCCCTGGGCATACTCCCTCTGAACGCTCTGTTTTTCCCAACTTGGACCGTGCTTTTAGCGAAGCAAAGGGACGGCTGATGGTGACTACGTTTGCCTCATCAGTACACCGAGTAAATATGTTGCTGGAGCTAGCTCAGAAGCACAATCGCTCTGTATTCGTCGTAGGGCGTTCCATGCTAAATGTGATTGCCCATGCTCGTAATCTTGGCTATATCAAATGTCCAGACGATCTGTTTAAGCCTTTAAATGCCCTTAATAGCTGTCCTGATGAAAAGGCGATGATCCTAACCACTGGATCTCAGGGAGAACCCATGGCTGCTCTCACCCGCATCTCCAATGGATCGCACCGTCAGATCAAGGTGCGTTCTGGGGACACGATTATTTTCTCGGCTAATCCGATTCCTGGTAACACCATTGCGGTAGTTAATACGATCGATAGGCTGATGGCTCAAGGGGCCAACGTTATCTACGGTAAGCGCCGTGGGTTGCATGTATCCGGTCACGGTGCTCAAGAAGACCAAAAGCTGATGCTAGCCCTGACTCGTCCAAAGTATTTTCTACCTGTCCATGGAGAGCATCGCATGCTCGTGAAGCATGGGCAGACAGCTCAGAGTATGGGTATTCCGGCGGAAAATATGGTGGTGATTCAAAACGGTGACATTGTAGCCGTTGATGACGACCTAGGAATTCGTATCGCCGGCAAGGTTTCGTCAGGGATTGAGCTAGTGGATTCATCCCGTAACGGTATTGTCGGGCGTACAGTTCTAAAAGAGCGCCAGCAGCTCGCAGAGGATGGCATTATTACTGTCTCAACAACCGTAGACAGCAATGGAAAACTGCTCGCTCCACCCACGGTTCATCTACGAGGTGTTGTTACCAAACATTCTCAGGCGGATTGGGATACAAAAATTAATCAAGTGGTGTCTTCTGGATTACGCAGCCGCTGGAACGAGGTGGTACAGACCTCTGGTGGTCAGACAACGGTACGCTGGGACGGGCTGCGCTCTCGGCTGGAAGAGGAAGTTCGCCACTGTGTGAGACGTGAGCTACCTAAGCGATACCCTCTGATTGTATTTTTGCTTCAGCCGATCGAGAGCGAGGTTAGTAAAAAGACGACAGAGATGCCGAAAAAAGCAACAGAGACTCCGAAAAAGCGAGCTGTCGCTGTTTAACTAGGGCATATGGTAGACCGGGGAGTTTTGCGATCTCTGCGGGTGTAGTCTCCTCGGTCTAATACAGATTGTCTGTATCGCTCAATTCGTCAAAACATGGTTAGTTCATATGTTTTGAGAAGGTTAAAATAAAGAAACAAAAATCTGGCCATATGTACACGCTCAAGCTATAATCCATTGCAACTGAAGCTGCCGTAGGATAACTACAGAGTTTGTAAGCTGCAGCTCAACCAACGGCGAGTACTGACCAGTTCCGCTTCTGTCAGAATGCTTGCGATTGCAAAGTATTAGCGACGCTTATAGTCTGTCTTGAGGCCCAGTACTCTTAATCGGATTTATTGAATCGGATTTATCTAAACGTCACTTTTAACTGTTATTGAGTGAAAGTTTTGGATTCCCGCGGTTTCTCTGTAGCCTGCCCATGGCCTCAACAAAGCCCGGTTGACAAAGCTCCAAGGGGTTTAGGTTCGAGCGGCTGTCTTAGATTTGAAGGATTAATCGTTGAGCTTACGTAGATCAGCCTCGGTGACTATTGGGCTGGTTGCATAGGTTTTTGAGGAAATTGGATGCCTAAGCAGATCATTATTGCGGAGCAGCATCGAACTGCCGCCGTTTTTTCGGAAGACCAAATTCAAGAATTGATCGTGGCTACTGGTAGCCACCAGGTGGGAGATATTTACGTGGGTACCGTCGAAAACGTACTCTCGGGAATTGATGCTGCTTTTATTAACATTGGTGACAGTGAACGTAATGGCTTTATGCATGTGTCCGATTTAGGACCATTAAAGCTAAAGCGAGCCCCCGGCCCTATCACTGAGCTAGTTGCACCTAAGCAAAAAGTGCTGGTGCAGATCATGAAGGAGCCGACTGGAAATAAAGGACCGCGGCTCACAGGTAAGGTGACTTTGCCAGGTCGCTATTTAGTTTTGATGCCTTATGGTCGTGGTGTTAATCTATCTCGACGAATTCGTAATGATGCTGAGCGTCATCGACTACGAGCGTTGGGCATTTTGACAAAACCGCCAGGAATGGGGCTGCTAGTACGTACGGAGGCTGAGGGTGTCTCTGAAGAGGCCATTATTGAAGACCTAGAAGCGCTGCAAAAGCGTTGGGAAATGGTCCAGCAAGAAGCTATGGCCACACGTCCCCCAGCACTACTAAATCGTGATGATGATTTCATTCAGCGAGTATTGCGAGACGTTTACAATGCTGATGTCAATCGCATTGTTACTGACTCAGATATTGGCATGCAGCGTGTCAAACAGCACTTATCGAGCTGGAGTGATGGCCGACTGCCGGCTGGGGTATTGGTAGATCACCATCGCACCGAATCTCCACCGATTTTGGAATACTTTCGCGTCAACGCAGCGATCCGTGAAGCGCTTAAGCCTCGGGTAGATTTGCCTTCGGGGGGATACATTATTATCGAGCCCACTGAGGCTTTGACCGTTGTTGATGTAAACTCCGGGTCATTTACTCGCTCAGCCACAGCGCGTGAGACCGTACTCTGGACGAACTGTGAAGCGGCTGTAGAAATTGCCAGACAGCTACGACTACGAAATGTGGCAGGTGTGATTGTGGTTGACTTCATTGACATGGAGTCTCGACGCGATCAAATGCAGGTTTTGGAGCATTTTGGTAAAGCTTTGCAGGCTGACAAAGCGAGACCTCAAATTTCTCAACTGTCCGAATTAGGGCTGGTTGAACTGACTCGAAAGCGCCAGGGACAGAATATATACGAGCTGTTTGGATGCCCTTGTCATACCTGTGGTGGTTTGGGTCACTTGGTGCAGCTCCCAGGTGAGGCCCCAGTCGAAGTGCAGCAGTCAGCGGTGCCTAACCGTGTTGTGTCGTAGCCAACTGCTCGAGTCGTGCGCCAAGAGCGTTCGGAGAGTTTAGAACCCGACCAAAATATAAAGTCTCTCGACTTGGTAAATCACCCTGATTATAACGATAAGGGTAATGGTCGTAATCGTCGTCGTCGTCGTCGCGGTAGCGAAGGACCCAGCACTCGCGGTAGTCGGCCAGCTGCACCACCTAAGCTAGCAAACGGCAGTAGCAGCGCGGCGGCTGTGAGTCCAGTTGTCAGCTCCGCACCTATCCTGGCCTCTGACAGTTCACGAGAAGAGGTATCAGAGACTGTGCCTACTCGCAGTAAGCGCTCTCGCGGACGTGGACGCAAGCAAGATACTCCTCCTCAAGTGGTGACAGTTGCTCTAACGCCTGATGAGCAGAGAATTTATGCTGAGATGGGGGTTTCTCCGCTGGTTCGAAGCCAAGAAGATATCGCAGATGTTAAAAATGTCGTTGTATCTGTTGTCTTACCCGGTGAAGTCCCAGAGCCTGTTGAGTCTCCCATTGAGTCTAAACTAGCTAGCTCCGACACCTCCGAAGAGGAACAAGCCCCGAATAGTGGGACAGCAGATGTTGCTGAGGCTTCTGATGAACCTACGTCAGACACGCCCGATGAATCTGATGCTGTATTAGCCGACGCTAGTGGCGCTAAAGAAACGTCACCGGCAGAGTCAGACGCCCCGGTGACTCGTCGTCGCCGTCGTCGTCGTTCATCGGCTACAGCTGGCTAGGCGACTGTGGTCATAGTGGCTGGTGTAGACGAAGTTGGGCGTGGGGCTTTATTTGGGCCTGTAGTAGCGGCGGCTGTTATTTTAAGACCCAAAGACGAAACTTGGCTGCACCAGCAGGGGGTAACAGATAGTAAAGCGCTGACTGCTAAGAAGCGTCAGAGTCTAGTCCCGATTATTTATTCGGTTGCTGTTGATACCCAGATTGGCTGTGTTTCAGCTCGTGTGATTGATCAAATCAATATTTTACAGGCGTCTTTGCAGGCAATGCGGCAGGCGCTTATGCGATTGTCGCCGCAGCCGGTCAAATGCCTGGTGGATGGTAATCAGCGTATACCTGATTTAGATCTTGCTCAGCAGCCGGTGATAAAAGGCGATCAAACAGTAGTTGCGATCGCAGCTGCCAGCATCCTCGCAAAGGTTTGGCGCGACACGCTTATTATTCGTCTATCACGTCGCTATCCAGGTTATGACCTAGCATCTAACAAAGGCTATGGCAGTCCTAAGCATCTGGAAGGTCTACGAACACTAGGGCCCACACGCTATCACCGTCGTTCCTTCAAAGCTTGCCATTAGAGGCTGCTATAAATTTCTTACCGCAGCTGTGATGATGCCACAACACCGGTAGTCCATCCCCGGTACTCATGAATAAGTCGGCGCTGTAAACGTTGTTTGATGGCTACTAAAATACCGTTAACTAGAGCGTTGCCTGTTGATTCCAGGAGTGACTTTGGCGTGAGGCGAAAGGCTGCAGGTAAATCGATAGATATATCTAACTCAGCGTTGCCTGAAACGCCAGAGTTATCATTACGCGCGGCTAACCAACCCTGAAGCTTAAACGAAAATCGACGATTGAGAGCAGACTGATGTCGCAGTCGACAGGAGTCTGAGTAGATAATCACCTTGCCGCAGTCATTCGGATAAATCTGTACATCAGCAATTGGTTCTAATGTAAGCATCAAAAACTTAATCGGCCTCATACTAAACTGAAAGGTATGGGGACCCAAAATTTCCAATTGACTCGGATCTACAAGAGAATATACAAGTCGTTCAGTGTTACTTAGATACTGATATATCGGTACGGGGGCAGGGGATATGTCAATTTCTACAGACTGTGACGCGTGCAATTGAACCATTCAATTAATTTCACCCCAGCACCATATGCACGAAAAACACCCAAAGCTTGAGCCGACTTGCAGAGCGTCTCTTACGCCGTTACACCTCAAGCGGTAGGCTATTCTAAAGCCATTAAGCTAACTCTAACACCTTTATTTCAGCGGTTACTGACGGCTTCTATTATATATTTCGCAGTTGCTGATCCTCGGTATGACTTTACCTGCAAGATGCTAGCAAGTAGCATTTCTGATAGATCGTTTAATCTCTAGATCAGCAACAGCCATACTTCTAAATGACTTTTATTGCCCACCTAGGCCCTTCAGGTAGTTACTCTGAGCTAGCTGCCACTAATTATGCCCGCTGGCTCAAGACACATCATGGTGTGATATGCACATTAAAGCCTTACAACACCATATCCAGAGCTATTCAAGCTGCCGCCGCTGGCGAAACTGAAGCAGCAGTCGTACCTATTGAAAACTCCATTGGTGGCAGTGTACGAGATACCTTAGACATGCTTTGGGATTTGGATACCCTAAAAATTCAAAACAATCTAGTCATCCCTATCCATCATGCTCTTCTATCCCAAGCACCTAACCTAAACAGTATCAAAACGGTGTACTCTCACCCTCAGGCTTTGACTCAATGTCAGAAGTGGCTAACGGCTAATTTACCAGATGCTGTTCAAATTGCCACTAGTTCCACGACTGAAGCCCTACCGCTATTGGCTAAGGATGAGACCTTGGCTGCGATCTCTCCCTTGTGGGCTGCTAAGCTTTACGACATTCCTTCATTGGTAGACCCTATTAATGACAACCCTGACAATGCCACCCGATTTTGGGTACTGGGGCGCAATCAAACTCATCATGGCAGCCATACGTCACTAGCCTTTAGACTGCCAAAAAATACGCCCGGAGCGTTGCTTAAACCTTTGCAGCTATTTGCAACACAAGGAATCAATATGAGTCGTATAGAGTCACGTCCTACCAAGCTTGCATTAGGAGACTATCGATTCTTTATTGATATTGAGGCAAGCTTAGACGATCGCAACACCCAAGCTGCGCTTCAGCTGCTCACAAACTGTACCAAAAGCTTAAAAATTTTTGGTAGCTACGAGCAAATCTAGACCTAGGGTCTGTAAGTGTAAGCAAACATCTCTTATGAAGGACTGTCTTCAGGAAGAATATCTTTAAGGGCCGTACGAGCTGCTAAGTGGTTGCGGGTCGATGTCAAGATGTCAGCTTCACGTTCCAAACGTTGGGCTGTGTTTTGCATCTCTAAAAGCTGTTGCTGTTCACGAGCTACCCCGTGTAATGTGCTAGCAATCCAATATGATAGTTCTAGAGGAAGTTCAGGAATACTCTCAGGAAACTCAATTTCTTGACTTGTTAGCTTGGACGAAAGATGTACAACATCGCGTAATAGCTGATCTACTTCGGAAGCGAGTGAGGAAAGATCCTTTTCTGTGACCTCATCCTCGATCCATTCAACTAGACCGACTCGATAGGGCTTTTCTCGCACGTAGTCTAATACTCGAAAGCGCTGTTGTCCCATTGTTAAAATTTTCATGCGGTCATCAGGCAGCCGTTGAAAATTTACCACTTCGGCACAGCAGCCAATTTTTGAGATTTCACCATTATCTGGGTCGATCATCAAAACACCAAAACGTCGATCCGACTGTAGGATCGTATTCATCATGATGCGATAGCGAAATTCAAATATGTGGAGTGGTAAATGCCTACCAGGAAAGAGAACTAACTCAGGCAATGGGAACAAGGGTAGCTCTCGGACAGCGACTGATGAAGCAGAATCCATTATGGCAGGTAGGATATACTATGGGGCTTGCGTTCTGACAGGATAGTAAGCGATGAGCGAACCTGCAGATGCAGCCAACTTATTCTAACCTATCCATCAAATTGAAACAGCATCGCCTCAGGGCTTAGACAGATAAGGGCTGGAAATAAGAAAATCTCAGTATCCAATATTAATGGTAGATCGGTCTACTTGAAGTGACCTGTGTTATTACTTCTCGGCTCAAAACTATACCGAAAACTATAAACTTCAAGTCAGCCATACAGGACTTCAAAACTAGCTGGCTACGGATATCGTCAAGATATCCGTAGCGAATTGTAAAACTACGGATTGACTATTTCGGCCTGGCTGTAAAGTATGAGCCTTAAAGCTTAACTTCAATATCTACACCAGCCGGTAAATCTAGCTTCATCAACGCGTCAATAGTTTTAGATGTAGGCTGGTAAATATCAATAATTCGACGATGTGTACGTGTTTCGAAGTGCTCTCTAGAGTCTTTATTGACGTGGGGAGAACGTAACACACAGTAAATCTTACGTTTAGTGGGTAAGGGAATCGGTCCAATTGCAGTGGCGTTGGTCCGATTAGCAGTATCTACAATTTTTTCGCAAGAAGTATCTAAAAGACGACGATCAAATGCTTTTAAACGAATACGGATCTTTTGCTGCTGAATAGTAGCCATTACGACTCAAGTGTCCTTAAATTATCGAGGTTCATCGGTCTAGAGACCAGGTCAACACGAGGAAGGCACTGATACACCAATGCCCTCTTCGCGTTATCTAAAACGGAGGTTACTGAGTAAAAATTATTCAGTAATCTTGGAAACTACGCCAGCACCTACGGTACGACCGCCCTCTCGGATCGCAAAGCGCATACCTGCTTCAACGGCTACAGGGTTAATAAGCTCCACATTCATTTTGATGCGATCACCAGGCATAACCATTTCAGCAGCGCTGCCATCATCAGCAGTGAAGCTAGCAATGGAGCCAGTTACATCAGTTGTACGCACATAGAACTGAGGCTTGTAGCCTGGGAAGAAAGGCGTATGACGACCGCCTTCTTCTTTGTTCAGTACGTAAACCTCTGCTTCAAATTTGGTGTGAGGCGTAATGCTTTTAGGCTTGGCTAGCACCATACCGCGCAGAATATCTTCTTTTTGAACACCACGTAGTAAAACGCCAACATTGTCTCCAGCCATACCCTCATCAAGGGTCTTCTGGAACATTTCTACACCCGTTACGGTACTTTCAACAGTGTCACGAATGCCAACAATCGAGATCGTTTCACCGACCTTGACCTTACCGCGCTCAATTCGACCAGTCGCAACTGTACCCCGACCGGTGATTGAGCACACGTCCTCAACCGCCATCAAGAAAGGCTTATCGCCGTCACGCTCAGGTGTGGGGATATAGGCATCAACCTCATCCATCAGCGCATGAATTTTATCAACCCAGTCATCCTCTCCGCGACCGATGTCTCCTTTAGCCTGGAGGGCTTCAACGGCCTTCAGGGCAGAGCCCGCAACGATAGGAATATCATCACCAGGAAAGTCATAGGAGCTAAGAAGTTCACGGACCTCTAGCTCAACCAGTTCAAGCAGCTCTTCATCATCTACTTGGTCTTGTTTGTTCAAGAAGACAACGATATGAGGCACACCCACCTGCTTAGCTAGCAGAATGTGCTCACGTGTTTGAGGCATAGGGCCGTCAGCTGCTGAGCAAACCAAGATAGCGCCATCCATTTGGGCAGCACCCGTAATCATGTTCTTAACGTAGTCTGCATGTCCGGGACAGTCTACGTGAGCATAGTGGCGAGTCTCAGTCTGGTACTCTACGTGAGCTGTATTAATGGTGATGCCTCGTGCCTTCTCTTCAGGGGCTGCATCAATATCCTCGTAATTACGAGCTTTAGCGCCACCAGCTGCTGCCAACGTCATGGTGATAGCGGCTGTCAGAGTAGTCTTACCATGGTCGACGTGGCCAATGGTGCCAATGTTAACGTGGGGCTTACTTCTATCAAACTTTTCGCGTGCCATTTATTTACTCTGTCCCTAAATTACTTATGCGTTCCCTTTGTTTCTAGCGATAATCGCCTCAGCCACATTGCGCGGAACATCCGCGTAGTGACTAAACTCCATAGAGAATATGCCTCGACCTTGGGTCTTTGAACGGATATCAGTGGCGTAGCCAAACATTTCAGCCAGGGGTACATGCGCACTCACCTTAGCAAGTCCATCCTCAGACCCCATACCCTCAATCTGGCCTCGACGAGAGTTAAGGTCTCCCATGATGTCACCAAGAAACTCCTCAGGAGCTTCAACCTCGATTTTCATCATAGGTTCCAGTAAGACTGGAGAAGCCTTTGTGACGGCGTCTTGAATGGCCATCGATCCAGCGATCTTAAAGGCCATTTCCGACGAGTCCACATCGTGGTAAGAACCATCTACCAGTGCGACTTTAATGTCGATCACGGGATACCCAGCTAGGATACCAGATTCGCACTTTTCTTTCATGCCAGCTTCAGCAGGCCCAATGTATTCCTTGGGCACTGTACCACCAGTAATCTTCGATTTAAATGCAAATCCGGAGCCTTCTTCCCCGGGCTCGACTTCAATCACAACGTGGCCAAACTGACCCTTACCCCCACTTTGGCGCACGAATTTACCTTCAGTGGTAACCGCCTGACGAATAGTTTCGCGATAGGCGACCTGGGGTGCGCCAATATTTGCCTCGACCTTAAACTCGCGTTTCATACGATCCACGAGAATATCCAGGTGAAGCTCCCCCATTCCTGCAATCACAGTCTGATTTGTTTCAGGGTCTGTAAACACCCTAAATGTTGGATCTTCTTCAGACAGTGACTGTAAAGCTTTGGCCAGCTTTTCCATATCCTGCTTGGTTTTGGGTTCCACAGCTACGGATATAACGGGTTCTGGCACGAATAAGGACTCTAGCACAATGGGGCTATCGGTGGTGCAAATTGTGTCCCCTGTGGTGGTGTCTTTAAGTCCCAATACAGCGCCAAGATCGCCAGCTCGAAGTTCATCGACTTCAATCCGCTCGTCTGCTTTGAGGATAATCAAGCGAGAAATTCTTTCTTTCTTGTCCTTGGTGGCGTTGTATACGTAACTGCCCTTAGATAGCACTCCCGAATACATGCGGATAAATGTCAGTCGCCCGTATGGATCTGACATGATCTTGAACGCTAACGCAGATAGCGGCCCATCATCCTCAGGAGGTCGTGCACCCATTTCGCCGTTTGGCAAGGTACCTTGAATCGGTGGAATATCCAGGGGGGACGGCAAGTAGTCAACTACGCCATCAAGCAGAAGCTGAACACCCTTATTTTTAAAGGCTGAGCCACAAAGCATTGGCACTAAATCGCCGCTTGTCACCCCGCTGCGGATCGCCGTCATGATTTCCTGGCTGCTCAGCTCCTCACCCTCAAGGTATTTTTCCATGAGAGCATCATCGGCTTCAGCAATGGCTTCAATCAACAGAACTCTATATTCCTCTGCTTGCTCCTGCAGTTCTTTAGGAATATCAGCTTCTTCAATGTCTGTCCCTAAATCATTGGTGTAGATATGAGCTCGCATCTTGACCAAGTCCACCACACCCCGAAACTGATCCTCAGCGCCAATGGGTATTTGGATAGGAACAGCATTCGCTTTGAGGCGTTCTCGTACCTGCTCGTACACTCGGAAGAAATTAGCTCCGGTGCGATCCATCTTATTGACAAAGGCAATACGCGGAACGTTATAGCGATCGGCCTGCCGCCAAACCGTTTCTGACTGAGGTTGTACGCCACCTACGGAATCAAAAACGACAATCACACCGTCTAGAACACGCATTGAGCGCTCAACTTCGATGGTGAAGTCAACGTGGCCAGGCGTATCAATGATATTAATCTGATGGTCACGCCAACTAGTACTGATGGCAGCCGCAGTAATGGTAATGCCACGTTCTTGCTCTTGCTCCATCCAATCGGTCACTGCATTACCGTCATGCACCTCACCGATTTTATGGACAACACCAGAGTAATAGAGGATCCGCTCAGTCGTTGTGGTCTTACCCGCATCAACGTGAGCGGCGATCCCAATATTTCTAACGTTTTCTAGTGGAGAGATTCGTGCCATAGCTAAAGCATTCAACCGACAGAGCTAACAGTCGTATCACTAAATGTTATGGGCTAATTCCTACTAAGCGCTAATAGCGATAGTGAGCAAAAGCCTTATTGGCTTCTGCCATACGATGGGTTTCCTCACGCTTACGAACAGCCCCACCGGTTTCGTTGGCCGCATCCATAAGCTCATTAGCAAGCTTGATGGCCATACTTCTGCCGGCTCGCTGACGAGCAAATTGAGAAATCCAGCGTAGGGACAGAGCAGTACCCCGATCGGCACGGACTTCCATCGGTACCTGGTAAGTTGCACCACCAACACGGCGTGCTTTTACCTCAACCAGTGGTGTGGTATTACGGACAGCCTGCTCAAACACCTCGAGAGGCTCGTTGCCAGTACGTTCCTCAATAAGTTTAAAGGCCCCGTAAACAATTCGCAGAGACAAGGACTTTTTACCGCTAACCATGATGCGTCGAACCATCATGCTAACTAGTCGGCTGCTGTATACAGAATCAGGTGGAACAACACGCTTCTGAGCGCTCGAACGACGAGACATAGTAATCCTTTAGTAAGAAGTAGTAAGTTGAGTGCTAAGAGTCGATCTAAATCGACAATATTCAGCTAGAGAGTTTTGTGGCGCATACACTAGCAAACGCACTGCAACTACACGAAATCCAAGGGTCACACCTACCCGTTTTCCGTAGTGCGCTGCCGCAGAACCGTTACTCCTTAGGACGCTTTGCGCCATCCTTTGAACGACCTTGACGACGATCTTTTACCCCAGCGGTATCCAGGGTTCCACGAATAATATGGTAACGAACGCCAGGAAGATCCTTAACACGTCCACCGCGAATCATCACGACGGAATGTTCCTGCAGATTATGGCCAATGCCTGGAATGTAAGCAGTAACCTCAAAGCCAGATGTCAATCGAACCCTTGCTACCTTTCTCAACGCTGAATTGGGTTTTTTCGGCGTGGTTGTGTAGACACGGGTACAGACTCCTCGACGCTGAGGACAGCTCTTCAGCGCTGGGGATTTTGTTTTCTTCTGAGCGTTACTGCGCTCACTTCGAATGAGCTGTTGAATGGTTGGCATACTAAGAAAGGCAAATGCCTATTGCTTCCAAGTTTTCACAAGTCCCCATCCTATCGATTTCGAGGCTTCCTTGTCAATATAAAAATGACACCTGATGGAAAGAGTCCGAAAGCGGAGAGGATGGCTGAGCTAGGACCGTTCATGATATTGCAAAACGGTTAAAAAATTACCCAGGTCCGCAAATAGCTACCTGGGTCGTATGCTGAAATACTAATTGTTGGCTATGTAGGTCCCTTGGCGTCTGAGGCTACTTACTGTCCGTACGAGCATAGTCATCCTGATAGCGGATGATGTCATCTTCACCTAAATACTCTCCATTTTGAACTTCAATAAGTACAAGGGGGATGACGCCTGAATTCTCTAGGCGGTGAGCAGTACAAGCGGGAACGTAGGTGGACTGATTTGTGCAAAGAAGAATTTCTTGATCGCCACAGATTACCTTAGCTGTACCTGATACTACGATCCAGTGTTCACTACGATGGTGGTGCATCTGTAGGCTGAGGCGGTGACCGGGTTTGACCTCAATTCGTTTGATCTTATAGCCTTTACCTTCTTCGAGAACGGTAAAAGAACCCCAAGGGCGTGTATCGTTCATGGGAGAGTTATTTTTGAGGGCAGTCAAGCTCTCTGTGTTTTCTTGAGCAGAAGACTTAGGACGATCTTTAGTTTGGACCATTGTAATAGTTCCTATGTGGGAGGGTGCAGAGCCGATAAAGGCTGAGCCATCGCTGGCTTGTTAGAAGTGCCTAGGAGTGCTTATCCCTAGCAGTGAAGCAGTAGGTGTAATATCAATGCTGACAAAATTAGTCAGCATTACTTTGTATAGCGGTTTATTACCGTGCAAAGAGCTAAGGGGTTTGATTATTTGCTTGCTTGCAGTGTAGGTCTCGGCAATAAATACGAGACCTGCGCTACAAGCTGGGTCATGCTGATTAATTCAGGTCCAATCATAACAGTGGACATTAGATAAACGTCAGCAGTAGAGTTGTCAAAATCACTAACTAAACCGAGTCTTCAACTTACGAGCACTACCTTAAAGGTTGCTTCAATTGCGGACGAACTCACGGACGATTTGATGTGGAAGGGGGTAAGAATACTCCGAGAGCATTATTAATACGAGCGGCGGTGCGGGGATGTCGGTTGATGAGTTGGCCATTTAGGTAGAGACTTGAAGAACTCCCACCATCTAAGTTGAGTGCTTCAGTGCAGCCAAGCTTTTGTACAATTTGGGTGGTTTCTGTCAGGGTTGGTCCGCGCCCTCCGATGCGATCTTGTATGGTGATGAGCTTGATCTGGCCAGCGGCATTCCGGGCCAAAATGCTGCGCGGCGCTCTACCTTCGACAAAGTTTCGACTAAATCCTTCGAGCTGAGCATTGAGTACGGGTCTCCCTCGGGCAATGAGCAAGGGACCAGCGCCAAGGATGTGAGGAAACTGCTCAAAGATAGGCGGCTGAGACTGTTGGGCTAGGGAGACAGTCGTACCTGGAGAAAAAGATTGTGCAGCAGAGCTGAAGGCTCGAAAAACGAGTAGATATCCGTTTGTGGGGATAGGAATGGTATCTTGCCCCGCAATGGTTAGACGGCGTTGCTGGGTGACTTGGTTATTTTGAATAGGAATGACAATTTCATTGTCAACTAAGGTTGTGTATTGACTGCCCCAGTCTGCTGTGTAGAGAGCAATGCCCGCTTTGACATAGCCACTGTTTAGGGTATCGATAGGGTAGGTTTGAGCATTGGCGGTGACTGCTGTCTGTAAGGTAAGGCGGTCCATTACAAAGTTGCCTTGATCGTCCCAACCAACGGCACCACGATTTAGGATGGGCCCAGATATCCAGCGGGTGTTGTGACGAAAAGCGCCCAGGGGAAGCTGATTATTGCGATTGAAAAAACCTCCATTGATCAAGGCGGCTGTCTGCCACTGCTCAGCGATCGCACCTGGCGGTTTGATACCAGCAGACTGATTAGAATAAGCCCCTAGGGGAAGCAGAGTAGCGTTAGAGGTTTTGACATCTAGAGTCAGGCTGTAGACGGGAAATCGCTGGGTGTTAAGTGAAACATAACGCTGCTGAAATTGGATGCCGTCAGCCCAAAGAATCTCCTTGGATTGGAGGGCGTCGGGGCGGATGTCAATGACGAGACGATGGGGCTCTGCCAGACTCCACACATGGGGGTGAAGATGGTTGGCAACCGTAAAGGTAAGGGTGGTGCGCTGATTGCTAGTACTGATGTTGAGACTTTTGATGTTGGGTGTTGATGCGAGCTTAAAGTCTGAAATAAGCTCGTTTGCTATGTCCGCATCAACGGTGAGCGTAATGCTGTTGGCGGCAGGACTGACCTGCCATGAGGCTGTTTGATTTAGATCTAGTACCAGCCGATCACCCCAGGTTTGTCGCCCCTGACGGATGGCTGTAATGGTACTGGAGGGCAGTTTTATATCGAGAACTGAACCTTGGGGGGTAATTTGCCAGCTGTGCTGACGAGCAAGGGGAGCGATATCTAAATAGCGGCTGTTTTGGTAATGCCATGCGGGCAGTGTCAGCATTCCTGGATTGGCGGATGTAAACCAATCGACAGGCTGCTGGTTGGGGTTTCGAGTACTGCCGAGTTCTACGCCTAATTGAGATGCGATCGCACCGTCGCTAATCCCAATCAGCTCTCGCCGCTGCTGCCATGTACCAGTGACCAACCGCCCATTAATACGTAGCTGTTGGCCACTGGCCGTAGGTTCTGCAGCTTTTGCCATGGCCAGCTGACCGATAGATGAGGCGATCACCTTAGTCAAAGCAGGCTGTGAGTCAATATGGGCACCACCCAGAACAAAGCTACATACACACAACATTAAGACAAAGTACTTCAGAGATGCTCTCAAGTGGAGTGGACCTTGCACTGACATAGGCAATGAAGCGAATTAGATAAAGCGAACTGATGAGCGGTCTAATGATTAAAGGCCCAGATTGAACGCTATGGAGTATCAATCTTGCCCCATATAGAGCGGTAGATGAACAGACGGTTTCTTGACTAATCTGATCTGCTCGCTCAATAATATCGATCCTCAGTTCTTTTTAGTGATTTCGCTTGCGGTTTGTCAGCTTCCGTGAAGGATTTCAAAATTTGATTTACTTTTAAATAGTAAAGATAGTGTGATCACTGACTTGATAGCTAAACCGTGGGAGCGTTTGCACCCCACTGACCGCTATTAAGCGTATCAATCTATACATATCAGTCTTGTGTAGCAATGTTGACTGATTAGATGGATCCCTAACAGATCGTTTGGGCGGTAGGGTATGCCCTCTATATAGCCTGTTCCGATAGCTACTTTCCTGGGGCAGAAGCTCTGCGGGAAGGACTCTATAACCGCTTTGAAACTGCCGGTTTAGTTGGCAGTTGGATGTTCAATCATTTTTCTTTTCTTTTTGCGACTGGCTCATGGTTAATAAGCGTGTGGAAAATCTTCAATCGAATCAGCAATCTCAATGGTTGGCTTCCTTAGGACCCAAACCTTTGGTAGAAGAGCGAGACGCCTGTGGTGTAGGTTTTATTGCTGATCAGCAGGGTCGTAGCAGCCACCGCTTAGTGACTGACGCTTTGCACGCGCTGGGCTGTATGGAGCACCGAGGTGGCCGCTGTGCCGACCAAGACTCCGGCGATGGTGCCGGTATCATGACAGCAATTCCCTGGAAAATTTTACAGAATTGGGCAGATGATCGAGCCTTAAAACCCGGCAACGTTGGTGTAGGAATGACTTTTTTACCTCGCCATAGTAAAGCAGCCGAGGTGGCCAAACAGAAGTTTGCCGAGGTGGCCGCCTCGGCTGGTGTAACGCTCGTAGGATGGCGCTCTGTGCCAGTGGACTCTGCCAGACTAGGAACTCTAGCCAAAGAATTTGAGCCCCAGATCGAGCAGGTATTGGTGGAATCAGCTGCCGCTGGTGACGAGCTAGAGCGCCAGCTCTTTTTACTGCGTCGGGCGTGGATGCGGGCACTAGAGGCTGTGGATGGTCCAGAAGAGCTAACGGCGGCGCTACAGGACGTGTATGTTTGTTCTTTTTCGGGCCGTACCTTGGTTTATAAGGGCATGGTCCGTAGCGAGGTGCTGGGACAGTTTTATCTGGACTTGCAAAATAGCGACTACGAAAGCGCCTTTGCGGTTTATCATCGGCGCTTTAGCACTAATACAATGCCCAAATGGCCGTTAGCTCATCCTATGCGACTGGTGGGACATAACGGTGAGATTAATACTCTAATTGGCAATATCAACTGGATGATGGCCCGTGAAGCTGACCTGGCTAGTCCGGTGTGGGGTGAGAGTTTGAAGCAGCTCAAGCCGATTGTCAATGCGGACAATAGTGATTCAGCCAACTTAGACAATGTCATGGAGCTGCTGGTGCGTTCGGGCCGGACGCCAGCCCAAGCCCTGATGATGATGGTGCCTGAAGCCTATCAAAATCAGCCTGAACTGCTGAAATATCCTGAGATCACTGATTTTTATGAATACTACAGCGGCGTACAGGAGCCCTGGGATGGGCCAGCGTTGGTGGTATTTAGCGATGGTAAGCAGGTCGGGGCAACATTAGATCGCAATGGTCTACGGCCCGCTCGCTATGCCATTACTCGTAGCGGTTACCTAGTGGTGTCATCAGAGGCCGGAGTGGTAGAACTACCCACCGAAGACGTGGTGGAAAAAGGGCGATTGGGACCGGGGCAAATGATTGCCATCGACTTTGAAACCCATGAAATTTTGAAAAACTGGGATATTAAGCAGCGGGTGGCTCAGGTTCAGCCTTATGGCGACTGGCTGCGCTCTCATCGCCATGAGGTTTCACCTCAGTTATTTCGGGAGCAGCCGGGGTTAGACAGTGCAAAATTGCTGACTCAGCAAACGGCCTTTGGCTATACCGCTGAAGATCTAGACATGATCATTCAGGATATGGCCTCCCAGGGTAAAGAGCCGACTTACTGTATGGGCAATGATGCGCCTTTAGCGGTGCTGTCTGAGAAGCCTCATCTGATTTATAACTACTTTAAGCAGCGCTTTGCTCAGGTCACTAACCCTCCGATTGATCCATTGCGGGAGCGACTGGTGATGTCGCTGCAGATGCAGCTGGGTCAGCGCCACAACCTGCTAGATGAGCAGCCGTGCCGATTGATTAAGCTGGAGTCACCGGTCATCAATGACAATGAGCTGGATCTAATTCGTCAGGGGGATTTGTCAGTCGCAAGCCTGTCTACGCTCTATGCGTTGAAGGATGGACCGCAAGGATTGGCTCAGGCAGTGCAAGCGCTTTGCGACCGAGCGGATGCGGCGGTTAAGGCTGGAGCTGAAATTTTAATTTTGAGCGATCGCATCGACGGCTCTGGAGATGCGGCCAGGGTATCTGCGAACCAGACTTATATTCCACCGCTGCTGGCCGTGGGAGCAGTGCATCACCATCTCATTGGTAATGGGCTGCGGATGCGGGCTTCATTGCTGGTGGATACGGCTCAATGCTGGAGCACCCACCACTTTGCCTGTCTAATTGGCTATGGTGCCAGCGCGGTGTGTCCCTATCTGGCACTCGAAAGCGTGCGAGGCTGGTGGAGCACTAGCAAAACTCAAAAGCTCATGGACTCTGGCAAACTGCCGGTGACTACCTTAAATGGAGCTCAGGCCAACTATCGCAAGGCTGTGGAAGCAGGGCTGCTCAAGATTCTTTCCAAGATGGGAATCTCGCTGCTGTCTAGCTATCAGGGGGCGCAGATTTTTGAGGCAATTGGTATTGGTTCAGAGCTGCTAGAGACTGGGTTTAAAGGCAGCATTTCTCGCCTAGGGGGGCTGAGCGTCGCTGAACTAGCCGAAGAGACGATCCGTTTCCACAGTAAGGCGTTTCCTGAGCTAACGACCAAACGTCTAGAGCATATGGGATTTGTCCAGGCCAGACCCAAGGGTGAATACCACAGCAACAGTCCGCAAATGACTAAGCTGCTGCATAAAGCGGTGACGTTGAATGAGTATGACCACTACGCGGTATATAAAGAGCATCTGAAAGAGAGCCCAGTCACGGCTCTGCGAGATCTGCTGGACTTTACCAGCGATCGCGACCCGATTTCTTTAGATGAGGTGGAATCAGCGGAGACTATTATGCGCCGGTTTTGTACCGGAGGGATGTCCCTGGGGGCGCTGTCGCGAGAGGCCCATGAGACTCTTGCGATCGCAATGAATCGGATTGGCGGAAAATCCAACTCCGGTGAAGGTGGAGAAGATTCTGTCCGATTCAACCCCATCAACGACGTAGATGACCAGGGGCTGTCGGCCACACTGCCTCACCTCAAAGGTCTACGCGCTGGGGATACTGCCTCTTCCGCCATTAAGCAGGTGGCTTCCGGTCGCTTTGGGGTCACGCCCGAGTACTTAATGAGTGCCAAACAAATTGAAATCAAAATGGCCCAGGGTGCTAAACCCGGTGAAGGAGGGCAGTTACCCGGACGCAAAGTAAGCGACTACATCGCCTCGTTGCGACGCTCCAAGCCAGGAGTGACGCTGATTTCGCCGCCGCCCCACCACGATATCTATTCAATTGAGGATCTGGCCCAGCTGATCTTTGATCTGCATCAAATCAATCCCAAAGCAGGGGTCTCGGTGAAGCTAGTATCTGAAATTGGTATTGGTACCATTGCGGCTGGTGTCGCTAAAGCTAACGCCGATGTTATTCAAGTGTCAGGGCATGACGGCGGTACCGGAGCGTCTCCCTTAAGCTCCATCAAACATGCCGGGGTGCCCTGGGAGCTGGGGCTAACTGAAGTTCATCAGGTTCTCCTGGCTAACCAGCTGCGGGACCGCGTATTGCTGCGAGTGGACGGCGGTCTTAAGACCGGCTGGGACGTGGTGATGGGCGCGCTGATGGGCGCTGAAGAGTATGGCTTTGGCACCATTGCCATGATTGCTGAAGGCTGCATTATGGCCCGCGTCTGTCATACCAATAGCTGCCCGGTAGGGGTGACGACTCAGCGAGAGGAGCTGCGCAAACGCTTTACAGGTATTCCAGACCATGTGGTCAACTTCTTCCACTTTGTGGCTGAAGAAGTACGCTCTTTGTTAGCGCGTCTGGGCTATCGTTCTCTCAGCGAGATCATTGGCCGAGCGGATCTATTAACGTCTCGGACCGATGCCAGTTTGACCAAGACCCAGGGACTCACGTTAGATATTCTGACCCAGCTGCCAGATACCAGCTCTGATCGTAGTTGGCTAGAGCATGGCGACATCAATAGCAATGGTCCTGTACTGGACGATGCCCTACTGGCCGATGCCGATATTCAGCAGGCCATATCTCACCAGGGTAGCGTTAGCAAGGTGTTTGATGTGATCAATACCGATCGCTCTGTCGGTGCCCGTGTTTCTGGTGCGATCGCTAAGCAATATGGCAATACCGGTTTTGCAGGTACCCTAACCCTCTCATTCAACGGTAGCGTTGGTCAGAGCTTTGGTGCCTTTAATCTGCCTGGTATGTACCTAAAGCTAGTGGGCGAGGCCAATGACTATGTTGGCAAAGGTATGCACGGTGGTGAGCTGATTATTACCCCATTTGAGGGGGTACAGTACGACCCCTCTGAGAACGTCATTGTGGGCAATACCTGTCTCTACGGTGCCACCGGAGGAACGCTCTATGCCTTTGGTAAAGCGGGTGAGCGATTTGCCGTTCGCAACTCCAAAGGTCAGGCGGTTATCGAAGGAGCTGGTGATCACTGCTGTGAGTACATGACCGGGGGCGTAGTGGTCTGCCTTGGCAGTGTGGGACGCAACGTGGGTGCCGGTATGACCGGTGGCCTAGGCTATTTTCTTGACGAAGAAGGCGATTTCCCAACGCGGGTCAATCCTGAAATTGTCAAAGTTCAGCGGGTGATCACCGCTGCAGGGGCTCAGCAGCTTAAGGATATGATCGCTAACCATGCTGAACGGACCGGTAGCTCTAAGGCTGCCCGTATTCTGGCGGATTGGGATAACTATCTGCCTAGGTTCTGGCAGGTTGTGCCTCCCTCTGAGGCCGATCGTCCTGAGACCGTGGATAGCAGCGCTGAGACAGTGGCTGCTCCCGTAAGCTAATCGGCACACCGGAGTCTCTTTAGTCGCCGCCGGTTACGCCGGACGGCGGCTATTTATATAAGATATGGCAAGATACTTTGGGGCTAGTCCGTGCTGCAACATGCTCTAAAAGAATGGTCCATCGCTGTTGATGCGTTAGTCCAGGGAAAAACAATTCTGCTATTGCGCAAAGGCGGTATTCGCGAGACTGCTGGGCGGTTTAGCGTGCCCCATCAGCGAGTGTGGCTGTACCCCACCTACGAGCATCAAAAGCCCCATCTCCTAAAACACAGCTGGGCTGAGCAAGTCAAACCGGTCATATCAGGATGGCATCCTAGCCAGGTTACTTTGCAGGCCTGGGCGGAGATTTCCTATGTCTGGGCTGTCAATACCCTAGAGGCTGTAGAAGCACTGCTGCCGTTTCATATCTGGAATGACCAGTTTGTAACTGAACGTTTCGATTGGAAACCTAATCAGCCTCTTTATCTTCTATTGCTACGAGTGCACCGTTTAGACACACCCGTTCAGATTGCGTGGCAGTCAACGTATGGCGGCTGCCGCTCTTGGCTAACGCTAGAAACAGCCCTGACAGAAACCCACTCTCAGCCAGCTTTAGACAGCCAAGCCTGGACGACAACTGTTCAGCAAATACATCATCAAACGGCTGCATTCGATACAGCAAGGTTATTGCAAGGCAGTGAAATAAATTGAGTTATTTTATTGCGAATGAACTCAATTTATTTATATTTGCCTACTTTTTGAAACTCTAATTTATGAAGTCGGGCTCAACTCTAAAGGAAAACCGACGATCCCCGTAAACCAACCCCTATTACACCTACACAATGAAGTGCAAGCTGCTCGCTCAGTGAGGCAGTGATTGTGTAAACCACCTACAGAGCAATAAAATATCATGACCGTGCTTAAAGTTGGCATTAATGGGTTTGGCCGCATTGGTCGTTTGATACTGCGAGCCGCAATTAATAACTCAAATATCGAGTTCGTTGGAATTAACGATTTAGTATCTCCCGAAAATCTTGCCTATCTCCTCAAATACGATTCCACCCATGGTCAGTACGCTGGCCATGTTGAAGCTCGCGATAATGGCATTGTGGTTAGCGGCAGATTTATTCCCTGTTTTTCTATTGCCAATCCGGCAGAGCTGCCCTGGGGGAGCCTAGGTGTGGACTACGTTGTAGAAGCCACAGGCCGTTTTACCACCCATGAGCAGGCCGCCAATCATCTCAAAGCGGGTGCCAAGCGAGTCGTTATTTCGGCTCCAACTAAGAGCCCTGATCAGGTGCCCACTCTTCTGGTTGGCGTTAACCATAAGACATTTAATCCTCAGACTGACCAAATTGTCTCTAACGCTAGCTGCACCACCAACTGTCTGGCACCTGTGGCTAAAGTAATCCAGGAGCATTTTGGGTTTGCAGAGGGTTTGATGACTACGGTGCACGCATCAACGGCTACCCAGGCCACCGTAGATAGCCCTAACAAGAAGAGCCTCCGTAGCGGACGGGGTGCCGCTCAAAATATTATTCCGGCTTCCACTGGCGCGGCAAAAGCCGTTACTCTGGTACTCCCAGAGCTAACTGGCAAGCTTACAGGGATGGCGCTGCGGGTACCTACCCCAGACGTATCGATTGTGGACCTGACTGTGCGGACAGAGAAGGCTACCAACTATCGGGAAATCTGTGATGTGATGAAAGCCGCTTCACAGAACGGACTGCGGGGCGTTTTGGGCTATACCGAAGATCCGGTTGTCTCGACTGATTTTGTTGGCGACCCTCGTTCTAGCATCTTTGATGCCGGAGCTGGTATCGAACTTAATCCCAACTTTTTTAAGCTGCTGACCTGGTATGACAATGAGTGGGGCTACTCTAACCGTGTGGTTGATTTGATGCTGCACATGGCGCTGAGCGAAGGTCTGCTGCAGGGTGTAACCAGTGATGCCTTAGAAGCGGTTTATGCCTAATTGACTAGAGATTTTGTGATCTCAGACATTTAATGCAAAAGCAAAAAGCGACCCAACTCGGGTCGCTTTTTTGTAATCTTTGCCTGATTGGTGCCGTTTAGCTAGTTGTGACAGCTAAAACTGGATTGCTCTAACCACCTACGGATAGATACCAATAGTAGGTCGCCATGGGGATGACGGTGGCCAAAATCAGCAATACGACAACGACCCATGTGGAGATTGTCCGATTTTCTTCGGTCTCTTCTGCGGTGGCAAAGGTGCCTTCGACATTGATGGTCTCTTCCATAATGGGGGGACCTGGATCAGGCTCGCCCGCGAGGACTAATGCCAACCGTTCGGTGGCATCATCAAAGGCGCGATTGTAGCTGTTGCTTTTGAGCAAGGGAGCTTTCATTGTTTCTTGGGTAATGCTTTCGGCGATGTCCGGAGACAGGAGGGCCGTTGTCTCGTCACCCGATTTGAGTCCAATATTGTTAGTAACATCGTCTAAAACGACGACTGTCTGATTAACTCCCGCTTCGGGTGTGGAAAACCAGCGGTCAAACAGCTGCTCAGCAAAACTCTGTGCGGTTTCACCATAATCTAGACGGTGAATAGTCACATAGCGCACTTCCTGACCGGTGGCTTCTGCTAGCTGTTTAAGCTCCTTATTGAGATTGCTCTCATTTAGCCGTGTGATCTGATTGGCGTCGTCGATTACCCAGCTATCAGCACTAGGGGTAAGAGGCATATCGTATACCCCAGTGGCGTTGGCGGGCGAAGCCATCGTGAGGTTGATGGCTAGTGCGATCGCAACCACGACAACCCAGCGGCAGCTGTGGAATATCGAACTCAAAAACATGGCGTCTTTAGAAAGCAGCAGTTGGGTAACCATAGAGCCACCCGTATCACTACTATAAATGACCACCTGGCTTAACGGATAGCCTAGTGTCCTCGTACTGGCAGGACGCAGCCTTCAACGATGGCCCGGTCTAGAATCTCTAGCTGTCGCTTTTGGGCCGTCGTGAGCCCAGACTGGGCTCGATATTGATTGATTGCGTTGGCCACACCTGGAGAGAGTTCCCTATGCAGGAGCGCTGTTCGTACCAACGCTTCTAAATCTTTGCCCAGCAGTTGGGTCGTGTTGAACATGACAGCGGTGTAAGTGACTATTGATACATTCGCTGTCTGTTATCAAACTTCCGGAGTAAAACCGCTGTGTACTTAACTTAAGGCACTGCCTGGGGTGGAAAAACCGCTCTGAGTAAACCTATAGGCAACGGCTGTGGGCCGCTAGGGCAATCGCTTTGGGATAGATTTGATGTTCCTGGATTTGAATTCTTGCTTGGAGGCTCTCTTCGGTATCGTCGGATAGTACAGGGACAGCAGCCTGCATGATAATAGGGCCGCTATCAACAGCTAGCTCTACGTGGTGGACGGTGCAGCCTGCGATCGCAACGCCTGCATCTAGAGCCTGCTGGACGGCATGGAGGCCCGGAAAACTAGGCAGCAGGCTGGGATGAATATTGAGCAAGCGTCCGGCAAACGCATTAATCAAATGCTGGGTTACACGTCGCATCCAGCCTGCCATAATCACCCAGTCAGTGTTGTGAGCCATGAGCGTAGCGACAATTGCCTGGTCGAGCGCGGTGCGAGACTCAAACTCTCGATGGTTTAAGACCACATGGGGAACTCCCCAACGCTCGGCCCTTTCAAGAACTTTGGCTCCAGGATTATTGCAAATAACCACTGTGACCTGCGCCTGTAGTTCTGAGCGTTGAATAGCGCCCATAATCGCTTCAAAATTGCTACCGCTACCGGATGCTAAAACCCCCAGCTGAAGCAGCGGATATGTCAGCGTCTGCCCATCAATATCGGGTGCTAGAAGACGGTTAGCGAGAACAGAACCCATGGATTTGACCAGAAACAAACTCTAGAATTCTACAGGCGTCTTGAGCAGAGTTTATTTTGGAGTGAACCTTATCAGTAGGATTACGGATTTATTTGAATCTAGCTGGCTCTTCGATACAGGGTCGCCCGTTTTCTGAGAAACCAGGGCATAGTTAGGGAATCCCTATTAAGCCTGCCCAATGAGTTTATCCGTTGCGCCCCAGGTCGATGCTTCAGATTTGCTGGCCCACTCGCTCAATGCGGTGACTGCTCCTATCTATGTTAAAGGTCGAGACCATCGCTGGTTATTTGCAAATACGGCCTGCTGTCAGCTGCTCAAGACATCCTTAGAAGAGCTGGTAGGATGTTTAGACCATGATGTGGCAGCCGTGATTGATGCGGATTTGTTGCGATCGCAAGATGACTGCTTTTTTCAGACAGGAGCTGTTGCCGATCGGTCTGTTACCCTACGTACGGCTGCTGGACTGTGTCAGTTTTTGGGCAGACGTTCTCTCCTGCAGACAGAAACTGGAACTATCCTCATCAATACGCTGCAAGATGTCAGCGAACTGACCCAGCTTCGCCAGGTCAACAGTGAGTTACGAAAAAAGCTCGATGAGCGCAACAGTGCTCTAGATCAGCTAACAGAATTTGAAGCTACCCTGAAGCGAATTACCGACCGAGTGCGGGATAGTCTAGACGAAAAACAGATTCTTCAAACAGCGGTCCAAGAGTTAACAGAAGCCCTCAATGTCCGAGGTTCTAATACATCGCTTTACGATCTAGAACAGGGCACATCCACCATCTATTACGAATACACTACGCTCCCTTCTGATCGAGGGCGGGTGTCTCAAATGGAAGCATTTCCAGAAGTTTATCACCAGCTGCTGGAAGGGCAGTATTTTCAGTTTTGCTCCATCGCTCCTAACCCAGTGCGAGGTTTAGTGTCGATGCTTGCCTGTTCGATTTTTGATGACAGGGGCGTACTGGGGGACCTGTGGCTGATTAACGACAAGGACCATGGCTTTAGTGAATATGAAATTCGGCTGGTGCAGCAGGTCGCCAACCAGTGTGCCATTGCTATTCGTCAGGCCCGTCTCTATCAGGAGTCCCAGACCCAGGTGCGGGAGCTAGAGCAGGTCAATACCCTCAAAGACGACTTTTTGAGCACAGTCTCCCATGAACTCCGCACACCAGTAACCAGTATGCGGGTAGCGCTACAGCTTTTGGGCGTGACTCTGTCCCAGGAGCTGGGGCTAGATCAAGAACTGACAAGACCCGATACTGAGCAGAGCCGGATTGCCCGCTACTATCGCATTCTTAAAGAAGAATGTGAACGAGAAATCAGTCTTATCAACGATTTGTTAGACCTGCAGCGTTTAGATGTCGGCAATCACAATTTAGCACCGGCAGCTATTCAACTTGCTGATTGGCTGCCGGCGCTGGTTAATAGTTTTCAAGAACGAGCCACCAGTCGTGAGCAGACGTTAAATGTCCTCATTGCTAAAAATTTGCCTGTGCTGCAGTCGGATCTAGCCAGCTTGGATCGAATTTGGGCAGAACTTTTGAACAATGCCTGCAAATATACGCCGCCTGGGGGGAAAATTACCCTATCTGTTAAACAGACAGAAGCGGAGATGCTCCAGCTCGACTTAGTTAATACCGGGGTGGAAATTCCCCAAGATGAGCTACCGCGAATTTTTGATAAGTTTTACCGAGTTCCCAGCGCCGATCCTTGGAAGCAGGGGGGGACGGGGTTGGGGTTAGCCTTGGTCCAGAAGCTGGTGCAACATATTAACGGTGTTATTAAGGTTACGAGTGGAGATGACCAGACGTGCTTTACGATTGAACTACCGCTGTCAATTAAGCCTTAGAGCTTGAGGCGGCCGATTTCACAGATTGCACTCTTTCCAGGAGGTTATCGTGGTCACAGCAAAACCGAGTCTAGAGAGCTATGAAGGGCAGTTTGGCCCGTTTACAGTTACCCCAGACGACCGCCGCGAGGTGGTAATTTATCGCATGGGTCTGGGCGTTGCCGCCCTAAGTTTTGCCCTAGCGGTTGTGTGTCTGCTCGCGGGTGGTGGCGGCCTCCTGTGGCTAATCTCTGGCTTTTATGCGCTGATGTGGCTGGGGCTAGGGGTGAGCCTTTGGTTTATTCACATCTATTTGCGTCCTTTGCATTTGGCGCTGCAGATTTTCTGGCTAGTCGGCGGCTTGACCAGTCTGGGGATTACTTTGGCTGTGCCCGGACCGCTGGCGTTGACGGTCTACCAGCAGCCTCTGTCTATTTTGGGGATTGGGTTCACGTTTGCGGCCCTGACGGGCATTTTCTTTAAGGAAGCCTTTTGTTTTAATCGATTGGAAACAAAGGTGCTGACTCTGCTGGTGCCCGCCCTGCTACTGACCCATATGCTCGGTGCGCTACCAGTGACCCTGGGACGAGATTTGCTGGTAGTCTGGGCCGTTTTGTTTACGATCTTTGCGTTCCGGAAGTCAGTGCAGCCTATCCCGCCAGATATTGGTGATAAAAGCGTTTTTGACTATCTCAAGCAGCAGCGCACCACTGCTGGGTAGGGCATTCTCTTTTTGGTGAAGCTCTTTGGGCATGCTAGAACCGTCGGACTGACGGGGAATCCGGGTTGGAACGCGCATATTGGCTAGCTTGGGCGCACATTAAGGATGTAGGGCCGGTTTTAATCAAACGGCTGTACGAGCACTTTGGTTTACTGAGCCTGGCCTGGCAGGCTGTTCCGGGTGATCTGCTTGCCGTTGAGGGTATTGGGTTAGTGACTGCCGATCGAATTGGCGAATTGCGATCGCAATTCAACCCCCAACAGATGCTAGACCGCTACATTACACAGCGCCTCAACTTTTGGACTCCTGCCGATGCCGACTATCCCAGACTGCTATGGGAGATTCCAGATCCGCCCCCTGTTCTCTATTATCGAGGACCGTTCCGTCCGAATCAGACGGCAGCCATTACTGTTGGCATTGTCGGCACCCGTCGCCCTAGCCCCTATGGTCGCCGTTGGACCCAGCGTCTGAGTCGTCGCCTGAGCCAACAGCAGATTACCATCGTGTCAGGCATGGCTGCCGGGATTGATACCTACGCCCATCAAAGCTGTCTCGATAGCGAGGGGCAGACAATTGCTGTATTGGGGACAGGGGTGGACATAGTCTATCCCCGTAGTAATGCTGGGCTCTACCAGCGCATCTTAAAAACAGGACTCATTTTGAGCGAATATCCTAATGGGTCTGGCCCAGAGCGATCGCATTTTCCTCGACGTAACCGGATTATTGCTGGTTTAAGTCATGCCACTCTGGTTACCGAAGCCCCAGAGCGCTCCGGTGCGCTAATCACAGCAGACTTTGCTAATGACTATGGACGTCGTGTATATGCTGTACCCGATGGGCTGGATAACCCCACTGCTCGCGGTTGCCTCATCCTAGCCAATATTGGTGCTACTCTCGTAACAGGCGAACAACAGCTGGTTGACGCCCTGCTCAGCCGCGACATCGCGCATCAGACAACAAATCCTCAGCCCAAAGAGACGATTGGCCATGCCCAGCCCGTCTCGTCAAACGAGCAGTCAGCTATCTCTGACCCATCACCAGAAATTTCTCCTGAACCCACCCTGACTGTGACGCTAGATGAGACCTTAACCCCTATCTTTCAATCAGTTTCGCATGTTCCTGTCAGCTTAGATAAGCTAGTCGAAGCCACCCAGCTAGACACCAGTGCCCTGCTGAGTGGCCTATTGCAATTAGAGCTAGCCAGCCTGATCGTCCAACTTCCAGGTGGTCAGTACCAGCGTGAGCCGTCAGCTCGGGCAGTGTTGTTCCAAAAAGATGAATAATACTATCAGTGCTCCGGTGACTTAACTTTCGGGTCACTGGAGCACTGGCCGTTTCAGACTTTCTAGTTTTTCTAATTAAGGGTTTCCATACCCGTGTAGGTCACGTCATGTCCCCGATAGTCAAGATCATGGCTACTCAGTGGGTCTTCAAGACGATCAAAATTATCTACAAAGAATTCCACTACTAGATTGCCGAGCTCAATCATGTCCCCATCTCTGAGCTGTTTTCGCTTTTGAGGTGGCAGACGACGACGGTTCAAATACGTACCTGATTGGCTACCCACATCAGCGATAAAAAAACCAGCTTCAGGGGTATGACGAATCACAGCATGGCAGGGAGCCACCGTTGAATTTTTTAGTGGAAGTGCACAGGTGCCCGACTGCCCTAGCAACCAACAGGCTCCTGCACTAGTAAGATTTAAGGCTTCAGAATTGCCCGTATTAGAGACTAAAAATACAGAAGAATTAGCAATAACCGCCTGAATGTAAAAAGGTGTCACTTGACAGCGCTCTTTAACTGTCAGTATGGATTCGATGATTGTATTAGCTGTATCAAAATCGTTATTGACGTTATGAATTAATGCCTCCAAAGGTACTGAAGCCTCAATGCTAGATGCATTAATAGGCATATTTTTTACACCTTGGTGATCGGAATGGGAAGCTCTAAGCGTGGACATGGACAATGACTGAACAACTTAACAGCAATAGGCTATAAGTGCGGTCGATTGTCACCCTAATTCAGTAGTTCACAAGCAAGGGTCTCAGCATTACAAATCTGGCTTGCAAGGAAAGAAAAATCAGAAGATTAAAGGGGTAGATAGTGAAAATCACCGGTTGCCTACAGTGTTGTCCCCATTGTTGAGTACAGCAAAAATCTGTTAGAGATTGAACTGACAACGAGTAAAACAGACAAAAGCCCTAATAACTAGAGCTTCTGTAAGCGCTTAGCAATCTAATAAGATGTGAACTTATCAAAGGTAGTGCGTTATTTATATCTTTGTTTATTAAAACCTGCCTCTTCAAATTCAGAGATTAGCCATACAGCCTTTTATGGAAGCTTTAAACGCTACAGGTAAATATTAAAATCCCCCAAGTTTAACAAGCGATCTCCTGAATCCGTAATCCAGAATATATAAAGGTTTCACTGTCTTTGAGAATAGACAATACAGAAACTGTTACAGCCGATTATCTCCATTATGACGTCGTTAAAGTTGACTGTAACTAGTAAGTGATTATCAAGCGCCCTGTCTGTTAGAGGACCGATGTTGTGACAAACGTGATTACCCATGCCCAACCCCCATTGGACTTTATTCCAGAGCGTTTTCATCCTTGGGTACGGCGGTTTGTCAAGGCAGTATTACCAGGCTGGGTGCGCTGGCAGACTGATGTGGTCAACATCAACGTCAGTAATGCCGATGTCTTAGCTCGGCTTTATCAGGAGTTTCAAACAGGACAAAATCGATTTTTGCTGGCATTTCGTCACCCGGCTCCCGAAGACGCCTATGGGATGGCTCATCTGCTATGGCAGGCGGTCCCCCGTTCCGCAAAACGGTTAGATATAGCCCTAGAGCCCGTCCACAGTCATTTCATCTATGACCGAGGGATTCCCCTGTGGGCTGGAAACTGGGTTGGGAGGCTGTGTTCTCGTTTGGGTGGGGTTTCCATTCAGCGCGGTAAGCTTGACCTGGTTGCCCTCAAATCTGCCCGACAGCTGTTGAGTCAGGGGCAGTTTCCACTGGCAGCAGCCCCAGAAGGTGGTAACAACGGCCATAACGAAATTGTTAGCCCTTTAGAGCCAGGGGTGTCACAGCTAGCCTTTTGGTGTGTCGAGGATTTGGTCAAGGCTGAGCGGTCTGAGCCGGTCTATATCGTCCCTATCGGCATTCAGTATCGATATATCACGCCACCTTGGGATGAGATTGATCGGCTACTCAGCCAGTTAGAAACTCGCAGTGGAATAGCCACTAACGAAAAGTTTGTACCGCCTGTAGAACTGCCCACGGCTCAAATTACTAATCTCTATGGACGTTTATACAAGCTAGCTGAGCATCTGCTGAGTCTGATGGAGGGCTATTACCATCAGATTTATGGTTTAGAACGACCCGATACGGATGACACAGAGGCTAATGCCAGGCTAGCGGTGCGTTTACAGCATTTGCTCAACGGGGCCCTGGCAGTAGCGGAGAAGTATTTTGATTTGCGCCCCAAAGGCTCCGTAATCGATCGCTGTCGTCGTTTAGAACAGGCTGGGTGGGAGCGTATTTTTCGAGAGGATTTACGGGACGAGACAGCGCTATCGCCCGTCGAGCGAGGTCTGGCCGACCGGGTAGCAGAAGAGGCTGATTTGCGGATGTGGCATATGCGTCTAGTGGAAAGTTTTGTTGCGGTAACAGGACGCTATGTGTTGGAAAAGCCCACGGCGGAACGATTTGCGGAAACTGTTTTACTACTGGCCGATATGGTGGCCCGCATTGAAGGAGAAAATCCGTTTCCCCGGCCTTCTTTGGGAAAGCGAGAAGCGCTGCTGACGGTGGGGGAGCCGATTGGTGTTAGTGAGCGGTGGGATGACTATAAAAGTAGCCGTCGAAAGGCCGTAGCGACATTGACAGAGGATTTGCAGGCATCGTTGGAAAATTTGATTGTAGATAGTGAAAACAGCTAGCCAGCAGGGGCAAATGTCGTCCTGCTGGCTTATGGTCGGCTAATTCAGCCGTACCCGCTTCATCAGAATGGTCATTACCTCGTTGGGCTGCCCGGTGGGTAAGGGCTGGCTCCAGTCGTTAGGTTCGGCGTAGTTGAGCTTATGGAGTAGCTGAATTGTCAATCGGATGACCATGGGATCGCCAAAAATGAGATGGCGTACGTGCTTGTATTCATAGTCCGGCAAAACAGCCGGATGGGTAGGCGGAACTGTGGACCCGCCAGAGCCCTGAGTGAATTCTTGAAACATGGTGTCTTGGTTCTCCGAATTAAAATGTTTGTTAGGAGGAAACCAAGACCCAATAAGGCTTAGCCACCCCGCTTGATGTAGTGCAAATCGGGGTGGCTGAGGTAAAATCAACCCCAACCGCCGGGATTGCGTAAGAATCTCGGGGGCGAGTCATCGGTACGGTGGTGCTAACACCTGCCGATGGCGCTAAGAATTATTGAGCCTTGTGGAAAAGGTTACGAAATTGCAACCTTCATATGAAGGCAATGCTGAGGGATTCGCTATGTCAAGCCGTTGGTTACGGTTTAGAGCGAATTGTTACTGGCATTATGGAAAATAGGAAAGTTTAAGGCTGTCATATTTGTCTTAGAACAGTTTAATGATTTCCTTCGCCGCAAAATAAATACCAAAAAACGAACCTAAGCAGAATGCAATTGTGCCGTCCCATTCCAGCGCAGTCTGAATTTCAGGATTAGTAACAATCACCTTTATGAGGCCACGTATCAGAGTAATAATGCCTGCAAGGGTAAATCCAACCACCAAGAAGTCTGAAAATACTGGTGCCCGACGACCCCGATAGGTTCTGTATAGAAACACGGCAGCGGATAGCACAGCCATGGTTCCCAGCCAGACATAAAGAAACTGCTGATCTGTCATTTACAGATTTTTAGATGCTGACTTTGCCTTCAGAATGCTGACGTAGTACCAGCAACCAATGGCTGCTAAGCCACCAATAATGGCTCCAGGCCACCTTGCTATTGCCGTACCCAAAGCTACGCCACCAGCAGTCATCACCATAAGACGGTCCGTCTTGGCCCAGGCATTCTCAGATTTTTCAACTGTTCCACGTCGCTGTTCTGCTTGTAAGTAGCGCTTGGCAGCATTGACCGGGTTAGGGGTTTGCACAATATCCCCAAGCAGCAGCTCCCATGTGGTGCCAGCGGGCAATGTGGCAGCAATGCCCTTGGTTCGGTGCTGAGACTTGTAGTTACGCGTGGCTTGTTTGAGACCGTCGCTATAGGCCGTCTCGAAATCAGGGTATTGCTTAATGTGCTGACGCAGCGCATTAAGCGCTTGGGGCTTATTCTCTGGGGAAGCTTGCACCGCTGTTTGATGTGCCTGATTAAGTGAATCGGGCAGCGGTTCAGTTTGGGCGGCTAAAGCGTAGAGCAGTGCTTCCCAGTTGATGTCTTGGTTTGAGACGGTCATGGCTTGCCCAAATTCGTCATGGTTTTTAGCCTCTACCCGTTAGTGTAAAGCCTGCCCAGAAAAAGGGATCGCTATACAGAGGCTGATTTAATGAATCTGCATGGTCTTCTAAGGTGACTGCTGCATAGGAGTTTAGGACATCAACAGTACCAATACTGAGGCCAGAAGTGTGGCTAAGGTTGGTAATCCAAGTGGCTAGGTCAGTGGCGGTAACCGTGCGGAGCCAGTGCTGGGCAATGTGGAGTGCTTTGGCGGGGAGCTGATCCGCTAGCAGCGCTTGATAAAAACGAACAATGAGCCAGGTGCTGGCAATTTCATCTACTTGCCAGAGGGTGCTGAGAACATTGGAGGCCCCGGCTTTAAGGAAAGCGCTGACGAGGCCGACGTATTCGGTAGCGATGGTTTCGGTGCCAGTGAGGGCCGTTTCGCAAGAGGCGAGGCAGATGAGGCCATAGCTGGAGAGGTCGAGGGTGCTGATTTGTTTAGCGGTAAGGATGCCATCGGAGAGCTGGAGGGCAGAGTTTTCTGGTTGATGGTGGTTGTATTCGCCGTGACCAGTGAAATGAAGAGTCGAGTGATCGCTTTGTAGGGCTTCGGTGGCGGTGGCGGTGGTGATGGTGTCGGTCAAGTGAGTGGTATTACCGACGAGCTGACGAATAAGAGCAGATTCGAGGCGAGCGTAGGGCATTTGGGGTTGCTCGGTGTCAGGGTCGTCGAGGTTGAGCAGTGGGGTAAGAGACTTAGGCGTAGATGGCAGAGTAAGGCCAATCTGGGCGCTAGGAAGATAGGTGGTAGTTAGGTTCTCGGGGAAAAAGGCGTGAAGCGGGAGACGATGAAGGTCGCGGTGGGGGATGAGGATGAGGTCTTCGATATTGGTAAGATTTTCGGCCAGTTTGTTGATACCGAGAATGGTTTTGAGGCCGTTAAGGCGGTTAGAGAGGTTTATGTGCCAAGGGTGGGTTTCTCTATTTTCTACCAACGGATCTGAAGGGGATTTACCTTTGGTCCGGTAGTCGTTGTAGTCTCGGGTCCAGGTGTTTAGCCAGGTTTCTAAGGGCTGGCTGGGTTGTGTTGTGGCGGTGACAGCGACGCTGTCGGTGAAGACGAAGGTGGTAAGGGTGTCGTCGCTGAGGTGCCAGTAGATGATGGCAGTTTGGGAGGATAACAGGGTGTGAATTTGGTCGAGGCTGGGGGAGATAGTTTGCTCCTGCCAGTGATCGAGAATCCAGGTGAGGACTCGGTTTTTGTATCTTTCGGCAGTGAGGAGGGCTTCAGTAGTGAGGCTATCAGCGATGAGCAGATCTACCTGGAGGTGGCTGAGGTCGAAAAATTGGGTTTCAATGCGGCGACGTTGGGCATCGGACTTTGCTTGATTGAGGAGGTTTTGAAAAACGATGAGAGCCTGCCGATAGAGAGCATGGACCTGTTCATTATTGTTGAGCTTGAGGTGGATACGTATGCAAAATTGGAGGACTTCAAGATGCTCAGTAGGATAGGTCTTGGCAGTGAGGGTAGTAAGGGCTTGGTCGTATTCGGTTAGGGCTTTATGGAGTTGGATGGAATTATTGCGATCGTGGTAGTAATGAGCTTGACCTGTCGCGCGATGAAGTAGCCCCCAGCCAAGGGCATTGGTTTCTTTTGGAACATATTGTAAGCCGACTTGGTAGCAGGCAAGTTGACCTGAATAACCACGTTGTTGAAGTTCGGGATGTTGAAGCAGAAGCTCCGAAGAGAAAAAAGAAACTGGCAAATCATTACCCTGTAAGCGATTGTGAGCAATACAGCTGCCACGGTTGTACCATGCAATGTGAAAATCTGGCTTAATGCTCAGTGAGGCATCATGAGCAATGATGGCTTCTTCACGACGACCTAATTTATCCAATGCATTACCTTTGCCACTGAAAGCTTCGTATTTATCAGATTTTATGGCTATCGAAGCTTCATAGGCTTTGATAGCCTCTTCATAGCGACCTAGCTTATGTAATGACAGACCCTTTTGATATTGGGCTTTATGTTTGTCCGGCTGAATAGCTATGGCCTCATTGAAAGCAAAGATAGCTTCCTTATGACGATCTAAGTTGTGCAGTGATAGACCTTTGTTGTAATACGCCTGATGGTCATTTGAGTTCAATGCCAAGATCCTATCAAATGCAGCGATAGCCTTCTCATGGTAGCCAAGTTGGTCTAGAGATATGCCTCTGCCATGTAATGCCTCATCGCTGTCTGGCTTGAGGCTAATGGCAACATTGAAGGCTTGAAGGGCTTGCTGATCTTGTTGTGTCATATTCATCAGCTCCCCTAAATGTTGCCATGCAGGGTAATACTCAGGCGCTAGTTGGGTGGCTGCATAGGCAATTTTCTGTGCTTCTGAGTAATCTTTATTTATCAAAAATTGTTGAAACGACTGAACAATAAGTTCTTGTGCTCTATCTTCTAAAGAACTGGATACCGGAAATCCATCAAATAGAATTGATCCAATCTCGGATTTATCCAAGGATGGCTTAGATCCAGCTCTATCAGAGCTGTTGGAAGACGGATGTAAAATTTGTTCACCAACATCTTTGGCCATTTTCCCTACAGCACCATAGTCTATCTCCCCCCACTGCACCAACCGCTCAGCAACCTCTGGCTCTATTTGCTCTCGCTTGCCATAGCGATATAGCCACTCAACAAATTTCTGGTCATTTTCTTGTCTTGCCAAACAAGCTTTTAATTGATCAGCCGACCAGCCTGCAGCGAGACCGTCCATAATTTGGTTAAACAGTGCTTTGTAATCGACGGGCGGTTCTTCGGGTGGGTTGGGCTGACGACCAAAGAGGCGATTGAACATTTGAACATTGGGAGTTACGGCTCTATGAGTCCATTTTAGTGAGAGCTGTAGGTCAAGAACTGAATAGATCTCATAGAGTCTTTTGGTTAGGGACAACTTGGTTAGGAAAGTTGCTTGAGTCTATTGGCTATGTGCGATAGGGGCTGCTCAGGACTTTCCCTCCTGAACCCTCCCTATTCGTGGGGGCCTCGACGCCCCCACGCTCCCTACAAAAATTGGTGTCGTTTCTCTACGAGGCAGGTTTGGGTGGTCGGTGGGTCGGTTACGCTGCTCCGCATTCGCTGCGCACCGTAAAAGGTTGTTGGTCGTCTCGTTTTTGGGCTTAGTTAGAGGGCGTAGGGATACTAGAAGTCGGGAGCCGATGACTCGTTTTTGAAAGCTAGATTTATTGAAACTGAAGCGTTTTGGACTGCTTTTGCTTCTGAATGGCGGTCTAGTGCCTGTAGCGCGGTGCTTTTTCTGTGGAGGGTTTTGGAGTCGTTGGGCTGGTGGGTGAGGAGGGTATCGTAGGCTGTGATCGCACTTTCATACCTCCCCAAGTTAGCCAGGGCTACCCCTTTGCTATAAAGGGCGTCTCGGTTGCTGGGTTCAAGGTTGAGAACTGTGTCATAAACGGCAATGGCCTGGTTAAAACGCCCGAGCTTAAATAGCGAATGCCCCTTGCTGCAGAGGGCCGTGGGGTTGTCAGGATGGGTAGCGAGGAGGGTGTCGTAGAGCGCGATCGCAGCTTGATAACGACCTAATTTATGGAGCACCTGACCTTTGAGACAGCGTGCTTTATGCTCATTTGGATGCAGGGCCAACGTCGCATCGCAGGCGGCTAGCGCATCTTGATAGCGGCCTAGCTCGTATAGTGCTTCGCTTTTGCAGTAAAGCTCGTCGTAGAGACCGGGGTTGATCGCCAGCGAATCATCATAGACCAACGTAGCGTCCTGATGACGGCCCAGCGCCGCCAGCGATATCCCTTTGTGGTAAAGCGCGTCCTGCAGATTGGGCTTAAGGCTAAGGGCTGCGTCATAGGCTGCGATCGCGTCTTGGTAGCAATTCAGTTTAGCGAGGGCCAGCCCTTTGTTGTAGAGCGTGCTGTATTTATCAGGTTTGAGGCTGAGGGCCGCATCGTAGGCTGCGATCGCAGCTTCATAGCGCTTGAGTTTGACTAAGGCCAGACCTTTATTGTTAAGCGTTTGGTGCAGATCTGGTTTGAGGCTAAGAGCAGCGTCATAGGCGGCGATGGCCTGTTCGTACGCTTCGAGTTTAACCAGGGCAAGCCCCTTGTTATTAAAGGCTTTGTGTAGGTCGGGCTGGAGCTTGAGAGCGGCGTCATAGGCGGCGATAGCCTGGGCATAATGGCCTAAATTAACCAGCGCTACACCTTTGTTGTAAAGTACGTCTGGTAGATCTGCCTGGAGCCTAAGGGCAGTATTGTAGGCGGCGATCGCCTCATCGTATCGCTGATGAAAAAATGATGAGTCTCCTGCAGTGGCCCACTGTAGTGCTGTCCATCCCTGACTGATATCGACGGCTAGGGCTTTAGCCCCCGTCTGGTAAAGCTCCATGGCCTTGGTGTTGGTTGCAATGGCCTCGTCATACCGACCCAGCTTTTGCAAGACAAGGCTGGTTTTCTCCCACACGTTGGGAATATCAGACTTAATATCTAAAATCTGTTCAAACAGAAGCAGCGCGGCTGGGTAGTCGTCAACGCTCATCTTCTGCAACCCTTGTTCAAACAGGGGGCGCACATCTTCTGTGGATGTTGGTATATCGGCAGGCTGTGTCTCTTTATTGGAAACTGAAACCATATCGGATACAAGCAACGCCAGACTCTTATTTTAGCTGGAAGTAGCTCGGATAAAAGGTTTTGATGATCGATCGATGTTCTCAGGCAGATGTCTTGTTGGGGCTGTTGGACAGGTGAGCGACCACAACAACAATGCTTGTTTCCCAGGTGATGCTTGTTCCTAAATCTCTTTTATAGGCCTGTCGAACAACTGTCAAATCTTTATCTGACAGCGTTTGGGCCAAATGTCTCATATAGCGAGACTCTGAACTAAACCAGCGTTCTTGCAGCTGTTGGGTAACCGCTAACTGCGTAGAAAGTTTTATAGTCTCAATATCAGCGACAAAGCCTGTATCCTCAAACCAGCCTGGGATAGAATCTATATCCCAATACCGCTCTGGGTCACTGGTATACAGGCTGTCTTCCGCCTGCTGTAAGGCTTTGAAAAGCTTAGCTGGCAGTGTTTTTAGCAGGCTATAAAGCCGTAGCGTCCGAAAGGGAATGGTTTCTGCTAAGACGATACGACCTCTGGGGGCGACATGCGCTGATAGCTGTTTGAATAGCCTTTGGCGCTGGGGCTCTTTGAGAGCGTTACGGCCAACAATGCCATCGAATCTGATATTGGGGGCTGTAAGCGTTAAGGTTTTTGGTAGGTCCGGTAGCGGTGTGCAAAGAAAGATGGGACGGGCTAGGTCCGTCAGCGTTTGAGCTTGTTCATTGAGTGCTGTGTAGGTATCCAACGTTTGGGCGCAGGCATAGACGCCCCCTTCTGGTACCTGCCGCAGGGCCTCCCAGGTGAGCAGCCCCGCATTGAGGTCCAGCAAGACGTGATGTCGCTGGGGGGCTAGAGTTGTGTAGATGCGATCGCACACCGCTCGCAGCTGCTCTCCCATATTTCCCAGGGTTCTCTGTAGCCACTGCTCTTGGGCTCTATCGGTGGGGCCAAATGTCAGCACCTCGGGTAGATCGGCCTCCATGACAGCCGCTAGCTGGGCCTCGCGTTTGCGGGCTACCTCGAGCCGAATCGTGTCTTCATATCCTTGGTTTGACGGTTGGTAAAATACCTGACCCTGCAGGCTGCTGGGTAAATACTGCTGTTCTATCCAGTGGTCGCGGTAGGCATGGGGATACAAATATCCCTGACCGTGACCAAATTCTTTTTTATCCCGATTGGCATCCCGCAGCGGGTTAGGCACATTCGCCTCTCGTTCTTTTTCTACTGTGGCCAGAGCGTCAAAAAAGCCCATGACGCTGTTGGACTTGGGGCAGGTGGCCAGGTAAAGTGCCGCTTGAGCCAGCGGATAGCGGCCCTCTGGCATGCCAATGCGGTCGAAGGCTTGGGCGCAGCTGTTAGCGACAATGACCGCGTTAGGGTCTGATAAACCCACATCCTCTCCAGCAAAAATCACCATGCGTCGAAAAATAAACCGGGGGTCTTCTCCGGCGTAGACCATGCGGGCTAGCCAGTACAGCGTGGCGTCTGGGTCCGAGCCCCGCATGCTTTTAATAAAGGCGCTGATGGTGTCGAAATGGGCGTCGCCTTCTTTGTCGTATAGAACCGCCCGCTGTTGAATTGACTCTTCGGCGACTGCCAGGGTGATGGAGGTGCCGGATGGGGTGGTCTCTACCGCTAGTTCAAGGGCATTGAGCAGGGCGCGAGCGTCGCCGTTAGCAATATTAACCAAATGGTCAAGGGCATCATCGTCAAGTTGAACAGGGCGATCGCCATAGCCCCGTTCACTATCGGTCAGCGCCTGCTGCACAATCTGGCGGAGATCATCGGGCTTCAGTGGCTGCAGCTGAAATACTCGCGACCGGCTGACTAGGGCCTTATTGACTTCAAAATAAGGGTTCTCGGTGGTGGCTCCAATTAGCACAACGGTGCCGTTTTCCACCCAGGGTAGCAGAGCGTCCTGCTGCGACTTATTAAAGCGGTGTACCTCATCGACGAATAGGATGGTGCGCTGGCCGTGCTGACCGCGCAGGTCTTGGGCGGTTGCGATCGCACTGCGAATATCCTTGACCCCAGCCAGCACCGCATTAATGGCAATAAAGTGAGCCTTGGTGGTATTGGCGATTACCTGGGCCAGGGTTGTCTTGCCCGTCCCTGGTGGGCCATAAAATAGCAGCGATGATAGCTGATCGGCCTGAATCGCTCGACGCAGCAGCCGACCTGGACCCACAATGGCATTCTGGCCCACATAGTCGTCTAGGGTGCGAGGCCGCATCCGCGCCGCTAGGGGCGCTTCTTTGTCTAGCAATGTTTGCCGATGTTGCTCAAATAAATCCATGGACCAACATCAGAGATCTCTTTAAAAGCATCAGCGCCCCCGTAAAGGAGGCGCTGATTGCTAAAAATTCTGCCTAAATTCTCTAGCAGCTGCTAAAGATAAGCCTTACATACCACCAAAGATTGCCTGTAGAGGTAGCAGGTGAGGGCTTTGAGTGAGCAGAAACGCAAATACAGCACCGCCGCAGCCGCCAATAAAGAAGCCGCTGGCAAAATTACTCCAGCCTTCACGAGTAGCATAGGACTCAGGAGGGTTGGGTGTTGTCAGCGTGCCCTCAGGACCGTCAGGATTAGTAGCACTATAAATAGCAATCGCTACGGTCAAAATAAACACAAAGCTAACTGCAGACAGGGCTCCAGCTACCGCACTGTAATCTGTATTCCGTAGTGGACCTAACAGAGCAAAGGGTCCATAGAACCAGTAGCCATGGGCAATACCCACTTCTAAGCCACGGCTAAATGGAGATAGCCCTGCACGATAGGCAGGCAAATTATTAATGTAAGTACGTGCAACCGCAGAGGAGTTAATCGGAGTCGCAACGTTACCCACCTCGGGGGCTCCAGTTGCGCTTGCAAAACTAGTTGCCATAAGAACGTCTTCCTATGAAATGGACAGTCGTAAGACAGGAAA
>JBHJIL010000062.1:0-77918 GCA_050043465.1 Leptolyngbyaceae cyanobacterium
ACGGTAAATCAGGAGACCGGATCAATGCCTTATTGACAGCCTGTGGGTTCAATTTACGCAAGTTAGTCTGTTTCTTTTTCGATAACCCAACAAATCTGATTCCGGTCGGAGCCTGATTTGGGGTTTTTCAGGGACGACTAACTAACAGGTGAAGCAAGAGACTTTGCCTATGGGCCGTGTGATAGTTTAGGGGCGCCGCACGGTGAAGAATTAAGAATGACGAATTAGCGCAACGGCTGTACCTAGGCAAAATATCACCAGGCATAGTGCCCAAATTAGTTCGTATAGTGCGTAGTTTACATTCTCTGGATAGGTGTCAGTTAAGCGGCTGCGTTCGTTGTCTGGGATTAAAGTCATCGGTGCGCGTTAGATTGTAAACCTGCTCAAATGTGAGAAGTGGTCTGAAGCATTTTCAGCTCAACCAGTCTAGGCAGAGGGCTTTTAGCGATCGCACCCAATATCTAAAAACTTTACGCCTGTTATCAAAATGTGATGTTCGCTAGATATTGGTTACCTATCTACAGATTTCTCTCAGATTGGCTAGCTGGTAACGCTTTTCATGCAACTCATCCGCTGCAAATTCGTCTAGGATAACGGATGTTGTGCCGTCTTGTGTTAATGGTTTTAGACCTACCTCGCTTTTATCGTGCTGCCAATCCTAGTCGCCCGCTGCGTCTGGTGCAGAACAACGATCGGCAATACTATATCGACTTTTCGTCGGTGCGGGGTGGAGACATTGTGAGAGAGCTGGAGCGAACAATTACGTTACTATCTCCAGATGAGGCGACAACCCAGCTATTTACAGGGAATATTGGCTGCGGTAAGTCTACTGAGCTACTGCGCTTAAAGGCAAAGCTAGAGCAGCAGGGATTCCATGTGGTGTACTTTGAGTCGGACCGCGATTTGGAGATGGCCGATGTGGATATCAGTGACATTCTGCTGATGATTGCCCATCAGGTGGTAGAAAGTCTTGAAAATGATGATATTAAGCTGAGGCCCTCGGCGCTGGTCAATTTATTTCGGAATTTGGCGGAGACGCTGCAGACGCCAATGGAGATTGCTGATGTTAGTTTCTCGGTGGGGATTGCAGCGCTGACAGCTCGGGCAAAAGAGAGTCCGGAGATGCGCAGTCGCATGCGGCAGTATTTGGAGCCTCGCACTAAGAATATTATTGATGCGATCAATGAGGAGCTGCTGGAGGCTGCGATCGCAACGCTCCGGTCCCAGGGTAAAAAAGGTCTGGTTGTTATTGTCGACAACCTTGACCGCATTGATCCTGTAGAACGCGCTAACGGTCGTACCCAGTCGGAATATCTCTTTATTGACCGAGGAGAACAGCTCAAGCGGCTTAACTGTCACCTGGTCTATACCATTCCATTAACCCTGGTGTTCTCTGACGATCTGCCTCGGCTGGCCAATCGGTTTGGGGTTTCTCCAAAGGTGTTGCCTATGGTGCCAGTCAGCCAGCGGGATGGCAATCTCTCTCAGCCCGGACTGGCGCTTTTACAACAAATGGTGCTGGCACGTGCTTTTCCTGGTAAAAACTACAATGAGCGCATCGAGCACATCAGCGATGTTTTTGAAGCCATTGAGGTGCTCAATCGTCTCTGTCAGCTCAGCGGCGGGCATATGCGTAACCTGATGAGACTGCTCTATGGCTGCTTGCAAAAAGGCGATCCGCCGATTCAGTCTGTTATTCTTGAGGCGGTTATTCGCGATGAGCGAGATTCTCTGATGGCTCTAATTGACGAAAGTGAGTGGCAGCTGATGTTTCAGTCTATTAGTACTCCAGACAATCAGGGGAATGAAGCCTATAGTCTGTTGTTGCGTAGTTTGTTTCTCTATGAGTATCGTGATCAGGGGGGACGCTGGTTTGATCTAAATCCGGTGTTAAAAGAAACTAATCGCTATAAGAGCTGGCTAGCTGATAACTAATGGAGCTGCCGCTATGTACCAGGCCGATCTTCTCGAAATTGTTTCCCATAATCAGACCGCTCTCAACAATCTTAAACGGGCGCTGACGCTGGGCCGTGGGCAGTTTTCATTGATCTTGGTGCGAGCTAACTATCAGCGGCTAACCCAGCTGTTGCTGCAGCATCTGGCGCAGACCCAACAGTTTCAGATAGCTGAGCTAACAGGCTCTACTCGATCCCTAATAGAGGCGCTGTCGAGTGCTCGGACAGATCGGCTTCCCGAGGCGGTTATGGTTACAGGGTTTGACCAGGTAGAGACCTTGGATGTGCTGTTTAAGGCTGCCAATGTGGGTCGCAATGCGCTGCTGACCAAGTTTCCCTACCCGGTAGTGCTGTGGATGACGGATGCGGTCTTGCAAACGCTGACGCTCTACGCGGCAGATCTAAAGAGCTTTGCCGCTGTCCCCATTCAGATTGAATATCCGATTCAGGCGCTGATTGAGGCGTTGCATCGAGCTGCAGGTGAGCTGTTTACCCACATTCTAGACAGCCGCGATGCTCATTTTTTAGACTATTTGGCCCCGGAACTGCCTCAATTAAGTCCCCACCTTAAAGTATTGACTGAGCAGGAGCTGCCGTTTGCGATCGCAGATCTCAATTATCACACTGTTCAGCTAGACGGGGCTTTACAGGCTAGTCTGACATTTCTCCAGGGCCGAGAAGCCTACGCATCGGCTGACTTAAAAGCTGCTAGAGACTACTACGAAACGAGTTTGGCCTACTGGCTCCAGGTGGATAAAACCGTTGAAGACACGCGAGACCAGCAGGTGGTGCTGCTGTTACATTTAGGGCTGTGGTGGCACACCCATGCCGAACAGCAGCGTTCTACCCATGTGGCCTCGTTTCGTCAGGCCCGTCAGTTTTATCAGCGCTTTATCGATGTCTTGCGCCAACAAAATCGCTGCGATCGCACCGCTACATTTATCCATGTGCTAGCCGAGATCTTACAGAAGCTAGAAGACTGGGATGCTCTAACAGCGGTCGCCAACGAGGGGCTGCAGCTACATCAGAATGACTTTGTGCGTCTAGCCAGAGACTATGGCTATCTTGCAGAAGCAGCGCTGGCCAATCAAAACTGGATCAATGCTCAAAACCTGGCGACAAGAGCCCTTACGTTGTTAGCTCAAGCGGTTAAAAGCACACAGGCTCTGGGGCCAGCGACTACGGAAATGTCTCAGCGACTCTCTTCTCAGGCTGTTGTGCTAGCGCTTCGCTATCACCAGGGTCGCTACTATTTTCTTCGAGGGCAGGCTAAGCTGCGTCAGGGAGACGATACTCTTTTCGATAGCGCCCTGTACGATTTGGAAAATGCGCGTCAGAGAACTGAACCTCGCCACGATCTGCATCTGTATCGTAATATTCTGAGCAATTTACAAGACCTATACTTTCTAAAACAGCGCTACCTAGATGCGTTTGCCGTTAAACAAGAACAGCGCCAGGTCGAAAATCAGATGGGTATGAGGGCCTTTATTGGCGCTAGCGCTATTCAGCACTATCGTCCCAACGCTAACGGCGGAGATATTTCTCCGGTTGAAATGAGAGCATCGGGACGACAGCAAGCGATCGATCATTTGGTGGGCCGATTGATGCAGCCCCAGCATACCCTGATCATTATTCACGGCCAGTCAGGGGTAGGTAAAAGCTCGCTGCTCAGCAGCGGTCTAGTGCCAGCTCTCAAACAAGCGATTTCAGAAGGACGAACAACGCTGCCTTTGCTTGTTCGCAACTATATCAGCTGGGAGATTTCAATTCTGCAGGCACTGCAGCAGCTGACATCGTCTCAACCCTCTGCGCCGCCTAATTTTAAGGTGTCGTTTCCCATTACGTCCGAGAGTTTGCTGGCCCATCTGCGTCAGTACGCTCAAGACCACTATCAACAGATCTTCATCATCTTTGATCAGTTTGAAGAATTCTTTTTTGAACGCTTGGGAGTCGAGCAGCGCCGTTCTTTCTATTATTTTTTACGAGACTGTTTGAATATTCCCTATCTCAAGATAGTGCTGGCACTGCGGGATGACTATCTACACTATTTACTGGAGTGGGAACGCTTAGCCGAACTCGATCTAGATATCTTAAGTCGAGATGTCCGATACTATCTCGGCAACTTTAATCCCCAAGAATGTGAGGCGGTGATTCGACAGCTCACAGAAAATGCCCAGTTTTATTTAGAAGAAGAGCTAATTGAGGCGCTGGTGGCCGACCTGACGGCGGACGATAACGAAGTGCGCCCCATTGATCTGCATGTGGTAGGAGCCTAGCTACAGCGAGAAAACATTACTACCCTGAGACGCTACCAGCAGCTAGGAGACGATCCGGTTCAGGCTCTAGTCCTTCGGTTTCTCAACCGGGTGGTGCATGACTGCGGTCCTGAGAATAGCACCCTGGCCCGTACGGTGCTCTATCTGCTCAGTGATGAAACCACCACCCGCCCCCTGAAAACTCTCACCGAATTAGAAGAATCTCTAGAGTCTCTCGGGGTGCTGGTCGATCCAGAACAGCTGAATCTGGTGTTAGAAATTCTATCGGGGTCGGGGCTGCTATTTGAAAATCCAGAGGTGGGGGGAAATGTGCGCTATCAGCTGGCCCATGACTACCTGGCCGATCTGGTAAAACAACAGGATATGCCGGGACTGATGGACGTACTCCAGGCCGAGCGCCGCCGTCGTAAACAAACGGAAACCCAGTTACGAACGGCGCTACAAGAGCAGGCCCTGGCCCTGGCCCAGGCAACGGAAGATCGCTACCGGGCAGAAACTGCCGAACTGCAGGCGTTGGCGTCGGTTTCCCAGGCATTATTGCTCTCTCACGATGGCTTAGGGGCACTGCTAGAAGCTTTAAAGGGAGCCCAGCAAACCCGGCTCACCCCCATATCTGCCTATTTACAAAACCAGATTTTGTTTCGGCTGTGGCAGGCGCTTTACACGATCCGAGAAAAGACTCGGATCCAGGCTCACCAGGACTGGGTGCTCTCAGCCTGTTTTAGCCCTGACGGGCAGTATTTAGCCTCTAGCAGCGACGATGGTACCGTCCGGCTATGGAACCCCCGCGGTAAGCTGCTGCAGGTGCTGGTGGGACACCGAGGTAGCGTTTTGGCGGTGGCCTTTAGTCACGATAGCCAGCTCATAGGCTCTGCTGGCGATGACTTTACCCTGCGGCTGTGGAATCTCTCGGGTCAGTGTTTGCATATTCTCACCGGGCATACGGGGGTGGTCAATAGCGTTGCTTTTAGCCCCACCCATAGGCTCCTGGCTTCGGCCAGCAATGACCATACCATCCGGCTATGGACTCAGGATGGTCAGTGGTTGAGAACCCTAGAGGGACATCTTGACTGGGTCCGATCGGTGGTCTTTAGTCCCGATGGTCGCTATCTGGTCTCGGCGGCAGAGGACGGTACCCTCTGTCTATGGAGCGTAGACGGTGAGCTGCTGCGGGTGATGAGCAGCCATGCTGGTTGGGTGCTGGCGGCGGTGTTTAGTCCCGACGGTCAGTATATTGCCTCGGGGGGGGACGACCATTTGATCAAGCTCTGGTCGCTTAAAGGAGAGCTGCTACAGTATTTTGACGGTCACCAAAGCTGGGTAAGAGACCTGTGTTTTAGTCCCGACGGCAGTCGTCTAATGTCTGCCAGTGACGATCAGAGCATCTATATTTGGGATCGGAAGGGAAGCCTGGTTGATAGGCTTAAAGGCCACCGCAGCAGCGTCCTGAGTTTGGGGATTAATTCCCAGGGCTCTCAGCTAGTTTCGGCCAGTGATGACAATACGATCCGTCTGTGGCAGCTAGAGTCCCAGGAGATCCCTCGCCTCAGCGGGCATCACGGGATTGTGTGGGATGTGTGCTGGCGGCCCGATGGGGCGCAGCTGGTTTCTGCTGGTGCGGATCAAACCCTGCGGCTCTGGGATGCACAGGCTGGTGAACCCCATACGATCCAGGGACACAACAGCAGTATTTATAGCGTTGACTGGAGTCCGGACGCCCAAAGGATTGCCTCAGCCAGTGCCGATCATACGGTGAAGCTATGGTCGGCAACAGGGCAGCTTTTGACCACGTTTCAGGGACATCACAACGCGGTATGGTCGGTTAAGTTTAGCCCCGACGGCGGCTATCTAGCTTCGGCGGGTAGCGATCGCAACATTAGGCTTTGGTATGCAGACGGCACGCCCATCGCTCAGCTCAGCGGTCATGAGGGCACCGTCTGGGCCGTAGCCTTTAGCCCCGACGGTCGCTATCTGGTCTCAGGTAGCGAGGATGGCACCCTGCGCCAGTGGGATCTGGCCGGGCTAAATCGCACCCCTAGTATTGAACAAACTGGCGATATTCTCTCCGGCCATACCGGTAGCGTCTGGGCGGTGGCGGTTTCCCCAGATGGCAAGACTATCGCCTCGGCAGGCAGCGACAATACCGTACGTCTGTGGCAGGATGGCGAGCTGATGCACATTCTACGCGGTCACCATGATTGGGTCCGCAGTGTCTCATTTGGTCTGGGCGGAAATATCATTGCCTCCGCCAGCGATGATGGCACCATTCGCTGCTGGCAAATCACAGGACAGCCGCTACACACCTTTAGCAATCATCATCGCGGCATTATCTGGCAGGCATCGTTTGACCGCACTGGCCAACAGCTGGCCTCTGCTGGAGCCGATGGTCAGGTGCGGCTTTGGAACCTGCAGCTAGACGATCTCATGCGGCAGGGCTGTGAGTGGATGGCAGATTATTTGGCTTACGGAGACCTGAGCGAGGCCGATCGGCTAGTGTGTGAAGACTATCGGCAGTGACGCTGGTGTCGCGCTATCGATCAAGCAGGCGCTCCAGCAGCTTAGTAATTCCCGACTGCTTTTGCTGGGCAAACAGCCAGCTAGGTAGGGCCTCTTGGGAGTAGGCTGGGTCCCAGGCATTGTGACCGACCCCAGGAAGTTCGCTGTACTGTACGTCAGCACCCAGGTCTGCCAGGGCGGCAGCCATGCGACGAGATTCTTCTACTGGCACTACCGTATCCGCATCGCCATGGAAAATCCAGATGGGAATCTCCCGCAGCCGCTGGGCGACATCGCTATAGATGTCGGTGCTCGATTCTGGGACAAAGGAGGCAAATCCGTCCATGCCTTCGACGTATCCGCAAATCGGCACAATGGCAGCAAATCTGTCGGGATACTGATAGCCCAGATACCAGGCTCCCTCACCTCCTAGAGAGAGTCCGGTCAGATATACCCGCGATTCGTCGATGCTAAATTCTTCCAGGGTGGCGTCTAGCGCTGCGATCGCAATTTCACCTGCAAAATCTTGCCAAATCAGATCGCCGTCGCTCGGTACCTGAGGGAAAATGGCCACCGTTGGCCAGCGCTCAGGATTAAACCGAATGGCGCTGCCCAGCCCTACCTGCGTCGCCTGCAGCCCTGCATCACCGCGCTCACCAGACCCATGGAGAAAGAGCACCGCTGGCCAGTCATCAGACGGCTCATAGTCGCGGGGCACATACACCTGATAGGCATACTCATTACCGTCTAGCGTCAGGGTGCGGTCTAGAAATCCTGTCTCCGTCACTTGAGCAAATGCCACACCGGGAATCAATACGAGTCCTGTGGTTAAAACGGCTCCTAGGGATGTTGTCATTGACTTATTTCCATGATTACTAATTACCTTAGCGACAGTTGATGATCCATTGCTGAGGTTGAAATTAAGGATTGCTACCAAACAACCCGATCGATGCTCAGATAGAGAGTAACCTTTGAGCGAGTGAAGCATGACGCAGGTGTGGGGCGCGCTACTGATTTTTGCGGTTTGTCCGCTGCTGGGGGGCCTACCGCTGACCGGATGGTGGGTACAGCTGGCCACTGGCAAACGCCTGTCTCAGATCGGCACCGGCAATGTCGGCGTATCTGCAGCCTTTTACCACGGCGGTACGGTAGTGGGGCTGGGCGCTGTTGCTTTAGAAGCCTTTAAAGGAATTGGTGCGGTGCTGCTAGCTCGGTTCTTTTTTCCGGCGGACCCAATTTGGCCGGTGGTGGCGCTGATGGCCCTGGTGATGGGGCGCTACTGGCTTAGCCGAGGGGCGGGTGTGACCAACGTCAGCTGGGGGTTTTGGGTCTATGACCCGCTGGTGGCGGGGCTAGGCTGGCTGCTGAGCCTGGTGGCGTTTACGGTGCTGCGAGAGCGGAAGCAGGGTCGCCTCTTTGCCCTAATTTTATTGCCAGTGTTGACCGGCATGGTCCACAGCGACGGAGCGCGGCTGGTGGCTGTCGCCTGCTTGATGGGGCTGATTGGTTGGATTTATCAAAAACTGCCAGATGATTTGGAGCTACCCACCCAGGGAACCCGCACTGAATCTCGGCGGCTGTTTCGTTTTTTTCGAGGAGAGTCAGCTTTGCAAGCATTAGATCAGGTATTGGACCCGACTGTAGTGGGCAACAAGGCTGCTACCCTGTCGCAGCTCAAAGCCTGGGGCTATCCGGTCCCCATGGGCTATATTCTCCGGGCTGGAGACGACCCATCGGCACTGCTGGGGCTGGCCGAGCCGACACCGGAGCAGCCGCTGGTAGCGCGTTCATCAGCGGTGGGCGAAGACGGTCTGGGGGCGTCGGCCGCAGGCCAGTATGTATCGGTAACGGATGTGGTGAGTCAGGACGGGTTGGTGAGTGCGATCGCAACCTGTTTCCAAGCCTATAGCCGCCCCAGTGCTGTGAAATATCGCCAGGACCAGGGGCTGCCAGACGCCCCGATGAATGTTCTAGTGCAGCAGCAAATTCAGGGGGTAATTTCCGGGGTGGCCTTTAGCCGCGACCCCATTGCTCGATGCGGTCATAGCGTTGTGATTGAAGCGCTGCCCGGACCAGCCAGCCAGGTGGTTTCTGGCCAAATGACGCCTCGACGGTACCATGTGGCCATTACCCCGGAGGATATGAATCCCGGTGATGATTGGCAATTATCCGATGCGGTTGATTTGCCGATGGAATCCGATGGCGAAGATTCGGACGTAGCGGACGTATCGTCGATACGTCAACGGGATTATCCCATTCCTGCCCGCCTTATCCAACAAATCGCCTATCTAACGCGGCATCTTGAGCAACGCTTTGGCGATATCCCCCAAGATGTGGAATGGACCTACGACGGTCAACACATTTGGGTCTTGCAAAGCCGTCCGATCACGACACTGATTCCTCTATGGACGCGAAAAATTGCTGCTGAGGTGATTCCTGGCGTAATTCGCCCTCTCACCTCGTCCATCAACCAGCCCTTGCCCTGCGGCGTGTGGGGAGACTTGTTTACCATCGTTCTCGGTAAACGAGCGACGGGGTTAGATTTCTCTCAGACGGCGATGCTGCATCGCTCCCATGCCTACTTTAATGCCACCTTGCTCGGCGATATTTTTCTCCGGATGGGGCTACCGGCAGAGAGTTTAGAGTTTCTAACCCGTGGTGCTAAATTTAATCGTCCGCCGCTGATGGCCACGGTGCGTAATGTGCCAGGTCTGCTCAAACTGGCAGTCCGTGAATGGCAGCTGGTGGGACGTTTTGAACAAGACAACCGTGAGCATTTTCAGCCAGGGTTTAACTCGCTGCGATCGCCCTATGAACTGTCTGCTGAAGATATTAAACGGCAAATAGAAACGATTGTGTCGCTGCTGGAAAAAGCAACGTTTTACAATATTCTCGGACCGCTGAGCTTTGCCCTCCGAAAAGCCGTCCTTCAGGTGGATAGTGCACAGATTAACTATCGTTCTAATCCTGAAATCGCTGCGGTTGAATCTATTAAAGATATCGCTCGGTGGCAGTCCTTTTTGTTAGAGCAGCTGGACATAGTTCCTGACGACCCGGAAGACCTTTTAGATGCTTTATCTCTGCTACCGGAGAGCGATCAGCTATTTGAGCAGCTAGATGCGGTTTTGGGGTCATACGGCTACCTGAGCGAGGCGGCAACAGATATTTCAGTGCCGCGATGGCAAGAGCAGCCAGCACCAGTTAAAAGACTGTTGGCCACCTTCTTGAAGCAGCCGCCTAAGTCTGATAGTGTAACAAGCTTGCCTAAACAAGGTTGGAAACAGCGACAGGTGCAGACCCGCCTGGACCTGAAGGGACAAATTGCCGAGGTGTATAACCGGCTATTGGCCGAGCTGAGACTTTGTTTTTTAGCCCTAGAACGGCACTATATCGGCAATAATAGCCTGCAACAGGCGGGCGATATCTTTTTTCTGACCTGGCCGGAAATCAAAGCCTGGGGCAGTGGTTCAGCATTAGCCGTGCGCCAGTCTCAAGACATTGACCCCATTACCAGCCGTCGCCAGCAGCACCAGAGCGATGGGGAGTGGAAACCCCCCTATTTGGTCTACGGCAAAGACCCCATAACCTTGTCTATAGCACCTAGGACACCTGCACAAACTGGACGATTGCTCACAGGGATTGGGGCAAGTCCGGGCACTCTAGAAGGCGAAGTTCAAGTGCTTACCACATTGGACACCACAGTGCCTATCAACCAAAACACTATTTTGGTCGTACCGTACACCGATGCGGGTTGGGCTCCGCTGCTGGCAAACTTAGGTGGCTTAATTGCTGAGGTGGGGGGACAGCTTTCCCACGGGGCCATTGTGGCTCGTGAATATGGGATTCCGGCAGTGATGGATGTGACGGATGTGACTCAGCGACTGCGTACGGGCCAGCGGGTACGAATTGACTGTCAGCAAGGCACGGTTGAAATCTTATCGGCTTGAATTCTGTAACAATTAGAAATAAAACGCCATCAGCAAGATCCTGTAGAGACGCTGCGCTGTCCTTCCCGTGTAATTTCCTGTTATGACTGTGTTCCAAGTTCCTCGGCTAGAAAATCGGTTTAGCGGTGCCCAAGGGCGGTCGCTGTTTTATCAGGCATGGTATCCTCCTGATGTGGCGACAGCGGTGGTTGCTTTAGTTCATGGGTTTGGTGAACATTGCGATCGCTACTCCACGGTCACGACAGCCCTCACCCAGGCGGGCTATGCGGTATTTGGCTTTGACAATCAGGGCCACGGTCGTTCTGAGGGGCAGCGGGGGCACATCAATCGCTGGCAGGACTATCGTGATAATGTCAGCGCGTTTCTAGCTAAGGTGCGGCACCATGAACCGAGTTTGCCGCTGTTTGTGTTGGGCCACAGCCTAGGCGGACTGATTGTTTTAGACTTTGCACTGGCCTCACCTCAGGGACTGGCTGGCATTGTTGTTAGCGGCCCGCCGATTCGTCCGACCGGTATCGCTAAGCCTTATTTGGTGGCAATTGCGCGGGTGCTCTCGGGCATTTGGCCTCGGTTTTCGATGGATGTGGGAGCCGGGGCCGAAACGCTGTCCCGTGACCCGGCAGTAGTAAATCAAACCCAGGACGATCCGCTCACACATTCTATGGCTACAGTGCGGTGGGGGAGTGAATGTTTGGTTGCGATCGCAAATGTTCGTCGCAATATCCATAAGCTACAGGCCCCCATTTTGCTAGTTCACGGCAGTGCTGATAAGGTTAATGATGTTAAAGGCAGCCAAGAAATCTTTGAGCGCATCACATCGGACAAAACCCTGAGAATCTATCCTGGTAGCTACCACGAACCCCACAACGATCTAGATCGCAATCAGGTGATGAACGATCTCGTCCAGTGGCTCAACGAGCATCTTGCCCCCTAGATTTCATCTAAAACTCTTTTTCCAAGCCTAAATCCAACACAGCTCGATGGCTGAGCCGTTCGCGAAGCGTCTCCAGCGGAGAAAGCCATAGTTCCCAAGCACGCCTACATTCTTTCCCTATGCCCCTCACCTGCCAACAACTTCTCACCAAGCACCCCACCGCATGGCAAGCCGCCACGGTTCACCCTTTTCTCGCCCAGTGTCAGCAAGGCACTATCGCGCCCCACCAGTTCAATACCTGGCTGGTTCAGGACTACCACTTTGTCATTGACTTTACTCGGCTGGCCGCTAGTCTGCTCCAAACTGCCCCTGCTACTCACTTCGATATTCTCCTCAGCGGCATTATCGCCCTCAAAGATGAGCTTACCTGGTTTCAAGCCAAAGCCACCGAACGAAATCTCAGTCTAGACCAGTCCCTGCAGCCCACCTGCAAAACCTACTGTCAATTTATGGCAGAGCTAGCCCAGCAGCCCTACGCGATCAAAGCCACAGGATTCTGGGCGATTGAGCTAGCCTACAATCAGGGTTGGCAGGTTCACAGCCCAATGCCTGAGCCCTATACAGAGTTCGCTGACCGTTGGGGAAATCCTGGATTTACCGATTATGTGAAGCTGCTAGCCCAGCAGGCCGATAGTGTTTTACAAAGCTCAGACGAGACAGTCCAAGCAGAGGCCGAAAAAGCATTTCTCACCGTTGCCAGTCTAGAAAAAGACTTCTGGCAAATGGCCTATGCCGTTGGAGAGTCCGACTCAATCTGACCATAGTTCAGCTTAATGATCCGGTCTGCGAGATGAAAATAATGATCGTCGTGGCTGATGACCAATACGGTTTTACCCCGCTGTTTAAGGTTCCCCAGCAGCTGAGTATAAAAAATCTCTCGAAATACCGGGTCTTGATCTGCTGCCCATTCATCAAACAAATAAATAGGCCGATCTTCTAAATAAGCCCCTAGCAGTGCCAAACGTTTGCGCTGACCCTGGGAAAGCTCGATAGTGGAGAGCTTTCCATCAGTGACTGAGACTTTGTTCTCTAATTCTAAGATTTTTAGATACGTTTGAGCCTGACTATCTAGAGTGTTGTTTGTTGAGCTGACCAAGCGATCAAACAGATAAAAATCCGAAAAGATTGTGGAAAAGTGTTGTCGGTACCACTCTCGGTTAGTATCAGCAATCGGTGTGTCATTTAGACGAATCTCTCCTGATTCAGGAGCATAGAGCCCCGTCAGCAGCTTAGCTAGGGTGGATTTACCGCTACCGTTCCCACCGACGATAAAAATCAGCTCTTGCGGTTTGATAGTGAGATTAATCGGCCCAACGCTGAAGTGATGGTCGGTGTTTTTGCCTTGGTAGGTGTGCACAATCTGGTCAAGAGTGATCGTTGACCAATCTGCTGTCTGCCGGATAACCGTTTCTATTTCTGCCTGCTTAGACAGCGCTAGTCCCATTTCATTGACTTTTTTGATAGACACATCGGCCACTGCTAGGCTGGGCAGCTGTGTGACAAGATTTTGAATCGGTCCAAGTAAATAGGTAAGGGTGAGAATATATGCTGGTAATATAGCCTGGGTGCCGGGCAGCCACTGCGGCACCACAAAAAGCAATAGCCCCATCATAAGAAAAAACAACAGCTGGCCACCCCCACTGGCCACGGCTGAAATCTTGAGCGCTGTCTTTTGATAATGACAGGATGCTGCTGCACTGGGAGTCAGATCATTGTCGAAGAAACTATGGCGTCGAGCAGAATGTAGCTTGAGTTCTTTGATGCCATCGGTAATTGTATGAAAGTGTTTGAGCAGACGGTCCATTTCTTTACGGGCTCGCCGCAAATAGCGATAGGCGTAGCTAATAAGAATTTGAACCAGAGCAATGGCTAGCCCCAAAAATAGGACCACCGCTAGAAAGACCGATCCTGAGAGCCACCCCAGATAGATGAGACATCCCCCGATAACGGCAATGTCGATACACAGAAATGGCAGAATAAAGACTGTATTAGAAATTGCCTGAACATCCTCAGTTAAAACTGCTAGCAGCTGATTTGTTCCTAATTGTTCCAGCTGACGTAAAGGGGCGGCTAAAATGCGCTGACTGAGGCTAAGACGCAGCTGATAGACAGAATCCTGAGCTAAATCAATTAATAGAAACTGAGATAGGCTGCTAGAAAACAGCACCAAGATAGTCAAGCCGATAAAAGGAATAATCAGAGACTGAGGCTGATTTTGCTGAATAGCTGTATTGATTAAGGCAATCAGTCGGGCACTACAGCCACCGCTGATAATGCCAGCTAGGATGGCTAGGATGACATTTACCCAGGATGCTTTGATTAACAGCCAGATGATGCCCATAGAGTGTGATGCTGAAATGCGGGTAGATGGTGACTAATCGCTATTGTTATGGGCGATTTCAGCATTGTGAAACTGGCTGTGACAGTTGTTGGGTAAGAATTTTCAGCTGTAGCTATGCCACACCTAAAGCAGACTGATGATGTCCTCTATTGGGTAAAGCCAAGGGACTGTAATGACCAGAACTGATTAAAAGGATATGTCCTCAACCCGCCCAGTAGGATTAAGCTGGGCGGGTTGGCCCTAACTACCGGCTGCCGCCACCGGGAGTACGGATAACAGCTGTCCCGAGGGGAACTTCAGCGCCTAGATCAGGATAGGTGCCATACACTCGGTAGGGTACGTCGATCCCGGCGTTAATAGTGCCGCGTACGCGAGAGTTTTTCATAACGATCCGGATGGTTTCGTCAGTGGGAACAGGTTCTTCAAAGGTAAGGGTAAATTCTTCAAAGCCATAGTTGACCGAGGGTTCAACGGCTTTGTCTCCGACAAAGATTTCAAGGCCATCGAGTTCATGGAATGTGATGCACTGGACGCGAACGCGCTGCAGGGCATCTCCCTCGACAGAAACTTCAAAGTAGTGATCTTGACCGCCGCGTAGAATGCCTGCCTCGGATACGGTTGCTGCTGTAAACGTTGCCTGAGCAGCGGGAGCTGCTATCGCTACGGTGGATGTCATCGCCAGGGCTGCTAATCCATTGAGTAGTAATTTTTTCACGGGATACTCCTTTCGGATTTAGGTTTAAGAAACACGTCAGTGCTTCTACGCAGAACAATAGCGATCTTGCTCAGCTGTAGTTTGAGGAAGTGCTGAGAAGTGGATAAGTGGGGTGAAAGAATCTGCTGATTGCTTCTAGGAGAACTTTAGGATGGTTTTTATTGCAGATTTCAGCGAATTTCAGATTGGTGTAGCAGTTTGCTGAATGTCTATATCCAAAGGAGCTGAAAAAATATCATTTCACTTTGCATAATTCCTAGTGGATCTGCCTGAGTAATGACCAAACACATTGCTCCGCTTCTAAAGAAACCATCATGAACATCAAATCCTTTAGCCTACTGATAGCGACAACAGCTTTAATTAGCGGTGGTCTTGCCCCCCTAACCCAGGCAGCTACCACCCCAATCCTTAACGAACCTACGGTCCTAACTAACCCAGCTCCCGTCTTAGCTCAATCTAGCCAAAATATCCTGCGAAAAGGCGACAGCGGTAGCCAGGCAGGTACCGTGTCCGAAATCGCCACCACCTATGATTATGGCAAACGTCGCATTGTTACCGCCGTACGCACCGCAGAAAATCGTCTTAAACTCATTAGCTGGCGTGTTAACAACAGCGGTTCTGTTACCCGCACCGGAGACAGCGGCGACCAGGCAGGCGTCACCTCTCGCATTGACCTTGCTCCTGGCCTAGTGTCTGCTAGCCGCACCACCGATGGCAAACTCAAACTGATCAGTTGGGAAATTGATAATACCGGTGATATCGTCCGCCGTGGCGATAGTGGCAACCAAGCTGGTAGTGCCAGCATTATCAAAATTATGCAGATCCATGCAGGTGTTTATGCAACAGCAGTACGCGCCAATAGCGGTAACCTCAAGCTAATTACCTGGCGCTTAAACGACAACGGGTCTCTCACTCGCCTACAGGACAGCGGTAATACAGCCGGTACCGTCAGTGAAATTGCACTGTCTGGCCTTTCTTATCAGGGCCATCGCCATGTAGTTACAGCCGTGCGTGCCTCCGAGGGAAATCTTAAGCTCATTGTCTGGCGAGTTGATCCTGATGGCACCATCACCCGCCGTGGCGATAGCGGTAACCAAGCCGGTGATGCCCGTATGATTCGAGCTACCAACAGCAGTGGCAATATTGTTACTGCTGTCCGTACAGCCCAAGGTAATCTCAAGCTGATCACCTGGGAACCGAAACTTCAGGAAGGACAGCTAAACCTGGCTCGGGTAGACCATAGTGAGGCCGGTGGCATCGGCGATAACGCTCTGATTCAGCGTCCCGGCGGGGTTACCTCTGCTGTTAAAACTGAGGCAGGCAACCTCAAGCTGATCGGCTGGCGCATTAGCCCATCTGGAGCGATTACTCGTCTTGGGGATAGCGGTACCCAGACAGGTGCTGCGTCCTTAATCAATCTAAATATCAGTCCCTCTACGGTCAATGCCCCTGTCGTGACCTCGGTCAGGACGGCTGAGAACCGCTTGAAGTTAATCTCCTGGGACGATCGGTTCTAGCTCTCTTAGAAAGCTCGTCTGCTGACTATACTCTTCTAAACGTTCCATCCTTTGTTGAAGCTCAGGGTGGAACGTTTTCTTGCAAGCAGTACGCTCATCAATAATTCCATTTTTCCTTAGAATATGAGAGCTAGCGCTGGTTTTTCTCCATGTCCCAACCGTCTCATCTTGTTAATATCATTGTTGACCATATCCGGTCTGTCCCCTACCAGCGTATTCCCTTCGCGGCCTTCATGGACCTGGCCCTCTACCATCTCGATTACGGCTACTACACTACCAAACCTTCCGTCCTCGGTTCCGATGGTGACTTTATCACCTCGCCCCACATCAGCCACGACTTCGGTCAGTTCCTTGCTGTCCAGTTTGCCGACATGTGGCATATTCTCGACCGGCCCGATCCATTTCACCTAGTCGAAATGGGTGCTGGTCAGGGGCTCATTGCTACCGATGTTCTTGCCTATTTGCAGCAGCACTATCCTGAATGCTATGCCGCTCTCACCTACACCGTTATCGAAAAATCTCCTGCCCTTCGCACGTTGCAACAAGAACGCCTAACTGACAAAAAAATTACCTGGATCACTCTCGACGAACTTTCTTTGATTACTGGCTGTTTTTTCTCAAATGAACTTGTCGATGCTTTTCCTGTTCATATTATTGAAAAACATGCCAACCAGCTCAAAGAAGTTTACGTCACCTTTCAAGACAATACTCTTCAAGAAACCCTCGGTCCTCTCTCTACTGAAAAGCTCACTCAGTACTTTGATCTAATTGGTATTGATCTTCTCACTGACACCTACCCCGACGGCTATCGCACTGAGGTTAATCTTGCTGCCCTCGACTGGCTTGATACCGTCGTTAGTCGTATTGAAAAAGGGTTTCTCCTTACCATCGATTATGGTCACGAGGCCCAGCGCTACTATAGCCCCAGCCGTTATCAAGGTACCCTCAAGTGTTACTACCAGCATCGCCATCACGACGATCCTTATACCAACATCGGCCAGCAAGACCTCACCACCCATGTTGACTTTACGGCCCTACAGCACCACGGTAAAAATGTTGGACTCACCACCCTGGGTTACACCCAGCAGGGACTGTTTCTCATGGCACTTGGCCTAGGCGATCGCATCTCCAACCTTACCCAGTCCATCACCCCCGGTCCCGACAGCTTTAACCAGCTCATACAGCGTCGCACTGCCCTTCACCAGCTGATGGACATGAGTCCCACAGGCCTAGGCACCTTCGGCGTTTTGGTGCAAGGAAAAGGTTTACAAAACGATGTTTCTCTAAAAGGGCTCACCATCCCGCCAATGAGCTAGATCTCTTCTCCAAAAAGATCCTTGGTACCCAACAAGCGGTAATCCTATAATTGGATTTTGTGCTCTCAATCTTCTGCAGAAACCTGTCCAGAATATACATCATCGACCTCGCCGTAATCCCTAACCTGTGCAATTGGAGATAACCTAATACGTTGGGTTGTAGGGCGGCGTTCCGGCCCTGCTCAGGGGGGGACAGAACTCGAAGGGACCCCAAGCAACACTTTAAATTCCCCACCGGTCGCCTGCGCTACTTTGCTAACCCCTCCCAATCCCTAAATACCGCTCCACATGTTCTGGTACCGCAATCCTTTCTGCAAGCTTTGGATCTACAATTGGTTCTCCTGCATGCATGCTTAATGGAATTACTCCCGCCCAGTGGGACAAGCCATAGTCCGCTGCATCATCCACCGGTGGCCCAGTCCGAATCTTCGCCGACGCTTCTTCAATCGGCAAAGCCAGTACCGTAGTCGCCTGTAGCTCCTGCTCATTGGGCTCTCGCGTTTCTGCCCAGCGCCCCGGCATCACATGCTCTGTAAAGGCATAGAGCGCTTTGAGCTTATCGGTTCGCTCACTGACTAACTCAGCTGTGCCAAACATCACCACCGAACGATAGTTCATCGAATGGTGCATAGCCGAGCGTGCTAACACCAGTCCATCCAGCAGCGTTACAGTCACACACACCTCAATACCTTGCTGGAGCGATTTAAGCATACGGCTAGCGGCAGCTCCATGGATAAACAACTGATTGTCAATGCGACCATAGGCGGTCGGAATCACAAACGGCTGTCCTTCTATCGCAAATCCTACATGGCAGATCAGTCCGGCATCCAAAATGGAGTGAATCGTTTCCTGGTCATAGTGCCCGCGCTTGGGTACACGCTTTACCTGAGTCCGTGCTGTTTTCATGATGTTGTTTTCGGGTGTATGAGCTCGCACCTCTACCAACCACAATTGGCCTTCGGCTAGAGCCAATTTATAATCAAACTACCAGTCCAATTTTAAGAGTAATCACCCATGGAATTGGCCTTAGTTATCGACTCATCTCTATCAGAGCCGTTGCATCATCAGGTTTATAGCCAGCTGCGTCGGGCGATACTCTGCGGTCGGCTGCGGTCGGGGCAGCGTCTGCCTGCGTCGCGATCTCTTGCAAAATCTTTGGGTCTGTCGCGCACGACCGTTACCCAGGGCTACGATCAGCTGATTAGCGAAGGCTATTTGCAAACCCGTCCTGGTGCCGGTACCTATGTCTGCGATTGGCTACCGGAAATATTGCTGGCAACAGAGGCTGTTGACCGGCAGACTCAATCTGCTGCTGATATTGCGCTGTCAAGCTATGGCCAGCGGGTTCATCAGCTACCGCTGCAACATTTTCAAAACTCTTTTGAGATTAGTTTTCGCTACGGTCATCCGGCCCTAGATTTGTTCCCCCTTGAGCTGTGGCGAAAGCTGTTGTCAAAACACTGTCGAGCAACTAATAAGTGGCTCAACTACACCGACGAGTCGCTGGGCTATCAGCCGCTACGAGAGGCTATTGCCGACTATCTTAAACGGGCGCGTGCAGTGCGCTGTACTGCCGATCAGGTGCTGATTACTAACGGTAGTCAACAGGCATTAAGCCTGATTACTCAGCTGTTGGTGAACCTGCACGATAGCGTAGCCATCGAAGAACCTGGCTATCGAGGAGCCCGGCATATCTTTAGAGCTAGCGGCGCAAAACTTTTGCCTATCGGGGTAGACTCAGCGGGTCTTAAGGTAGATCAGCTGGTTAACCAGTATGAAATACCTCGGCTAGTATACGTCACCCCGTCTCATCAGTTTCCCACCGGGGCATTGTTGTCGTTACCCAGACGGTTGGCGCTGTTGCAGTGGGCTCATAAAACAGGCGCACTGATTGTTGAAGACGACTACGACAGCGAATATCGCTATGGCGGGCGGCCTATTCCTTCGTTACAGGGTCTCGATACCCATACCTCCGTGCTGTATGTGGGCACGTTTTCCAAGGTGATGTTTCCCAGCATTCGCCTGGGCTATTTGGTGCTGCCTGAGTCTCTAGCGCCAGTTTTTGGCAAAGCTAAGTGGCTAGCTGACCGGCAGCCGCCCACCCTAAGCCAATATGCCCTGGCCGAATTTATTGCAGCGGGGCATTTGGAACGTCACATTCGCAAAATGAGGCTGTGCTACGAACAACGACGTAATGTTCTGGTGCAGTCGCTCTATAAACACTTTGGGGAGACCGTAGAGATTCTAGGCGACAGTGCGGGGCTGCACATTATGGCAAAGCTGCCCCTGAAAATGAGTGATGACACAGCTGTGGCGAAAGCTGCCGCTGTTGGTGTGGAAATATGTAGCGCTCAGGTCCAGTACGAAACACCTCGTGATACAGGCGCCTTTGTCTTTGGCTACACCGCTATCAACGAAACCCAAATCAAAGCAGGCATACACCGTATTGCTACGGCATTCCAGCGGTAGTGTGCGACAGCCCAGTCGGTCAACCATTGAAAATATGGTTCCATGGGACCATGGACCATTGATAAGTTTCTTGGCTAGGTTAATACTCCCTTGCAAAAATATTTACTATAAGAATGAAGGCAATTTTTTGAGGACAAGGCTTTGGATATTACACTGCTTGCCCTACTACTGCTCAGCATGATCCTGTTTGGGGTACACATGCCTTACGCGGCCCTAGCTATGGTTGCAATTATTGCGCTTGCTACTGTAGTCACGCGTCTATCATGGTCGGTACTCAGTTCCTTTGAGCCCATCGAATTTGACTAGCTGCAGCGTGCCAATCTACCAGTTTTTTCAAAGTATACAGAAATCCCCTCAGCGACCTAAAACGGCTGGGGGGATTCTTGTTTGGTGCGATCGCAGAGCTATCCTAGACGCTTATCCCAGATACTTCTGAGCTGAGCGCATATGTCGTGTGCGCCAGTACAGAATCATCGCTAGCGTCATCTGCTTGAGCAGCCAGTGGAGTCCGGCAACAATAAGAAACGTGCCTACCATGATGGCCAACGGTCGTTTGGATACCAGCAGCGACAGCGTGTCGCCAATAACGACGCCAGGCATTGTTACTAAATCCCAGCTGTTGAACCGTAAGAAACGTCCCAGATAGATACCAATCGCCGTCAGCCCGTGCAGCGTAAGTTCTGTCGGCCCTACCCAGCTTACTTTTCCGGCTCGGCTAAGATAGCGATCTAAATTAACGATAGATACCGTGTAGGCCACCATACCTAGACCGATAAATAGCACGTACTGCGGTACCAAAATCAAGGCAACAGCCCATACAGACTGGCCGCTGCGGATATCATTTACCAGGTGAATAATGTCAGTGAGCACATAGGGTGCGTTTGGCAAAAAGGCGACAAAAATGGCTAGACCGATCCACCAAGGCCAGCGGCGTACGTGGCTGCCGCGTCTTTGAAATAGCCAAAAGCTCAAGGCCAGCGGGATCAGTGCTAAAAAGCTGTTCCACACCATAAAGGCGAGGTTGCCTCTGGCGGTGTCTAAGCCATGAAGAATCCAGGGAATAGACGGCATAGATCGAGTTTGTGTGCTGACAGTGAGCTATAAGATACACCGCATGGTCAGAGCATTCCCGATCGAGGTACTCTCTCGGCCGGTGATGGCCGGTTGATGAACTTTAGAGCATGTGAGCAAATCCTCACTATTTTTAATTTCGACTGAGTAACCAGCGACCGCACGCTTACAATGGATCGGTTGTATCCTGCGACACTAGTTTTGATTGAACGTTACACCCTGCCCGAGATGGGCGCACTTTGGACCGACGAGTACAAATTCAAAACTTGGCTACAGGTTGAGATCGCCGTCTGCGAAGCCCAGGCTGAATTGGGCCGTATTCCTCAAGCAGCGGTGGACGAAATCAAAGCTAAGGCAGATTTTGACGTGGCCCGCATCTTAGAAATTGAGGCGGAAGTCCGTCACGATGTGATTGCCTTTTTGACCAATGTTAATGAATACGTGGGAGATGCAGGCCGCTATATTCATTTAGGCATGACCAGCTCCGATGTGCTTGATACCGCACTGTCGTTGCAGATTGTGGCCAGTCACAAGTTAATTCTGTCCCAGGTGGAGCAGCTGGTCCAAGTTATTCGCAACAAGGCTCAGGACCATCGCAACACGGTGATGATTGGCCGTTCCCATGGTATCCACGCTGAGCCGATGACCTTTGGCTTTAAGCTTGCAGGCTGGCTAGCAGAGGTACTGCGCCACCGCGAACGTCTCTGCCGAATCCAGGATGAAATTTCTGTGGGGCAGATATCTGGAGCCGTGGGCACCTATGCCAACATCGATCCTGAAATTGAAGCACTCACCTGTCAAAAGCTGGGTCTCAAGCCCGATACCGCCTCTACTCAGGTGATTTCTCGGGACGTCCATGCTGAATTTATGACTACACTGGCTGGTCTGGCTGCGTCCATTGAGCGGTTTGCCGTCGAGATTCGCAACCTGCAGCGCACCGATGTACTAGAGGTGGAAGAACTCTTTGCCAAAGGACAAAAGGGGTCTTCAGCCATGCCCCACAAGCGCAATCCGATTAAGTCTGAGCGTTTGACCGGTTTAGCCCGTATCATTCGCACCAATGCGCTGGCGGCTCTAGAAAATGTAGCGCTCTGGCATGAGCGAGATATTTCCCACAGTTCAGTTGAGCGAGTCATTTTTCCTGACAGCTGTATTTTGATGCATTTCATGCTGGTGGAAACAACCAAGCTAATCCAAAACCTGCAGATCTACCCCGAGAATATGGAGCGGAATATGAACATGTACGGGGGGGTGGTCTTTAGCCAGCGAGTGCTGTTATCTCTAGTGGAGAAAGGAATTTCCCGTGAGGACGCCTATCGGATTGTGCAGCAATGTGCCCATGCCGCGTGGAATGTGGAAGGAGGCGACTTCCAGGCTCTGATTTCTCAAGATCCTCAGGTAAAAGATAGTCTGACAGCAGATGAAATCAAGGAAGCGTTTAACCCTGACTATCAGCTGAGAAATCTAGACAAGGTCTATCAGCGTTTGGGGATTTAGACCTTCACTAAAAATCTGTGCCGTTGCTGATTTAAGGGATGCACCGCTCTGTTAGAAATGCCACGTGTCAGCATTTTTCAAATAAAGCCATCCCGAGGATCAGCAACGCCAAATCTGTAAGGGCAGGGTTTTGATCTGGGGTAAAAAAACAGGGAGACAGTGTAAACCATCTCCCTGCAATGCCTACTATATGCTCACTAGACGCTGCTAGTAGTAGGTATCTCCAACCATGTGTACCTACTACATCTATAGACCATGTTTAGTTAGCTTTGTTCCGGATCTTCAATGTAGTCAGCATCCTCAAACTCAGCGACTTCTGTATCCATCTCGTCTTTGAACCCACGTAGGGTCTTTCCCAGGGCGCTACCCAGTTCAGGAATTTTCTTGGGTCCAAATACTAAAACAGCGACAATGGCAATAATGCCCACCTCTGGCCAACCTAAACCGAACATGGCACTTTTCCGTGAATGTCTCAACTACTATACCGCAGCCTATTGGAGGCATCGTAGTTGACTCGGGTGTTTTTGAATATAGTTTGTCCGGTGAGGTGGACCGTTTGTAGCTCTCAACATATGGCCAGAACGGCTAACTCGATGTACAAACGCATCCGTGCGACTGCTCAGTCCGGTAGGTACCTGCCAGACTGAGCAAATTTGGCCCTAATCGTTGTAATAACGCTGTTCGATCCAAGTGCGTAGAGCTTCTTCGGAGGCAAACTGATGCTTGGCACCGGCAACTGGGTCATGAACACACCAAAGGTCGCCCTGTTTGGACGTTTGGGTCCAAATCCGGAGCTGGTCTCCTTCTGCAAATGTGTGCACCAGCCACTGACCGGCTGTACGGAGTAGCTGACTAGACGCCTGTTTGATTTTTTCTGCTGGTGTCGGCTGCCATAGCTTCTCTAGCTGACGGCGCTGTCTCTCAAGCTTTTGTAAGTTGGAGGAATAGGTATTCATAGGACCCTCCTTAGGGATTGCAAGATTGCATACCACCTAATTTATGGATGAAATCTGTCATCGACAAAGCATAGAGTAGATGGGAGCCATCTATGAAATTCATAGGGCCTGCTCATCAATTCAATCGCGGTAGCGTCCTAACCCGATACAGCGGCTTCTATCCTGTAAAATACTGAGCACTTCCGTATCCTGTATGTGATGAGAAAGCTGTATTTTCTCCTGCCTGGTACTACGCGCTCTTTTTTTTGTGGGGGACTGCTTGCTGAGCTAAATACGCTAGAGCTAGCTCAACAGATCTGTGAGGCTGAGGTGGTTACCTATCGTCAGCGAGAGAAGGATCGTCTGTTTCTTGACGATCTGTTGCGACAGGAAAATCTGAGCCGCTGTATTTTTGTAGTTAGCTGGGGATTTGATGTTCCGAATCAGTTGAAAAAACTGGCTCGCTGCAATGTGAGCTACCATGCCCACAGCTCGGGCTATGGGTTTGCCGTGCCGCCTCAGGTGCCGATTTTATGTGTTAGTCGCAATACGATGGGGTATTGGGGAATGCGATCGCAAAATTCCCTACTTTACCGGCTACCCAACCAGCTACCGGACGAGGTGAGAAATCGTCATGTCGAGCGAGATATTGATATTCTTGTCCAGGCTAGAAAGTCTTCTGAATATGTTGTTAGGCAGCTGATTCCGGCCTTAAAAAAGAACTATAACGTTGTTGTTATCGATTCATTTGTAGACGACCTAATGGCTTTGTTTAATCGCGCCAAGGTTTATCTCTATGACTCTGCAGAATACTGGGCGCAGTATCGGCTGACTGAAGGGTTTGGTTTACCGCCTATGGAAGCGTTGGCCTGCGGTTGTCAGGTGTTTTCGAGTGTGAACCATGCGCTGGCCGACTATCTTGATCCTGGAGAGAACTGTTATAAGATTGCGGGCTATGCGACCGGATATGACGTTCAGCGGATTGCAGCTGTATTAGATGGCTGGCAGCCCAACAATCTATCAGAGAGTTTTTTTGCGCCCTATCGTACCGAGCAGCTGGTTCCCAGATTGGAAACAATTTTGACTGAAGTGAATCAGTTTTTTGACTATCGTCAGCAGTATCCTTCGGATATCGTTAGTTTGACTCGTCGGAGGAAGCTGTATTTGTTTTATCGGCGGATTCAGACGAAGTTACGGAAAGGTTGAAGTAGTTTGGTGGGGTTGGTAAGGTGGCAAAACCGGTTGCGTGGGATCCCTTTGAGTTCCCTACACTCCCTGACTAGGGCAGACCGCCGCCCTAGAACCCTCGGGTCGGAGGGTTTTGGTAGATATCCCATCGGGTTGAGAGCGATCGGTGAGAGGTTTAGGATTTCATTCGCGATCACAAAATTCTAAAAAAGGGTTGTCTCACCTTTGTTCAGACTTATTTGAGATACAAGAAATACTCTGAGAGAAAACTTTTATTTGCGAACTAGAAATCTTGCTGGGATACCTCCACTTTTACGGTGTGGAGCGGATGCGGAGCAGCGTAACACCTCACCGACCGTAATGCAGCCGTCTCTAGCATTGACTCAAAAAACTCTTATGCGAGGGGGCTGGGGACGTTGAGGTCCCCAGATCAGGGAGGGTTCAGGAGGGAAAGTCCTGAGCAGCCGATTTTGCACTTGTCCAACACCTTGAAGTCACAGTAGTGAACGTCTACATGCCACATTTCTTCTGCATCTTTCTCATTTGCGCTAAAAGATACTCAGTTCTCCCCAGTTCAGATATCGCATAAAGTCTCTCAAACTCTTGTTTAAAGTGCTGTGCTACGGGTGCATTTTCAATAATCAACAGATTTTCATCATTGGTATGATTCGCAGCCTTGCTCCAATTGTGGGAGCCGATGATCACTGTGTGATTGTCTAATATGGCAAATTTATGATGCAGCTTATCGCCGTCAGCTAGGACTGGATAGCCGACTGTACTAATCGATGTCTGCCAGGGCCGATTGCCTTTTTCATACTGACAGCGGTGGTCAGGTAGAGCCAGACCCATCATATCCAGTGCTTCACTATGGCTGCGATAGATAAAACTGCGGTCAATCAATGCGCGAATGCTGAGACTGGTGGTTGCGATCGCATCAGCAATTCCTTGATCGGTAAATACAAATAGAGCCAGGTCTACCGATTGACTCGCCTGAGCTAGGGTGGTTTCAATAATGCCGTTGGTCGTCTGTTCTCGGGACGTATCGGCTCTGTGAGGCGAGAACTGAACAGTAATCTGTCCTTCACCAAGAGAGAATGTTTCCATAGGTCTAGGTGGTTTGGACGAGCCAAAGATACTGTTGGGCTGACTGCCGGGACCGTCACCCCACATCAAATTAAACTCGTCGGTATAGGCCGTAGCCAGCTCTGGGCTGTTAATTCGTAGTAGCGTATTAGCGTTGCCCCGACTCTCAGGAACATGCCAGTCGCCGTGGATACCCGATAGGGTAAAGTTAGTCGAGCCAGTAATCACCTGACGACCATCGATAACTACAAATTTATGGTGCATCAGACCGCTGCCTTTGGTGCCATCGTCGGTATCGTCAACGATAGGAATATTGGCCTGACGCAGCATTAAGATGGCATCTCGCTGGGCGGCTTCATCAGACGTAATAAATCCGTCGCTGTTAATGTCACCAAACGCAAACAAATTTTCGTACTTGGCTCGGCTGTAAGTGTCCTGCTGGCGAATCCAGGCTAGATCATGCTGACTCCAGCCTTGGCTGTACTGGTTGTCTACAATGATTCTGACTTGGATGCCTGTGCTTGCCTTGTCAATCAATGCTTGAGCCACTAAAGGCAGGTTTAGCTCCTGTACGGCTACATCGACAGACGTTGTCGCCTGATTGATAGCGTCTGTGATTACCTGTTCTAGGTTGTCGCCGGGGCGCTGGGTGTGGCGATAGGGCTCTTGATATTGCTGAGTCTGGGTTTGGTTGAAAAAGACTTGAATTTCAGGGTCCTGGGGCAGTGGCAGCGGTCTTTTGTCTCGTTTCCATCCTAGATAAAACAGACCGCCCAGGACTAGCAGCCCCAAACAGCCTGTCTGAAATCGACTGGGCATCAGCAACAATAATGATTTCTTTAGACGGTCCCTAGTGAGCCCTTCTAAGCTGGATAACTAGCGACTAACAATGTCTAAAAACGTGTCTACTGATACGATTATTAGCGTTATGCTGATTACACATTAAAAGTGCCGGTTTGCTATGCCAACTCCTGAACTCTTTTTAGAGGCGACCAAGTGGATGGGCCTCGCTACGTTAGCCCTAGGGGCATTGGCGGCAATTGCGTTCATTGCTAAGTGGGGAATTCGCTTTCGCTTGGTGGGGATAACGGGGTTTTGTGGCGTGCTGACAGCGGGATTGTTTGGTCTGAGCTTTCAGCCGTTAGTCACAACAACCGTTGAGGGCTCGGTTTCCTACGCCACCGTATACGACTCAGGTGCTGCCCAGGTGGTGATTGCTGTGCCGGCTGATATTACTGAAACTGAGCTAGAGGCCACACTGCAGCAGGCGGCTATCAACTCGTTTAATCCGAGTCGGTTGAGTGGTGGGTCTGAGGGGTCGCTGCTGCGGGCGCGGACGATTGTGCATCGCGCTCCTGGAATTTCTGACTTGTTATATTTGGGCGAGGTTCGTCCCGATGCTGATGCTGAGTCAGGCTACCGAGTGACTATTTCTCGCTCTGACATGGCGAAGGCGCGAGCGGCCGCCCAGGCCAGTTAGTATCTTTTTGGGCAGCAGCCTTTGGCAACATTGAAACAATTGACGTAGTTTTTTATTGCCAGTCTTTTGGGTTGGTCATACTGCCAAACATTGGCTCCAATACTTGTAAGTGATGTCCGCCGCAAAGGCGTCACTTCATACTTTTGAATATTGTTTTTAGTTTGTTGAAACATGTCTATTTTATCTACCTTGATGGTGGCACCGGCCCAAGTGGTGCGAGGTGCAGGGATCTTGTCCCACTGTGGATCGCTGATCAAACAACTCGGAGAGCGACCGTTGCTGATTGGTGGCGATCGCACGTTGCAGACGGCGTCTCCTTTTTTAGCAGACATGCTAACAGGGCTTTCAGTGGCGAAAGTGTCTTATCAGACTGACTGCTGTGAGTCGGCTGTAGCCCAGCTGCGTCAGGCTGTGGCTGCCCATAGTGCCGATGTCATTATCGGCATTGGCGGTGGCAAAGCTCTAGATACCGCCAAACTGGTGGCCCATCAAACTCGGCTGCCGGTGGTGACAATCCCCACATCGGCGGCCACCTGTGCGGCCTGGACTGCACTGTCTAACATCTATTCTGAACGGGGAGCCTTTCGCTACGACGTGGCCCTACCCCTATGTCCCAACTTGCTGATCCTGGACTATGAGCTGATTGCCACGGCTCCAAAACGGACGCTGATAGCGGGGATCGGCGATGCGATCGCAAAATGGTATGAGGCCTCCGTCAGCAGCGGTCAGTCCAGCCAAACGTTAATTATCGGAGCCGTGCAGCAGGCGCGGGTCCTGCGAGACATTTTGTTTCAAAAATCGGCGGCGGCGCTAAAAAAAACGGGTGGTAACGACTGGCGTGAAGTGGTCGATGCCTCAGTGCTGATGGCAGGAGTGATCGGCGGTATGGGCGGTGCCCAGTGTCGTACTGTGGCGGCCCACGCGGTCCACAACGGATTGACCCAGATCCCAGCTAGCCACACCATGCTCCATGGCGAAAAAGTTGCCTATGGTATCTTAGTTCAACTGCGTTTAGAGGAAATGGAATTGAGCAATTCGCTGGCTGCAACTGCGCGTCAGCAGCTGCTACAGTTTTATTCTCAAATTGGCTTGCCCATGACCCTGAGCGATTTGGGGCTAGGAGAGATGTCACTCACCGATTTACGACAGGCGGCTGAGTTTGCCTGTCAGCCCAAGTCCGACATTCATCATCTGCCGTTTGAGATCAGTTCTCAACAGGTGATGGCGGCAATGGTGTCCACGACAGCTCCTTGTCAGCGCAGCCAGACCGACGCTCCCAAATTATCTGTGACACAGTCACGCCAGTCATCAGGAGGTAAGCTATGACACCCGCTTGGATGAAAAAAGCACAGCGACTTGAACAACTGCCTCCCTACGCCTTTGCGCGTTTAGATGAGCTGAAGGCGAACGCCCGCGCTCAGGGACTAGACCTGATCGACCTGGGGATGGGCAATCCCGGTGGTCCTACACCGGCCCCGGTGGTAGAAGCGGCTCAAAAAGCTCTGGCCGATCCCAATCAGCATGGCTATCCTCCATTTGAAGGGACTGCCAGCTTTCGCCATGCGATTACGGCCTGGTATCACCGCCGCTATGGAGTGAATCTAGATCCAGATGGAGAAGCGCTGCCGCTGCTAGGCTCTAAAGAAGGGCTGACCCACCTGGCGCTAGCCTATCTAGATCCCGGAGATACGGTGCTGGTACCCACGCCGTCCTACCCGGCGCATTTTCGCGGACCTGCGATCGCAAACGCCCAGATTCATCCCCTGATGCTACCGCCAGAAAACGACTGGCTGATCGATATCTCCACGATCCCAGAGGCCGTTGCTCGGCGCGCTAAAGTTCTTTACTTTAACTATCCTAATAACCCCACTGGGGCGACGGCTCCCCGTGCCTTTTTTGAAGAGATTGTTGCCTTTGCTAAGCACTACGAGATCATGCTGGTGCACGATCTGTGCTACGCCGAGCTAGCCTTTGACGGCTACCAGCCTACCAGCGTCTTAGAGATTCCCGGTGCGAAAGAGTTTAGCGTTGAGTTTCACACCCTATCTAAGACCTATAATATGGCCGGCTGGCGCGTCGGTTTTGTAGTGGGGAACCGCCACATTATTCAAGGGCTGCGGACGCTTAAAACCAATATGGACTATGGCATTTTTTCTGCCATCCAGACTGCGGCAGAAACCGCTCTTAACCTGCCCGATTCCTATTTAGAAGAGGTGCGTCACCGCTATCGCACCCGCCGCGACTGTCTGATTGCTGGGTTGGCAAAGCTAGGTTGGGACGTTCCTAAAACTAAAGCCACCATGTACCTTTGGGTGCCCTGCCCGCCCGATATGACCGCCGCTGACTTTGCCTTTTCGGTTCTGCAAAATACGGGGGTGGTTGTGACACCGGGCAGTGCCTTTGGTGAAGGTGGCGAAGGCTTTGTCCGCGTCAGTCTGATTGCTGAAGAGGACCGGCTCAATGAAGCGATTGAGCGGCTCAGAGATGCAGGGGTCCGCTATCCCGCATCGGTGACAGTTTAGGAAGAAATAATCCAGCCGGATTTTAAGGCGGCAATACCTGTTCTGCTGCCGCTTCGGTCAAGATTGCTTGCTCAAAATTGTGGGCCATTCTTAGCTGCAGCGGCTGCAAATCCTTCACCCGACTAAAGTCAGTTTCCTTGATGTTGGCCTGGCTAAAGTAGGTGTGAGCAACAACGCTGTCAGCCAGGGTTGCTTTTTCTAGATTGGCATGGCCAAAATAGGTCCCGGTTAGGTTTGCCTGAGACAAATAGGCCTGATACAGATTTGCACCTGAAAAATAAGCCTGCTGTAGATTGGTGCCAATCAAACAGCAGTGGCTCAGATTGGCGTCTCGAAAGTTGGTTTGACTCAGATTCGCTTCAAATAAATAGGCGCGGCTGAGATCGGCACGACTCAGGTAAACCGACTGCAGGTCAAAACCAGCCAAATCTGCTCCCTTTAGGTCAGCTGCTCTTAAATTGGGTCGAATTTTATCATTGTTCTGACGCCAGCGATTCCAGGTCCTAACACCAGCCTGCAAGATTTCTAAATGTTCTGGGTGCGCCATGGGTTAGATCGGTGAGAGCTTTAGTGCGCAGTCGCTCAACTACAGCGCCATTGCCGTAGACCACGTCGTGACGACAAAGACCGCCGTTGCGACAATAGATAGTACTCCAGCAATAACGTTACCAATCAGAGAACTAACGACAATTGCCAGACTGACCTTGGCCCCCAGTTTGCATCGCGCTGGCAGGGCGAGATCGCGACGGTGCAGCATTTCACCTACAAAGGCTCCCAGCATGGAGCCAAACAGTAGACCCAAGATAGGACCGCCAATGGGTAAAGCAGGTAGCAGCCCCAGCAGCCCTAGGACCATCCCCACAACAGCGCCGATTTGGCCCCAGTTGCTGGCACCTACCTTGCGAGCCCCTACATAGCCTGCCAAATAATCAATGGCGGTGGTAACTGCAAAAATAGCAATGGCAATACCTAGGGCGATCAGGACGGCTTTACTAAAGCCTGTCGCTATACCCCAAACCGCGATCGCAGCCACAATCAGTCCGATCCCTGGCAGGGCTGGGACAAAGGCACCGATAATACCGTGTCCCATGACACTCAACAGTACCCAATAGAGAATAGTTAGTCCAATAGCCATCTGTGTGTACGAACGCCTATGTGTACTGTAGCGAAGCCTGACAACGATGTGGGTTTCGTGTATACCGTAGTCGGTTGGTGTGCTTTTGACCTACTGGCTCAGTGCTCTCAAAAACTTTTGCACTTCCCCCAGCAGGCTCTTCTTGGGCTTGGGTGCGGCGCTTTCTGTCTCTTGATCACCGTAGAGAATTTTGTCTAGGTCCTCACTAGAGGGGCGCTCAGGAAGTTCGGCCTGTAGCTGATACTGATTATCAATCTCTTGCCATACCTGCCAGCCTTTGGGGTGACGACGCAGGACAGCGGCATCGGGCATGGGGCGGTAGTAGTAGCACGAGGGCAGAGTACTCAAAAAGCGCTCTCGGATCTGACGAGCCGCATAGCCAATACCCACAATGCTAACGTCTTCTAAGGTGGGGTTGAGTAAGATAACCGGGCGGTCCTGGGCCTCATTGCACAGCTTTTCCACATCTTGCACTTCAACTGCCGATGGGTTTACCACCAGAAATGCATCGTCATCGGGTTCAACGGTCGCCTGTATTTCGTTGATGCCCCGCACAACAAAGTCTGGGTTGTTCCAGTCGCGTTTGGCCAGGGCTGCGGCTCCCGCGTCGGGAAAAAACACCTTAAACTTCAGTCCTAAATCTTGAAATAGCGTCAGAAAGCGTTCGGCAATGGGCTGCTGCTTGAGTTCTGGAATTACCATTTCTATCTGTAACCGGATGATGCCATCTGCGATCGCAGCCTTGGTCGCGTCAATCGCCTGATCAATGGTTTCCTCAAGACTCGTTGGCAGCTCAGACATGGTTAGCTCTCATTTCTAGCAAGCGGCCCCTCAATTATCTGTCTTTTTGCACCACTAGGAAAATATCCGACATCCAGAGCTTCCACCCTGACTTAGCCAGATGTCATAGTGACTCAAACTCTGTTCCATAAAGCGATTAGGACTCTAAGACGGTTTTTACCCGTTTTGCCAATTCCCGTACAGCGGCTCGCTGACCCATCTGCTTAGCCCGTTGAATAAAGAGCGGCAGTTCTTTGACCGGCAGCTGAGGAAATGCCAAGCTGCTGTCTATTTCTATGTAGTCCGATTCTATGTAGTCCGATTGTATGGAACTCTGGACGACTCTTATTTCTATTACTTTATTCTGTCTGTTTTCTAGTGTATCTATGTCGCTCCTGCCAATGTGAGCTGGCTTGCCATCACCCGCTCAACAATCTGTCGCAGCACCATCACAGTCCAATCCGTGTCTGCTTCAGTTGTCTGATGCCCTAGCGTTAGCCGAATGCCTGTTTTTGCGGCGGCGGCGCTAAATCCCATAGCTTTCAAAATTGGGCTCGGTGTCAGAGTACCGCTGTGACAGGCCGTGCCAGCGCTAATGCCAATACCGGCCAGGTTTAGCTGACGCACCAGCGTTTTGCCGGTTACCCGCTCACCATCGGCATTTGGCAAAAAAAAACTAACGTGGTGGGGCAGCCGCTGCTGGGGATGCCCGGTCAGCCTGAGATCAGGATGACTTTTCAGCGGCAGGATGATGCGATCGCGCAGTCTCAGTAGCCGCTGATGTTCCTCTTCAAGTTCGATGCTAGCTAGCTCTGCGGCGACTCCAAAGCCTGCAATGGTTGGCACTGCCTGCGTACCTGAGCGTAAGCGATTCTCCTGCCCCCCGCCGTGAAGCAGCGGCACTAGCTCGGTTCCTGGTTTGACATACAGCGCGCCTGCACCCTGAGGACCATAAAGCTTGTGGCTAGAAACAGACAGTAAATCTACCCCCAATGTCTGGACATCAATGGGCAGCCGCCCAGCGACCTGCACCGCATCAGAATGAAAGAGCGGTCTAGACTCACTTGCCTGAATAATGGCCGCCAGTTCAGCAATCGGCTGCAGGGTACCAACTTCACTTTGTCCATAGATAACCGATACCAGTACTGTCTCGTTTCGTAGCGCCCTAGCCAGCTCGATCGGACTTACCCGCCCATAGCTGTCTACGGGCAAACGGGTCACTTGCCAGCCCCAGTTTTCGAGCAGCGCCACCGGTTTTTCAATAGCGGAATGCTCCACCGCTGAAATCACCATATGTTGAGGCTGACGGTACTGCTGTGCTACCCCCATAATCGCTAAATTATTGGCCTCAGTCCCGCTGGCAGTAAAAACGATGCCCTCTGTAGGGGCTCCGAGCAGATCTGCCACCTGCAGCCGTGCGGTTTCTACCACCGTGGCTGCTTGACTACCCCAGCTGTGCAGACTCGATGGATTGCCCCAGCTATGATGCATAGCTGACGCCATTGTCTCAATCACTTCAGGGCGCGGCGGTGTCGTCGCGCTGTAATCTAAATAGATTTGCATAGGGCTCGCCTGTGGCTAGATGTCGTCGGGTTCTTTACCTGAAACCACGGGGGCTGTTTTGCTTAACCCTAGTTTTGGATGCTCGCCTTCTACCTGCTGACAGTTCCACTCGTTACGGAATAGTAAGACCGGACGACCATAGCTGTCTTTGACAGTCACGGTGTTAAACAACCGACCGGCATTTTCTAGAGCGTCCCACCCCCCCGTCACCCAGCGGGCGACGCTGTAGGGCAGCATTTCTAAAGTGGTGTCGACGTTATATTCATTGCGGAGACGAAACTGAACCACCTCAAACTGCAGCTGACCAACGGCAGCCAAAATAGGATCGCGTTTGGACTCGTCTGCCGAATACATAATTTGCACCGCACCTTCTTCTCTAAGCTCTGTGACGCCTTTGCGAAACTGCTTGAATTTTGAGGGATTAGGGTTTTTGAGATAGGCAAACAGCTCCGGAGAGAAAAATGGAATCCCTTCATACTCCAGTTTTTTACCCTGATAAATGGTGTCACCAATGGCAAAGACACCGGGATTATTTAAACCAATCACATCGCCAGGGTAGGCATCATCCAAGGATTCTCGCCCCTGGCCAAACAGTTTCTGTGGGTGGGACAGACGTACGTTTTTACCAGAGCGGGCATGGTTGACCACCATATCTTTTTCAAACCGGCCAGAGCATACTCGTACAAAGGCGACGCGATCGCGATGCCGCGGGTCCATATTGGCCTGTAGCTTAAAGACAAACCCGGAAAAATCTTCTCGCGTCGGGGGCACCATGCCGATAGTACTTTCCCGTGGACCTGGCTTTAGGGCAAAGTCTAAAAAGGATTCTAAAAATAGCTCCACACCAAAATTGGTCATGGCGCTACCAAAAAAGACCGGGGTCATCTCACCGGAGTGCACCAGATCTAACTCCAGTTCTGGCCCTAGCTCATCGAGCATTTCTAGTTCTTCTAAGAACTGACCATAGATCTCATCATCCCCAATTAGCTCTTCGATGCGCGGGTCGCCCCATTCCAAAACGGTATCGGTAGCGGCTTTACTGCCGTGGGCAGAGCGCTCAAACAGGTGTACCTGCTTTTTGCGGCGGTCAAATACGCCTTTAAACCGATCGCCCATGCCAATGGGCCAGTTGACGGCGTAGGTGAATAGCTCCAGCTCTTTTTCGATTTCATCCAGCAGTGCCAGAGGCTCTTGACCCGGACGGTCTAATTTGTTGAAGAAGGTGAAAATCGGCAGCCCGCGCATTTTACACACTTCAAACAGCTTGCGTGTCTGAGGCTCTAATCCCTTGGCAGCATCTTCTAGCATGACCGCATTGTCTGCGGCCGCTAGGGTGCGATAGGTGTCTTCGCTAAAGTCTTGGTGACCGGGTGTATCCAGCAGATTGATCCGGTAGTCATTGTAGATAAACTGCAGCACTGTAGAGGTAATCGAAATTCCTCGCTGCTGCTCTAGCTCCATCCAGTCGGAAACCGCATGACGCTGAGCTCGTCTGGCCTTTACCGATCCCGCTTCGTGGATAGCCCCTCCATACAGCAGGAGCTTCTCTGTCAGCGTTGTTTTACCGGCGTCTGGGTGGGAGATAATCGCAAAGTTACGACGCTGCTCAACGGCAGCATCAATACTATTTGCGGAAGACGATAGGGTGGTGGTCATGGAAGGGGTTTAACCCAGTGAGCATTACACAACCCCCAAGCATTCACCCTGGGGGAAATCCCATTGTACTGTCCAGAGCTAACGGTCTGGGAATCTACCAGTCTGCGCTGTGGTGAGCGACGACGCTGCCCTCTGTCGTGATGACTGTGAGCGGTAGTTCTGCTTCAGTTTCATGCCGGACAAATTGGACGACCTGCATTCCAGAACCGGGCGTGACGACCAGGACATACTGGCCTTCCTGCCACTGAACATCGACCACGCGATAATTCATGACCCAGGCTTCAGCCAGATTACCGGCGTTGATGGCATTGCCTTCATCCTGGCTGTAGCAGTTAGTCCACACGTCTTCGGCCACAGTCCACAGCCCTGATAGATTAATGGGCTCCATACGAGCGCTTAGCCCGTAGGTGGTAAAGCTAAGAACGTCGTGTTGCCAAAGCTGCTCGGACAGCTGTTGAAAATCTTTGTCCTGCAGTAGAGAGCTGTAGCGTTCGTTTTCTTCTAGCTGTTTTTGCTGCTGATTTAGGCTAGGGCGCTGCCAGCTAGCGGCTTCACTGCAGACTAAATACTCCGATGAGGGCTGACGGACATCTATAGAGTCGGTTTGGGTCTGGGGAACAACCGCATCAGCTGTTCTTACAAAAGTGCTCGCTGCTTTGATCCCACCGATGGTCATAACAATGGTCAGGGCTAGCAGGCTTTTCTTGCCTAGATTTTTTAATTTAAATGTGACCATAGCTGACCTCTGTTGTGCCCCTCTAATCAATATTTATTTTTCTAAAAGTGACTCTTCAAAAATGTCTGGAGAATCGCTACCGCCGGTCTACCGTACTTTTTGGAATAGGACTCTTTTTCGGGAGAGCTAAATCCAACAGATGACTTGATCCGCACAGGGCGTGGCTAATGGAAGTCACAATGTCCTGCTGGCTGTATTTGCTTAGGTTGACTCAACCACGTTGGGCGGGCATTTTCTGACAAGATAGCTACTGTATGCAAACGCACTAGCTTCAATACAGCGGCAATTTAAAACTACAGGAACTCAACCTTTAAACCAGGCAAGAATTTCTTAAAAGATATTTGCGATCGCGCGTCGTTGGACTCTGAAGATGATGAATCAATTCCAACTAACAAACGCTGCTTAACAGCAAGGCGTTTTGTCCGGGCTAATCGATATTCTGCCAGATTAATTGTCCTTATTATGAGTCAATTCGGGAGGCTGCGACACCTTCTCTAGACCAGTTTTTAGAAAATGTAATGACTGTCCTACAACAATTTATTTTGTTCAAGTGGTTTTGTTGTTGTTCCGCGTTATGGCCGTTAATTCTGAGTATGCAAATGTGATAGTCTACTTATCCTTTCTGTTCTCGCCTGGCCTGTTGCTGATCGCTGAGGCTATTGCGCTCCCAAAAATAACCGCCGGCGTATCCCTGAATTTGAGATTGCTCAGCCGCTAGAGCCAGACGCTTTTCGGCAATACAGGCATAGTCTTCGTCTAGTTCAATTCCCAGATAGTGACGCTTTAGTTTTTTAGCGACAACAGATGTGGTGCCCGTTCCTAAAAATGGATCAAAGACCAGATCCCCTGGCTGACTGCTGGCCAGAATAATTTTGGCAATGAGCTTTTCTGGTTTTTGGGTGGGGTGATCGGTATTTTCTGGCATGGACCAAAACGGAATTGATATATCAGTCCACAGATTAGACGGATGGGTAATTCGAAACTTTCCCTGATTGGTGGTCTGCCAGTCTTTAGGATTGCCGTTGTGATCGCGGTAGGGAGCTAACACCCGACGCTTAAGCTTGACCGCGTCTACATCAAACCAATACTCATCCGATAGTGTGCCAAACCAAATATCTTCCGATGAGTTTTTCCAATTTTGCTTTGATCCCCGGCCTTTTTCCCGCTCCCAGGTAATCCGATTACGCACCACAAAATGCTTAGAGAAAATCCGATACACCTCTGGTGACGACTGCCAGTCACAGCAGATATAAGCAGACGCGTTTGGTTTGAGCAGCCTGGTGACCTGAGACATCCAGCCATCTAGCCAGACGGCATATGCTTCAGGCGAACGTCGGTTAAACGTCGATTGATTAAAAACCTTGGAGCGATTGTAAGGGGGATCGACAATCAACAGGTCAACAAATGCTTCAGGCAGCAGCGGCAGGGCCTCAAACAAATCCTGGCAGATCGTTATATCCTGTAGCGTCCGAGCGGCAGTAGGACCTGTTATTTTGACCAACTGCTGGTGATAATGACAGCGTTCATCGGCACTCAAAACCAAAGTTCGGTTATTGGGCGCTCGGCGTTTGTGCTCGCTCATTCGGTATGCCACTGACATCTACAGCAGCATAGCAACTGCCCAATAGCCCCCCACCGATCAATTCAAGTGTTCCCCTCGGGGGTAAAGCGATTAGTATGGATCAATACTCCGGTTAGTTATAGACTTCTCTTCTTCCCATGTTTGAAGCCCTCTCAGAACGATTTGAGTCCGCCTGGAAGACCCTGCGCGGTCAAGATAAAATCTCTGACTCCAATATTAAAGAGGCGCTTCGAGAAGTTAGACGAGCGTTGCTAGAGGCTGATGTCAGCTTCAACGTCGTCAAGGACTTTGTTGCAGATGTCCAAGAAAAAGCCCAGGGAGCCGAAGTCGTTTCTGGCGTTGCCCCCGATCAGCAGTTCATCAAAATTGTCTATGACGAGCTGGTTGCCCTGATGGGGGATGCCAACGAACCGTTAGCCGATGCCAACAGACGGCCCACGGTAGTGCTGATGGCCGGTTTACAAGGGACGGGTAAAACAACAGCATCCGCCAAGCTGGCCCTGCATCTACGCAAGCAGGAACGCTCGGCTATGCTGGTGGCTACCGATGTCTATCGTCCAGCCGCTGTTGACCAGCTGATTACCCTGGGTAAGCAAATTGATGTGCCCGTATTCGAAATGGGGACCGATGCTAATCCGGTTGATATTGCCAAAGCAGGAATTGCTAAGGCCAAGGAAGACGGCATCGATACGGTGATTGTGGACACCGCTGGCCGATTGCAAATCGACCAGGACATGATGGCGGAGCTAGAGCAGGTCAAACAGGCTATCAATCCCAATGAGGTGCTGCTGGTTGTCGATGCCATGACCGGTCAAGAGGCGGCTACACTGACCCACACATTTCATGAACAGATCGGGATCACCGGCGCTATCCTCACCAAAATGGACGGGGATTCTCGCGGGGGGGCGGCGCTATCGCTTCGTCAAATCTCGGGGCAGCCCATTAAATTTATCGGTATCGGTGAAAAAGTAGAAGCGCTCCAGCCCTTCTATCCCGACCGGATGGCCTCCCGCATTTTAGGCATGGGGGATGTGCTTACCCTGGTAGAAAAAGCTCAAGAAGAGGTTGATATTGCCGATGCCGAAAAGCTACAGGCAAAAATTCTAGAGGCCAGGTTTGACTTCAACGACTTTCTCAAGCAAACTCGCTTGATGAAAAACATGGGGTCGTTGACCGGCATCATGAAACTAATTCCCGGTATGTCGAATAAGCTGTCAGCCGATCAGCTACAGCAGGGAGAAACCCAGCTTCGACGCTGTGAGGCCATGATTAACTCCATGACCAAGCAGGAACGAGAAGATCCTGACCTGCTGGCTAACTCTCCCAGCCGTCGTCGTCGTATTGCGAAAGGATCGGGCTATGTGGACCGAGATATCAGCAAACTAGTCAGCGATTTTCAAAAAATGCGGTCCATGATGAAACAAATGGGGCAAGGGGGCAGTTTGCCGGGTATGGGCATGCCGGGTATGGGGGGAGGTTTTCCCGGTATGGGCATGCCAGGCATGGGCGCGCCAGGCATGGGCGATGGCGGTCGCCCTGGTTTTCGCGGCTACAGCGCAGGCTCTAAAAAGAAGAAAAAGAACAAAAAGAAGAAAGGCTTTGGCACACTGTAGATACTGGCTCAGAGGCTGAAGAAAGGTGCCCTATAAAGAGACACTACAGCGCTGATGTGGGAAAGCTAATCAATATAAATTGAAGCCACACATCATGAAAAAGCTGATTAGCCTGCTTGCCTTAGGAGTGAGTTTACCTGTCTGGTTATTCGCGAGTCCCAGCTACGGAGTTCCAGGGCAGTCCGTCGATGAGGTAAAAACCTGGATGCAAGGACACCCAACTCTGCGGGCAGACCGTCGTGAGGGATTGCGGGTACACCGTGCTGATATTCCCTCCCGCCGCTTTACCTTTCAAGCCAGTGTTTTTCCGGTAGGTGGCTTTCAGCAGTCTGGTAGTGACGATATCTGGGCTGCTGGCAGTCGCCGCAGCTTTAGTACTGTCCGTCGAGAAGAATTTATTCTGATTGACTATGACCAGCAGGTAACGATTGGACGTTTGGAAGATTCTCTGCGCGCCCTTTATGGCCCGGATACGTATGCCGACTATCGCCGCGCCCAGTCTGTTTATCAGTATGCGGCTGTGACCAATACCATTCAAGGCGAAGTCTGGCTAGGCGACCTCTATGCTTACTGGATTGAACTGACCCCTGATACCAACGGTGTTGTCACTACGGGGAAATTAAATGTGCTGCTGATTGAAGATGCGGGTCGCTTACAAAGCTATCTTCAGCAGCAGTATTGATGGTCTCGATCAGCATACCTAGGGCTGTGTTCGCATGTGTAAGTATTGCCGAATACTACGCTGTGCCATGAAAATAGGGCTGACCAGGCTAGCTACATAGAGGGTGAGTTCACAGAAGGCAACATCATCCCGAATGACGTCCTGGCGATAGCGAAGACAGTGGTGCAGTATCTTACGAATATCATTGGCCATATACAGACCTAACATAAGCGGGCGCTGCCAAGCTGCCACGCTCAGCATGCGAGTGCGATAGCGACTTAGACCAATACCTCGACAAAGTCCATGCAAATATTGGCGAGTGAGGCGCGTACGCGGAATTTTATGTTGCAATCGCATGTCGGGGTTGTACCAGACTTCCCACCCTGCTCGCTGAATGTGCAGAAGCGATTCAGTATCTTCTCCTGTCAGCATGCTAGTACTGGTGCGGCCAGTCAGAATAAGTTCTTCTGGGACGTTGTCTAGCCATGCCTGTCGTCTGACTACCACCCCTGCTGCGGGTGGAATGACCTTTTGCTGGGGGGCATACATCATAGGCTCTGAACCTCTTTCAGTCAGGGCCAGTAGAGCCGCAATCCGCTCAAAATTGTCGGGGGGTACGGTCTCGAAATCGCCTCGGATACGACTTGCAATAACACCTGCTTCAGGATGTTCCTGAGCAAATCGGTAGGCTGAAATCAACCACGTCATACTGGGCAGCGTATCGTCATCTAAAAAACCGATGATTGGACTTTTTGCTATTTCAACGGCTTTTTGGCGAGCGTAGGCTGCCCCCTGTCGGGGTTCAAATTCATAAACTAGCGGCACACGGTTGCCCCATTCCTTTTGGAAACGCTGCACAGTGGCTACTGTGTTGTCAGTACTATTGTTATCAACGACAATTACCTCCCAGCTCAGATCTTGCACATTGAGCTGCCAGCGCAGACATTCCAATACAATGGCGAGACGCTCGCTGCCGTTGTAGGTAGGAATTGCCACTGAAAAATCTAGGCCAACTGTCTGGGGAAATAAGCGGCTAAATATATGTCTCAAGCCAATTAGTCGTTCAACATGTTCTATTGCTCTAATCATCAAAAAGACTGGATTGTAGCGGGTGTCTAAGCGTTAGCAGCCTAGCCGTTGACGATTTCAGCATTCCCGAAGATCGCTGGGTATCTGCAAAATCAGTCTCTGCTCTAACTGGAGCTATTTTGCAAGCTAACTGTGGGTAGTATTTACAGCGTTTTGGGTGTCTAAACTCATGTCTCAAGGGCTAAAGCTATTGCTGTCAGCTGATCCCCGTTGACAGTCTAAAACTGGTTAGCTATATTGTTTGGCCACCATATAGATTGACTTTGCTATGAAAGCATCTGACTGGCTAGAAAGCTTACCCGACAGACTGATTGCCGCTAGAAAGCTGGTATTTCCTAAAATGACTGATGCTGCCAACGCCCTTGGTGTTAGCAAGCAGGCTCTAGAACAACGGGAACGTAAGCGATACAAGGGGGCAAAAATAGAAACTTTGATCACTATGCTCAACCTGCTTGAAGAGCAGGCGATCATCAGTCCGCCGCCTGAGGGCGTCAATTTCTAGATGGGTGCAGCTGTCTTGTCTGTTGCGATCGCAAAATGCTCTACCAATCGTCCCTCTAACAGGTACGGTAGCCTCAACGAGCTGAATAATAATAGAGATGACGGACCCTACTGGATTCGAACCAGTGACCGACCGCTTAGAAGGCGGTTGCTCTATCCACTGAGCTAAGGGTCCATTAGTTAGCTGCTGACTACGCTATCCTGCTGCCTGTCACTATTAGGCTAAATCAAGATGGTTGGTGATTGATCACCAGTTTGCCAACAGGTTGTCATCCGACGGACAGGCCTATGCGATTTTAGTTGAAATTTAGCACGACTACCAGCTGCTGGAGAGAGCGTCCTGTAACTGCCTAATGGGGAAGTGGGTACGCTGGGGGCACAAAATGGTTTTAGTCAACGGTTTTCTACTATCGTATTTCTACTAACGTAATGAGTTAGATTTAACTCGCATACAGAAGGTAGAGGATTAGATTGACAGACTAATGGCTTATTCGCTCAAGCTAATAGCGCGGGCGATGTCCTTGGGTTAGCACTTATCAGCGGCACCATGTTCATCTTAAAGCGCCAGGATGTAGAAATCGGTAGTTTTCAGCATCCGTCTAAAGAGCAAAAGATTCCGATTTTGTCTTATCAAGGACAGACGTTTCGTCTACTGAGTGTATTTAATGCTGGACAAGAAGAGGAAGCCCGAATTCTATGGCGAGACTTAACGGATAACCGTGGTAAAGCCTGCGTATTGCTTGAGGAGCCAGAACGTTTTAGCGTCTGGGGAAAAATTCAGCTAGAACGAATATCGGGTGAAGCACAGACGAGCCAACCAGCGACCGTCAACGGGGTCAGTACCGTTTTTGTAAAAGCTGGTGTGCTAATTATTCAGGCGATGTACGAAGATGTTGCCGATTTGATGGGAGACAAACAAGCCAAACGCTTTGAGGGAGATTTGGCCGCCGTTGGCAAAGAAATGCGGGTACCTCAGATGATGTCTGACGAACTCGTGACAGAGCTGTTACGCTTGGACCCATTTTCGGCAGTGCTGCCTCCCTGGCAGACCAACCATCTCAATATCATATTTAAAGAGCTGCATCGGATCGGTCGGTCGTATTTTGGGCGTTCTAACTTTACAGAACGAGCCCTAGATGCGTTAGATGACCTTTCGTCTACAGAGCGAGAAACTTTTTTGAATTGGTTAAAACAGTTATCTAGTGGTCAGCTGTGGCAATAGGCCGTTGCTGGATGGCTATCCCTTGCTAGATTCAGCGTGGGCAGATTACATAGACTGACTCCCTTTTCAAGAAATAACAGCAAGCGCTGACGTAATCAGCATCTCAGCGTTGCTTTTTTTTGCAAGTCGGCATTCTAAGTCTGTATTGTGGGTATGCTGCGGGTGACCAGAGGGATAGTCTGACTACCTCCGGCAGTATTTATTGGTGTTATCGCAATAGGGAGTAGAGCGTTGACTCAGTCCTCCAAGGTTTCTCAATCCAGCTCAGGCCGGTCTACTTTGCTCCTTTGTCTTGGTTGGGGCATCGTATCTATCCTCTTCTTTTTACTGTTTGGAGCGCTGGCTCCCGGAGAAGATGCGCGACCGGACTGGTTTTTGATCTCGATTAATTTTTTAGAGATTTTTGCTTTTTTGTTAGCGGGGTTTCTTTGCTTCCGTAATTCTGGAAGCTCTCAGATTATTAGCGGACGGACCGTCTGGCTAGCTTTGGGTATCGGTATGGTGGCCTATGCGGCAGGCACGGTTTTCTTTTTCCTGTGGGGGACGGTTTGGGGCTTAGATCCGTCTGTATCGATGGGAGACGCCTTCTATTTTATTAGCTACGTCGCTATGGTTATTGGCATGCTACTAGCAGCGCTGCCCCGGCGGATTGATTTGAGCGTTCCACAGTGGGGCATGATTTTTGCCATCGGTGCTGTCGGGGTGGTCATGGCCTGTGTCTTAAACTATGGCTTTCCATCGGTGGCTACTCATCTGACACCCCAGCCGGCTATGGCTGCTCAGGTCCATGCCCAAGCTCCGTCTGAGCCCGTTGTCGTCCCTGTAGAAGAACCCTCTGTCGAAGTTGAGCCCGCTGTAGAAGAAGAAATTGTAGCTGGGCTACTCCCGGCTCCGGGCTGGGCCCAGTATTTGGATGCTGCGCTGGAGCAATTTGCCGATCCGGTGGCTCTGATGTATGTTGTGGCCGATTGTTTTTTGGTGGTGATTGCTGCAGCGTTGCTGGTGGCCTTTTGGGGAGGTCGTTTCTCGCAGTCTTGGAAGCTTATTGCGATCGCAACCTTCTGTCTATACATTGCCGATATGGCCTTTGCGTCTGTTGGCGATAACTATGTCGAAGGGGCGCTCTGGGAAGTGTTCTGGATTCTATCCGCGCTCTTCTTTGCCGCTGGGGCTGCGATTGAATATGACGTTTCTCAACGGTCCCGTCGGGGATCTCGCCGCCGGGCATGACACCTGACCCAAACCTGGCATACTAGAGAGACATTTTTTATCCGCCCTTGTGGGTCGTTGCTAATATGGCACCGCGCAAACTGTCTGACGCTGATAAAAGCGATGTAATTGAAATATATCGGCAACCTGGGGAGACTACATCCACTATTGCCAAGCGTTATGGCGTTAGTACCAGTACCATTAGCCGTATTCTCAAAACTCAGCTGCCCGAAGATGAATATCGAGCGCTGATCGCCCAGAAGCGGTCGGCTCCGTCTGAGCAGAAACGGTCGGACTCACCTGAGCAGAAACGCTTAGCCTCACCTGAGAAAAAGGTCATTCCATCGCCCCAGCGGACTGAGGAAAAGCCAAAGCCTGAAAAGCCCATCCGTCGATCGCGTAAGCGGTCTGAAGACGATGCCGCCGAAGACGACGCGCAGCTCACCCTATTGGACTCTGAATCGGTTACCGATGACGAGTCTCCCTCCGGGCGCGATGATGTATCAGCGGTTGCGACAGAGCTACTGAGCGAGCCCAGCGCTCGCAGCAATGACGACGAGGAGCTAGAGGACCTCGATGAAGATTTAGACGACCTCGATGACGACGAGCTTGATGATGAGTTTGACGACGAGGACGACGATGATGAGGCTGACGACGAGGACGAATTTGATGAAGGTGATGAGTCGGGGCTGTTTGGCGCAGCTGTAGAAATCATGCCCCTCTCGGATGCTGTCTTTCCGCGTACCTGTTATCTAGTGGTGGATCGTCTTTCCGAATTGATTACCCATCCTCTAAAAGAATTTGCAGAACTCGGAAAAATTCCTGAGCAGCAGGAGTCAGCACGCACCCTACCGATCTTTGATAATCATCGGGTCGCCAGACGATTTTCACGCCGCAATCAGCGGGTGATCAAAGTGCCAGACGGTCAGCTGATTACCAAAGCGACGTCCTATCTGCAGGCAAAGGGCATTACCCATCTGTTAATTGATGGCAACATCTACTCGCTACTGGGATAGTTCCTGGGCTGTGAGTCGCGTTTACAAATCAAAATTAAATCCTGTCTGCTGCCGCGCTTTGTACTTAGCTTGATTGAACTGATACAGCTGAGCGGCGCGGTGGGAGACGTTGGTTTCTTTTTCGTCTAACGCCACCAAGACATCTAGCTTTAGCAGCTTTTTACGAAAATTGCGCTTGTCAAACGGGCGATCTAATACGATTTCGTAGAGCTTTTGCAGCTGGGTGAGGGTGAATTTGTCAGGGAGTAGTTCAAACCCAATCGGGCGTTGACGGATGGCGCTGCGCAGGGTTGCGATCGCATCTTGCACAATCATGCCATGGTCAAACGCCAGCCTTGGGAGCTGATTCAAGGGCCACCAGCGAGCTGCTTTTGCATCAGTAGCCGCTTTGAGCTGATAGTCCCAAAGATTGACCAAAGCATAGAACGCCACGGTGATCGTATGACCGCGAGGGTCTCGATGAGGCTGACCATAGGCGTGCATCTGCTCGAGAAATAGCCCCGTAACGTTGGTTTCTTCTTGGAGTTCGCGGCGAGCGGCTGCTTCTAGCGCTTCATTGGGATGGACAAATCCACCGGGTAAGGCCCACTGTTCTACAAAAGGCGGCAGCTGACGCTGAATCAATAGCACCTGCAGACCGGCTTGCTCTAGACCAAATACCACAGAGTCTACGGTGACAGCGGGTCTGGGATAGTCATAGGTATAAGACATCGCGGGCGGTTGACGTTTCAAGCTGCATTGGTTATAACCAAACTACCCTTAGTGTAAAAAATACACAATCAGTTTCTTAAACGTTTTACCTGGATATGTATCCTTATGCTTGGCGCAGTTACCGGCGATATTATTGGCTCTGTCTACGAGTTTAAAGACCATAAAACCAAGGATTTTCCCTTATTTACCGACCAAAGCATCTTTACCGATGACACGATTTTGACGGTGGCCGTAGCCGATGTGTTGCTCAATGGGGGTACCTACACGGATGCCTTCAAACGCTACTATCGCCGCTATCCTGAGCCCTGCGGGGGGTATGGCGCCCGCTTTCAGGCGTGGGCTGCGTCAGCGGACAGCCAGCCTTACAACAGCTGGGGGAACGGTGCGGCGATGCGAGTCAGCCCAGTGGCCTATGCCCATAGCCGTTTGGAGGACGTGCTGAGCGCAGCGCAGCAGACAGCAGTGGTGACCCACAATCATCCTGAAGGCATCAAAGGCGCGCAGGCAACGGCAGCGGCTATATTTCTGGCGCGTCAGGGACGCTCAAAGGATGCGATCAAACAGTATGTAGAGACCACGTTTGGTTACGATCTTAGCCGTCGCTTAGACCAAATTCGGCCAGTCTATCAATTTGATGAGTCCTGTCAGAGAACCGTGCCAGAGGCGATGATTGCATTTTTAGAATCGACTAGTTTTACCGATGCGATTCGTAATGCGGTCTCCCTGGGAGGCGATGCTGATACCCTGACCTGTATCACGGGCAGTATTGCTGAAGCGTTCTATGGCCATGTTCCAGAGGCTGTTGCTGAGCAGGTTTGGCCCTTACTACCAGACCCGCTGAAAACAGTTATTGTCCAGTTCCAGGCCAGTTTTAACATGGTTGACCCCGCATCCCGGAGAAATATGTGATGTCCCATTCCCTACCGATACCTGATTTTTTTACTGCCGAGTCTGTGGGCCAGGTATGGCGAGTCCCCTATGAAAAGCGGGCGGTCCAGGCTCAGACCTGGGCTAAAAATCACAGTATTCAATCAGCTCAGACTGATAGCCCCCGCCTTTGTCTGCTGGCTATTGATGTGCAAAATACGTTTTGTATTCCGGATTTTGAGCTGTTTGTCGGTGGTCAGTCAGGGGATGGGGCGGTTGCCGATACGCAGCGTTTGTGTGAGTTTGTCTATCGCAATCTAGGGCAGATTACAGAAATTGTTCCGACCATGGATACCCATCAGGCCGTCCAGATTTTTCATGCGGCGTTTTGGGTCGATGCGGACGGACAAATGCCCGCACCCATGACGATGGTGTCGCTAGACGATGTGGTCAATGGACGCTGGCGGGTCAACCCGGCAATTGTCTCTAGCGTGAGGATGCCGCTGGCTCAGCTGGAGGCCTTTGCATTGCACTATGTTAAGCGTCTAAGTGAGGACGGCAAGTATCCCCTGACGGTGTGGCCCTATCACTCGATGCTGGGGGGCATTGGCCATAGCTTGGTCTCAGCCTTTGAAGAGGCCTGTTTTTTTCACAATCTGGCCCGCCAATGTCAGACGCGCTTTGAGCTAAAGGGGAGCTACTCCCTAACGGAAAATTACTCGGTGTTGCGACCTGAAGTATTAGACGACCCGACCGGACAGCCGGTGGCTGCCAAAAATCATAAGCTGATTCAGCACCTGCTAACGTTTGATGCAGTTGCGATCGCAGGTCAGGCAAAAAGCCACTGTGTCGCCTGGACCATTGCCGATCTGCTGAGTGAAATCCAGCAAATTGATCCCGCTCTGGCCCACAAAATATATCTCTTAGAAGACTGCAGTTCGCCAGTTGTAGTACCTGATGTCGTTGACTTTTCAGAGGCGGCTGAGGCTGCCTATCAACGATTTGCAAAAGCGGGTATGCATATCATTCAGTCAACCAGCCCGATTGAAAGTTGGCTACCTAGATCGGGAGCGACGCTCTTTTGAGATTAAATATCCGGCAAAATCAGTGATTAGCTATGACTGACTCCTGATCGTGGCCTAAACATACTGAGGTCCGGACATTTATCCTATCTTCATGATACTGACGCGTGGTTCTAAAGACCGACACTTGATGATTTAGAACCCCGTTTATTGGGTTACAGACTATTAACCAACCGGTTTTCAGATCCGGTCGTTTTAGAGCGCTGCCTGAGGGCATATGGTCCTGGTGGATAGCTTAAACCTTTAAATGCGAAAGCATTAAGCTTAAACGTAGTAGGCGTTTCAGGGATTGAAGACCGTGGGTTTCAGTCGCGGAAATTGAGCTAGGGATGAATTTTTTTTGATGCTTATTTGATTGACAGATCGAAGCTGTTTATCAAAATGTGGCAATTTTTCTATTATTCTGTCACCTCTGGAATAATTCAATTAAAGTGGCACTAACGCGATGGCCTATACCTTTACTTCACAATTTTTTGATGGTCTTAAGCGGTTCTGTTTACGTTAATAAAGCGTTATTTGCGATCGCTGTTGGAATGGATCGATCGGTAGCTTCTATTGTTTGATAGGCCCTCACTGAGAATGCCATTCCGAGGATCAAGCCTGTTATTTTAACCCTCTTAAAATCCTAATTAAGCCCCTGCTATGCAATGCCCCTGCTGTCAGACATCTGACTTAAAACGTACCCGACTCGACCAGCACCTAGCCGTTCATACCTGCGAAACGTGTGAGGGCCAATGGGTTTCTTCCTATGATTACTGGCATTGGTTAGAGTGGCAGCCCAGCAGTGGCAACATCAAGCAGTGTGATGCTTTAGATATCAGCGATCGAGTGTCCGACAATCGCCGCGCGTCTTTTTGCCCTGAATGCAATCATCTAATGCGTCGGGCCAAGGTGGGCCATGGCCTAAAATTTTATCTCGATCGGTGTTCCCACTGCGGTGGCAGCTGGTTTGACCGAGGCGAATGGGAAATTTTGCAGGCCCACAATATTCACGACAAGGTCCATCTAGTCTTTTCAGAACCGTGGCAGTCCCAAATTCGTCAGGCTGAGTTTAACCGGGTCTTAGAAGAAACCTATCGTAGTGCCTTGGGAGATGAGGACTATGCTCAAGCTCTCCGGATTCGGGCCTGGCTGGAGCAGCATCCTCATCGGGATTATATTCTGTCAGTCCTCAATCAGGTGCCGCCTTCAGAAGATGAATCTCGATACATTCCGGTACCTAGACCGCTGCCGCAGAATGACGCTCCTAAAGAAGAGGTCAACTATCGCCCCGTTGCCTCTAGTCAAGATAAACAGCTTGCATAGATGACCTGGCACTCCTAAGGCTTAACTGGAGCCGTCATCGCCCTTGTGGGTAGTTAGGGTTAAAACCTGAGGTGGAGTCGCGTCTGGCGGATACAGAAACTGGACTTCTACAGATCGCTCTTCACCGGGGGCCAGGGTTAACTCTATCAGCGGTGGACCCACCTGTCCCCGTCGTTGGACCAGGTGGATGTAGTCAGCTCGACGTTCACCCTGGTCATTGGTGTAAAGAAACAGGACGGTACCGCGAAAGAAGATGCGTGATCCGTGGGGCTTTAGAAACGTGAGGGCGTTTCTGATGGTTTCGTTCTTTAAAGGTGTTTGTACCGATAGGGCTACGGTCTTGGGCTCACGGGTTGGATTGTGTAGCGGTAGCGTCAGATCGTATTCAGTTCCATAGTTGCCATGGGCTCGATAGGCAGTATCGCTATAGCGTCTGAGCATAGGGGCGCTTTGAATCTGTCCGGTGCCAAAGGTGTTGTGGTCAACGGTGCTGATGGCGTAGGAAATTTGCTCACCGATGGGGGGAATAGCGAGCCGAGGCGAGCGGCGGTCGCTTAGCCGTGCCTGCCAGCGCGAGCCCTGACTGACACCTGCGACTCGACCATAAAGAAATGGATCAACCTGACGACCGGGTCGAGTGGGGGCGCGATCGCGCGGTGTGGCCAGCTCTCCTTTAGCTAGCACCTGCAGCCATTCTGCTAGTGTCGGTACCCGTTCACCGCTGTCTGTTTGGGGAGCCAGCATGGTCAAACTAGCAACATAGACCGGTCCATCGCTCGAAAGCCGCATCAGTGTGGAGCGAGCATTGCTGCGATTGCCTCCGAGACTGCTGGGTAATAAAGGCAGCAGCTCGCTACCAGGGGAGAGGCTACCATCGGTTGGTACCGATAGCTGCCGGACTGGCAGAGGGCCGTTCATCAGTAAGTGACTTTGTCTTGCCGGGATAGTAATCGTATCGGGCCATAGAGACTGACGCCGATCGCGCAGAATGTCATTCATCAGACGGCTGCCAGGACCTGAGAACTGGGTGCTAGCCAGGTTAAACTCCACATCGCTGCGACCATGCCAGGGAGCCTGCTGACTCAGGTAGCTAGCGGCCTCACGAAACCGTAGGGTGACGGGTCTACTGGTTGGATTGTGGATGACAATTCCTAAATACCGTGTGCGAGTGTCTCGATCATTACGGGCTCTAACAACATGGTGGGCAAAAATATCAAAGCGTCCTTCAAAGGCATAGTCCAAATGGGCAGACGGAGTGGCCTTGCCACGGGATGGGAATGTCGAGAGCAGAATACCCTCGTCTTCAACTAGTTCAGGACTGTTACTGTTGAATACGGGTACCTCATCAAGACCTCCAGGTAGAGGCCGTACCTCTTGAATTTTTGGAATGACTTCTGGCGGTCTGTTTTGGACAATTTCCTGACTATGGGCTACCTCACCCTCAGCTGTTACTGGCTGCTCCTGTTCGAAGGATATGGAAGCTATAGGATGGACTAAGGACAGCGCGAGTAAAACAGGCAGGCTCATAGGGCTAACAGATACAGTCGTCAATAGGCGACCAGTGAATGACTGTCGCCTAACTTACCATCCAGGGGGTAGCTGATGTTACCGACTATGCCGTTTAGGTGACTGGGTCCTAGCCAGAGGTCGACTAAAGCAGGTTTTGAATAATTTTTGGGGTTAATTGTTCAACATGGGGGAGCACCAAGGCGGCTCCCGCTGACTGTAGTGTCTTACTGTAACGGGCTTGATAGTCAGCATCCGTCTGCACATGGGGGGGCAAAATACCGATGCCTAGCCACCGTCGCTGTGGAGTCTGATTCTGAGCTGCCTGAATTGTGGCCATATCAGCAACTGTGTCTCCGGCATATAAGACGGGTAGCCCGGCCGGTACGGTGGCCTCAAGCCGTTCAATTGTCATATAAAGCCCGGTAGGATCTGGTTTACTCGGCGCGTCAGCCATGGCAATCAAAATGGGGTCTTTTAGCCCCATGCGCTGTTGCAGAATATAGTTAGCAGACCCTTTAGTGGCCCCGCTAAAAAAGGCTGACGGGACACCGCCATTGGCCAAGTTTTTTAGATACTGGGCGCTCATCAGCACCGGCTCTTGGGTAATGTAGCCAGTCCACTGGCTAGGGTCATCGCCTGTGCCGCGATATTGCTGCTGGAAATAGCTGACGATAGCATCATAGTCGGCGGTACGGTCTGACGTTTGGTTGTGGCGATGAATCAGTTCTTGCGATGCTTTCCAGTCATTATTCCAAATGCCTTCGCTTTTAAGCCGATCGATATCTGCTGGTGTAGGACGATAGTGACCCTGGGTAAAATATTCCACCGTATCGGCAATGGCGCGACGATAGGAGCCGCTGACATCGCGAACAACGCCGTCGATATCAAAGATCGCTAAGGCAATGGGTTTGGACATGTTAAGGCTAGATGCGCTAATTTCAGTGTGCTTAATGTAACGAATACGCTAAAATTATAGACTGCGTATAGTTTTAAGCAGCGGTGCTAATTCTCGATATGATTTCATCTGTAAGATGTCGGCATATCGCGTTTCTAACAGATGGGCTCATCTGTTAAATCAGCAACGACTTAGGCTAGACCGTGTAGTTTTGAAGCCAAGAGGCGTACAGCGGAGGTTTGCATTGTCTCGATTTATCTTAAAGGTTCTCTGGCTCGACAAAGATGTGGCTCTCGCCGTGGATCAAGTAGTGGGCAAGGGATCGAGTCCGCTGACCTCATATTTTTTCTGGCCTCGCAATGATGCGTGGGATCAGATGAAAATAGAGCTTGAGTCCAAGACTTGGATTGCCGAAGAAGAGCGTATTGAACTCTTAAACCAAGCGACCGAAATTATTAACTACTGGCAGGAAGGGGGTAAAACCCAAGCCATGCAGAAAGCAGCTGAGAAATTCCCCAACGTTGCCTTCACTGGTAGTTCGTGATTGAGGGATAACCCTAACAAAAAGCCCGCCTGCACTGGAAAAGCAGGCGGGCTTTTTTATTGTTCAGACCTAACTGATATCGGGGCGATAGCTTGCACCTAGATGCTACCGCCAGCAGCTTGAACGCGGGCCCGTGCTTTTTTCAACGACTTACGTGCTTTGATCACAGCCTGCTTATCTTCAGAGGAGACACTGTCTGCATCTGATTTTGCTGCCGTATAGTCTGCTTGGGCTTTAGCAAGGTCAATGTTATCGCCCCGTTCGGCCCCGTTGACTAAAACGGTAACTTCATTGTCTTCTACTTCTGCAAATCCGCCCATCAGTGCGATCGCAACCCAATCTTTCTCAGCCCGCACCCGCAAAACGCCAATATCCAGCGCTGTCAACAACGGAGCGTGACCGCTTAAAATACCCAACTGACCGGTCGTACTCGGGAGCACCACCTCTTCCGCTTCAGCATCCCAAACCGTTTTGTCGGGAGCCACTACGCGCACTGCTAATGCCATAAGACTCTAGAAAAATAAAGGTGAATAGTGAAGTCAATTGTGAGTGATGAAAGTTCGTAGAACGTCTGTTGATCAACAGACTGGAAAACGAATTCCCATGCCCGACCCATCACTCACAAAACCGCAATCTGCAAGACTGGAGACTGCTTAGCTCTCAGCCTTCATCTTCTCAGCAGTCTCCATTACTTCAGCAATGTCACCCTTAAGATAGAAAGCCTGCTCGGGAATCTCATCTAGCTCACCAGAGAGAATCATATTGAAGCCTTTAATAGTGTCTTCAAGCGAAACATACTTACCAGATAGACCAGTAAAGATTTCTGCTACAAAGAAAGGCTGAGACAAGAATTTTTCAATTTTACGAGCCCGGGCAACCGCCAAACGATCGTCTTCAGAAAGCTCATCTAGACCCAAAATAGCGATGATGTCCTGGAGCTCTTTATAGCGCTGCAGAATAGACTGAACCGCACGAGCCGTTGAATAATGCTCTTCACCAACAACAGCGGCTTGGAGCATAGTGGACGTAGAATCTAGCGGATCCACAGCAGGATAAATGCCTTTGGAAGCTAGCGCCCTGGACAGTACAGTGGTTGCGTCTAGGTGAGCAAATGTAGTTGCAGGGGCGGGCTCAGTCAGGTCGTCTGCAGGTACATAGACGGCCTGAATAGACGTAATAGAACCCTCTAGAGTAGATGTAATCCGCTCCTGAAGGTCACCCATATCAGTACCTAGAGTGGGCTGATACCCTACCGCAGATGGCATTCGGCCCAGCAGTGCTGATACCTCAGAACCTGCCTGTACAAATCGGAAGATATTGTCGACAAACAACAAAACGTCCTGCTTGTTTGCATCACGGAAGTACTCAGCCATGGTTAGTGCAGACAAGGCTACACGCATTCGAGCACCAGGGGGCTCATTCATCTGACCATATACCAAGGCCACCTTAGACTGACCCAAATCATCTGCGTTGATTACGCCAGATTCAATAAATTCGTTGTAGAGGTCATTCCCTTCACGGGTACGCTCACCTACACCTGCGAATACGGAAACACCACCGTGCTGCAGAGCGATGTTGTTGATCAGCTCCTGAATCAGTACGGTTTTGCCTACGCCAGCGCCGCCAAAGAGACCCGTTTTACCACCCCTACGATAGGGCGCTAAGAGATCAATAACTTTAATACCTGTTTCAAATACGGAGGGCTTAGTCTCTAGGTCGATAAACTTGGGAGCAGGTCGGTGAATCGGTAAGGTCGTGGACATATCCACATCACCTTTCTCATCCACAGGCTCACCAAGCACGTTAAAGATGCGACCCAAGGTAGGTGGACCAACTGGCACGCTGATAGGCGAACCTAAATCAGCAACCTCCATGCCTCGCACCAATCCGTCGGTGGACAGCATTGCTACAGCTCTTACCTGGCTGTCTCCGAGTAGCTGCTGTACCTCACAGGTAACAGAAACAGCCTGACCAGCAGGGTTGGTGCCTTCGATTTTGAGGGCGTTGTAAATGCTGGGCAGATCGCCAGCGGGGAACTTAACGTCTACAACAGGGCCAATAATCTGAGTGATATAGCCAGTATTTGTTTTCTCTGCAGTGGTGACCTTGCTTGCGCCTTGTCCTAAGGGTATTAGCTACTGCGGCGACTTTTAATTTTATTTTTACTTTCAAAGTGCCATGTTAAAGATTATCACTAGATGTATCATCCATGGCACTTGTCTTTGCCGTCGTCGGGCCTGCTTTATGAAGACTTCTAACGTTAGAGATGGGCGTTGACTACAGCGTTCGGGATCGCTGATGGCGTTTGGCCAGCCTACCTATGAGGCAGGCGAGAACTCCCATACTCAGGGTTGAGGGCTCCGGCACCGACTGGGCTGGAGCTGTTTCGAGTTTAGGCAGCTGGGGCGGCTGGGCCGGTGTTTGCTCCGGAGTGGCGCTATTTCCCGAAGGGACGGACGGCTGGACTTGAACAGGTAGAGTAGCCAAAACGGCTGATGTCGTTGGCGTATTGGGGCGATAGTCGGGGCGCTGACGAATATAGAAACGCTGATTGGGAATGGTGTCTGTCACAAAATAGTTGAATCGCACGGTCTCACCAGGGTTGACGCCAGCCCCTTGATAGAAATTGATAAAGTCACGCACGTCAGTTACTTCGTCAGCCTGCTCATAGTGGCTAGATGTATAAGGGCGAACCGGGCCGATACCTTGGGCAAATGACAGCCCGTCATTTTCGCCGCTAGCATAGCCGGCTGTTTCTTGCAGCTCATGATCGTAAAAACGCCAAAACGCTCCCGTAAGATTACGGGCCACGATACTAATGGCGAAACCTGGACGATTAAAAATGGAGTGTTTGCTGCTATTGGCCAGAGCGCTAATTGCTAATGAGATATCCAGACCTCGTACATCTTGATAAACAACAAAAGGGTCTGCAAGAGTCCCGTGACCTGTGACGTCTGTAATATCAAAGCTGCTGGATGCTGCGCTAAATATCAATCCGTTTTGGCTACAGCTGTTTCCTAAGCAGGCTGCCTGTGATGCAGCTGCAGACGCGGCTAAAAATACAGCACTGCAAAAACTGGCTACACCTAGACGGTGAGCTGCGGTGGCAAATATTTGCATAAGTAAAATCTCGGAGTCTAAGGACTATCTAAGGCAAGCTATGTATCAAAAAGAACTGATGCATGGCTGATGCTTTAAACTCGGTCATGACAGCGTATGTTTACTGAAACTAAAAGAGTTCTCTGTTTTTACAGAGTGGCACTTTTGGCTTGAGATATCCTTGAAACCACTTAGGCTTTATTGAAATTAGACATCAAACTTGATTGAATTAGGGCGAAAATACTGAGTCTTTTGCCTGATATGTAAAGCGGGCAATTACAGCTGAGCAGATCAAAAAAGGTCGCTGCAACATACAACGACCTTTTTAATACCAATTTCTCGAGTTTTAGGATGTCTGAGAGGCAATCTAAGCGACTGCTCGGTTATGCAAGTAGGGCAGCGTTGCAGAAGACGAACGGCATGCTTAGTTGGTGCCGCTAGCGGAGCTTTTGTACTTTCGAATGTCGACTTGTTCGCCAGCATCAATAATGACGCTGCCGTCGAGCGTTGGATCCGCACCAGCTGCTGTTGCCGAACCATAAAACTGGACAGTGTCATCAGCCCAGATTTGAACAGTCCCGCCAGGACCTTTAGACGCATCACTTGAAATTGAGGCAGTACGACCGACTACAACGTAGGCTGCGCGGAAGTTATCCAGTACGGGCATGCCGCCAATAGAGACGGTGCCGCCCTGTTCGATCCCGTCAGCGCGGATGTCGCCACCAATGATGTTGATTTGATGACCAAGAATATTGACTTGGCCTGGGGTGTTGGGTTTAGTTACAGGGCTATCGTCAGAGACGTCTATGGTTCCTCTGACTAGAACTGTACCTGGTGCCGGTCTTAGGGAAGACCCCGTCAGTGATTGGGACCCATCAGGATCGGTTTTAATCTGGGTTGCGTTTTGCTCATCCCCTCCAGTTAATAGCTGAGGCAGGTCTCCAGAGGGTAAGGCGGCAATAGCGGATTGGCCCGGCGCCGACGAGAGTATTTCAAGGGTGTTGGCTGGAATAACATCCAGCGTCAGCACATTTCCTGGCTGACTGAGCTGTAGGAGGTTGTCCCCAGCAGCGGCAATCAGGTTAGCGGTCCCACCCGGTGCCAGCAGTTCACCGTCATTTTGAACATACTGAGCGATTAGGTTGATATTCGCTTGGGGCTCCACCTGCAAAGTACCCTGGTTATCAATACTGCCAGCCGGTAGGTTTGTTCCATTGATAGTGCCGTCTGGTATGGATAGCAGCAGATAGCCAGTGGGAGGTCCTGTAAGGTCGCTGAGGGCCAATGAATCTGCAGCTGTGGTGTTTCTAGAGGACAGCGCAACTTCGCTGATTGCACCGTCTACGGAAAGCAAGTAAGTATTCTCAAACAGCAACGCTGACGCGGTTGTTGCCGTTAAATCAGCAGGTAAATTGAGACTGACATTTTCACCAAAGATGATACCGGCCGGATTAACGAGGAATAGGTTAGCGCTGCTGGCTAGATTTGGATTGCTGCTGGTAATCTCTAATAGACCATCAATAGCTGATGGCTGAAGACTATTAATTAGACTGATGACATTGGCGACATCAGGGCTGGTGACAAAATTGGCTGTGTCGTTAGCGCCTAGATCAAACTGCTGGAACTGATGAATGAGGTTGGGTGCAGAGCCATCCGAGAGCTGTCCGCCGGTAATCGTGAACTGATTGGATTGCTGCTCAACATCTGTATTCGATGTGGCTGCTGGTTCGATAGCAGTGGGGACAGCCGCTGATGAGGCGGCCGGACTGATGGAAAGGGTATCCGTTGATACTTGAGCAACGGCTGCTTTCGACAGTTCTGGTATCCCTAGAGATGCCGCTGCCAAAAGCAAGTAGAAAAATTTGCAGGTCATGGGGTTAGCAGTTGCTAGACGGTGTGTCAGCATATGCACTAAGCGAAGACGTATCAAGAACTACAGATGTCACCCACTTCTATAAATGATACGAGGAATTTTTAATCCAACCTGAAGCAACGATAAAGATCACTGTATTGAAACGATAAAGTTTGATGTTTAGTATCCTCTGACGCCGAGTTCGGGAACCCGTACCCTTGAACATATTGCGATCTCAGCTCTTCAAGCGATAAATTAGCACTCGGCAATAGAGAGTGCTAAACCAGATTTAGGTTGCGGTACCTTCCTCTATAAGTTCCTTTTGATTGATGCCTATGCGTAAGCTGTGGAGTTTCCTTACAGAAAAACTCCGGCTATGCAGACACGAGCAAACAGGAACTGCTCAGGCGGGCTTCCCCTGCCCTGGTGCAATTGCCGAATGATTGATCTATTAGACAGAGTTCGGAGACAACTATGGCAGCCATATCTTTGAGTGTTTCAAGCGTCACTCCCCTAGGTGATCGCGTTCTTATTAAAGTCAGCGCATCTGAAGAAAAAACCGCTGGCGGCATTTTGCTACCTGATACTGCTAAGGAAAAGCCCCAAGTAGGCGAAGTTACCGCTGTGGGCCCTGGCAAGCGCGATGACAAAGGTAGTCGTCAGGCTCCTGATGTAGAAGTTGGCAACAAGGTCCTCTACTCCAAGTACGCAGGTACTGATATCAAGCTGGGTGGTGATGACTACGTACTTCTATCGGAGAAGGACATCCTGGCTGTTGTTGGCTAAGAGCCAAATTCATCTTCTTGTTAGCTCTATCCCAAGACTCATCTCAACCGTTCTGAAACAGTAGGTTAATTCATGGCTAAGCGCATCATATATAACGAGAATGCTCGTCGCGCCCTGGAAAAGGGTATGGACACGTTGGCGGAGGCTGTCGCCGTTACTTTAGGCCCCAAGGGTCGCAACGTCGTCCTTGAGAAAAAGTTTGGCTCTCCTCAAATTGTTAACGATGGTGTCACTATCGCTAAGGAAATTGAGCTAGAGGACAATATCGAAAATACCGGTGTAGCCCTGATTCGTCAGGCGGCGTCCAAGACAAACGACGCGGCTGGTGACGGTACGACCACAGCTACCGTATTGGCCCACGCCATTGTGAAAGAAGGTCTGCGCAATGTGGCAGCCGGTGCAAATGCGATCGCACTTAAGCGCGGCGTCGAAAAAGCCACCGCTTACCTAGTAGAGCGCATTGCAGAGAAGGCTCAGCCTGTCGGTGACTCTACTTCCATCGCTCAGGTCGGTACTATCTCCGCTGGTAACGATGAAGAAGTCGGCAAAATGATTGCCGCTGCTATGGAGAAAGTCGGTCGCGAAGGCGTCATCTCCCTTGAAGAAGGTAAGTCCATGACGACTGAGCTGGAAATCACCGAGGGTATGCGCTTCGATAAGGGCTACATCTCCCCTTACTTTGCTACTGATACCGAGCGCATGGAAGCGGTTCTAGACGATCCCTACCTGCTGCTCACCGACAAAAAAATTGCCCTGGTACAGGATCTCGTGCCCGTCCTTGAGCAGGTTGCTCGCTCCGGCAAGCCCTTACTGATTATTGCTGAAGACATCGAAAAAGAAGCCCTAGCCACGCTTGTCGTTAACCGTCTGCGCGGTGTTCTAAACGTTGCTGCTGTAAAAGCTCCTGGCTTTGGCGACCGTCGTAAATCCATGCTGGAAGACATCGCTGTCTTGACCGGTGGTCAGGTCATCACTGAAGACGCGGGTCTAAAGCTCGACAACGTCAGCCTCGAAATGCTCGGCACCTGCCGTCGCGTCACCCTCACCAAGGACAACACTACCCTGGTGGCTGAAGGTAACGAAGCCGACGTTAAGGCCCGCTGCGAGCAGATTCGTCGTCAAATTGAAGAGTCTGACTCCAGCTACGACAAGGAGAAGCTTCAAGAGCGTCTGGCTAAGCTCTCCGGCGGTGTTGCTGTCATCAAAGTCGGTGCTGCTACTGAAACCGAGATGAAGGACCGCAAGCTGCGTCTAGAAGATGCCATCAACGCCACTAAAGCTGCTGTTGAAGAAGGCATCGTTCCTGGCGGTGGTACTACCCTGGCTCACCTGGCTCCCGGCCTCGAAGAGTGGTCTAACTCCAACCTGTCTGGTGAAGAGTTGACCGGTGCTCTGATTGTGACTCGTGCCCTGACAGCGCCTCTCAAGCGGATTGCTGAGAACGCTGGTCAGAACGGTGCAGTGGTTGCCGAGCGCGTCAAAGAGAAGGATTTCAACATTGGCTTTAACGCAGCCACGAACGAGTACGTTGACATGCTTGCTGCTGGTGTCGTTGACCCGGCTAAGGTAACTCGTTCGGCTACTCAGAATGCGGCGTCTATTGCAGCGATGGTACTCACGACTGAGTGCATCGTCGTCGATAAGCCTGAGCCTAAGGAAGCCGCTGGCGCTGGCGCTGGTATGGGCGACTTTGACTACTAAGACGATGACTTAACGAGTCGTTCGTTAGTTTTTAAGGCGGTCGGTATATGCCGACCGCTTTTTGTATTGAATATCTGGTGACAATCGCTACACTCGTAAAAGACTTGCCGTCGTGACAATGGCTTCTAGCATCTACACTGCCCATCATCAGCGACGTCGCGACCAAGAGCAGCAGCGTCGTAAGCATTATGAATTGGGACAAATCCGGGCTCAAGAGGCCGCTGACTATCTCAAAGATAAGTTTGATGTAAAAACCGTATGGCTATTTGGGTCCATGCTGAATGCCGATGATGTCTATTTAGAATCAGACATTGACCTGGCGGTAAAAGGACTGGAGCTAGAACGGTATTGCGAAGCTTTAGGCGATTTGCTGACGGGCATCAAAGAATTCAGCCTGGATCTAGTACGAATAGAGTCAGCGCCTGACAGTTTGAAAAGCGCCATTTATAAACAAGGCCGGATTCTATGAGCCAGGTTGCGGTTCTGAGTGGCTATATTCAGCAGAAAGCGCAAGAGCTCACTCAGGAATATGACTATGCGATGGAGCAGGCACAGCAGGCCAAAGCCAGTAATATTGACGCTTATTGGATCGCGGCTAGATTTGGCTTACAAGGATTTTATACAGGCTTAGAAAAAATCTTCGAACAAACTGCTCGCCGAGTTGATAGTAGTGCCATCGGGCATTCTGAGCGTTGGTATCAAGAGCTATTGGACCAGATGCAGTTCGAAGTGCCTAGTATTCGCCCAGCTGTGATTAGTCGTGAAACGTACAAACGCTTGAAAGCTGTATTGGCGTTCCGGCATGTGGTTCGTAACAACTATACCCATGCATTAGAACCTAGGCTGATTGCTCAGAATATAGAAGAACTCCCAGAAACTCATCAGCAAGTACTTCAAGATTTACAAGCGTTTCAGACCTTTTTGGAAAATGCATAGCTACCTGCAAGGGATAGCTTTTAGGTATTCACGATCAGTGGAGTCCGATAGCATTAGAATGCTATGGATATTAGCGCTGAGGCCATGAGCGAAACGCGGCTGGAAAAGTTTCAACAGGCATATAAAAACCTGGATCTGTTTCCTTTGATTGAATCGGAGGATATTGAAAAATTTCGAGTGAACTATGGCCGCGAGGTTCAAGTGCGGCTACGTCAAGAGATTAACGCCTCTGCGCTTAACGGCAAGTTTGTGTTTGCAGGACATCGAGGCTGTGGCAAGTCCACGCTGCTAAAGCAGGTGTCGGTGGATATGCAGCCCAACCATGCGGTGGTCTTTTTCTCGATAGCCGATCAGATCGAGATGTCAGCGGTTACCCACACCAATATCCTTTACTCCATTGCCATTCAGCTGCTGAGCTATGCTAGCAAGCAAAAGATTCCGGTCTCCGAGGATGTACGTGAAACGCTGCTGGGCTGGAATTCGACTGTGCGAAAGCAGGTATCCAGCGACGGTACTAAAGGCGGCATTGGCTTGAATACTAAAGCCTTACAAATTATTGATCTGAGCCTGAAGCAGGAGAAGAGTTTTCGCGATGAGCTAGAGAAGACCTTTTCTAAGAAGATCTCAGATTTAGTGCAGAAGTGCGATCGCGTCGCTGCCGCCATCCAAACCGTCAAAAAGCAGCCCGTCCTAGTCATCATTGACGACCTGGATAAACTCGACTTACTCCTAGCCGAAGCCATTTTTCGCAACAACATCAAGTCCCTATTTTCCCCTGGGTTTCGCATCGTTTTTACGGTGCCCATTGCCGCCATTCGAGAAACCAACGTCCTCAGCGCTCTCCATTCAGAGGGCATTGTACGTCCACGGCTGTTTCCAGTGGCCAAGTTTTTTAGCAAAGAGAATCGCCATAGTCCCGGTGCTGAGCCCAGCGCTAAATATGTGAATACGTTTGTAGATTTGCTCAAAAAGCGGATCCCTGAAGAACTGCTAGATCCTGACACCGCGCAGCAGATTGTGCTGATGAGCGGTGGGGTGGTGCGCGAAATTGTGCGGCTGGCTCGGGAGTGTTGTTTGGAATGTATGGTGCAGATCGATATTGAACCTGAGGATACTGTCACCATTGACCGGGAAACGCTAAAGATCGCCCTGCGAAATCTGCGAAACGACTTTGCCCGGCAGATTGGCAGTGATTTATACAAGCTAATGGCAACGGTCTACAAAACTGCTGAAACGCCCGATGCGCGGAGCGAGGAATTTACGCGGTTGCTCCATGGTCTGATGGTGCTGGAGTACGAAAACGATTCTATTTGGTATGACATTCATCCCATCGTGATAGAGCTGCTAAAACAGAAACAGCTGGTTGGTACAGAATCGTAGGTGTGGACCTATTCTCCCCTTGCCAAAGCTACCTTGTATACACATCTCGGACTGAGGCTCAAAATCCTGCGTTACCCCCCTCAATCCCCCCTTAGTAAGGTGGGAAGTTTCAGTTCTCCCCCTTACTAAGGGGGAGTTAGAGGGGGTGAGGCAGCCGTAAACGCTAGTTTTCAGTTTGCCAAGGGGAACCAATAGCGTCGAGGCTGAAAGGTATATGCATGATGGAAGAATCAGCAGACAACAAACGCAGTTTTCGCAAGCTGACACTGGCGATAGACGCCAGCTACGGCAGATTGAGTCTGCTGATGGCCCTGTCGGATAACTGGAAGTACCGAAACCAGCTAATTGAGCAGTATGAAACTGAGCTAAGAGCAAAAGGCACCCGCTGCTATCGGGTCAAGCTGGATCAGCAGCGGTATAGCCTGAAGCAGTGTTTGTTTGATTTGACTCAGCAAGAACCAGACCTGGCGAGTCAGAATGCGGTGGTGACGGTGCTGGGTGCGGATGAACTGCTAAGCGTGCGGTTGCGCCAGGATGAAAAGACGTCCCAGGAGAAGCTGTTTTTTTCGCTGCAGTGGACCCGAGAAGCACTGCGGCAGTTTCAGGTGCCGGTGGTGCTGTGGCTGACACCGCAGATTGCGGGACAGCTGGCCAGGGCTGCACCGGACTTTTGGAGCTGGCGCGGTGGGGTATTCGAGTTTTCGAAGCCGATTGCAATGACGCTGACGAACAGGCCAGTAGCGGAGGATTTGGTTAATACAGAAGAAACGTTAGAAGATTCAACCGCTGCTCCTGAACAGATTGCACAACAGATTGCTGAACTGGAAGCACAGGACCCTGAGTCGCCTTTGTTGGCAAGTTTGTATATGGAGCTAGGAGCTGCTTATAAAACTCTAGTCCGCTATGCGGATGCGGCTAAGGCTTATGAGCAGGCAGTGAAATTAAGAGAATCACAGCTGGGAGCGGCTCATGTTGATACGGCGACGAGTCTGAATGAATTAGCATTGCTGTACGAATCAATGGGACGCTACAGCGAAGCGGAACCGTTGTATGTGCGATCGCTCGAGATCTATGAAACGCATCTGGGGGCCGAGCATCCCTATACAGCAACGGGTCTGAATAATTTGGCATTGCTGTACGACTCAATGGGTCGCTACAGCGAAGCGGAACCGTTGTTAGTGCGATCGCTCGAGATCGCAGAAATGCATCTGGGGGCCGAGCATCCTGATACCGCACAGAGTCTAAATAATTTGGCAGAGCTATACCGATCAATGGGACGCTACAGCGAAGCGGAACCGTTGTTAGTGCGATCGCTCGAGATCCGAGAAACGCATCTGGGGGCCGAGCATCCCTCTACCGCGACGAGTCTGAATAATTTGGCATTGCTGTACAAATCAATGGGACGCTACAGCGAAGCGGAACCCTTGTATGTGCGTGCCATTGAAATTGACGAAAAGGCTTTGCCCTCCAATCACCCGCAGGGCGTTGAACTGGATAAAAGAAACTTTCGAGGTTTGCTCAAGCAGGTAATTGAGGCTGGGAAAACCGATCAGCTCTCTGACCATCCACTCACCCAGGCCATGCTCAAGGAATTGCAAACACAACAAGGAGAAACTCCTGCCAACAACGACTGAGCCACCTGTTTCTACCGTGTCAGAATCAATAGCCGTTTTAGTTCAACCGTCAGCTCTGGAAACGCCAGGGGCTGAACCTGATCCGTTGCCTCAAACGTTTCTTCCAGTTGATAGGCACCGTTTTGCACCTCTCGATATACGATGACCTGATGCTGTTTCAGATTGATGATCCAATACTCAGGAATACCGGCCTGGGCATATAGCTGAGATTTGTACTGCCGATCTTTCTGTAATGTCGAGTCGGCGACTTCAATGATTAGGTGAATATCACTGGGATTAGGATGGCGATCGCAATAAAAATTCTCGTCAATTTTGACAATCGCAAAATCAGGTTCCGGTTCTGAATCTGGCGGCAGCGTAACCGGCAGCTGCACCCGCACCTTGGCTTTGCCAGAAAATAAAGCTTTGAGATAGTCGCCGCCCTCATCAGTAGTGGCGGCATGGGGTGGCTGCTGCGGCACCATCTCGATAATTTGTCCGTTAATTAGTTCAACAGAAGCCTCAGGTGTGAGCAAGCCTAGGACAATAAATTTATGATACTCGTCCAATGTCCAACGCTTAAGCGATAGCCCCGCTGTCTGAGTAGTATCCAGAGTAGCCGACGATATCATAAAGACTCCCTAAATCTACAGGTCAATCATAGCTAACCACGCTGGTTTTACGCGGGTCGCTAAAGTAGATAGTCTTCATCACGCGTAGCTACTCGCTTTATTCACAATTGACTAAGGCGTTGATGTCTGCAGCGACGATTTTGTCTAGGTTGCGGGTGATTTTTTGGATGTCCCAATTCCACCAGGCGATGTTGACCAAGTTTTCAACCACATCGGGCTCAAACCGCTGGCGAATAGGCTTAGCGGGATTGCCACCAACGATGGTGTAGGGCGGCACATCGCTGACGACTACTGACTTGGCAGCAATGACGGCACCGTCTCCTACCTGCACACCAGGCATAATCACGGCTTCATAGCCAATCCATACGTCGTTGCCGATGACCGTATCGCCTTTGTAGGGAAATTTAGGGGCATCTAGCTTATCCCAGCCGTTGCCAAAAATTTCGAAGGGATAGGTAGAAAATCCTTCTAGGCGGTGGTTTGAGCCGTTCATAATAAACTTGATACCTCGGGCTAGGGCACAAAACTTACCGATGATCAGCCGATCGCCCACAAAGGGAAAGTGATATAGGACGTTGCGCTCAAAATTTTCGGAATCGTCTGGGTCGTCGTAATAGGTATAGTCACCAATGATGATGTTGGGATTTGAGACCGTATTTTTGATAAAGCAGATCTGTGGAAATCCTGCCATTGGATGTTTGTCTTGAGGATCGGCACCGTACATATCGCTTCTGGACTCCTAGTAGTTTTTCGAGCGTTGCTGATCCTCGGGATGATTTTATCTGCAAGATGCTGATACATGGCACTTCTAACAGATCGGTACACCCTTCAAATCAGCAACAGTATTTTTTAGACAAAGGTTTTTATCAAAAACCTGATTTATTCAGTCAATTGCCTCTACAATGACAGCAAAATTTTTGGTTTAGTTATTCAAAGCTTTCCTATCTAAGTCACTTTTGGGATGTAGTAATGATCGGCTTCGATCAAACTTGCATGCTTTCAAGGGAAGTCTGAAAGAGCTAAATCCAATAGAGTATTTGCCCGTGACCTGCGTTAAAACGATCGGGTGTGAGTTTCAACGGCTCCACACGAAAGAATTTCCCGGATTTCTCGGGGGAGCCCTCGGCCATATTTTCTGGGACCTTGCCAATAATGACCGCTACACCGACCGATCCACAACAGTTTAATGCTGCGCCTGTAGCGCAGAAGAACGATGAGGGTGTTGGTCATTCTCCTAAACCTAACAAGCCAAAAGGTCGCCAGGCCTGGTTTTGGTCAGGGCTATGGCTGCTGCTGCTAGCAGCATCGAGTGGATTAGGGCTGTGGGCGATCGCAATGATCACCCGCCTACCTCCTTTACCCAAATGTGACGATATATCCGTTTTTAGCGCTGATAGCGAACGGCTTTATTGTGCCAGACAGGCAACGGTTTCAGGTTCTGAGCGCGACCTGGTGGCTGGGGTACAGCTGGTGTCCGGCTGGGATGAGTCCCATCCTCTGCATCAGGACTCCCAAGATGAGGCCAATCGATGGTCTAAGGGACTATTTAAGCTGGCTCAGCAGCGGATGCAGTCGGGTAACTTGGACCGCGCTGAGCAGCTGCTGGGCTATATTCCCGCCAGAGCCGAGATTTATGCGGAAGCTGGAACCGCCTTAGAGCGCTGGCAGGAAGAATGGGCTACGGGTAATGAGATTACTGCTGCCGTTAAAGAAGATATTAGTAATCAAAACTGGAGCGGCGCTCGTAAACAGCTGCGCGATATAAAGCGGCTGACCAGCGACTACTGGCTAAAGGATCGCCATCGTTACCTGGGCCAGTTTATCCAACAAGAGGAGGACGCCCGGCGTAGTCTGATCACAGCCCAGACGCTGGCGGAGAGTGACAGCCCAGACGATTTGGCTGAAGCGTTAGGCTTAGTTCGACAAATTGAGGTGCAAAGCAACGCCTGGCCTGAGGCCAAACCTTTGATAGAAGACTGGTCTGTTGAGCTTTTGAACTACGGATTTCGAAAGTGGGAGCAGGAAGATCTCGACGCTGCGATCAAACTGATTCAGCAGGTACCGGTGGATTTGGCGATTGGATCCGAGGCCGAAGATTTGGTGCTCTTTGCCCAGTCTCAGCGGCTGGCCACATTTGAGGCCGATTGGGAGCCGGTCTATGGCGACATTCTAAATTTGAAGGATGCGATCAAAGCGGCTAAGCAAATTGATCAAGACAGTCCGTTTTATCAGGATACGCAGATTAATATAGCGCTGTGGACCAAGCAGCTAGGCGATCTACAGAAGCTCTACGGCGCTACGCTCATGGCCAAGCTAGATCAAAAGGGGGCCTTGGAGATTGCGATCGCACAGGCCAAGGCAATTAACCCCGAGCGGCCCCAGCGGCAGCAGGCTCAAACCCTGATTTCTCACTGGTCCAAAGAAATCCAGCGGCTCGAAGATCGGCCCTTTCTGGCGCGGGCTCAGCAGCTGGCAGACAGTGGCGATAAGGCCAGCTTGGAGCTAGCGATCGCAGAGGCTCGTAAAATTGAGCAGGGTCGGGCGCTCCGGATAGATGCCCAGACGGATATTGCCCGATGGACCAAGCAAATCCAGGTTTTAGAAGATCAGCCTCTGTATAGTGAGGCATTAGATCTTGCGAGTAAAGGCAAGCTGCGAGACGCGATTACAGCAGCTCGAAAGATCGAAAAAGGACGGGCGCTATACACCCAGGCCCAAAATTCAATTAAAGCCTGGACAACTCGCATTCAAGTGGCTGAAGATCGACCCATCTTAGATGAGGCCGAGGAGCTAGCCTATCAGGGCAGGCTGTCGGATGCGATCGCAGTAGCGGCTCGGATTGAATCGGGTCGTGCCCTCTATTCTGAAGCCCGTAACGCTATTGCCATTTGGGATGCTGAACGCTCCTATATTCAGTCGCTGCAGGAGCCAGCGGCCACATCCAATGATGACGCATACTACGATGATGATGAGTACTACGAGGACGAATAGTTAGTCACCAACACCGCAAAGGTCAGCCGTGGGAGATACTAGAACGGTGGCATGGAATCAGGCGGTATGAGTGCACCTCCCTTGCAATTAATCTTGGTGGATGACGATCCGAACTTTCGTCTAGGGTTGCGGGTTTGGTTAGAGCAGCTGCCTGGATTCCAAATTGCAGCCGAGGCGGGTAATGCGGCTGAGGCGATGGCGGCCATTCGTAAGTGCGATCGCATCCGAGCCAATGCATTTACCGACCCCACCCTGCGCGGTCAGCGGCCCATCAATCTAGTCATCGTTGATTTAGGGTTAGGCATCAGCGATTCAGGCACCGATCCTGTCAGCAGCTCGGGACTACAGCTTTGTAAATCAATCAAAACCGAGTTTCCTAAACTGCCTGTTCTAGTGCTTAGCTCCCGTGATGAGCCCGTGCTAGAAGCCGCCGCTCGGCAGGTTGGAGCCAATGGCTACGGCACCCGCAGTATGCCTGTACGAGAACTCGCTCAGCTAATTCGCACGGTGGCCTGCACCCCCAACTCGGCAGATCAGCCCCGCCGTCAGCCGCCCCAGGTGCCTGATCCGCTGACGGCGATGCGATTGAGCATGCGGCTCTCAGGTCTCCAACAAATCGAGCGCCAGCTAGCCAAAACCGCCACCGGGCTGCGACGCCCCCATCTATCCTGGCTAGAACAGCAGGTGCTAATGGGCAAAATGCGCGAGCTTAAGGCTGCTCGCTGGCTGACCCAGACGCTATGGTCTACACGTCAGTATTCAGATGCCAGCTGGGTGAATAAAACGCCCCAGCCTCGTTCGTCTGGCCGTTTGGCAAAAGCTGCCTCCACGGGGCTATCGGTACCGAAGCCGTCATCCCTGGGGGCCGCGGCCGCCATGACACCAACCGGACCCACATCTTTGAGTCTGCGCGATGGTGATATCCAAAATAGGGTATTTGAAGCCGTCTTTGAAAAGCTCCAGACCGACCTGGAGAATACAACGTCAGAGCCTTTGGAAATCGATATTCTACGGCTTGATAAAAAGCGAGAGCTGCTGTTTATTATTCTGCGTCGGTTTGAAGATCTCTTAGATGACCTGCGACAGTCAGCGCCCCAGCCGGGGCAGCTGCGGGACAAATCACCTCAAATTCTAAGAGATTTGTGGGTGGCCACTATTGAAGAATTTTTTGGTCGTTATTACACCGTGCCGCTAAATGGCGTGGAGCAGGAGCTAGTGGCGGTGCTATACCAAGAAAAAGACACCGTTGAGCAAGAGATTTTGGCCCCGATCCCGCTGGTGCCTGAGCTGCTTTCCCACTGGCTGTTCCAGGATGCCATGGTGATTGACGGTACGGCCTACATTGCCAGTACCCCTGAGGCATTGGTTCACAGTGAAAAGCTGTTGGAAAATCTGTTAATTCAAATGGGCAATGCTGTGATGCAGCCCTTACTTAATCGTCTGGCCGATGTGGAAGTGATTAAAAAAGGACTGTACAGTCGTCGGCTAATCTCTACCCGTGATATTGAGCGATTTCGTAATGACCTTTCCTGGCGCTATCGCTGGAATCGATTGGTGAATGAGCCTACAGCCATTTTTGAAAGTCAGTTCCGGCTTTACTCGCTGGGACCGCGAGGTATCAGGCTAACTCCCATCTATGCTCCCCGGCGAGATGCGCTAGAGCAGCTTTCCGGCGTACCCTGGGCGGTGACGCTATTGCTGGAAACCCGCGATGCTCTGAGTCCTCGGGTGCGGGCCGTCATTGCTTTAGTCGGCAGCAGCGTTGTGTATGTGCTAACTGAAGTGGTTGGTCGAGGCATTGGGCTGGTGGGACGAGGCGTTTTGCAAGGAATTGGCAGCGCTTGGCAGGATACCCGCCGCGCCAGACAGCGGCAGACTCCGCCGACATTTAATGAATGGGAATAGTGGCTCTGGCTATACCTCCGTAGCAAAAGACACTGGAAGCGAAATGTCCCCAGTGTCTTCAGGATTTTTGGTATTGCCGATTTTTGGGAAGGTAAGGGCCTCTCAACAGCGGCTACAGAGCGACCCATCCCTTAAATCATCAGACCTATATCTTGATCCAGCCAAACCAGGATAGAACAACCGCTACGAGACCGCTGGTTAGAACTATGGCACCCGCTACGGTAATAACAGCGCCAACTTTTCGGAGACCTTCTGGGGGAAGACCGTCGCCAAAGCCATCGCCAGTAGCCGAGAAATCGTTCCCTAAGGCAGTAAGTTTGGCTAGATGCTCGCTACCGTAGCGAGGCATGCGCTCAAAGGGCACCTCACCCATGGCTTGCTGAGGCAAAATACGTCGCCGTTGATAAGGCACGGTATCGTCGCCAAAGTTGTCTGTGTATTCATCGCTGTCGAGCAGCGCATCGACAAATCCTTGGATACCCTCGGTGGCAAGCACAATGGACCAGGCTAAGATTTCACGCTGGTCGTATACGTTGCGACCGAGTACCCGCTGCACGCACATATCCACAAAGCGATAGTTATTGCTGCACTCGTAGTTAAGGCGTCTAAAGGAATCCGAGAGGAGTAAGCCCCGTACAAATTCTTTAACGGATATTTGGGAGCTACGCAGCTGAGACTCTAAAAAGCGATCGCGATTACACGCTAAGAGCTGCTGTTCATTAAAAATACGCCGATAGGTGGCCAGGATAAGCGTTTCAATCTCCTGCGCATCGGGGAGTAGGGCCGTAGAAAAAATACGTGGCTGTTCGTCACCAGGAACCTCAAAACCACTTACGCGCTGATTTTGACAATTGGTGGGATAGCTTAACAAAGGCAACGTCATCAGTCTTTAATCCTTTTGCTAAAACCGGTCAAAAAAAAACTGCAGGGTAGCCATCGAGACCACCCAAAGTGCAGCTATATAAGGAGTTCTCGTCCTCCGCTAGCTATTCATCCTATGGATAGGATTGGAGGCATTTGGAAATACGTATCGAAACGCAATCAAACACAATAAAAGTAAATGCTTCTCTCATTAACCATAGACATACATCATGGGTAAGCGCTGACGCAGTCTGATACGACAAAGCCATATGCGCTCAGGGATAGGTAAAAATACTTATTTGCTATCAAGGCAGCTAGATTGTTGAATAGCGAGGAGTACTAAGCTTGGAAGTCGTAATATCCCGTTACGATTAACGACGGCGGAGCTTACTCATCATTTTTCTAGACCAGCGCAGCTGCAGCTCTTCCTGGTTAGCCCAGTCTTGGAGAATGCGAAAGAAAATTTGACGGTCGTGAGTCTGTAGGACGGCAGTTTGGTCGGCGGTTTCAATGGCGTAGGGGTAGCCGCCGCCGACGATGGTTTCGGCTCTGACCCAGTTGATAACGCGATCGCAAATCCCGGCTTCATGCATCCAGATCGGCATTTCTAACCGAGCCGGCAGCCCTTGATTGGTTTTTAGATAGGTAAAGGCAATGCGCTTTTTGTGCTCGCCGTAGTCGGAGAGGATGCCGATGCGATCGCATCTAAACATCGGCGTTCGGTCCCCCCACTGCATGTATCGATTTAGCAGCCGCGTATCTTCTACCTTGGGGATGCCGGCAACTTTAGGACAGTGATGTCCCAAAAGTGTTGTGAGATCGTGGGCAGAGCTGCTATCGACGTAGCCCACTAGCGGAACACGGTGTGTTTCGCTCGCCTGCAGCAGCGTGACCAGCGCATTGATGTATTCTTTGCGATCGTCGTCTTCATAGGCATCGGCAAAGGTTGCCACCAGGGCACCATCAAAAAACACCAGACAGTTTTCAGCGTCCCTGACCTGCTCGATGTAGCGCACCAGCCGCTGAGTTTCCATCATAAAACGGTGCTTGTTGACCATGCGCTCCAGCGGCTTAGACGAATCGCCAAGCTCCAGGTCCTTCGGGGTCATCACGTCTAGCTCAATATCTTTGGTGTAGCTAGCGTCAGGACTGTGGGGATTTTCAAACCAGCCGATTTGCACCAGAGCCACCGGCAGCGACAGATCTTTACTGGGAAAAATCTGGGAGCCATCCACTGCAAACGTGGTTACGCCGCTGAGGTGCCGATCGACCCACTGCAGACTGTGTTCTCGGTTATTCCACTGCAGCCCGCTACGACAAATTCCGGTGGTTTTTGAATTTAGCGGTGTTAATGGACGAGCGCCTAGGTTGCCGTGCTGGTCGGCTAGCCAGTCATGTAGCTCATCTGTGGGTGTCTGGCACAGCGATGTCCAAGCCGTCTGATAGCGGTCGAGACTCGACTGCTGGCTTTTTCTAAAATTGTGGAAGTGGGTGCGCTTGCGCTGCAGGATTGCTTGGACTTGAGACGGTTTGATGGCCATGGCGCAATAGGGCATTTGTACTGCAATTGTGCCACGGGTTTGGTAGGAGCGTTTCATGGAACACCCCTACCGGGTTATCGGCGCGACTGGAGTTTTCGGTAAACGTCCTTGATATCAACGTTGTGGTGGGCCAGGGCTACCAGGGTGTGATATAGCAAATCAGCGACTTCTCCAGCAATTTCGTCGGGAGCGTCGTCTTTGCAGGCCATGACGACCTCGGCAGACTCTTCGCCAATTTTTTTGAGGATTTTATTGTCGCCGCCGTCCAAGAGCTTGTTAGTGTATGAGTCGGGTTTAGGGTTGGCTTTGCGATCGCATATCACCCCATATACCTGAGATATCGTATCGGCTGCCGGTGGAGTCACTCCACCATCCACCTGATGAAAGCAGCTGCGCTCTCCGGTATGACAGGCAATATCACCCACCTGTTCGATAGTGAGTAAAAGCGCATCGCTGTCGCAGTCGTAGCGGATGGCTTTAAGCTTTTGCAGATGCCCCGAGGTAGCCCCTTTATGCCATAGCTCCTGGCGGGAGCGGCTCCAGTACCAGACATCGCCCGTTTCCAGCGTTTTTTGTAACGATTCCTGGTTCATCCAGGCCATCATCAACACGGTGCCATCGAGGTAATCTTGTGCGATCGCAGGTACCAGTCCCCGATCGTTGTATCGAATTTTGTCAGTGGGAATAGCGCCTACAAAAGAAAGCGGGGTACTCATGGTCTCGTGTCAGTTCGGCTCCAGTGCAGCCCTATTGTCGCAGTTTGCGGGCTTTCCCTGCAGTGCTACATTCCTTAACATATTGCAATCGTTACTCTCACAAACGCTAGGATTGAGAACACTGCAATCATTTTGATCCCTTAGTAAAGACGACTTTAATCAGAAGGAGAGCCCGTTGGTTACCACCACATCTTTAAAAACGACAAAATCAGATGAGATTTTTGCGGCTGCCCAAAGCTTGATGCCGGGAGGCGTTAGCTCTCCTGTACGTGCATTTAAGTCCGTTGGCGGTCAGCCCATCGTGTTTGATCACGTCAAGGGCTCCCATATTTGGGACGTTGACGGTAACGAATATATTGACTACGTCGGTACTTGGGGGCCTGCTATTTGCGGCCAGGCCAACGATGAAGTCAATACAGCGCTGACTGAAGCGCTCCAAAAAGGCACCAGTTTTGGTGCCCCCTGCTATCTCGAAAATGTTTTGGCTGAGATGGTCGTGGCTGCGGTCCCCAGCATTGAGATGGTGCGCTTTGTCAATTCAGGTACCGAAGCCTGTATGGCCGTACTGCGTCTAATGCGCGCATTTACCGGTCGTGACAAAGTCATCAAGTTCGAAGGCTGCTACCACGGTCACGCCGATATGTTTCTAGTCAAGGCAGGCTCTGGTGTAGCCACACTAGGGCTGCCCGATTCTCCTGGTGTACCCAAGAGCACAACGGCAGCAACGCTGACGGCTCCTTATAACGATCTTGAAGCGGTCAAGGCTCTATTTGAGCAAAACCCAGGGGAGATTTCCGGGGTCATTCTAGAACCCATTGTCGGTAACTCCGGCTTTGTGACTCCCGATGCCGGTTTTCTAGAGGGTCTACGAGAAATCACTCAGGACAACGATGCTCTGCTGGTCTTTGACGAAGTGATGACCGGTTTCCGCATCTCCTACGGCGGTGTGCTAGAAAAGTTTGGCGTTACGCCCGATCTGACTACCTTAGGCAAAATCATCGGCGGTGGTTTGCCTGTCGGTGCCTACGGCGGTCGTCGCGAAATTATGGAAATGGTGGCACCCGCCGGTCCTGTCTATCAAGCAGGTACGCTATCGGGCAACCCCTTAGCGATGACAGCGGGTATCAAGACGCTAGAAATCTTGGGTCGCCCCGGCACCTACGAGCAGCTAGAAGAAAAAACCAATAAGCTGATTACGGGACTGCTAGATATTGCTCGTGAGCACGGCCATGCCGTTTGTGGTGGCAACGTTAGCGGTATGTTCGGCATGTTCTTTACCGAAGGACCTGTCCATAACTACGAAGACGCTAAGAACTCGGACTTGAAAAAGTTCAGCCGTTTTCACCGAGGCATGTTGGAGCAGGGAGTCTATCTTGCCCCTTCCCAATTTGAAGCTGGATTTACCTCTCTAGCTCACACTGATGACGACATTGCCAATACGCTAGCGGCCGCTCGTAATGTCCTAGCCGCTCTCTAGCGCCTCTGTAGCGACTGGAGCTAACTAGCCAACTGTTGGGTAATGGTTCACAGGGGCCGTTACCCAACATTAGTTATAGTTGCTGATACAGACAGCGAGCCTATCTATCGGTAACGATACTATGAACATTTTTGGCTGTGATCATACTGAGGTTTAGCCGCACCTCACTGTCTTATTTACCAGGGTCGATTACCTATCTCAATCCATGGACGACATTGATGCTCTGAAGGTTTTAGATACTGAGGTGGGGCTAGACGCCCCTATCGATCCGTTAGACGACATCCCGCTGGAGGATGATACGCCGCGATACAACCCTGACCAAATGCTGCCGCTCCTGCAGTCAGATAACCTGCAACAGCGTATGTTAGCGGCTCGGGCGTTTTACAATATTCAAGAACCCCGTGCTATTCCGCGACTAATTGAGCTGCTAGGAGACGATAGCCCTCTGGTGCGAGTCAATGCCGCTTATGCGCTGGGACGTAATCCTAGCGAAACTGCCGTTGACGCATTGATCGATCAGCTTACTAACGACTCCCACGGCTATGTGCGTAAAGCCGTGGTGTGGGCCTTAGGAAACTGCCGTAATGAAAAAGCAGTAGGCCCCCTGGTAGAAGCGATCAAGACCGATATGTCCGTGGTGCGTCTGTGGGCTGCCAGCGCTTTGGGCCAAATGGGTAAAATCAGCTTTGAAGCGATTCTCAAAGCGATTCCGGCATTGGTTGAAACCATGCGCAACGACCCGATTGCCATTGTGCGTAGCAACTGTGCCTGGTCTATTGGCGAACTGTGTAAAGACCTGCCTCGCAACGTGGTTTATGCCACCGCCATTGACGCGCTCATTGAGACCTTTGCAGACGATGAGGATTTAGGTGTCAGAGACGATGCCCGCGCTGCCATCCTGAATTTAGGCGACCCTGGTGGGCTACGAGTAATCGAAGAAATCGAGCAAGAGGATTTCTAGGCGATCTTCCATAACCCTAACCGGGAGCGCATCAGGAACTAGGATGAAACTACAACCCGCTTGGTCAAAATCACCATCACCTCATTGGGTCGCCCGGTAGAAATCGGCCTACTCCAGTCATTAGGTTCGGCATAGTGCCGCTGGTGCAGGTCCTGAATCGTCAGCTGCACCGCCGTTAAACTGCCAAACATCATATGGCGCACCGTCTCATGCTGATAATTAGGCAGCACATCAGTTCCAGGCACGACGGTTGCCGCACCCTCAGTATTCTCAAGAAACATAAGCTTTGGTCTCCAAACGTAGAGTTGTTAACCGTCGCAACGTCCAAAACAATCTGCGGCGAACCGCACCTCAGACGCGCTCAGGTAAGAAACCAAAGCTCAAATTCAGCTACCCCGATAACGTGTGCAAACCGGGGTAGCAATGAGATAAAGTGTCTCAAGCCTCGGACTGCTGACCCAGTCGGGGGTTAGCCAGCGGTTAGGTGTGACAGCACCTGCCGCTGGTGCCAAATATTGAGCTTTGTAGTATCGCCCCGCAGGGCGTGAGAACTAAACTACCGCTAAGCATTTCTCACGTCAAGCCAAAAATGTTTCGGTTAGTTATGGGTGTGAGGGTGCTGATTGTGTTTGCTCATACTCGTTAACAGCTTCTACAAGAAACCAGTCACAGAGCCACTGGTCTATAGTGTCAAAATTCCGTCTGGCATCTAGAAAAATAGCTCCTACCAAGGCTTCAAACATTTCTCCCCATATACCGGGTTCTTCTATTGGTAATTGCCGATTTTTCCGATTCCACGAGGAACTGAAATCTGGTAGCCCTAGGTTGATAGCAAAAAGGGTTAGGGAAGGTCTCCCAGCGACCGCTTGACGGTAATTGTCAAACTCTTGTGTAGTCAGGTTGCGTTCAAGACGAAAAAGATAGTTTGCTAAGACTGCATCAATGAGAGCATCCCCCAGATATGCAAGACGTTTTCGTTCGGTTTTGATGTGCTCCTGTCGATTCATAGGTAGTTCTGATTCATTGAGGGTACAGGGATCAATCAGAATAATGGTTAGTAGGTCGTCCCTATGGAAATTATCGATGGCGATTTCTGCTTTAGCTTCTGCCAGTTTGATGTTCGTTATATAGGATGTGCTGGGATACATTATCAATCTGCTCGATTGTTGCAGGAATTCTTAAAGCTGTAGGATTCATTCCTAATAGTTTTGTATGGTGTTCTTGACCATAATTTGTGCCGCCTACTAATACTTATGAGTACCCACCATGCTCATAAATTCTGAGTTGAAAAAGTGAAAATCAGCGTTGAATTGATGGATTCGATATCATTAAATGCAGATGTAAGCGTGTAAAGCAAACGCAGTGGTAATTAGCCTGGAACTCCCGTCTGAACTTGAAAGTGACTTGTCTGCAGAGGCTTCTCAGCTCAAATTGCCTCTAGCAGAGTATATTTTGCGTGTGCTTGCATTTCGTCCTTTTCTGCAGGATCCTCCTAAAACTGGATTGGAGCTGGTCGCTTACTGGGAAAGCATTGGGGTAGTCAACTCCCGATCTGATATCACTGACAGTCAGGAGCATGCGCGTCAGTTACGTTATGCAGCTGAAAATCGTGAGCATCCTTAGAAGCAGATGTATTTGGTTGATACCGACGTCATAATCGATATTCAGCGAGGTTACGAGCCTGCGTTAGTTTGGTTCGCTTCTCTTTCAGATTTACCAAGTATTCCGGGCTTTGCGGTTATGGAGCTGGTTCAGGACGCTCAGAACAAGCAACAGGTTCGCAAAGTTTTGCAGCTTGTAGCACCATTGCCAATTATTTGGCCGACTGAAGTTGATTGTGCTCGAGCCTTATCTGACTTCACGGCTTACCATCTGTCTAATAAAGTTGGTCTGATTGATGCCTTAATTGCCGCTTGCGCTGTTGGTAGCAATGCCACCCTCTGCACATTCAATGTGAAGCACTATCGCATCATTCCGGGCTTAAGTATGGAGCAGCCCTACAATCGCTGAATTCTTCCAGAGTTAGCCTGTTCAGTTGCAATTTTTACGCTTGAGACGAGTGGAATCCTGCAGGGCAGAAACATGTCCCATTCGATTCTAGATAGAACTATGTCTGGTCTCTGGTTGGGTAGGTAGAGGGGGCAAACCCAATGGTACAGACACCATCCAAAACAACGACTCTGGCAGAGTTTTTACAGCTGCCAGAAACGAAACCTGCGAATGAATACATTGATGGCAAAATCATCCAAAAGCCAATACCCCAGGGGAAACATAGCGTTATTCAAGGAGAGCTTGTCCCCGCTATCAACGGGGTAGTTAAATCTAAGCGCATTGCTCGCGCATTTCCTGAATTACGCTGCACCTTTGGTGGGCGTTCAACGGTGCCTGATATTACCGTCTTTCGTTGGGGCCGTATTCCTCGTGATGAGAATGGAGAAGTTGCCAATGCATTTGCGGTTGCACCAGACTGGACCATTGAAATCCTGTCTCCAGATCAAAGCCAAACCAAAGTAACGAAAAATATTTTGCACTGCCTGCGCTACGGAACAGCAATGGGCTGGCTGATCGACCCCAATGAGCAAACAGAGTATGACTACCGTTCCAAACAGGAACCTGACGTGTTGGATGAGCCAGATGACGTTATTCCTGTACCAGCGTTCGCCAGTGAGTTGCAGCTGACGATCGCAGACTTGTTTGCTTGGCTACTGGAATAATTCTCAGTCTCCAACGGCCCAACGAACATGGGGATACGGCCCCACAATATTCTGATGGGTAATGGTTGCGTAATACCAGTCCCGTTCATGGGGTTTGGGGGCGATGGAGCTGATGTCTAAATGAAAGTAAACATGGCCCTGGCCAAACCAAATATCGTATAGTTTGCGGTAATACTGGGCACTTTCGTCAAAGGTATCGTCATTGCCCAGATAAGCAACGCAGCTATAAAACTCTGGCGTCAGCGGTGTGCGAAAGGTGACAGAGTGCTCCTGGCTATCCACAAATTCAGTGGTTCCTTGACCCAGGGCAGTCACGTTTAGCATCAGTCCGCTGTGGTCCCCTACTTCGTAATTGGGGTCATATTCCTGCCACAGTTCCACGGTGCTAGGGCAGTTCCCCGATGTAACTTCAACGGGTAGCACTATAGTATCCAAACGCTCGAAGGTGTCTTGGCTAACGGGCGATAGTCCTTCTGCCATAGCGGCGGTGGGGATGAGTAAAGTGCCGCTGAGGGCTAGGGTGTAAAACTTGATGATCATTGGATGGTTTGAATAACGGTTACGCATCGAAAGGGTTTGTATTTGATAGGTCGCTTTAATAGGCCGCTAGCCATTGTGCGTAGGGATACTGGCCGACAATTTCTTGGTGGCTAATGCTGGATAGCTGGGTGGCATCCGCTGGCTTAGGGCCTAGATCTAGGCGAAAAAATACATGACCTTGCGCAAACCACAGGTGATACAGGTGCCGGTGTTCGACTGGCGAGTGGGGACCGCTGCTGAGGGTGCCAATGCAGCTATAAAACTGGGGTTTGAGCGGTGTTTTGAAGGTGACGGCTCGTTCCTGGCTCTCCATAAACTCTGTTTGTCCCTGGCCGATGGGGGCGACATTGAGCATTACACCGGTGTAGGCCCCGTGCTCAAATTCAAAGCGATCGCGCCAAAAGGTAACGCTCTCTGGGCAGCTGCCTGAGATGGTTCTCACTGGAATGGTCGCGTCATCTAATCGTTCAAACCCTTCCATGGGGGACGAGGAAAGACCATCGGCTCTGGCCACGGGAGTCAAGCAGGCGATGGCGCTGACCGCCAGGGAAAAAATAGAAATGGCGCGCATGGGTTGCTTTCAAGAAACGCTAAAAGAGCTTCAGGGGCCAGTATGTGGGTTTCGTATGGAAGTGGGGGTGCGATCGCAAGCTTCACAAACTCTCCCACACCGTCAAAGTTCCGATTAATAGACCTTTGCAACGATCTTTTATGACAGCGACCCCTTGTGGGATGATTTGGGCTATTGCTTCAGATTTCCCTCCACGCCCATGCTTCTGATTGACTGGCTGATTG
>JBHJIL010000063.1:0-52452 GCA_050043465.1 Leptolyngbyaceae cyanobacterium
CTTGGCTTTATGGTTGATTTTGACGTGCCCTTTGACAACAATCAAGCTGAACGGGATGTGCGGATGATGAAACTCAAGCAGAAGATTTCGGGCTGTTTTCGGTCTGTGAGCGGGGCGCGTATGTTCTGCAGGATTCGGGGATACTTATCCACCCTACGCAAACAAGACCGGACTATTTTGGATGCGTTGATTGGACTATTCTCTGGTCAGCCTGTTGCTCTCGTTCCTCAGCCTAAGTAGTTACCAAATTATTAAAGACTTTGAGCAATTACCTCATATTAAAGTCTATCCAGGTATGCTCAATCAGGTGTTTATGAATATCATCGTCAATGCCATTGATGCTATCGATGAACAAACCTCCAATGCTGACAAAAGTTTTAGCATTCTTCCTAGGATTAAAATTCAAACTCAGCAAATAGATAATCAATGGATTGAAATACATATTCGAGATAATGGCCCTGGCATGATAGAAAAAGTCAGTAAACAGTTGTTTAACCCCTTCTTTACAACCAAAGCAGACAACAAGGGAACCGGTTTAGGATTAGCTATTAGCCACCAGATTATTGTCGAAAAACATCATGGCAGCCTACATTTTCACTCAAAAATAGGACAAGGCACCGAATTCGTCATTCGACTCCCTATTTAAACGATAAGAATGGGTTGTTAAGAGAACATTCGCTTGGTTAGACAAGGCCAGACGTCTGTGCCGAGACTATGAGGTGTTACCTGAAAACCATGAAAGAGAAGTCTATGTGGTGATGATTCGCTTAATGTTGCGTCGGCTAACTGATAACCAACGACGGTGGAGGTCAAAGACTGCTCAGGCTGCTTAGTATTAGTTTACGAACCGACTCTTGGAGCGATTGCAGACGCTCTTTGCCTTACTCACCATCACCTTATGCTGGGCCGTCAAGGTTGAGCCAAGAGTATTAATGAGAATCTCTCACCGTTTCGGAAGCGTATTGGTTCTGTTGTCTTTTCGCTGCCAGAGGGCTTTGACCTGAAGACACTCATTCGACACACCATTATCTTTACAGTGCTAGTAGAAATTGCGGGTATCTTTTTATTGACTCCCCTTTTTAGAGCCCAAGGTGTGGAGAACTCGCTCTGGGCCGCTGTCTTTCACACTGTCTCTGCATTTTGCACCGCCGGATTTAGTATATTCCCAAATAGCTTAGAAGACTTTCGAAATGACTTTTGGATCAACGCAGTTATCAGCATTCTAAGTATGCTGGGAGCCGTTGGTTTCTTGGTGGCATCGGACGTGTGGCAAAGTCTAGTTAAGCGTCGTCGCTCCATGACGCTGACAACTAAGGTGATTTTGTCGTTTACTAGTTTCTTCTTAATTGCCGGATTCTTACTTCTGCTATTCTTCGATACGTCTATGCAGGATTTACCTATGGGCGAACGTATCCTATCGGCCTGGTTCCAGGCAATGACTGCACTGACAACCGTTGGCTTTAATACTCATCCCATAGGCTCACTGGGTAATTTTGCCATCTTACTAACATTAGCGCTAATGATTGTGGGAGCCTCACCGTCTGGAACTGGGGGTGGCATCAAAACAACGTCCATCTCTGCAGCCTTAGGTAGCATGTGGAGTAGTTTACGGGGCAGCAATTCAACGGCCTACATGGGGCGCCGTATTCCTGAAGAACGAGTAACAGCAGCATTTTCCGCGATTGTTTTCTACATCTTGGTTTTCTTAATCGGTTCTGGCTTCTTGCTAGTCTTTCAAGAGCAGGTGTTTGAGGATTTGATTTTTGAAGCGGCCTCTGCATTAGGTACGGTCGGACTGTCCCGAGGTATTACAGGTGACTTAACACTGGCCGGAAAGTGGATCATCATCGCTATGATGTATGTAGGTCGGATTGGACCGTTGTCTTTTGGCATGGCTCTTCTCTACAACCGTTCCCGCAGCTTTGTCAAAATGCCCGAAGAGGATCTTGCTGTTTAATACACGTCTCAAATCCGCTATATCCCAATCCTACAAAGCCACTGTCTGGCTTAGATCTTGCTTCTGTTGAAGGTTTTCATTACATTTGAGCGTTACTTAGGGTGATCCACCTGTGTATCAATCACAGGTGGACTTATCTGTCTTATTGCAGAGGTCTAAGCAAAGTTACGTTTCATAAACTAGGATTTATCATTTGTTTAAATTCCGAAAAATTGATCTCAAGCAGCTGCCGGGAACGGCCAATGTTCTGGGTAAGACATGGGATGGGAAAGACCTAACTCTGCTCTATTCTCTGAATATGTAAAAAAGGTAGAGCTGTCTGTTTGCAGTCCTGACACGGCGGTCTTGTACCTGGTATCGCTGACAGCTTTTACGACGGGCACAGACCCAAGCACAACCTAGGCTAACGTTGAACCATAAGAGTAACTATTTGTATGAAGCCACCTACACACGACTTTCAAGGCTCAGTTTATAATCCAGCCTATCCGGGAGAGCTTGAGGCAATATTTCACAGGTCTGAAAGCGATGCGGATGTCTTAAATCAGCTGCTACCGGTACTAGGCTATTTAATTAAATGCGACTATTGCCTTCTCTACTTGCGTCATCCCCGTCAGCGGTACAGCAGAATAACCCACTACTGGGAAAAAACCAACGACCATCCGGTCATAGTGGAAGACAGCTGGCACCCTGAAGACAAAAATCTGTTGGATAGTCCCTTATTTAATGCGGCACTGGCCGCAGAGCATTCAGTTTTTATAGAGAATGTCGATGACGGCTATAAGAATCTGCACAATACTGATCCGCTTGTGCGAGAGGAGCAGGCTATCGCACAAGGGCACATTGTAAAAGACGATCAGCTATGGGGAATTTTGCGCGTGGGTATCCTGGATCGTCCCCGTTTGTGGATGCAGTTTGACCATTCACTCATTATTCACTCTGCCCAAAGACTGGTGCCCAACGTGATCAACTATGTGGACGCGCAGCTGGTCTAGCATAGGGACATACAGACAGCTGCATACAAGACCTTCAGCAAACAATTAGATAACTGTCCCGTCAGGGATGGTGGCGTCCTTTAAGACAATAACAATACCGTTGCGAATATAAAATCCGTCTGACTCTCTGGCTGCTTCTTCGACCCGGGCCTTGTTGACAATTTTTACGTTGCAGCCGATGTGGGCATTCTTGTCGACGATCGCGTTTTCAATTTCACTATTTGCACCAATCCCTAGGGGTACTGGGCTAATATCACAGTCGCTTTTACGCTCAAAGTCACCATGGTAGTAGTCTGCTCCCATAATTAGACTGTTGCGAATGGTGCAGCCTGATTCGATTCGGGAGCGAATACCCACAACAGAATTAGAAATCCTGCATTCTTTGAGAATACAGCCTTCGCTGATCATTGACTCGGATACCTGACATTCTAGCTGCTTGGTGGGGGGCAGATAGCGGGGCCGAGTGTAAATTGGCGCATTGCGATTGTAAAAGCTAAATAGCGGATTAGGCTGTTTTACCAGAGCTAAATTGGCATCAAAGAAAGAGCGAATTGTACCAATGTCTTCCCAGTAGTCGTTAAACAAGTATGCCTGAACATTATGGTCCTTGATTGAGTAAGGAATAATCTCCTTACCAAAGTCAGTACATTGGGCATATTTGTCGAGCAAATCAATTAAAACCTGTTGCTTAAACACATAGATACCCATAGAAGCAACGTACGGCTTGAGCTTCGCTTCCTCGGCAGAAAGCCCCAAAGCAGAGGTGTCTACCTGCATCTTCTTTAGAGCATCTCCTGTTGGTTTCTCGCTAAAATCGACAATTCTGCTAGAGTTGTCGTCGATCTTCATCAGACCAAAACTAGACGCTCGCTGGTCGTCTACGGGTAGAACCGAGAGGGTAATATCCGCACCTGTTTCCCGGTGGCGCTGAATAAACTTACTGTAGTCCATTCGATAGAGATGGTCGCCTGAGAGTACTAAGTACTCATCGACATCCAGATTTCTAAACGCTTGCATGTACTGGCGTACAGCGTCGGCGGTCCCTTGAAACCAGTTATCGTTGTCCGGCGTTTGCTGAGCGGCTAAGACATCGACAAAACCAGACTGAAACCCAGCAAACTGATAGGAGCGGGATACGTGCTGATTGAGGGAAGCAGAATTAAACTGCGTTAGAACATAAATCTTGAGAATACCAGAGTTAATACAGTTGCTAATGGGAATATCGATCAGGCGATGCTTGCCTGCTAGAGGGACTGCCGGCTTAGCACGCATTTTGGTAAGCGGGTAGAGACGAGTACCTGCGCCGCCCCCTAGAATGATCGCCAGTACTTTATTCATGATGATATTTTATTCTCGTTTCTGACAGTGCAACTTCAGCAGCTCTGACCAAATATTGTTGGTCTTTATCTCAGTCTCATACGAAAGACAACACCATGCATGTGTCTAAAGGATGAAATATTGAGTACGGGCTTAGGAAACGTTAGTAAGACTTAAGCCCATAGAAGTTTCACTCAACAGAAGCGAGCTGACTAGGCAGCTTCGAGGCCGGTCTTGCGCTGCCTATAGTGAGCTGGCAGGGTACTGGCAGAGTCTTTGCACAGCAGCTGGGAACAAGGAATTCGATCGGCAACTATAGCGGTTGCCATCTCGTATGAATGGACTTCTAAAAGAGCCTCAGGCGCTGTGTGAAAAATAAGTGACTGTCCTGGAAAAATAACGCGTTCAAAATACCAGTTTGGAACGTTTTCAATGCGGAGAATCTGTAGCCTGCTGGTTGTATTTTTATAGTGACAAGCAACGTGACCAGAAACAGTGGAAGGCAGTGTGTGTGAAGTGGCGTTTGTCATGAGTTTTTTTATTAAAGTATCTGAGCAATGGTAGCTACGCTGCAGTTCGCTTACTGTAAATTTAGTCACAAGCGTCCTGGTATTTTGCGATCGCAAACAAACCGCCAAAATCCTGAGGTCAGACAGTGTCACAACACCGTCTGACCTCAATGTGCTGCTAGGCTGCGTCAGTAAGCTCTAGCAGCTGAGCAGTATTCCCTGGCCGAGCCGATGCAATGACTCAGTCAAACATAGCGAGGGTGTAGTCATCACTGGTTGCCATCTCGCCACATCAATAGACAGCAGCTAGGTAGGGTCGATGCTGACGGGTTCTCCTCCATGAGATCGCAACCTGTTTATATCAGGATGAGTGCGTAGCCCATAAAAGAAAGACGGTTCTATTATCCTCTTTGAGAATAGAAAAGACATCCCGTTCAGTCAGATTGTGCTGTAGCCGCGAATTGATATGATGATAGCGTCGCAACGACCGATTAAATTTTGTTACCTGACCATCAAGAGTCGTTGTAATGGGGGTAGAAATCCATCCCCCATTAGTGGCTTTTGAGTCTCTGGCGCTGGCCTTTAAGCGTGCTGAATGGAGCTGTCCGCCAGAGCAATGGTGTAACCTTAGAAGGAGGAATAACAAATAGATAGCCAGTAAGCTTAGATATAGTGATAAAAGCTGCTGAACTGGCAGCTTGGGGAGAGGGATATGTCCAGGTCGGTAAGCGACAAAGGTCTTAACTATTTGCTAATTGACGACGACGCAGTCGATAGAATGGCTGTTCAGCGAGCGTTTAAGAAAAGCAATGTGGTTAGCCCGCTTTACACGACCAGCAGTAGCATAGAAGCCCTTGAGATGCTTGAGTCGTCTCCAGAATTTAGACCAGCATCACGCAACGTTATTTTGCTGGATCTCAACATACCCAAGATGAACGGCATTGAGTTTCTTGAACGGCTGCGTCAAAGTCCCGATTTTGGTAAAACTCCTGTCATTGTTCTGACAACTTCGGAAGCGGAAAGGGACCGCACAAGAGCCTATGAGCTCAATGCGCTGGGCTATATTGTCAAGCCCGTTCAATTCTCTAGCTTGGTTGAACTGATAGAGACCTTAGATCGCTATCTATCGTATTGCGGATTTCCCATAGTGGACATGACGTCGGATAGAGACAGCAAGCTATCAACGATGTTTGCCAGCTAATAGGTTGCTGCATCAGACTTGTGCGCTCTGCGTTCTTTTAACCACGGCCGTCCCACAGGTCGAGCTTCAACTCCGTAGTTCGGCTGAGCGAAGTCGAAACCGGGATAGTCAAGTATGCTGCTTAGCCGCAGACCTGACTATATCCCCACAGCCATCCTGAGGAATAGCTGCGCTTAAGCATTTACAAAACAAACGGCTCTTGCTCAGGCTGATGCCACTTGTGCTTAAATTTATCAACCACGATAGGTTTGACCACAAACTTAGGCGGATTACCCGGCTTAACATCAATACGCAAGCAAGAATAAGGACGATGCTTTTGCGAGCCCTGGCCCTGCCGCCCGATAAACATATGGGAAGTCGCCACGTGCTGCGACCTCCCTTCAATAATCTCGGATACCTCAAGACCGTTGCTGCGCTGACGCCGCAAGCTATAGCCGCTACCGCCGCAGACCAAACAAGGAATATTGGCATCAGCGAGGCCGCTATCGGCCGTTCGCAAATACTCTAGACAGTGGGCATGACCATTAACAATCAGGTCTACAAGCGGTCTGCCATCGGTCAAAGAGCCTAGCGCCTGCTTAACGTCTGTTAGCACCTGACGAAGATTTTGACGAACCGCGAGAGTCTGAGCCTGAGACCATTTAGTGGCTTCTGTGACGTATGGCGGATGGTGAAAGTACAAGAGTCTCCCCCGCGATGTGGGGTCTTGCCATGACGCGATCAGCCGGTCTCTAAGCCAGTTGAGCTGTTCTGTATCGGCCGTATTTTCGAAGGGGGCTTTAAGCTGCTTTGAAATGTCGCGAATCTCTTCCCCTAGCTGTTCTGCTTCACCGGTCAGATCGCCAATTTGTTCAGCCTGTTCAGGATCGTCCGGGTCCAGACTGGCCGCTTTTTCTAATATGGCCGTTCTAGTTTTCTCTAACTCAGCCTGTTGGATAGTAAGCTGTTCGCGATCCTTAATACCGGCTTTGCCCATCGCCACTGGCGACGGCTCATTAAATGTGTTGGAGTCCAGTGCAAAAAAGTCAATCCCGCCGTAGCGAAAGGTGTAGTAGCGATTGGGCAATCGAGTAAACTTGCCAGGCACATAGTTAAGACAAGTCCCGTTAGCCGCCGTGTAGTGCTGATCCAGATGCTGCTGCAGCTGACTTTGATCGAGATTGCCTAAGCAATCAATAAACGCTTGAGCATAGGCTTTGCCTGTGTAGGAGCCATGCCAGCCTACATCTATATCGATGTAGGAGCGCAGCAGCCGACGAAAGGGATTACTCAGAGCTGAAACAGCTCCCAGTATCAGCGGCAAATTGTAGTAGTCGTGGTTTCCTAACGTTGGCAGTATGGGACGCCGGAAAACCATTTGGTCATAGGAAATCTTTTTAGGTGTTTCTCCACCCACTAGCCACTCTCGGTAGGGATTAATAAAGTTCTCGAAATATTGTTCGCTCGAACCCACCAGATATACAACATCTCCCGTGTGGAGACAAAATCGAGCATCGTGACCGTGCTCCATCATGGCCTTGGCGACCCGGCGCTGAGGGCTGTCTCCCCGGTAGCGTCCGGTACCGCTGTCACCAAGTACGGTAAATGAAAATTCGGTATCGGTCGCCCCACCATCGTCAATAAAAAGCTGAGTCTGGTCGATGCTGCGGTCTACGACTGCGGGATGCTGCCAGCGTACCCGAGCCTGCATTTTACTGATTTTGTTGGCATCGGAGGCATCGGTGACTAGTTGCATAGGGAGAAGGCGCTAGGTCCTAATTAGTTATAAGAGCGATAAAGGGTGAACCTGGTAAGGCTATGAGGAGGCGTGGGTCCTGTGGTTGTACCACCGATACAGCAGCCAGCTCACCAATGATGCAACAATAAGAACCGAAACTCCTTTACTAATCGGAGCTAGGATAACAGCAATTTTCTCGTAGTTATCTCCAAGAGAATAGCCTGCAACCGTCAGAAGCGTAATCCAGACGACAGAGCCCAGAGTGGAAAAGATCACAAAGGGCAGCAGAGGCATCTTAGCAATGCCTGCAGGTACTGAAATGTAGGTGCGAATGCTGGGAAGGAGGCGACCGAGTGCTACACTCCAGTAGCCGCCACGCTGGCTAAACCACTGCTGTACGGCCATGACATCCTTACCGGAGATACCTAGCCATTTGCCATAGCGATTGGCCAGCGAGGAGATCCGGCGCAACCCTAGCATCGAACCGATATAGAACCATACCATTGCTCCCAACAAAGTACCGACGGTGCCTGAGATGATCGCACCGGTCATGCTCATTTCGCCTCGGGCAACAGCAAAGCCTGCCAGCGGCATAATGATCTCCGAGGGAATCGGTGGAATCACATTTTCTAGCAGCATCAAAAGGGCAATACCCCAGTAGCCAGTAGCCGAGATCGCATCAGTAATGTAGTCTAAAACGTCCAAACCTAGGTTGTGTAAACAATCATGACCATCATGGGTTATCGCTCTGGCTGCTGTCGTCTGCCTATGGTTGTGGGTGAAATAGACAAGCGGTTTAATATTTAGCCGCCAGCCAGCCAGATGTGGCCGCACTAATCCCCGACAGCAGCAGACTACTAAACAGCCACCAGGATGCGATCGCAACCTGCCCCCGAGCCGCATCAGCCTGAGTTTGCAGGTCGGCTTTGACCGTACTAGCCTGGGCTTCAATGGCCTGCTGCGCGCTAGAAATTCTCTCGGTAATCTGTTCTCGAGCCGACTCTACAAAGTCATCATTGACTGACTTGACCGCATCTTCCATCTCTGACCACGACGTTTGAGTCCAGTGATTGACCTGCTGACGCCCCTGTTGCCAGATCGACTCGGTCCCGGCCAAAATATGTTGAATTTCATCAGCCGTCATATCCCGACGCTTTTCCAGCTCACGCTGCCAAACAGCTTTATCAAACAGCGAATCCGGCAAGCTATCCGGCAGCTGATGCGATAGCGCTCCCAAAGACGTTTTAGCTAGCTGAGTCAGGTCACGGGCCATCTGGGCAGGCTGCAGGGCCGACTTTTCTCGATGTCGCAGATAGCAGGTCAGCTGAGTCGTCAGATGTTCAGCCAGATGCTGGGCCGACCGACCAGAACGAGCAGCCCAACGTCGCGGCGCCTTTAGGGGCGACGCTGGCAGCATAGAACGCAGCGCAGACATCAGCGCCTGCTGCGCAGACGGCTCCAGCCCCTGTCGCCGGTCTAGAACGGCTTCAATCACCTCCAGGTCAAGCTTTCGAGCGTGGCTGACATCCAAAGAATGATCCTCCAGCTGACCTCGGACTTTATCCACCAGATTCTCTGGAGTAAGCAAATCTAAATTTGTGTAGCGGCAGTAAGCAACCAGCTTATCCTGCACCGCTTCAATCGCGCCCTGCTCCTCCACCGCTTCAATCGCGACCCGCTCCTCTGGCTGAGATGAAGGCTGGGACGCAACAGCCGCCATCACCGTATCTTTGATCTGACTTAGCTGATCGGCAACGGTTTCAACCTGTTCTGTCGCCAAATCTCCTCGCTCTTGCAGCCAGGCAACCAGGTGATCGCGTTTGATTTTAATCAGCTGAGTTTTGATAATTTCTGGGGAGGCGTCAGGGTCATAGATGCGTTCATAAAATGTGTCTTTAAGTATGTTGGGCTGCAGCATCCAGACCGGAGTTTGATGCACATAGTCCGCCACATCTAGCTGAATTGCATCGACCGATGTGTCATCCGAGCGCAGCTGACGCCATAGGGTTTGTACATCAATATCCGGCACATCGACCTGATCAAATGCGCGCTGTAGCAGCTGACGTCCGCTGGGCAGATCCAATCGCGACATTAAACTCGACGGCGAGAGCATACTGCCGGACGTAGTCTCCAGTTCTACAGTCGGTGGGGATGGGGGGGGCTCTGTTGTTTCTTCTGTAGGAGGCGAGCTAGCGGTGGCAAGCTTACTAATCTCTGCTAGCAGCGCCTCTTGCTGTTCGGCCAGACGTTGGGGCAGCTGCTGCTGTGCTTTTGCCAGCTCGGATAGTTCTTCCTTGAGCTGCACTAGGGCCGTCTGGTCGCCTGATTCTGGAGGGTCAGAGTTTACGCTCCGGAAAATCACTTTAATCAGCCGACGTCCGCTAGCTAAAGCCGTTCCTAGCAAAGAATCTGCAATAGTCGAAAGCGTCGTAGAACTGAGCCAGATAAACAGTAGCCAGTAAGTAGCCCAGAGGATAATTCCAAAGATGATGCCCCGTCGAGGAGCGGCAATTTCGCTAAACTCGGTCGTAAGCAGCCCTGCCGCAAACAATACAGTAGATAAACTTAGAGCCACGCCAAATCCAAGCAGATGGGTAATGGGTAGCGTAATATCCGCTGTCTTTGACGTTTGCTCCGCTGACTTCTCCTGGGGCGAAAAATCAAGCACCGTCAGCCCCAGGGCAATCCCCAGATTTGCCAATAGCAGCTGAAAAGCAAAGGCAATAATCAGCCCAGCAACTAGGGAAAAGAGTAGCTCCATGTTGGTCGTAGTGCGTTATTCGCCCGTTTAAGCTAAACAATAAGAGCCATTAAATCATCTGTCAAAAGATTGAAATCCAACGGATCGGCCTGTATAAGGGGCTTTCTAGACAGCCACTGTTGATTTAGGGAATGCACTGGTTTGGAGGATCGGCTCAGATCAGTGTGAGCGCTTCCAATCTATGCGTAGGGCTGATACTGTCGTGTAGACGCCCTATTTTAATGAGGCGATATCTATTTTATCTATGACAACCACGTCTCCACCATTAGACTTGCCTGCCATTGGCTGGCGGGAATGGATTTCCCTTCCCGATATCGGTCTGACTGGCATTAAAGCCAAAATCGATACAGGGGCTCGCTCGTCTGCTCTACACGCTTTTGATGTCGAACATTTTAAGCGGGAAAACAGCAACTTTGTTCGATTTAAGGTTCATCCTTATCAAAACAACAATGTCGATACTATTACCGCTGAAGCCGAATTATTAGATATTAGAAATGTGCGTAACTCTGGAGGTCAGTCGCAATCTCGCCCCGTTATTCGCACCAACGTGCGGTTGGGGAAACAGCTGTGGCCCATTGAGCTGACCCTGACTAACCGAGATGTCATGGGGTTTCGCATGCTGCTAGGACGTCAGGCCGTACGTCGGCGGTTTTTAGTCGATTCGGGTAGATCCTATCTTCAAAGTTCCAAACGGACCCGCTCTTTCAAACCATCGGAAAACCGCAAGCATGAAAATAGTCATTCTATCTAGAGACGCTTCTCTCTACTCAACCCGTCGCCTCATAGAGGCTAGTAAAGAGATAGGTCATGCCGTTCAGGTAATTGACTATCTGCGGTGCTACATGAATATTACCCCCCATCATCCCCAGGTCATTTATCAAGGGGCTCCGCTAGAGGGATTTGACGCAGTCATCCCACGGATTGGGGCCTCCCACACGTTTTATGGCACGGCCACCGTGCGGCAGTTTGAGATGATGGGCGTATTTGTGGCCAATGAATCCCAGGCAATTTCGCGATCGCGCGACAAGCTCCACTGCTTACAGCTGCTGTCTAAGCAGGGGATCGGTCTCCCTGTGACCGGGTTTGCCCATTCCACCAAAGATTTCGATGGGCTGATCAACATTGTGGGTGGAGCCCCGCTGGTCATCAAGCTTCTAGAAGGCACCCAGGGCATTGGTGTTGTCCTGGCAGAAACTGACCAGGCAGCAAAATCTGTTATCGAAGCGTTTCGCGGTCTAGATGCCAACATTCTGGTGCAGGAATTTATTGCTGAGGCCAAAGGAGCCGATCTGCGCTGCTTTGTTATCGGTGATAGGGTCATTGCCTCTATGAAGCGTCAGGGAGCACCGGGAGAGTTTCGCTCGAATCTGCACCGGGGCGGCAATGCTGAAAAAATTAGGCTGACCCCGAAAGAGCGTAGTACAGCCGTAAAAGCCGCCAAAGCCATGGGTCTTAAGATTGCAGGTGTGGATCTGCTGCGCTCTAACCATGGACCGGTCGTCATGGAAGTCAACTCTTCTCCCGGATTGGAAGGCATTGAAAAAGCAACCGGGATAAACATTGCTGGGAAGATTATCGAGTTTCTTGAAAAAAACGCTGTCCCTAACAAAACCACCGATCGGATCAAACATTAGAGCCATCAGACGATCTCCAGCCACAGTATCGCCCGGTTGGACGATACTGTAAGTCGGAAAATATCCCAAAAGAATCACCACAGCGGTCAGCCAACGTTAGAAAAAGTTTTTGAACCAGCCCCGTCGCCAGAAAAAGTAGATCAAACCTAGCGCGATCGCAGCCATGACAAACCAGACAAACGGATAACCCCAGTACCAGTTAAGCTCCGGCATATTCATGCGAATATCCATCAGCGTGGCACAGGCATCACGATAGCTTTCAACAATATCTAACAGCTGAATAGAATGGTCGCAACAGTCTCGCAGATAGATTTCTAACTCACGAGAGATAAAGTTGCTATGCTCTCGCAGCAGCGTAGATAGCATATCTCGCTAGAGACTTAATAAATTCTTCACAGATGACTCTAATAAACATTACGGCGATGACAGGTTCGGGCGCTGTTTAACGCCCATCGCCAAAATAGACTGCTGCTAACTTAGCGGATAAGGCAGCCTAACATCAGTATCTAAAGTAAATATAGGAGTCAAAATTAGCAGCGACCGGGATCAGAAGGGTCAGTCGCATTTAGGCAGATACCAAAGCTGGCAGATCAAACTCTATGACCCGCTTTCCCTCTCTTTTAGCTGCACAGGCTTCAAAATGAGACTGAGTTCCCCCGCCGATGCGAATAAGAACATCAATCATAGTCAGGAAAACGTGACTTTCATCTCCCCAATTATCACCATAGATAATCACATCATCAACGGGAAAACAAGAATAGTCAAACGCCTTAGCACAGGCAATACCGACGGTTTTCCAGCCCCGTCGCACAGCCTCTTGATATGCCAGCGCCGGAATCCCTAAATCTGTAAGCCCTGAAACAATCTCAACATCGGCATCGGGGGAGATATCGTCAAACGCCTCTTGTATCAGCCGTAAGGCCGCTATGTAGTCAAAATCCTGGTTGGAGTATCCAACGACTCCAACTCGAAGTTTAGTCTGTTCAGTATTAAGCCGTCTAATCCAGGGAACAACTGCAGCACCGGTTGAAACACGTTTATGAGTGTACAAATCAGCGGACGATACAGTCATAGAGCCTCTACGCAATCTAAACAACTAAATAATCTAAACAACGGTTGCCCCCCAGTCACTGGAGTATTGCAAGGATTCAACTATATCAGCATAAAACCCTAGCCACATCCGTATGACTAGTAGATATTTTACTACTGTCCTATTCTAGTAGAGACAAAGGTTTAGCAAAGCGCATCAGTCGCAGGGGAGAATTAGCACTCTCAGACATCGACGACAGGGAGGAATCCAGCCTGATTGCTCTTTCTAGCAGTAGATTAAGCGCTGTGCGAATAGTAACAATCACTACTAGCTGAGCAATATCATTCCACTGGTTGGAAACCCTTGTGATCAAAATACTAGCCACGATCAAAAAGCGTAGCCCTAGGGAAAATGCGTAGCCCCGTCATTAGACGACTGGCTTGAAATGCCTCAAACGTCGGTTTTGAACCAGCAGCTCTCGGATACAAATGGCAAATGCCCTAATGATGCCGATGGCACTAACCAGCACTAAAAACAGCTGACAGCGGCTAATCAAAACATTGTCTGGCTCGTGTACCAGCAGGTGAATCGTTTCATTCAGGGCAGTAAGGCTTAAGTTAGGTTTAGCATAGGTCCAACGGGATGAATTTTACTGGACAGAGCCGGTAAAGCACCGTTTTAGGCCCCAGCCCCCCTTAACCGGCTGATGATTCTGCTAGCTTCTGATAGTGAATGCAGTAGCCGCACTCCTCATATTCACTTTTAGCATCAGAAAAATTGTTTCGTATTCGCAGCTACGTTTTGAGACAAAACGACATCGCTACGATGACACCGTCTCAAATGTTTACGGGTGGCTGCAATGACAATTGCCTCAGAAGAAATTAGCGGTCTTTCTCACTCTGAGAAAGCACCCTCATCTCCTCAAGACCTGAGCTATGCTCGTACCTTGCTTTATGCAGGTATTGTGGGAGCTGCCGGAGGGCTGGTGGCAACAGTTTACTATTTTGTCTTAGAGCAGCTGTTAGAGATTGTTTGGGAGTCTGGTCGAGAGTTTATTTTAGATTTTTTTCCCGTTTGGCTGCCACACTGGCACTACACCTGGATAGTAGATACCGTAGGAGGGCTGGGGGTGGGGCTGTGACTACATTTTCTGGGACTGCCCGGGGAAATGGCGCTGGTCATTGACTGTGTACACGATGCTGGACGACTAGAACCCAAGCAGACTCCGGGGATGATAGCCACGTCTTTAATTTCTATTACGGCGGGGGGTAGCTTGGGCCCAGAGGCTCCGCTAGTGCAGATCAACGGCAGCTTAGGCAGTTACCTAGCAGAAAAACTCAACCTGTCGCTAAAAAACATGCGGGTCATGACGTTTTGTGGCATGGGAGCGGCACTGGCAGCGTTTTTTGGTGACCCTATCGGCGGGCCCATGTTTGCTTTAGAGATTCCCCATCGACGCGGGTTGGAATATTACGAGGCGATTATTCCTGCCATGGTGGCCGGAATCTGTAGCTTTGCTGTTTTCCGCCTGGGGACCGGGCTCAACGTGGGTGGCATCTACAATTTTGGCCGCTTTGGTGTTTTACCAAGCCTCTCTTGGGTAAATCTGGTAGAGGGTGCGGTCCTAGGTCTAGCGGGTGCACTGGCGGGCATTTTGTTTATTGGCATCTTTCGTCTGACCAACTGGATGATTCAAACGATTGAGCATCGGCATATTTTGCTAGCGCTGCTGGGCGGCTTGGGCATTGGTTGGATCGCAGTGCTGTATCCGGCCACTCTGTTTTTTAGTGAGCAGCAGATTGAGACACAGCTTTTGGCACAGTCAGCGTCTCTAGGCATTGTTACCTTGCTAGGAATTTGCCTTATGAAGATGGTGGCAATTTGTTTTACCATCCACGGCGGGTTTCGAGGCGGGTTTATTTTTCCGTTATTTTTTACGGGAGCTAGTTTAGGGTTAGCGATCGCATTTGGGATTCCGACCATTCATCCGACGATTGCAGTGCTGTGCTGTATGGCAGCCATCAACGTAGCGATTACAAAAACTCCCATTAGCACAACCATTATTCTGACGGTGCTATCCGATACGACGATTCTACCCGTGGTTGCGATCGCAAGCTTTACCAGCTTCCTACTAACCAGCAACATTGGCCTACTCAAAACCCAGCGCGCTAGAGCAACCGAGTCTATTTCCGGTCTGGATATCGCAGAGAACGAAGCGGCGGCTTAGGTCTAGTATCTTCTGTAACCTATAGGTGGCCACAGCATCGTTACACAAAACTTGACCATGCCAGACACCTGCTTACGTACAGCTGCTGCTAACAAAGCACTACAGGAGGCCGTGGCTCAGCTAGAGTCTGTCAGATTTTGGCAGGGCTTTCAGCGCTTCAGTATCCTAGGCATAGGAACGCTGAGCTGTCTGACCCTGGCATGGGTAGCAGCGTGGGACATAGGGTTTTGGGTATGGACGGTTATTGGTGGTGTATTCTATGCGCTCTGGCTCATCTGTACCCACGATGCTACCCACCATACGCTGCTAGGCCGACCGGCTTTAGAAGACGTCTTGGCGCGAGCAATCTCCTGGCCAATGCTATGGCCGGTCGGCACCTACGCAGAGCTACATCGGCTGCACCACGGCTGGAATGGGCTAGATTTACGGGATCCTGAGCGCTATCAGTGGAGTGAGTCAGACTATCAGCAGGCACCCCCCTGGACACAGTGGTACATCCGACATCAGTGGGTCGTTCACATATTTGTTCTAGGCGGTCTGGGAATCATCATAAAAACACTAACCAATGGGCAACGGTTTCAAAAGAGACTGCCGGGTCTAAGACGTCAGCTATACACCGACCTGCTAGGAATAACACTGGTACAGATGGGTTTGATCACAGTTGTTATCCTTACTGATACGAGTCTCTCTCGCTATTTGTTATTTTGGTTTTGTCTAGAGCGCGTAGTGGGCGCTATTGCCCAGACCCGAGCCCACTTAGAACACTATGGTCTTTGGCAGCAGGCAGACGGTCATCTGCTAACTCAGCTCTATTCTGCTCGAAATTTACAGACAGCTCCCTGGTTTAGCTGGCTTATCGGTGGGCTAAATTATCACGCCGTACATCATGCTTTTCCCAAGATTCCCTTTAATCAGCTGCCGGAGGCCCACAAACGGGTTCAAGCAATATTAGATCAGCATGGGATGCCTGCTATGAAAGAAGAGCCAGGGTATCTTAGTGCAGTGCGGACACTCATCAGTCAGTTCACGTTGATTTCTGAGTCTTTACCAGAACGCAGGCCGAGCCGTTGAAAGACCGATACTGATAAAATCAATGGGCATTGCTGAGCCTCAAGGTGGTTTTATCTACAAAACGCTGACACGGGGCATTTTTAACAGATCGATGCATTCCTTAAATCAGCAACGACAATTCAGGCATCTTCAGGTAGGAGTTGACAGCAATGCCAAGAGCCACAATTATCCAACCCGATAGGTCCTATACCTTTGCAGATTACTTCAAGCTAAACTTTGCACCCCAAGACATTTTGGCCTATTTTGACGTATCACTTCAGCGTCGCTTTTTGAAACTACCGCGTTATGAGGGCATTCTCGACCGTCTGAGCGATCTCACAGTCCGGATCGAAGAAAGTCTCTCTCGCCTCAGCTTGACCAGTGAGATGGCCCGACGAGAATTTCTCATTTTGACCGTCAGTCTCGACAAGTGACTCAAGATCTCGACCTCTATCGTGTACCAGTCGATCTCGACGACCTTTTACGTATTTTGGTCAAAAGCTTAGAAGGTTGAACAGTAAGCCGATAAGCGCCCTTCACAGTATTCACACAAAAACTGTGCCATTTGATACATATAATGTTAATTTTTAAATCATATTATCAAAATAAAAAGCAGTATCAGAACTACCATGAAAGGCTATATTTCCGCCCTGACCGACCGTGACCTACGCACCGAAGCCGCTAAGGTTGCCCTTGTTGTTGGCACCATTCTTTTCTCTATTAACCACGGCCCAGCCCTTGCCAACGGTAAGATGACCCCCAGTCGCTGGCTAGCCGGATTGCTCACTTACTGCATTCCCTACTCCGTTAACATTCATGGGCAGTACTCATATCGCAGAAAGCAGTCTGCCAAAAAAAGAGCGGTCCCAGAGCAGCTAGAGATTCTGTCAGGCAGCAGCAAATCTCATCCCGAGCGAGCGCTACACACCACTTCCTGCTAAAGCGGGCTCTGTCAGCGCCCCGCGCATATACCCTAGCCACTCAATCAAATTCTCTAATTGTTTATCTGGCTTCATCACACCGAGACCTCGTACCGTAACCTTACCCGGCGCATACACAAAGCGAGACTTCAGATGTCCCGGTACTTTTTCATGCAGCAGTTTCCAGGCGGGGGCTTCCATGGGAGTTTCCATCACCACATGCTGCTTGCCTTCTGGTTTGATTTTGGCAAAGCCCAGCGGTTTGGCAATCTGTTTTAGCTCTAACATTTTTACCAGCTGTTCTACTGCGGCCGGAATGGGACCAAAGCGATCGTTTAGATCGGCCACAATTTGCATCAGCTCCCGTTTGGTATCGGCCGCCACCAGCGCTCGGTAGATGCCCATTTTCTGGTCCGTGTCATCAATGTAGTTGTTGGGAATAAAGGCCGTCAGCTTGAGATCAATCTGGGTTTCGTCTACCTGGGGAATCTCTTGACCGCGAATCTCAGCAATGGATTCTTGCAGCATATCCATATACAGATCAAATCCAATCACTTCCATTTGTCCGGACTGCTGCACCCCTAGCAAGTTACCGATGCCGCGAATTTCCATATCTCGCATAGCTAGCTGATAGCCGGAGCCTAGCTGGGTAAATTCTTGGATGGCCCGCAGTCGCTTGCGAGCTTTGTCTGAGAGTTTGTCCTGTCTGGGGAAAAACAGCCAGGCATGGGCCTGAATACCGGAACGTCCCACTCGCCCTCGCAGCTGATATAGCTGGGAAAGACCAAATCTATGGGCGTCTTCGATCAAAATCGTGTTGACGCGGGGAATGTCCAGTCCTGACTCAATGATAGTGGTGCACACCATCAGATCCGCCTCGCCACTGCTAAAGGCGAGCATGGTGGCCTCTAGCTCACCCTCGGGCATCTGACCGTGGGCCACCGCCAGACGAATCGACGGAATCATCTCTCGAATGCGGGCGGCAATCTCTTCGCAGCCATCTACTCGCGGGACCACGTAAAACACCTGGCCACCCCGATCTAGCTCCTGACGAATGGCCGCGCGCACCTTTTCTAAATCAAAGGGTGCCAGATGGGTCATAATCGGACGACGCGACGGTGGCGGTGTGGTAATGAGACTCATTTCCCGCACACCGGAGAGAGACATATACAGCGTACGCGGAATCGGTGTAGCGCTCAGGGTGAGCACATCTACCTGGGTTTTCATCGCCTTTATTTTCTCTTTTTGGTTCACCCCAAAGCGCTGTTCTTCATCGACAACCAGGAGTCCAAGATCGTTAAACTTAACAGCTTTACCTAAGAGCTGATGGGTGCCAACAACAATATCTAGTTCTCCTGTGGCCAGTCGCTGAATAATATCTTTTCTCTCACTGGCGGTACGAAATCGGTTGAGTAACCCCACCTGAATTGGGTAGGGAGCAAATCTCTCTTTGATGGTGTGATAGTGCTGTTGGGTCAAAATTGTGGTCGGGGCCAGCATGGCAACCTGTTTTCCAGCCGTAATGGCCTTAAAGATTGAGCGGATAGCCACCTCAGTTTTACCAAAGCCGACATCGCCACACACCAGTCGGTCCATAGGGCGCAGACTTTCCATATCCCGTTTGACGTCTTGAGTAGCTTTGAGCTGGTCTGGTGTGGGCTGATAGGGAAAAGAGTCTTCTAGTTCCTGCTGCCACGGCATATCAACAGGATAGGCAAAGCCTTCGAGCTGCGATCGCTGAGCATACAGCTTGAGCAAATCGACAGCCACCTTTTGAATCGCTTTTTTGGCACGGGTTTTGGTCTTCTCCCACGCCTTACCGGTCATTTTATTCAGCTGAGGATTTTTCTCCGCTGAGGCGCGAAAGCGCGATAGTGACCCCATCTGATCCGCCGCCACCCGCAGTAGGCCATCAGCGTATTTGATCGCCAAATATTCTCGGGTTTCAGCGTCAATGGTCAGACTTTCCAGTTTCAAGAACTGGCCGATACCGTGATTGCGATGGACCACAAAATCATTGGGGCGCAGCTTATTGGGGTCAACCTTTTTAGAGGCGGCCCGACGGCGTTTGCGGACATAGCTGGGGGTGGCCAGGGTATGCTGACCAAAAAACTCACGGTCGGTGACAATCCCAATGCGAAATGTAGGTAGCACAAAGCCTTCAAGTTCAGCCAGTCCCGAGTATTTGACACCGACGGGGACGTACTGACTGTGGAGCTTTTCAATCGCCGGATAGTCTTTCGGGTTAGGGATAAACTGGGCCGGACAGTCATGCTCTTGCAGCAGGGCCACAGAACGCGTGGGCTGGGCCGAGATCAGCCAGATTTGGTGTTTGCGATCGCACTCTGCCCGCACAGTTTCCGCCAGCTTGCCAAACTGGTGAGGAATCGCTGGTACCGGGCGGCTAGCTAGGTTAAGCCCTACTCCCTCCTCAGCAATTTCTGACAGTAACAGCTGAGAGAACAGCGACAGATCGTCTAGGGCCTCATCAAAGGGACGGTGCAGCTTTGGCACCTCGGCTGTGGGCAGCGTAATCTCATCGCTCTGGGCCAATGTTTCATTTACTTCGTGCCAGTAAGTATCCGTTTGGTCATACCAGCGACCGCTGTGGGCACGACACTGATCCGGCTCGTCAACGGCGATTAGCGTATCTTCTGATAGATACTCCAGCAGCGACGCCGGCTGGTCAAAGGCAATCCCCAAGAAGCGCCGCAGTCCTTCTACTCGCTGACCATTTTCATAGCTTTCCTGAGCAGCTGGCGACATCAGGTCCGTCAGGCTACCCTGTTGCTCTAGCTTGGCAGCAATCAGCGGACTGAAGTCCGTTGTTGTCAATAGCAGCGTGGGAATTTTATCGAGCGATCGCTGATTGGCCGGGTCAAACTCCCGCAGTCGCTCTAACTCATCACCAAACAGTTCTAGCCGCACGGGTAGCTCAGCCGATACAGGAAATACATCAATAATGTCTCCCCGCTGGCTCCATTGCCCTTCTGTTTCTACGGTGGCTACTTTTTCATACCCCAGGGTAGCCAGCGTGCGCGCTAGCTGCTTAAGGTTAAGCTCCATTCCCTGCTCTATCTGCAAACAGTAAGGTTTAAACGCCTCGACTGGCGGCAGGTGGGGCTGCAGCGCCCGCTCAGTGGCCACAATCACACCGGGCGACCCCTTTAATAGATCGGCTAAAACCTGCAGCTGGCCCCAGGTCATCTCTGATTCTTGGTCAAACGGGTCGTAGGGTGAGGCTTCTGAGGTGGGATACAGAGATACCCTAGGCCATCCCATAGCTTCAAGCTGAGCCGTCCACCGCCCGGCTTCTTCTAACGTTGCTGTAACCACTAGCATGGGCCGGTCCTGCGCCTGGGCCAACGCCGATGCTACCAAGCCCTTGGGCAAACGCGGTAACCCATTGAGTACCAACTGCTGCTGTTTATCCAACTTCAGCAGTAGTTCTTGAGTTAAAGCCGCCTTACTAAGAGCGCGAGTAACAGATGAAAAAGCCATGAAAGCAGTCAGAATGGGTTACAGCATCTATAGATTGTAGATATAAATCGTAGAATCTGATTTGCGCAATAGGATGACCTTAGAGTCAACGACAATACGCCGCTCAGCTGCCGACCTCGCGCCAAGAAACCACTACGTCATTTAGCCGATGGATTCATCTCCAACTTGGCGGTATTTTTAGATTGTCTAAAGAATTGCAAAAGGCGGAGCAATGTAAAGATTCAGACCCTAAACCTTTAGAAACGGGAAAATTTAGAACAGATAGACAAGCCTCGCCACTTGGCTGATGCGGTGCGACGCTTATTAATGCAGTAGTATATGTCACCATTTAAACGGTATAGCTATATCCTCACAGGAACGTTCCTGGTTGTTGTACTTGTATCTTTAAGTTTTTTTAGCGCGCAGTGGCAGACAGCTTGCACTCATGAGCGAGCCATCATTCAAAATAAGTTCTCTGAAAATGCGCTCAACTTAGACGGCATCATCAAGTCGGTTGTGGATCAGCTGCATCTATTACAGATCAATACAGAGGAAGACTTACTATTGGCAGCTAAACGCCCACCAACGCTGCCACCGATGCAACAGTTTAGCCGTAATGGAGAAAAGCGCTATCAGCTGCTGCCTGAGCGGGCAGATTCTTCAGCAACGTTTAGTAATTTGCAAGGCCAAGGATCTTTAGCGAATCGATCGGACGGGTTTAAGCGAGAAGTCAGCATGACACAGCAGCTAGCACCGACATTCCGAGGTATTGCCGAAAATCTTCGAGAGGTGGCCTGGGTTTACTATATCTCGGCCAGAGAGTTTATGAATCTATACCCGTATACTGCGGACGCCGAGTATCAGCCAGCCATGCTGGAGCTACCTTTTTTTACCCAAGCACTGCCCGAAAACAATCCTCAACGCGAGACATCCTGGACAGATGCCTATCTTGATTTAGCTGGTAAGGGCATGATGGTGACAGCCAATGCTCCTGTCTATGAAGATAGCGAGTTTCGCGGCATCGTTGCAATGGACATCACACTTGATCGACTCAATCAAGCAATTCAAAACTTTGACTATAGCCAAGGGACTATTCTTATTTCAGGTGCTAATCAGCAGCTCCTTGCCTATCCGGGACTGACAGGCTCTGAAATTCAGCCCCTTAAATCTGTTCTCCCCCCTGAGCTTAAAAAAGTTGTTAACACGATTCTAGACGGCCCTGATGACCAGCTTCAGGCCATGGGTTCTTTTCTAGTTATTCACAAGAAAATTCAGAATACGCCTTGGGATCTGGTTTTCTTTGTGCCCAAACAAGCTATCTACTACACAGTTGCCGCCAATGGTTTCTTGGTATCAATGATTCCTCTAGTCGGATTGGGGCTGTGTTTATGGAGCACGAGTCAATTATTAAATTACGGTTTTGTTCAGCCGGCTAGTCAGCTAATCAACCATATTGAACGCCAGAAAAAAGGAGCTTCAGCAGATATTCCTAACACGCTGCCACAAATCTGGGTGCCTTGGTTTGTGGCTATATCTGATGCGTTTCAAGAAAATAAAGAGCTTTTGCAGACGCTTGAAACCCAGCTACAAACCTTAAAAACAGCTCAGCTAAAGCTGGTGCAAAGTGAGAAAATGTCTGCTCTCGGTAACTTAGTGGCGGGGGTAGCCCATGAGATTAACAATCCCCTCGGATTTGTCGGCGGTAACGTGGCTGAACTGCAGCTATCGCTCAAAGATATGACTGACTATATTCAGCTACTAGAGCAGGCATCTCCAACTCCGGGAGCAGACATTATCAGGGCCCGAGACCAGCTGGATATTGAGTTTTTGTTAGAAGATTTGCCGAAAATGCTGGCTTCAATAAATTCGGGATGCGATCGCAGCTGCAACATTAGCAAAAGCCTGCGACTGTTTGCTCGCTCTGATACCGAGACTCGCCTGAGCGCCGATGTGCATGAAGGGATTGACAGTACTTTGCTGATCTTAAAATATCGGCTTAAAGCAAACGACCGTCGCCCCGCGATTCAAGTTGTGCAAAATTACGGCGATCTGCCCGAAATCAGCTGTTTTCCAGGACAGCTCAGTCAGGTATTTATGAATATTCTGGCCAATGCTATCGACATGTTTGATGAACTGGCTGAAGACGCCTCCTTTGATGAGCTCCAGAAAAACCCACAGCAGATCACCATCTGGACTCGACTGGTTTCAGCTCAGCAGATTGAAATTCGGATCGCGGACAATGGTAGGGGCATTCCCCAAAAGATGTACGAAAAAATCTTTGAGCGCGAATTCACCACCAAGACCGTTGGTAAAGGTACCGGGTTAGGACTTGCGATCGCGCATCAGGTGGTCACTGAAACCCACAGCGGCTGTCTCAGCGTCAGCGCTCAGGTTCACCAGGGCACTGAGTTTTCGATACTCTTGCCAGTCAGCCCGTCTGCAGCCCCGAGCATCGAGCCGAGCAGCCACCCGCCAGCAGACCGGTATCTACTGGCGGATGGATAAACCGGCACCTACCGCGCCATTACCCGCATCGTGCCAGGATTACCCGCGTTACCATCGATCGCCACTAGACGACCGTTAGCATCCAGGTGTCGCACAATTTTATAAATATCCTCAACTGCGTCAGGACGTCCCACCTGATTAGCTAAATCTGGCAGCGTGAGCGAGCCTCCCGTTTTACTAAGAGTATCTACCACCATATTCTGCAGATTGAGAATGCTCGCAGCGGCTTTCTTTCCGGCTTCCACACCCGGCTGGTGATACGCGTTGATATTAACCACTGCGGCATATAGGCTCACAGAGCGCTCATAAAGAGCAATCAGCGCCCCCACAATCGTCGGAGTCACCTCAGGAATGGTGATAGTGATCGACTGACGGTTGTTCTCAAACAGCGCCTTACGGGTACCGAGCAAAAACCCCGATAGGTAGTCACCGGATGTGACACCTGGGTCAATCTCAGTGGAGCCTCCCTCACGGTCTTTGAGCACCTCAATTAAGGTGACAAAAAAGTTATTCACCCCTTCGCGCAGCTGCTGCACATAGGCATGCTGGTCGGTCGAGCCCTTGTTGCCGTAGACCGCGATGCCCTGACACACCCGGTTGCCATCTAAATCGGTTTCTTTGCCCAGCGATTCCATAATCAGCTGCTGCAGATAGCGGCTAAACAGCAGTAGGCTGTCCTTATAGGGCAAGATCACCATATCTTTTTCGCCCTTGCCATTACCGGCATAGTGCCAGGCTAAGGCCATCAGCGCCGCTGGGTTATTGTACAGATCCGGGATCCGGGTGGCCGCATCCATCTGCTTAGCTCCCGCCAAAATGGCGTGAATATCAATCCCCTGGAGAGCCGCTGGTAGCAATCCCACCGAAGACAGCTCCGAGGTGCGACCGCCCACCCAGTCCTGCATCGGAAACATGGCCAGCCAGCCGTCTGATTTAGCTACTTTGTCGAGTTTACTGTCCCGTCCGGTGGTAGCAACAGCGTATTTAGAAAAATCCAAACCACGCTTTTCATAGGCGGCTTTGACTTCTAGCATGCCGTTCCGGGTCTCTGGGGTACCGCCAGACTTAGAAATCACCAGCACCAGAGTGGTCTTTAGCCGGTCTCCCAGTTTGGCTAAAATCTTATCCACACCGGCTGGGTCCGTATTATCAATAAAGTTGATGGTTAGCGGTGGATTAACCGGTCCAATAGCTTCAGCCACGAATTCCGGTCCCAGGGCCGAGCCGCCAATACCAATAGACAAAATATCGGTAAATCGATCTTCTCCAGGAGGTGTAATGGTCGCCGTATGAATTTGCTGCGTAAAATTTTCTATATCCCGTAGGGTATTAACAATTTCGTTACGAAGTTCATCATTGGGTGCTAGGTCCGGATCTCTAAGCCAGTAGTGCCCCACCATGCGGTTTTCATCTGGGTTTGCGATCGCACCTTTTTCTAACGCATCTACGGCCTCAAATGCCTTAGCAAACCGAGGGGTCATCTCAGCTACAAAGTCATCGTCAAAGTTGACTCGACTGACATCCAAATAGAGTCCTAGCTCCTCGTTGTAATAAAGCCAGTCTTGATATCGTTGCCACAACGCAGTCGCATCCATAGTTACCTCTCTAGGGCTGCCAATTTTTTGTCACTAAACTATATTCACATTCAGCGCTGACATTTTTCGTATTAGAAAACTCAGAGTTAATGACTTGAATGTGTTTTGGCCATGGTTTGACCATTGATGTCATGCACCGACTGCCAGTGTAGTGACCATTTATCCCAGGACACCAAAATTCTTGAAGGATTTCAGGATTCATTGCGGAAGCGCCCGGTATTTTAAAGCGTTAGGGGTAACGCCCCCATACATTTTTTAGTAAAATTGTAATGCCCGTTACACCTATGGCTACCCCATACTAACCCCAGGGTTTAAACACTTCCCCATGGATCTAGTCACTCTTCAAGGACTGCTTGACAACGTTTCCTTTGCCGTCCTGTTTATCACGATGCTCCTCTACTGGAGCAGTCTGGCCTTTGACAGAACTACCTGGCTAAAAACCCTGGGTACGACAGGAATGGCCATTGCCAATCTCTGCATTGCAGCGCTGCTAGTCGCTCGATGGATAGAAGGCGGCTATTTTCCTTTAAGTAATCTCTATGAGTCGCTTTTCTTTATTTCCTGGGGGATTACCGCTATCCACTTTGTAGCAGAGCGCATGAGCAATAGCCTCTGGGTCGGCGCTATGACGGCTCCAGCAGCAATGGGAATTACGGCCTTTGCCACCCTGACGCTACCTGGCAATATGCAGGTGTCAGAACCCTTGGTCCCCGCGCTCAAATCCAACTGGTTAATGATGCATGTAAGCGTGATGCTGCTGAGCTACTCAGCCCTGATGGTGGGGGCACTGGTCGCAATTGCCTTTTTGGTAGTAACCCGTGGTCAGGCGGTAGAGCTTAAGGGCAGCTCTGTAGGTACCGGAGGATTTCGCGATCGCAAATACACCCTCAAACGTTCTGAAGCCTCTAAACCAACCCTATCCACAGGTGGAGGCACCGCCGTACTAGAACGGCCTCAAGCCACAGCACTATCCATGCAGCGTCTAACGCTGGCCGACACCCTAGACAACATCAGCTACCGCATTATTGGCCTTGGCTTCCCCCTACTTACCATCGGCATCATCTCCGGTGGCGTCTGGGCCAACGAAGCCTGGGGCTCCTACTGGAGCTGGGATCCCAAAGAAACCTGGGCCCTCATCACCTGGCTGGTCTTCGCTGCCTACCTACATTCACGTATTACCAAAGGCTGGCAAGGTCGCAAACCGGCCTTTATCGCCGCAACCGGGTTTGTAGTCGTTTGGGTCTGCTATCTAGGCGTCAACCTACTGGGTAAAGGGCTCCACAGCTACGGCTGGTTCTTTTAATTCAATTTAGGTAGAGGCGTTCCATGGACAACCTCTACCCCAAAAGGCCGTTATACTCCTGCAAACAATTCCCCTAGCGATCGCTCCGACGCGTCTGCGCTCGTTACAATTTCGACAATCTTATTTTCAGCCGCAGGCTCATGTAGCGCGGCAACACAGACCTGAGCTACCTTTTCTCGAGCAATGCCGCCCTCGAACAAGGTATCGGCTTCCTTCATGACAATGGCTTCACCGCTGTCTTCACTGCGCAACCCCCCAGGACGCACAATCGTGTATGTCAGACCGCTCTTAACGATGTACTCTTCTGCCTGCTTCTTCCAATACAGCACCAGCCAAAACAAATTTAATGGGTGAAAAAACTTTGATACGCATAGCGATGACACAATCACAAATCGCTTAACACCGACAGCCTTAGCCACATCGACCAAATTTTTAGTGCCAGCAAAATCCACCTGATAGGGACCGGTCGGGTCAAGACTAGGAGCCGCGCCTGTAGCACAGATAACTGCATCACAGCCGGTCATGGCAGCCCTAAGAGTGTCAGGTTTCAACACATCCCCAACCACGACCTCAACCGTATCCGAAAAGTCGGCCTTAGTTTGGTCTCGCACCATCGCTCTAACAGACACCTCCAAAGTATCTGTATTCAGTTGACGGGTCACCCACTGCCCCGTTTTACCCGTTGCACCCACAACCAATACGTTCATTTTGCTCACCGCTACAACATATGCTTCAGTCCATTCAAAGTACCAAACTGTAACGTCAGCTGCACTATAGGCATAAAGGCTCTGCTACTAATAACAAAGCCCTTTAAACCTACGGTGATTTATCTTGTGCTTACATTAGACTGTCCGTATCTTTGAAAATCATTAAGCCATTGCCCAAAAAGTCTTGGCCCTAAAAAAATCGACTAAACTTAATGAATCACAATGGAACTTAAGTAAGATGACTAAGATGTACAGATAGTGTTGATGTTGCTCGTAAGTTCATATCCGTGGTTTGACGATGGTGGCTTGTTTTTTTAAATCAGTACCCTGGGAACCATAAGAACGCGGCTTTAGGACTAGCCTAACTAGTCTGATTATGCTGGAAGCAGTCTGCTGTTACCTGTTTAATCGCTAGCCAGCATTCCCTACCTTTTGATTCTCTAAGTTATCCTCGAAAATTTCTTAGCTTTATGGACCTGTCCTCTACACCGTATTTTCAATCGGACATTTCTGACGCTTCACCCACGTCTATCCATTCAGGGCAGTCCGTAACAGACGACAGCGAAAACCTGCAAACGCCTAACACCATCGTCTTTGAAGGTTATTACGTCGGTAATATGGAAATGTTTGCCGATGTTGATACCGTTGCTAGCTATCTAGATTCCCATCAGGGCTGGTTTACCCGCTGTGCTCAGCCAATGGCGGTTGAACCCATTGGTCATAATGGTTACGCCATTTCTCTAGGACGTTTTGGCAGCCTCAATTTTCAGATTCAGCCAAAAATCGGACTGCATCTGTTACCTCAAAATCGTGGCATTTATCGGATTGAAACGATTCCTGTCCCAGGGCATGAACCCGAAGGGTACGACGTAGACTTTCGAGCCGCTATGTCTCTAGCCGAGAAACAGCAGCAGGAAGTGCCTACTGGACAGGCCACCCATGTAGAGTGGGAGCTTAATCTACAGACTAAAGTTCATATGCCAAAGTTTATTCAGGCATTGCCCCAGTCTCTAGTAAAGTCGTCTGGCGATAAGCTGTTAAATCAGATCGTTCGGCAAATCTCGAAACGACTGACCCGAAAGGTTCAAGAAGATTTTCACGCCATGATGAACCTACCGTTTCCTGGACGCAGGCATTAATCCATCTGTCTGAGCTGTTCAATCGGCTCTATGTAGTTAGCAATGGGTTCTTGGGCAAGCTGACAGACCTGCCGGTCAATAGCCAGCAGGTCTTCGCCCCAGACCACATGTCCGAGGTCAAAGCCAGTTCCTACATCGGGTCGCCAGTCTTTGCTAACAAATTTCTGAGTGCAGTCGGCGACACCGCCGTCAAACAGATGACCAATGGAAAAGTAAACATCCTGCAGAATCTGCGGTACAGATGGCCGATGCAGCTGACCTCTAGAGCTAGCGCTGCGGGCCTTATATTTTTCTCGTGGGAATAGACCGTAGAGATTTTTAAGCGTCGCGGATACTAGAGGCTGTGCTTTTAGACTCGTAATCTTAAAAGCGCTGACAGAGATACGGCAGTCTACTTCTTGAAGAAGCTTAGGAGCCCACATTTCTGAGTAGCGTACGGGCTTTGGTGAGCGGTTGGGGTAAGCAATACAGGGCAGTGTGTCCGCATCGAGTACGGTCATACCCTCGTCTAAAATATCGTAGAGACCATTTTTACCTGCAATCTCTGCTAGAGACTGCTTAGAGCAAACTCCTTCTACTACCAAGATCTCAGCCTGGGGACTAACCTGCCTGAGTCCCCGTAGCACTTTTGATAGAACCGCCATCCCGACGGTTACGGGGGGCCCTTTGGGATAGCCTAAATTCGGCTTTACTAAAATTTTCGTTGCTCCCTGGGCGGCTGCTGGCGGACTATAGGTAAAGTCTGCCGCTTTAGTGTGGGCGGCACTGTGCATTCTATCTGTCTGAAACGTCTGAACAACCATGACCTTTACGGTAGTAACCCGTGGCTTTAAGCAAGAATTTGAACGGTGGACTGACGCGCTCGAAACGGCCAATGGTCTAAGACCTCGGCTTAAAAGCTGGTTTGTAGACATCCGTATCTTTGATGGCCAAGACCTCGTCTGGATGTACAGCAAGCTGCGTGCTCATCCAGAGTACATTGGCCCTGGCACCTACGATCGACTGGCGCGACTGTTTATGACAGAAGGTCAGGTCAAAGCTGCCAGCCGTCAACCCTGGCACATTCGTGATCATCACTTTAACTGGGGTGAACGCACGTATCTGATGGGCGTGATCAATGTAACACCTGATAGCTTTAGCGATGGTGGCCAGTTTAACTCCGTTGAAACAGCTCTACACCAAGCACAAAATCTGCTGAACGCCAATATTGACATTCTTGATATCGGCGGTCAGTCGACTCGTCCAGGCGCTGAGCAGATTTCCCTAGGAGAAGAACTCAATCGGGTGATACCGGTCCTTGAAGCTATTCGTAGCGCCGAGGACGCATCCCTCAATCAGGCAGTAATTTCTGTCGATACAACCCGGTCAACAGTGGCTCGTGCAGCTGTTGAAGCAGGAGCAGACATTATTAATGACATTTCAGGTGCTACCTATGACCCTGATATTCTCAAGGTCGCAGCCGAAAAAGAGGTGCCTATCGTGTTGATGCACCTGCGGGGAACTCCAGAATCAATGCAGCAAATGACGGATTACGAAGACCTCATGGGAGAAATTAGTGAGTTTCTACAGGGGCAAATTGAGCAGGCTTTAGCCGTCGGGGTGCCTATGCAAAATATATGTGTTGACCCAGGTATTGGCTTTGCTAAAAGCTACCCCCAAAACTTAGAGATTCTACGGCAGCTAGCAAACTTGACCAACCTGGGCTGTCCCATGTTGGTGGGAGCCTCCCGGAAAAGCTTTATTGGTTGGATTTTAGACCAGCCTGACCCACAGCAGCGTGAGTGGGGAACAGCAGCGGCCTGCACGGCGGCTATTGCTGGGGGAGCTGATATTTTACGAGTACACAACGGGGCCGCTATGGCAGACGTCGCTCGGGTAGCTGATGCCATCTGGCGGCAGTCTGAGCAGTCACCTGCCGTTGCGGCCGGCTAAAACCTGGCAAACGGTCTTGGACTGAGGCAGCTTTGATACCCGTACAAATAATGACTGGCTGGGTACTCTAATTGATGAATGTTGATATCAGGTCGCTGAAAGTTACCGGAAATTTGCGTAAATATCGGTAGGGAATAGGTGGTAAATACCCATTAGCATGTCTTACAGTCCGCTGTTTGAGGCGCTATAGGCCCCTGAAGAGAAAAGCTTGGGCGTAGCCAGCCTGGGTTAAACAGTGGATGAGGACAAGTACAGCGTAGTTGGCCGCCAGCACCTGTGCATTTATCTGGTGAAATGAGGAGACCCATGCAACAGAAACTGACAGCTCTGATGTTGTTAAGCACCGTTATTGGTGCTGGTGTAGGAACGTCTGCGGAAGCTAGCTCGCTACCTGAGGAGCTATCGAGCCAGCCAGCACAGACTTTGCCAATAGCTTCAGAGTTGTCAACATCACCAACACTGCCAGCCTCTTCATTAGAAAGCCTAGATACTTTATCAAGTGCTACATCAGCTCCGCTTTTAGGCTCGGCTGAGTTAACGTTGCCAGGGACTACCCCACCTGAGACCATCGGTCGCTTGCGGATGCAGCAGTCAGGAATGATGCTGAGTCAGGTTCCCGACGTGCCACCGCCTGCCGATAGCTTTCCAGAACCTTTGCCAGAGCCAGAACCTACACCAGAGCCGGTCTTACCAGAAACGCCTGTAACGCCTGCTGAACCGGTCGAATCGCCCCCAGAAACGGGGCCTACTGTGGCAGTACAAGGGTTTGAGGTATCTGGAAGTACCGTATTTGATCAGTCTGATTTTGAACCTGTGCTGGCCCCGTTTGTTGGCCAGTCCCTAGGCATCGATCAGCTGCGGCAGGCGGCGGACTCTATTACTCAGCTCTATCTGAATGAAGGATACATTACCTCACGAGCTGTTTTGCCCAATCAGCCGATTACGGATGGCTTGGTTAAATTACAGATTATTGAAGGTAGCTTAGAAGAGATTCGTATAGAGGATGCCGATCGACTGACTAACTATGTGCGATCGCGTATTAACCTAGGCGCAAAAACGCCCCTTAATCAGTTTGACTTAGAAGATCAGCTGCGACTGCTGCGAGCCGATCCGCTGATTGACAATATCGAAGCCAGCCTGCGAGCTGGGACAGGATTGGGCCAGAGTATCCTGGTAGTTCGGATTGCTGAAGCCGACCCGTTTGAAGCTCATCTCACGTTAGATACCGACTCCCCCGTCAGCGTCGGCGTTGTCCGTACCGGTGCTAATGTCACCTATCGTAATCCCTTTGGCATTGGCGATCGGATTCGAGCAGCTGCCTACCGCGCCACTACTGGCGGCTCACACCTGTACGAACTTAGCTACAGTGCTCCGGTCAATGCCATGAACGGCACGATATCGGCTCGGTTCCTTCCCAGCGAATTTGAGATTATTTCTCCGCAAGATCTGGCGGCCTTTGATATTGAAGGCGATGCCCAAGTGTATGAGCTGACCTATCGTCAGCCTCTGGTCAGGACTCCTCGCGAAGAATTTGCGCTTTCTTTGGGTTTCCGGCATCGCGATGGAGAGACGCGTATTGCCTCTACAGATTTTTCTAGCAACAGCGCCAGCGTTATTCAATTTGGTCAAGACTATCTGCGGCGAGATGTTAAGGGAGCTTGGGCACTGCGATCGCAGTTTGGTTTGGGTGTGGACTGGCTAGATGCCACCAATGAGCCCTCCCCTCAACCTGACAGTCAATTTATTAGCTGGCTAGGACAGGTACAGCGGGCTCAAATTCTCAACCAGGACCATCTGCTGATCCTACAAGGAGATATCCAGCTGGCTAGCGATACGCTTTTAGGCTCTGAACAGTTTGTCACAGGCGGTCGTCAATCTGTACGAGGCTACAGTCAGAACGCTCGCTTTGGTGACAACGGCGTCCGTCTTTCCATTGAAGACCGCATCACCGTTCAGCGTAATGAATCCGGTGCTCCCATCATGCTACTAAGCCCGTTTTTAGATATGGCGGCAGTCTGGAATACTAAGTCTGGGACCACAGTCAATGACGATCGCTTTCTATTAGGAACCGGCGTTGGTTTTACCTATCGTCCTGTTGAAGGTCTCGACCTACGATTCGATCTTGGAGTACCGCTAGTAGATATTGACGATAATGCGCCTCAAGATGTGTTTATCTATCTAGATTTTGACCTTGAGCTTTAAGAGACTCCATGGCTAACGTGGAGATAGACAAGGCGAATTAGGCTCTTGTCTGTCTAGCAGCACAGATTGTTTTTTGGATGATTCTAATAAGAGCTTTCCAAAGTCTTCTGCTTTAATAGCTGGGCTAAAAAGATACCCCTGCATACTTTGACATTTGAGCTGTTTGAGAACAGAAAGTTCTCTAGCAGTTTCTACACCGTTGGCAATCGTCGAAATATTTAATCCTCGGGCCATTTCCATAATGGCGCTGACAATCACCTGATTGCTTCGATTTTGGTGCAGGTCACGCACAAAACACTTATCTAGCTTGAGAATATTGATAGGTAGATACTGCAAATGACTTAGACAACCAGAGCCAAAGTCATCAATAGCCGTGCTAAATCCCCTATTTTGCAGTGCTGTTAGTAAAAATTTGGCCTGACCTAAATCTTCTAGGATCAGTCGTTCGGGCAACTCTAAATCGATCATAATTGGGCTAACTCCAGCCCTATCTACTAGGGTCATTAGTTGCTCTATAAAGTGGGGGCTACGCAGCTGATAGCCGGATAGATTGATGGCAATGCTGATGTCCGAACATTGTGTTTTTTGCCAGTAAGCAAGCTGTTGTAAAGCGGTTTCTAGAATCCACTCTCCCAAAGGCAGCATGAGTCCATTTTCTTCAGCTACCGGAATAAACTGTGCGGGTAGTATTTGAGCTTTGCCTGGCAAATGCCATCGAACAAGTGCTTCTGCACCAATAATTTGACCACTGGTTAGATCCACCTGTGGCTGAAAGTAAAGCTGTAGCTCATCGCGGCTGATGGCCTGTCGTAGCTGCTCTGCTAAAGATGGCTGATTTAAAACGGGCGCGGGTAATACTGTTGTTAGCGTTTGTACTCCAGTCAGCTCTTGATATCCAATAGACTCAATATTGATATCTAACGTCAGTCGGTGATTATTAACAATAATCGGTTGTTGCAAATCAGTTTTTAGATTTGCGATCGCGCTTTGAACACCCTCCTCAGCGGATAGGTTGGGCGCATCTAAAAAAACAATAAACCGATCTTCTCCCAGGTACGACCAAGTAATATGAAAGTCTAGCTGGCTCTCTTGCCACTGATATAGCTGCTGTCCCATCGACTGCAGCACTAGCTGGCTAAATACGTGGCCATAGTTTGCATACAAGCTGCCATAGTTTGCTAATCGAACCATCCACAGGCTTGACCACGACGCTAGTTTAATACGCTCAAACTGTTCTTCTAACTCTTGCCAATGAGCTACAGGAAAAAGAGGCTCATAGATAGACCCATTGGAGGACAAAGCAAAGTGCTGGGCTAGCTGTTTGCGTTTAGTTAGCTGCGTCTGTACAGCACGTAAAAAACTACGGGTATCAACAGGCTTACTCAGATAGTCATCGGCCCCATGCTCCATGCTGCGGCGAAATGTGTCGGCTCGTCCCGTTATCATAATGACTGGAATTGCTAGAGTTTGAGGGTGCAATCTCAGACGTTTCAGCACATCATAACCACTCAGATCAGGTAGGCCAATATCACAGACAATCAGCTGTGGACGGTGTAGTCGAGCCATCTGAAGCGCTTTCTGCCCTGTAGACGCCATCAGCACGTCGAATCCATTAAGGTTTAAAGCCTTACAGAACACCTTAGCCAGATTCTCATCATCATCGATCACCAAGACGGTTGTCTCTAAAGCAGGTGTTCTAGATCTCAGCATACATCCAAAGATATTAGGGCTCAGCAGTGTGTCTGCACCATCGACATCGATAGAGTACCCAGCCTTAAGCCTTGGAGTCTTGCGCTAGTAAGTTGAACAATCAATCTGACAGTTGTGACACTCTCAGTAAATCTTCTAGTTTGTATCGAATATACAAGATCAAAGTAATACAGAGCATCCTAGCTTTTTGACCATCGAGCAGCAATAACTAAATTCTTTTATGGGTTGACTAGTCAAATTCACAGAGCTAATCAAGGATAGTGAAAAGTCTGTAAAGACTATGCAAAAGTTGCGATGCTCGTAAGGGAAAAAGAAAATCTTCTCCGTAAAGATCTAATATTAAACAAGCCGTGTATATCCTGTTGCTTTCAAGAGCAGATATTAAATAGCTGACATCGCCGAGCCTTAAAGTGACTTTAGCTGACAGCCACGCCTTAGATCGGTTCAGCATCCGCGATCGCGAACGATTTCATCCGTGTTCACCACTTTATTTCTGACTTTTTATACTAACTATCTCAGCCATTTCCTATGGACTTACAGCATCTACGCCTACTCCTGGTTCAAAGAGCCGAGCCGTATCGCATCGGGATACAACAGGGAAATCTCAATACTGAGCAACTGGTGATCCTAGAAGGACTAACAACTTGGGGCTTTCAACTACAGGAGGTAGGCGTACTAGGCTGCACTATGGACCAGAGCTATGATGAAATCTTAGACGCAGGAGTACGAGTTATCGGAAATGATTCCTCAGCACCTAACGGGTCTGTATGTAAGCAATTAGCAGATTTTTGCCCTACTCACCTTGTTATTGATGTACCCGAACCAACGCTTTTCCGTTGGGCTATTCGTCAGCATGTACACTGTATCGCGATGTTTCGAAATACCTCAATAGAGTCAGGTCTAAAACAAAAATGGGACAACTACCAGCTATCCAAAGTTCTAAATCACACAGGAATTGACTGGGTTGGAGGATTTGGCTTAGATCAGTGCGAAACCTTAGCACAAGTAGGTATTTGTCGCGATAAAATTATCCCCTGGGACTGGCCTCCCTCAAACCGAGCCGAAACATTTGAACCCAAACAAATACAGTCGTACCCCGATCCGCTGAACCTAATCTATGCTGGCCCCCTATTCTCGACTAGAGGAATTGGTGATTTACTCATTGCAGTGGCTCAGCTAAAAGCTCAAGGATTAGATGTTCGACTTAAGCTAGTCGGAGAAGGAGATACTCAACGCTTCAAAACACAAGCAAAGCGACTACAGCTAGACCATATCGAGTTTATCGAACATGTTCCCGAGCACAGCCTAGTTCATCTTATTCGCCAAGCTGATGTGTTTGTTATGCCGAGTCGCCATGAATCACCCGAGAACTCAAACACGATTCTCAACAATTGTCTCCAAGCCCACACGCCAATCATAGCGTCCGATCATCCTATATTTGTTGGCACCTTGAGCCATGGTGTCAATGCGCTAGTTTTTCCAGCAGGTAATGCCCGTGCTCTTTCTCACAGTATCGGCTATCTCGTTAGTCATCCAGATATTTACGCCAAACTATCTGCAGCCACTCAGTCAGCCTGGCAGTCTATGCAGCTACCAGTACATTGGATATCCTTGCTAGAGCAATGGTTGCAAGGAACTACCGCCGCTCAAAACTGGCTCAAACAGCATACCCTACCTGCGTCTATCTACCAACCCCAACAACAGCTTCAACTACTTAGCTGAGACCTTATACTGTCTACTTTTTACATTCAGAATCTTCAAGATTTTTCCTATTAGCCTATTGGTCGAACATCCATAAAACAGCCTATAGCCTCACTAACTGGGCTAGCCTCTGCATAATCAATCCATATGGGAGTCAAGCTAGCCTTTTGGCAGTTATGCCACGGCTTACTCATTCTTCAGCTCTGTTTACATGGTTTTCTCAGGAGCTAAACCGTAAATTTACGAAACATTAATGAAACGAAGTCTTCAAAATAAATAGCTGGAATGATAGCGGGCATGCTGTAACAGTAAGTGCACAGATGAGGGCTAAATCATCCGTTTATTGGAGCATGCCTCATTAAACCAGCCAAACTTGAAAAAATGAAACTTTATTAAGCGACATCCCGTCTTGTAGTTGAGCTGCATCCAGCTAGTCTGCAATTTTCATGTGTCTGTTCTTTCTCAAAGACGTTTATGAAAACCGTCAAAACAAATGCCAAATGGTGCTCAGACAGCTCCTTTATGAGAATTTTGCTAACGCTCTTCAATCAAGAGTCCATTCAAGGCAAAACAGTTAAAGTTGCCCGTGCCTTAATGATTGGCAGCATTGCAGTCAGTCTAGCTAAGGTACCAGCGATGGCTCAGCTGCCCCCGTTGGAGCCAAACACAGCCACTCAGCGAGAGAGTATACCAGCTAGCTCCTTCTCTAGTGGGCCAACAACAGTAGCCCTAGAGTCCTACATTTTGGGACCTGGCGATCAAATCAGAATCGATGTGCTAGTTGATTTTATTATTTTCGAAGACCCCATTGATCAAATTGTTCTGTTAGATGGTTCGCTGACACTACCCTGGATTGGCAAGATTGATGTTGCAGGTCTCAATCCAATTGAAGCTGAAAACAAGGTTGTTGAAGCCTACAGTCGCTATATCCGCGATCCACGGATTACATTGCAATTACTACAGCCGCGTCCCCTCAGGATAGGTATTGTAGGTGAAATCAAACGCCCCGGTGGCTATACCCTTCAGGTCAACTCAGAAGCTGGTGAACAGTCTGAGGCAAGTGAAAGCCGTTCTCGCTTTTGGCCTAGTTTAACTCAAGCCATTAGCGAAGCCGGTGGAATTACTCGGTCTGCAGATGTGCGCTCGATTCAGATTACTCGCGAGGGGCTATTTGAGCCTATCAGGGTCAATCTGTGGGATTTAGTAGAAACGGGAGATCTGCGTCAGGACGTTCTACTTCGAGACGGTGATCGCATCGTTGTTCCTGTAGCAGAGGCGATCGATAACTCTGAGGTCATCGCATTAGCCAATACCACCTTTGCACCGGCGTCCATCAAGATAAACGTTATCGGTGAAGTCAAATCACCTGGCAGTATATCTGTTCCTCCGAATACTCCACTTAATCAAGCTGTTCTCACTGCCGGTGGATTTAATGCACGGGCTAGAAAGGGTCGTGTTGAATTAATCCGACTGAATCCTAATGGAAATGTTACCCAGCGCTCAGTCGATATCGACTTAGCTGAAGGAGTAAGCGATGAGCAAAATCCGGTACTCCAAGAAGGCGATACTATTATCGTTGGCCGTTCAGGTCTGGCCGCTACTTCGGATACTGCCAGCCTAATTTTTTCCCCTCTGACAGAACTGTTCCTAGGTATCTTCGGTGTTAACTAATGCCGAATTCTCCTGCTAACCTAGCTTCAAGTTGTCAACTCAGTATTGGTTCTTCTATAAATACTTTCTGACGGTAGCCTGACTCACTATGAATTTTGTTCGTAACGTTATCGACCTCAACCTTAAGTATCTGTTTGAGGCAACCCGTCGAGGTATGGTACCAGCGACAACGGCATTTCTCCTCGTAGTGATAGGAGCCGGTGCAGTTGCCAAGTTTTTAAAACCAACCTACCTGGCCGAGTCAAAATTATTATTTAAGCTAGATCGTGCAGCTACCCTTACTGGTCTAGAAAGTGGAGAGGCCGGACCTTTAAGTACGCTGACATTCGCGCAGAACCCGCTCAACTCTGAAATTGAGATCATTACCTCTAAGCCTCTAGTCAAGAGAATCATTGATACACTTCAGTTAAAGGACGACGATGGTGAAGAACTAAAGATCGAAGACTTTCTAGAGAGTCTGAATGTCCAAGTCGTCTACTCAACCGACGTTCTATCTTTTCAATATCTAGATGAGGACCCTGTCAAGGCTGCCGATATCCTTAACACTATGATGGAGTTGTATCGGACAGAAAAACTGAAGAGTACTCAGGTTGACACCGCCAGTGCGGGGGCCTTTTTGGATGAGCAGCTGCCTCTCAACGCAGAAAAAGTTAGAGCAGCTGAATATGAGCTGAGGGTTTTCCGCGAGACATATAACGTTGTTGACTTGGCAACTGAAACCAACTCCGCAGTTGCATTCTTGGATAATTTACGCAGAGAACAAGCGGATTTACAGGCAACTCTGCAAGAAAGACAGATGATTGACGACACATTAGGTAGTGAGCTACAGCTCAGTGTGTCTGAAGCTATTAAAGCCAATAGCCTCACTCAGTCAACCCGGATTCAAGATATTTTGAAAGACCTAAATAAGGTCCGGCTTGATATTGCATCTATGAGTGCAGGTTTTACCGAAGAAAGTCCACTCATTTTAGATTTGAGGGCTAAAGAAACTACGCTAACAACACTGCTTGAAGATAGCGTTCAAGATGTAGCCGGCACCGGAGTTCGCCAAGGTTTACTGGAATTGGGAGCTACTCGAGTAAAGCTAATTGAGCAGTATGTTGATAACGATATCAAGCTTAAAGCACTCACCCAACGTCTAAGTGCAGTTGAATCAAATATTCAACAGTATCAAGAACGTATCAATATTTTTCCAGAATTAGAACAACGGCAGCGTGACCTGGAGCGAAAGCTATCTGCAGCCCAACAAACCTATCAAGAGCTACTTAATAAGCGTCAGGAGCTGCAAGTTAAAGAGAATCAAATCACCAACTTCATTCAGGTCATTGAACCTGCAGTGCCCCCTGAGAAGCCATCTTCCCAGGTCGCTATTAAGATTATGGCGATGGGAGTTATTGGCGGGTTTGTATTAGCAATCTCTATTATCGTTGCCATTGACTTCTTCATTGTAGATGTCAAGGGCACCAACAAAATTTACGATCCTGATACCTACAATCTTCCTTCCGGTCTTTAGCATCAGTCTTAGCGCATATTACTCTGTTGCTGAAATCCTGTGGGTAGAGACTGTTGATTAATACTGATATCCAACTCACAGCTCTATGGTGATTCAAAATGTTCCAATACATGAGCTAGATCCTGAAGCAAGCTCTAAAAAATCAGAACGTAAAGCTCTTTTTAATAAGTGGTTGGAAAGGTTTGAATATGCCTTTGCTTTTATTTCTCTACTCGTTTATTCTGATGCTATTTTAGTCGGTATTATCACTCAAGGTGCAAGCGAAGGTGACAACGAACACCTTTTTATGACAGCCAACTATACACCGATTAAGCTTCTCTATTTTCTTAACTACCTAATTACTTTTGTATTACTTGTTTGTAGATATAAGCGAACATTATACGCGCTGCAAAGCAATCCAATATTTGTTCTAATCTCCATCTATATCCCTTTAACTATTTTTTGGTCTTACGACCAAGGGTCCACGTTCATGGCAGGTCTTGCCTTGACCTTTTGCACACTATTTGGAGTGTATTTAGCTAGCCGTTTTAGTCTAAAACAACAAGTTTTCATATTGGGCTATCTGATGGTAACTTTTACCATCTTAAGCTTTGTATGGTCTGTTGTTTTGCCAAAATATGGGGTAATGGGAGGAGTGCACTTAGGAGCATGGCGAGGAGTATTCGTTCACAAAAACCATGCTGGAAGAATGATGGTACTTGCCTGCGCCATCCAATTTATGCTGTTCCAATATGTCAGACATAAGTACCTTAAGTGGCTGTTTCTTACAGGTATAGGTCTATCATTTTTGATGATTATCCAGACAACATCCGGTGGGGCATTAGTTAACTGTGTCTTTGTAATGACTATCGTGGCCATTACTCGAGTATTTGAGGCTGAGCCCCGCAAGCTTCTGCTTTCAGTTATTTTTCTGGCTGCGGCTGGAGCCTTTATTGCAATGGCCTATAACCCATTGATGGCCTTTGGATTAAGGCTTATTGGGAAAGACCCAACATTGACTGGGCGAACAGATATCTGGGAATACATTTTTGATCAAATTGCTAGGCATCCTTTTCGTGGATATGGATTGAATGCATTCTGGGGAGGAACTGACAGTGCAGCGCTATATGTAATCGAGCGGGCGGGCTGGGAAGTACCAGACTCACATCATGGTTTCCTGGATATGACACTACAGATTGGAATCATCGGTAGTGCCATGGTATGTTTAGCGCTTTGGCAAACGGTGCTCAGGGGTATTGCTCGCATTCGCCTGTACAGATCCTGGCTTAGTAGCTGGCTAATGGTCTACGCCCTATACATGGTTGTTGTAAATCTTTCAGAGACATCACTATTGATTACAAACAACATTTTCTGGATATTAACAGCAACAACAAGCTTTACTGCCTCGATTGAAGCAAAGTACTTAGTAGACATTAACCGATTTGGTTTAGCTGATAAAGCGATAATCAGTGAGGAAAAGCCAGTTGGACCAGTGGGTTAGAGACAAAAATATATCTTCTATTTCTATTCCCTGGTTAAATTAAAAAATTAAAAGGCACAATTAGCTACGTGAGAAAATTTATTAACAAAATTAGCGATATTTTTCGCAAATCTTTGGTGAGAGACAGTATCTGGATGATGCTATCTCAAGGTTCAAGTGTTCTTATTCAGGCGGCCTATTTTATTATTGTTGCTAGAGTTTTAGGCTCTCAGGACTATGGAACCTTTATTGGTACAACAGCTCTTGTCGCAGCAGTATTTCCATTTGTTGGCCTTGGCAGCAGTGATATCTTTATTAAGCACGTTGCCAGAAATCCAAAGGTTTTTCGAGGCTATTGGGGAACTGCTCTCCTCACCTCACTACTCTTTGTCTTTGGGCTAATTCCTTTAACCTTGATAGCAGCAAGGGTATTCTTTCCTGAGAATGTCTCGCTGCTGCTGGTTCTGCTAGTACTCCTGGCTGACCTAATGGGCCTAAAGATGTGGGAACTAGCATCGGTAGCTTTTATTGCAGTCGATCGAGTTAGGCTGGCTGCTCAAGCTAAGATTTTATACAGTATAGGCAAACTACTTGCAGCACTTGTCTTACTGGTGTTCTTCAAGGGCAGCAATGTTATTACCTGGGGTGTTCTGTACTGTATTGGCTCGATTCTTCCAGCGATAGTCTCTGTATTACACGTTAATCGCTCCTTTGGTACACCTATTTTTAATCTAAGGAAGTATCGACCCGAATTTGCTGAAGGCTTTTTCTTTTCCATTGCAGCCTCTGCCGAAACAGTTAATGCCCAGATCGATAAAACAATGCTGGTAAGTCTTGCATCTGTGGAAGTCGCTGGCATCTATGGAGCAGGTTATCGATTTATCGATGTCGGCTATACACTTATTTTTGCTGTCATGAGTGCTACCTACACTCGTTTTTTGCGTCACGGTGCCACTGGCATCAGAGATGGCATTAAGTTTGCAAAAGGGCTAGTACCTATTGCCTGCGGCTATGGTATCCTCTCTGCCATTGCGTTGTTAAGCTTTGCTCCCTTTGTTTCTGACCTGCTAGGAGCTGATTATGCGGCATCGTCTAACGTATTGCGATGGTTAGCACCTATTCATTTAATCGCAGCACTTCAATTTATTGCTGCAGATACGCTAACTGGCGCAGGCTTACAAAAGATGCGCAGCAGCATGCAGGTGACGTCAGCCATCCTTAATTTTAGTCTGAACTTATACTTGATTCCACGATTTTCCTGGTACGGTGCAATTTGGGCTACGCTAGCGTCAGAATCGTTTAAGTTGGTAACACTTTGGGGACTGGTGTTCTTTTTCAATAGAAAAGAACAGACAGTAGGAGCCCTGAGCGGTATAGATAAGACGTTAGATCCTGAATAAGCTGTGAGAACAATATATCAAGCTGATTGTCGTATCAAAAAAATGCACACGACCTTTGTGCCATCAGATCGTGTGCAATTAAAGACCAAGAATTGAGTCTAAGCTTTATGCCACTGGTTTATAAGTACTTCCATAGTTTCCATAATTTCGATAGTTTCTGACAGGGGCATCAGATCGCTCTGCAATTTACCAGATTGGAGACATTTAACAACCTCTGCAGCCTCATAGTTATATCCATTGCCTGCCAGTCCTCGGTAAATATGTTGGCTTTTTTCCTTACGAAGTTTTGCCAAGGTTTTCAACCAGCGATTTTGCTTAAGCTTGTCCACTAAGGATTGTTTCCAACCAGTTGCGATCGCAGCTTTTTGAGACGTTACAACCACTGGCTGTTCTGAAAATCGAGTCAGAACAATATGCTCTGGCTTATAAAAAGGAGCTTGAATTGTAATCTTTCCTCGAGTACCTGTAATCACAGCTGTGTTTGAACTATAGGTACGCAGGGTCGAATGCAAAACGGCCATTGCTCCATTGTCATAACTGAGAACAACAGCAGATTGGTCATCGACACCGGTTTCTCCAATGCAGGGCTGACCACTCACACGGCTGGGTTTACCTAGCAAAAGAAACGCTAGCGAAAGCGGATAAACTCCTCTATCAAGCAGAGCACCTCCTCCCAAGTCAGGATTAAAAAAGCGATTTTTAGGATCAAACTCTGTGGGATAGCCAAAGTCAGCCGTCAGCAATCGCACACGGCCAATCTCACCCTGTTGGAGCAGACGCCGAACCTCTTGAATCAATGGCATAAATCTCATCCACATGGCCTCCATACAGAAAACCTGCTGCTGCTGTGCCACTGCCATAACATCGCGTGCTTCTTGCGAAGTCACCGTAAACGGTTTTTCACATAGAACAGCTTTACCTGCAGACAAGCACAGAATACTATCTGATTTATGACGAGTCTGGGGTGTGGCAATATAAACCACATCTACATCTGGGTCATGCACTAAATCTTCGTAACTACCATAAGCCTTAGGTACATTGAACATACTTGCAAAGTTCTGGGCCTTTTCCAATGTTCTTGACCCAATAGCCCACAGCTGAGCATTGGGTACAGCCTTAAGACCTTCAATAAATTGACTGGCTACAGTGCCAGTACCAAGAACGCCCCAGCGAATCATTTGGCTCATAAGTTTACCTGTATTTAGCCTAACAAGCGACCAACAAACATGTCTGTCAAGTACTGAAAATATCTCTAGACAGCCTGAGCTGTTAGAACATGTTCTTCAATATCCTTGATAAAGGATTTGATCTGTTCAACTCCAAACAGATCGTCAAGTAAATGATAGTCAGCAACATTATTCAACTGCTCATGCAAACAAAACAGAATCTTTTCTGCAAAGCTTTCTGCATCCTCAGCAATATAGAACAGAGATTTTGATTGCTCGGGTAGCCCACCTACTCCCTTAGGGAGGGTGACAATGGGTCGTGCAGCCGACAACATATCAATTGCTTTAATACTGACACCTCCACCAACAGCCATTGGGTTGATCAGCACACGGCCAGATCGATAAATGTCAGCTGCCGATTCAGGGTTAGCTTTTAGTGTGACATAATCCAAACTTGCACACAATTCAACAATCTTTTTAACTGGATTAGACCCTGAGATTAGAATTTTGACATCGGGCTCCTTGATTTTGAGTTTAGGTGCCACTTCGGTCAAAAACCAGATCAGTCCAGCAACATTATTCTCAGTATTTAAGTTACCTAAAAATACAACATCAAAGTCTTCATCCTGAATATTTTTAGGAGCTGACTTATCCTCAGCTAGCCTCATTTCTGACAAATTGATTGTTGGTGGCAAAAATCTACCATTTTTGAAGCCTAAGGAGCGCCAGTACTCCAAATCATCAACTGAGATATCATAAAAAGCGCTGCACTCTTTCAAGGTATCTTTTTCGACTTTTTCTAACCCGTTTAAGGACAGCAGCCTAATTAATTTTCTATGCCCTTGAGCAGAGTTATATAGATTTTTACAGTAAAGATGTTCTATATTATGAGATCTTAATATTAAAGGCACTTGAAGAAATCGGCTAAGCTGTCTACCGGCCATACAGCCATGTAGATGATCAATCATAACAACATCCGGTGCAAAGCTCTTGACAGCTGCTTTCAGCTCTTTTAATGCTTGGCCATAGACCATCCTTGATGAAATCTCTAAAGGATAACGAAAAAAAAACGATATCTTCTTGATTAGTGAGAAAAGAGAAGTCCCATTTAGCTTAAGCATATGGGATGTATCAACCACTTTGGCCAATTTTTGCTCATTTTCGAGGCTAAGCTTCGATTTAGCCCAATAGATTAGCTGAATAGAAACTCCCAGCTCTGATAGCACCTGAATTCTACGCCAAATATCAACTCTTCCTCCATGAATAGGAGGAAAAGGTGATTCTAAGGCAACTACCGTAATTTTCATTGCAGATATAGTCTAGATTACTTATTAAAAGATAGAGATTATGCTTCGAAACGCAGACAACAGATATCAAGGTGTAGTTTATTGCGCTCAATCACCACCCAGTCATGTTATCAACATCGCCTTGTCTCAATAGTGCTCAGATAGCGATTGCTAATTCAAGGGATGGACCAATCTATAACGATTGCTGTTTGACAGTTCCTTATATCTGAAATCACCTTGAAGATTAGTAATGCCTTTAGATATAGGCTCTACAGCCCAACGGGCTTATTACTAGAAGCAATTTTTTTGAACTGTTGGCTCCAGCCAATGCTGGGCTTTTCAAGTAGCCAGTAAGCCGCCGTTGCGCAAGCGATACATAGGCTACATATTCCAACCAAACCTAAAACTTCCGTGATCAGTGTATGGCCCAGAACTTTATACAAAACAAAGAATGCTGCACCTGAAATCTCGTTATGCAAAAGATAAAGGCTATAGGAAACTAATCCTAGAAACTGAAGCCACTGCCAGTTTAAGAATGACTGCATTAGATCTGCTTTACCAATTTCTAGCAAGAGCACGCTTGTTACAACAGAGGCAATAGTAGCGATTGGTGAAAAAACTCCTGTTTCAGAAGAAGCCTGCCCCAGCAGAGAGGAGACTAGCATCAGTCCAGCATAGCTATAAAATATTGGATAATAGTACCCTCGTTGTTGCCAAGCCCAGTAAGAAAAGACTCCCAACGCGAATCCATGCCAGGTAGGGAAGAATAGCCCAGGCCATAGGTTGCCCTGAATAATATTGAGAGGCCATAGACCTCCTATTAATAAGCTGATTCCAAATACTAAGGGGCGGCTGTAAACAATTTGATACTTATCTTCCAACCACTGTGAAATACCGAGCAGGGCAAAATACGCAATATAGAACTGGATTTCTAAACACAGTGTCCAATAGATATCACTAATAGGCTCAAAGCCAAGCATGTCTTGAACGTAAAATAAGTGGGATGTCAAGCCTGCCAATGAAGGCAGCTCGAAGATTTCACTCGTTGCTTTCGCTGAAAGCAGCTTAAACAAAAGGACAAAGACAATCGAGAAATAATAGGGAGGACTTAAACGAATAAATCGACGTAGGCTAAAGTTTTGAAAAAGTGACCAAGTTACCTGAGAGTTTCGTAGTGAGTGCGCGATGACAAAACCACTCAAGACAAAAAATATGGGAACACCCAGATGCCCCCATTCAAACAGTACTTTCGTCATAACAGGAGGTAAGAGCCGATCCAATTCACTTAGATGCCCACCTGCGTGGATATGAAACAGAACAACCCAGGCCGCTGCAATACCTCGCAGTCCATCGGCAAAGCAAAATCTAATCTTGGGTTTTTTAGTAGCCGCGTTCATTGATGTACAAGCGCTAAAAAGGAACAGCAAAAACTTGATCTATAACTATCTAGTAGAGATAAAACATGGGCAATAAATATTGGCTGGTCTGTAAATAAGACTTGGAGTTCCAGGAAAACAAAACCACTGGGCTAGAAGATGCTCCAGGAGTAAATACTACCTACGGCCAGTTCTTCGTAGCATCCCGCTCTATTGAGAAATCAGCTCAACCATAGAGCCAGCTCAAGGGTAAAGACGAGAAAACTAGTTTATGGGTTCCATACTTGCATATGTAACTAATATGCCCGTAGTTTTTCCATCAGTTCAGGCTATATGGATAGGATGAAGCTCTTCTAGGAATCTACATACTGACTGAATCTAAGCAGGGTTTCTACATGGATAGACATTTCCAGGTCATTAGTCGCTGTTAGGGAAAGAAACCAGAAAATTTGCTCTATATCAGCAGAATCTGGGAACAATGAACATCACTTTGTACTCTTTACACACAGTACTGACCTGATAGAGGATGACGAGTAGCAAAGGCCCAAGCAACTTACTGCCAACGGGGAATTTATTGAGTAATTTTTTCTATATTGCCCCTTGAACGAAATAAGAGCACTTGCTCTGACTTCTGTCATTTTTTCTGTGCAGGATAGAGTTTCTGTTCCTTTGTTATAAAGCGGATGCTTGTCCGCTAAACTCCAAATACCGGGGAGAGACTACCCTCTTACTGCGTATTCTTTCTAGGATGCTTACCAGCAATTCTAGAAGTATCGGGTGTGTGATTACGCTTTGTAGGTTTGATTCTGTTAAGGCAAATTTTATTTACTCAGTTATATAAGCCCTGTACGTTTATGTCTACCGATACTCAGTTCTTACCGTTAGCACTCAAAAAAATTATTAGCCTTGCTGGGACGATATCTTTAGCACTGATAACCTTTAGCTGTTCAGGCAGTTCTGATGCATCTAAGGGACAAGACTCTCAAGTTTTAGTGGATCAGTTTGGCTATCGACCTCAGGATCCTAAAGTAGCTGTCGTCATTGGTCATCCAGATGGGGCACAGTCTTATGAATTGAGAGACGTGGAATCCAATCAGCTAGTAGATGTGATAACTCCGGTCAAATGGGGTAATGGTGCTGTGCATTCGCAGTCGGGAGAGCGTGCCTGGTGGGTCGATTTTTCAGAGATCAAAGAACCTGGTACCTATGTTCTCGTACGTGAGGACGAAGAGACTCGTTCGGCTGAGTTCAAGATACAAGACGATGTGTATCGTGATGTGCTGGTTGCCGCAACTAGAATGTTTTTTTATCAGCGGAGTGGCTTCGCTAAAGAAGAGCCGTTTGCTGATCCGCGCTGGACTGATGGAGCTGCCTATATTGGTCCTGGACAGGATTCGGAAGCTCGTTTTGTAAATGATAAGCAAAATCCAGCACTAGAAAGAGATATGCAAGGCGGCTGGTTTGATGCTGGTGATACCAACAAGTATGTGACGTTTGCTTTGACGTCAGTACATCAGCTTTTGAGTGCTTACGGACAAAATCCCGAAATCTGGACCGATGACTTTAATATTCCAGAGTCTGGTAACGGTATTCCTGATTTATTAGATGAAATTAAGTTCGAGCTGGATTGGCTCAAGCGGATGCAGGATGACGACGGTGGGGCCTTTATCAAGCTGGGTAATCTTGATTATGGAGAGTCAGAGTCAATTCCTAGTGAAGATAAGCGTCCTCGGTACTATGGGCCAAAATGTTCATCAGCTACAATTGCGATCGCAAGCATGTTTTCCCATGCAGCCTGGGAAATGCAGTCTATTCCTGGACTCGAGGACTATGCTAACGACCTAAAAGCAAGAGCACTATCTGCTTGGGAATGGTATCAAATCAATCCCCAGGAAACCGAATGCGATACGGGTGAGATCAAATCGGGCGATGCCGACATGTCATCTGAGGAACAATTAGGAGCAACAATTAGTGCCGCTGTCTATCTTTTCGCCCTGACAGAGGACTTTCGTTTTGAAGACCATCTAACACAAAACATCTATGCTTCTCATCCATATAACGATAGCGGATGGTCACGCTATTATCCCTATCAGGGCGATTCGCTTCTGTTCTATACTCAGCTACCTAGTGCAGATGAATCACTAAAACAAGAAATTCTCACAGCTTTTGAAAATACTCTGGCAAACAACCCAGAAGATTACGGCAACGACGACAATCTAGATCCCTTTCGCGCATACATGCCAGATGATCAGTATCACTGGGGTAGTAATCAGGTTAAAGCCAACTACGGCAACATGAATTACGACCCCATCATGATGGGTATCAACATTGCTGAATGGTTTGACTATACCGATCGAGCAGCAGGAACTCTCCACTATTTTCACGGGGTCAATCCGTTAGGCATGGTCTATCTCACCAATATGTATGACTATGGTGCGGAAAAATCTGCCAATGAAATGTATCATCAGTGGCTAGGGCAGGGAGTCTTTACAAATGCGCTAACTTCTAAAAACGGCCCTGCCCCAGGATATGTAACAGGTGGCGCTAACAAAAACTATTCAGGAGATGAAGCCTTTACAACAATACCTCCAATGAAGGCATACATCGACACCAGCGACCCCAAGATTCCATCCTGGGAATTTACAGAGCCAGGAATCTACTACCAATCCGCTTACATTAAGTTACTCTCCAAATTCGTGACAGCAGATGACTAAGAGTAGCGTCTCATCGTATTCAACGCATGGGACCGTTGAATACGTTCTAAATTTTCTAAACCTTTTTTATTCCTTATGAATATCGCGATTGTAGGCTGCGGGTTTGTTGCTGACTATTACCTCAAAACACTTCATCTTCATCCATCGCTCAACCTGGTCGGTGTCATGGATAAGGAGCTTGAGCGTGCCCAAAATCTCGGTAAGCGTTATGGAGTGACCGTTTACGAGACCCTCGGTGAACTACTAGATAACTCGTCTGTAGAGATTGTTCTAAACCTTACCAATCCTCGCAGCCACTATGCTGTCTCAAAAGCCTGCTTAGAAGCCAACAAGCACGTCTATTCAGAAAAACCTCTAGCTACCAAGATATCAGAGGCCAAAGAGCTAGTTGCCTTGGCTGAATCTAGGTCGCTCCATATTTCGTCCGCCCCTTGTAATATTTTAAGTGAATCAGCCCAAACGCTTTGGAAAGCTCTTAGAGAGGAAATAATAGGCAAAGTCCGACTGGTATACGCCGAGATGGATGATGGTTTAGTTCACAAAATGCCCTATGAGCTTTGGCTTAGTGAATCAGGTATTCCCTGGCCCTACAAAGACGAATTTGAAGTCGGCTGCACATTGGAGCATGCAGGATATTACATCACTTGGTTAACCACATTTTTTGGCCCCGCTGTCAGTGTTACAGCCTTTTCATCTTGCCTCATACCCGATAAAGAAACAGATATACCTTTAATTCCTGATACAACACCCGATTTTTCTGTAGCTTGTATCAAGTTCGAATCCGGTGTAGTAGCTCGGCTGACCTGTGGGATTATTGCTCCCCACAATCACGAATTTAAGGTTATCGGCGATAAGGGAATCCTGAGCACTCATGACTGCTGGTTTTACGGTAGTCCTGTAAAAGTACAACGAATGATGAGGATTCGGCGAAAGTCTTTTATGAGCCCCATTAAACAGACTGTTTCTCTAGTCAGGAAACCTCCAAAATTTAAATCCAAGGGAGCCAACCACATGGACTTTTCCAGAGGCGTGGCTGAAATGGTGGCTGCAATTACAGAAAAGCGCTCTAGTCGTCTTGCTGCTGATTTCTCACTACACAACAATGAACTTGTTTTAGCCATTCAGGATAGTTTAGAGAACGGCTGCACCTACAAATTAACCACCAGCTTTAAGGCTACTGAACCAATGCCGTGGGCTCGATAAACGTGGTTTTATTATCTTTACTCAATATATATTCTTGATAAAGACAACTTTGATACCAGAGACTTCCACTCATTTATTAGAGTCATGCTCAACAGGGTTAGGATCATTTAAATAATCATGCCGAAAGCTCAAGCAAAACGATTCGTACGCAATATCTTGACCCAGGTTCTACAGCAGAGAGTCGGTCTACGCCAGGACTTATCCCCCAAGCTCTGGGATTTGTCTTATACGGATAATGTACTAAATTTACATGGTGTCAATCTAGAAACACTATTAGAGCGCTACGGTAGTCCGCTACATGTCCTCAACACTGACAAGCTAGAGCAAAACGCAATTGCCTTGATGTATGGTCATCAGAAAGAGCCATTGTTAAATGTTTACTACTCCTATAAAACTCACCCTATTCCTCGGATTCTACAGCTACTACATAGCTATGGTCTAGGAGCTGAAGTTATCTCCCCTTATGAACTTTGGTTAGCCTTGCACTTAGGAGTAGAGCCTCAAAAAATCATCTATAATGGGCCGGCTAAATCTGATGAATCAATTGAAATTGCGATTAGTAAAGGTATTCGCCTCCTAAACGTCAATCATCGGGAAGAGTTGAACCGTTTTGCCAAGATTGCACGTCAGATAGGAAAGAAGGCCAATATTGCTATCCGACTCGTGTTTGCGAAAGGTTGGAGTGGCCAGTTTGGCCTTGGCGTAGATACTGGTGAAGCCTTAGATACCTATCGTCAGGCGCTAAGTATGCCTGAGTTTAACGTTATCGGTGTCCACTGTCATCGTGGTGTGCTCTTTGAAGGGCTACAAGACATGGCTAGCTACCTTAGAGGCATTAAAGACTTCCTAAATACGCTTTATCAAGAATTTGATTTTCATCCTGAGATTTTAGACGTAGGCGGCAGTTTTGGTATTCCTACAGTGCGCTACTTATCAGAATCTGAAATGAAGTGGAGTAGAACATACCGTATTGAAACACGAGAACCTTCTCCCGAGACCTACCCCTCTCTAGAAGATTTCGCTGAGTTTATCTCAAGCAATCTTACAAGCTACTTCAAAGATGTTGATCGACCTGTCCCAGAACTCGCCGTTGAACCAGGACGTGCCATTACTGGCAATGCTCAATTTCTGTTATCTCGTATTGTAGATACAAAGGAAACAGCAGAAACCTTTACTTATGGCATCTTAGATGCAGGTGTTAGTGTTGCTGAGATTGTTCGCAGCGAATTTCACCAGATATTTCCTCTACAGCAAAGCAATAATTCAGAAGAACTCTATCGTTTAGTAGGACCTATATGTCATATGGGTGATACGCTTTATAATGCTTGGCGTTTACCCAAATTATCACGAGGGGATGTCCTAGCCATCATGGACTCAGGAGCTTATTTTGTACCTGAATCCCGGGCATTTTCCTTTCCCAAGCCCGGTATTGTAGGCTTAGACAGCAATAGGAATTCATTCGTCATTCGTAAATCTGACACGTTTGAAAGCATCATTCATATGGATTGTTTTACCTAGCAATCACCGATTTCTCAGCTGTTACGTTTTTTTCGTTGAAGTCTTTTCTTAAATAGTTGCATCAACACTTGCCATATGATTGCCACTAATCTGTCATTTCAAGCTCCAATTATGATGACTATGGGAGACTACTTAGGTACCCTAGCCGTTGTTCGAGCATGCGGGAAGCGCAACCAACCTACGTTGTTAGCTGATTCGAGCACATCTACGCTAACTCATAATTCTCGTTATCTATCTAAAGCCTTTAAATCTCCTCCAGTAGAAGATTTTGAGAACTTCTTCAGGTGGTTAATGATCTATGGAGAACAGAACCCTGGTGCATTTCTATATCCTTCCAGCGACGATATGACATGGTTAATCGCTCGCTATCGTGACGACTTGAGTAAGTATTACAAGCTTTACTCCCCCGATGTCAACGTCATATACTCTCTTCTCAACAAGCCAGAATTGCATAATATTGCAGAGAGCTTGAATATTCCGGTACCAAAAACTATTGCACCTACATCGGTAAATGAATTAAAAGCTTTAGCAGATAGCCTGACATACCCTGTCTTGATTAAACCCAGAACTCAAATTGGTATGTTACGCCGACAAAAGGGACAAGTGTGTGAAACTCCTGAAAAATTGATTGAGATCTACCCAGACTATCAGAAAAAGTTTTACTATCACCCGTTACTCGCTGAGTTCGACCCAGATGTAATATGGCCGATGGTACAGTCTTTTCATACATCAGCGGGCCAGAACACGTATAGTATGGCAGGCTTTGTAGACGAGAGCCAAGAAGTCTTCATAACACGTGCTTCTGCTAAAGTACTACAATTTCCCATTCGAGTGGGGGTAGGGTTGTGCTTCGAGAGTCGTCCTATTGATTCTAAAGCTTTAGAATGTCTCAAAGCTATTTGTAAACAAGTAGGGTACTATGGCGTCTTTGAGGCTGAGTTTATCGTTGATGGTAACCAGTTGTTATTAATGGACTTTAACCCAAGATTCTATGGGCAAATGGCCTTTGAACTAGCTCGCGAGCTTCCTTTAGATCAACTAGTTTTAGCATATGCTCATGGCAATCATAGCTATGGTGAAACTGTACAGCAGCATGACCAAACTTGGGATCACGATAAGATTTACCGCTTTAGTAACCAATGGCGATTATGGCTAATCTTAACAACTCAGGCGATGGCTGGTCGTTTCTCTTGGAAGGAGCGGAGTAAGTGGTTACAGTGGGCTGAAAAGTTTTCAGTTGGATGCGATCCAGTATATGCAGATGATGATCCTAAACCTCGTCAGGCAGATATAAAATGTGTCGCCAAGAGTTGGATTAAGTATCCTCGAAGCACATTCAAAACGTTTTTTGCAGATCTTTAGGTATAATTTTGGACTGACTCTAAAATTATCGTCTGGAAAATTTATAAGGACAAATAGAGCAATACATAAACCAAAAAAGAGTAGTACTTTGAAGCACTACTCTTTTAGGAAAGGGACCCTGGCACCGAGCTATTTTCACAAGGGGCAACCCCCTCACTATCTTCACCGCAGATGCGTTTCACAACCGAGTTCGGG
>JBHJIL010000064.1:0-22761 GCA_050043465.1 Leptolyngbyaceae cyanobacterium
CTCTGGACTTTTACAGTCCTCGAGCAATTCGTCTAGCAGGTCATCGACGCGGTTAGGTTCTTTTTTCTTGCGAGCCATGGTAGAGCGGTCTCCTTCATTAATTGGATCTTAGACCGCTTACACAAAATTCAGATCACTCTCAACAAGATTTTTTCTTCGGAATCAAAACCAGCCATTATTAAAGCAGTTTTATTAAATCGCTTTCAAAGATTCTCCTCCCAAGACCTCACGAATAGCGTCAACAAATTCCTGCATCTCGCTAGGATAAAAGATTTTACTCCAGCCAGCTTTGATAAGGCTTATCAGATCATCATCTTGCCAGGTTCCATCTACAATTAAAAAGAAAGTTCCAGGAGACTCTCTAGTTACATAATTGTGATAATTCCATGTTCTAGTGCTCTGAAAAATTCGTGCATACATTTCTTTAACTTTATGGTTTCTTCCTTCCTCAGAAACACTTTTCCAATGTACATATATTTGATTGGCAATCAATATCCCCTTAGTCCCTAAGTCTCTTGTCGAATACCCCAATTTCTCTGACAGAGCACTAGGCAAGAAATATTTATCCTGATAAGGAATTTCATTGTCTAACAGTGTCAGCCTAATAATTGCACCTACTCCATCGATTCCATGACAGACTAATCTTGTTTCGATCTCTTTATGGATATAAGCTTCAATAGCTTTTGAGATATCACGCTTTTCTAATGGCTTAATACTTTGTATTCTTTTTGAAAAAGCTTTAGAGACAGCATTCAGAATCGGTATCGATAGGTTAGATTTACCAGCTTCAAAGTCCGGAAATATAAGTCCCACCAAAATTGATCTCATCTCTCCAGTCGCATCTACTACATCTTCAATCCACTCTTGTCCCTGTCTACCCAACCTTAAGTCAAGGATTGTTTTCACTGCTCGATAAATGTGAAATTGTGATGGTTCTTCAAACTTCGAACTTAGTTTAAGAGACAGTTGATGAGGATCAGTCAAAACCTCCCAATGCTCTGAACACCAATATAAGGCTTGCTCAATTTCCCCCAAATTCCAAAGTCTTTCTCTACAAGAAACACCAACTTTCGTGATACCATAGTTAATTACATCATGAAGGTTTGGTATGCTTTCAACAACAAACTTAATTTCAGCATCAGCCAATTTGAGTCCCGTAATACTTCTTCCTAGAATTTTTTCTCGGATAAGTGCATTATGTCTAGAAAGTTTTGGAATTTGATTTCCCTCCTTGAAATAATCAAGTTCGTCAGAGGTAAAAAGAATAGATTTTGCAATACCTCGTCTAAAGCACGTAAGATTAGCCCTTCCGGAGGACTGCGACTCTTGTTTTAGGTTGATATGCCAAAAAGAAGAATGTATGCTATCTCTCTCAAAGACAGAACAGATCTCTTGCTTTACATGTTCAACAAAATCAAAGAACTCTTTGTCAGCATTCGATAACTCACGTGCCTTTTTTAGAAGTTTTTCTTGATTGTTACCTTCACAAGAAAGCTCGACTAACCATTCATAGATTTTTTGCTTTGAAGCATATTGTTCAAACAAAATTAAGTTGTCAAATGCATGCTTCTGAGCTTCAAGCTGTTTCTCTCTCAATCTTGCTCCAGCGATAATTGAAATAGCTTTTAGGTTAGGGTAGTGAATACGTGCATCAAAGTACTCTGCCATATTACGCCAGAATTTTTCCTTTGAATGTGTTTCAGAGCCTGAGAAAGTAATAAGGATAAGTAACCCACTAAAATTTTCACAAGGTAGTACGAAAATGTCTGGTTTCCATTTCAAGGAATCAACTTGTTGATCCCAAACCAATTCTGCATCTTTAGGAAAAAGCTGACCACGTAATCCTTCTGTCGCATATCTTATAATGCCTTCAACAGCTTTACCTCGTCTTTCACCAGCCATTATTTTCTCGACTCCATTGACTCTATTAAATAACCCGGTCCTAAAGACGATTCAACTAATCATGCTTAGTAAACTCAGAAAATAAAGAAGGTTTTGCATTTTACGTAGACAAACATTTCTCTAACCTATTCTTGTTTTTGTATTCTAAAAATGTTGAGTCCTATGAAAAATATCTAGGATAGAGAGCTAGCAATTGCCCCTTGGTAACTTCGGCTCCTTTTCCACCCCATAACTCGGACAAAACGTCCGCGCATCACAAGCCGTACACGTACTCTCATCCACCGCATTCTTCTCCCAAGTACTCATCACCTGTCCCTCCGTCAGCTCCTTCCCCCGACACACCTCAATCCTCGCCACCGTCCGATCAAACGACTCCAACGCCTCCGTCACCGTCTCCTCCGTCACCGGAATCACCCGAATCGCCCGTCTCAACCGAAACTCAAACGGCAACACCGGCATCGGATCCCCCTTCTGCCACTGCCCCAACAACCGTTCCGCCTCACCGCCCACCTGCGGCACCACATCCGTCGTCCCCTCCCGCAGCTCCCGCTTCAACCGAACCAAATCCCCCCGTGTCGGCAATAGCTCATTCAAATAAATAATCATCCCCGCCACCACCGGCAAACTATCCGCCTGCGCCTGCCGCAAATGAGCATAGGTCTGCGCCTGCCACCCATAAATATCCCAAAAGCTGGGCTGCCCAGGGTCCAACGGTTTCAGCGACGGTCGCCGCATCCCCTTATAGTCAATAATCACCTCAAACTCCGCCTGCGGCTTCACCGACCGCGCCTTAAAATCCTCCAGCAGCAGCTTCACCACCAAATTCCCCCACAGGTCCGGATCGTATAGCTGAACATTCGTCACCACATCGATCACCCCCTGCATTTCGTACCGGTCCGCCTCCCGAAACCGATACTCCGCCGGAATCAACCCCAACGGCAACGCCCGCGCCCCCGTCAGCCGCACCTCCGCCCGATGAATCAACGGAAACAACTGTGGCCCCAGCTCATTCACCGCCGACTTCGCCCGTGAGTAACCCAGCTTCTCCAGATCTTCGCCCCACGGAAACAACTGCTGGGCCGCCAACCGCGTCTTGATCAAGTCACAGATTTCCCGCAGCACATCATCATCCCAAGGCGGCAAATCAGTTCTGCCCTGCTGCCGCGCCAGGTCATACCGACGATAGGACTCCTCCAACACCCCATGGATAAACTGACCAAACCAGGCCTGCACCGGACGGGTGGACGGCAACTTACCAATGCGCGTATAGCGATACTGCAACCCACACCGCAAAAAGCCCAGCAAGTCCCCCGTCAAACTGTAGGACGGTAACGCATAGGCCGCTGGTCGCTTAGACAGTTTCATCGCCACCCTCCTCAAATCTCCACAAACGGCTCATCGTTGTGCCACCGCGACGACCCATCCCGAGTCCAGCCCATGGCCACATTACTCACCTTGCTAGTGGGCAACGTCTTCTCAAGACCCACCAACAGCAGCACCTCCTGGGGCCGACTATAGGCCACAAAAAACTGCCGATACAGATCGTCAAAAGCCCGATCCTGTTCTGAGCGTCCAGGACTTTCCAGCTCCGTATGGGGTCGCAACAAATTCTCCATCCGGTGAGGTGTCCCCCCATCTACCGGAAATCGCTTAAAGCGATGGGCCTTGTGGTTCGACTTAAAGTCCGCCCCCACATCCACAATCACCAGCGGAAACTCTAATCCTTTCGACTGGTGAATCGACAAAATACTCAGTCGATCCCTCGGAAACGCCTCCATCAGGTCTTCGTTCACCTTCACCGTCCCCGACGCAATTGGCCCCAAGAAGTCACGCAACAGCTCCTTCACCGACGCATCCCCTAAGCCCTCGTTGTCAGGGTCATACACCACCCGTCCCGAAAACTTACCCACCTGCTCACAGGCCGACACCTGCCGCGTAAACACCTCCAGGTAAATCTGCCCCTCCGGGTCGTCGTGCAGCTCAGGAAAGTAGTGAACCAAACCATAGAGCAGCTCCAGCACCGGCACCGACCGAGGCCACTTCCCACTGCCAGGATTGCGCGTCGCCCACCCCGTCGCAAAATCTCGCAACCCATGGGTCGGATCTAACGCCTCAAAGTACTCGATGGCCGCCGCCCGCCATTCTCCAAACGTATCGCTAATGCCGTTCAGACCAGAGATTTCATCCTCAATGGCCCCACCCGGATCCAAACACTCCAGCAGCCGCCCCCCAAAGATCCGAACAATCCGAATATCGCTCAGCTCCTGCCCCCTCGGATTAAACACCTCCATGGGCCGATGGCCCAGCATCAAGAGCTCCCGCAACAAAAAGGGCAGTCTGGCTTTGCCACTGCCGTTATACTCCGCCGGACTACTACACAGCAGCGTACAATCCCCCAAATCCCCACCCTGGTCATTAGCCTCCAGCAGAGTGCCATCCGGCAGCGCATACCCACTGCCCCGAAACACCTGCCGCAAAAAGTCCGCCAGGTCCCGCGCCAACGTCTCCAGGTCGGGCCGAAACATCCCCAACACCGGCACCCCAGCCGCTGCCGTCGGCCCATGGGCTAACCGGGGCTTATTCTGCACCCGCACCACCTGGTAGCTGCGGTCCAGGGTGGCATAGTCATTGACAAACTCAATAATGCGCTGGGTAGACCGATAGTTCGTCTTCAGAAAAATAGTCGTCGGCTGCCGCCCAAACACTGCCCCATAGCGACTAGCGAACTCACTAAACAGCTCCACCGTCGCTCCCCGAAACCGGTAAAGACTTTGGTCGTCGTCCCCCACCACCGTCAGCGCCCCACCACAGGCCTTAGCCAGCTCAAAGTAAATACATTCCTGCATCAGGTTAGAGTCCTGGTACTCATCCACCAAGACCACCTGCAGCTGATCCGCAAAGTCCGTTAGCACTCCCTGCCGCAGACGCTCCAGCACCGTTTGCTCCAACCGAGCAAAGTCCACCATCAGCCGATCACCCAGGGCCGTTTCGTAGTCCGCGATAGCTTCTCGCAACAGGTCTAGCGCCCGCTGCTCATTAAACTCAGGCTCTACCCGCTCACCACTGGCCAAAAACAACGACCAGTCCACCTGGTCCTGAAATCGTCGGTCCCAAATCTGCTGGAGTAGGTTCGTCTTCTTACCCACATTCCAGCCCCACTTGCCCCCCTGCAGCTCCAGCAGCAGCTGATCCAGATCGTCATCTCGGTAACGTCCGTCGGTCAGTAACCCTTCCCGCAGCAACAGCGTCTTCGACACAAAGTCGTCCGCCAAAATCGGTGGCTGACTCCCCGCCTCCCGATAGTCCCGCAGCACCTGCTCACAAAGACTATCGATGGTGCCCGTCATCACCTGGTTAATGTCTACGGTCTGGAGCCAATCCTTGATATTGTCTGAGATCGCACCATCTGCCTGCAGGTTCTCTAAGAGCTGAAAGCCCCAGCCTAAGATTCGAGATCTCAACTCTGCCGCAGCTTTCTTCGTAAACGTAGTCGCCAGAATGCCATTGGGTGGCACTCCATCCACCACAATCAGCTTGAGGATGCGCAGGGTCAGGCATGTGGTTTTGCCAGTGCCCGGTCCCGCCACAATAAATAACGGCTCCTGAGGACCAGGGAAAATTGTGTCATGTTGCTCTGGATTCGGCGAATACCGAAACTGCGTATAGGCTCGATAAAACTCGTCCAGAGAAATCATAGAGGGGCCAATGACCAAAGGAACTGATCAGAACGTTCCCGACGTAACTACGAAACATAAACCCATCTTTCAAAAAAACTTGATTTGTAGCCGGAAAAGATCAAATTTCTGCTAGATTGATCAGCATTTTCTAAGTATTTTGGCGTATGGCCCTGAAAATCTTTATCTTGCTCCAAAATATCCGAGTCACAATGCACATAAAGTTTTAGATAGTCTCAGCACGACCAGGCAACTTAATCACCCATGGAATGCCCCTGAAGATCTCGTATCTTTGATGCCAAAGACTCCACCGTTTCTTCGTTAAACAATTCATCCCGTATCTTCAGATAATCTCCCCCCTCCGAAAACCACATCGATATCACCAACGCCACCTTCGAGGGAGGCATATGCTGCCACAAGACCTGTATTGCCTCACCTACTACATCCTGCTGCCTAGGAAGCTGTACATTCATACTTCATCTCCTGTTATATCCAACACAAACATCACTGGATTCACAACCTTCAACGAACCCGAATATCACCTCATCAGCCGGTCATCACAGGTCAAAAAATAATCACACTGGGCCGCTTCAGAACAAGCCACATGCAATGCATCCACAGCCTTGAGCCCCTGATCTTCCAGTTCCGATGCTCGCTGAGTAACAGCAGTATCCAGTTCCTGATAACGTTTCGCCAATTCTAAACACTGCTGCACCCATTGCCGTCTCATTTGCGAACTATTACGACTATTTTCATAATCCAAGACTGCTGAGCCCACCAACTCAACCTGACCTGACTCCACTAACTGCAAAATCGTACGTAAGGCTTGGGTTTCTAGCGCAATGCGAGGTTGCGTCTGATCATCAAAAGGCCGATTTAATACACTTGTATCCAAACAAACTCTCACAGAGATTTCTCAGTTGCCTCCTTACGCCATTCGTAGCCCTACAGTATCTATTCCTAAATTAGCTCCTAAACTGAAAACTCTACATTCTCAGCTTTATAACCGATCAAACTCCGGCACCTGCAACGGCAACGGCACATCCTTATAAGAAGCCGCCACCACCACCTGACCCTTCCCCATCACCTGCAGTTCCCGCTCAAACCCAGACAAATCCGCCGACCCATTCCGAATCGCTGCCTTCCGTTCCGCCTCATTCCCCAACGCCATCACTAACTCCGTATTCAGCTGAGTCAGCACCCCATCATCAATCTCACTCACCTGCTGACTCACCACCGTCAGCCCAATGCCAAACTTACGCCCCTGACGCGAAATATCCCGAAACACCGACCCAAACCGCATCCGCTGAGGATTTAGCACACTAGGAGCTTCCTCCACCACCACATTCACATAGGGCAGCTCATCCGTCGGACGTAGCCGATCCTCATCCACATAGGGCAACTGCCCCTTCTCCACCCTGGCCACTAGCTCATTCGCCAGAGTCCTCAGCCCCACCTGCCCTTGGCCATCCTCATTACCAAACGCCTGTCGCAACGCTTCTGGCAGGTCCACCACCGACTCCACACTGCGCAAGGCCCGACGCAACGTAAATAGCGATCGCGCCACCACCGTCGTCAGCAAAAACTGCTCCAGCTCCCCCATCAACGTAGTATCCACAATTAGCACCCGACCCTGCTCCAGGGCACACAGAATGTCCGGCAACAGCGACCGATACTCATCCCCCAGGTCCGGATCAAACGGAGAAAACAACCGCGTATGGCCCCGTCGCAAAAAGCCCAACCTGCGCTGGACTGCTGCCACCGTTCCCGGCATAAAGTCCGGTCCCGCCTCAAAGCCTCCCGTCCCCTGGGTATCCCCCATCAAAACCCGACCAATCCAGTGCTCACCCCACTGAGCAAACTGTTGATTCGCAAAGGCCACCTGCTGCTCACTAAACTCACTAATGCTAATCAGGTCCTCCGGCACTACATCCGCCCGAGACAGCACCACCTGTCGCTCCAGCCCCTCCTCCGTCAGATTCCGCAGAGTCAGGTAGTAAAACGGGTCTACCAGCTGCCGCTGTTCCACTGCCGAATAGCCCTCCACAATGCCGTGAATCCCATCCGCCCCACCGCTAGGCAAATGCCAGAACCGAAACTCATCATGGGGATCAATAGCCAACATACTGACCCGATTGCCCTGGCGCTTGCTCATATTCTCCTGAGCAGTCTGGCGGCCAAGACTACCCACCAGACTATGGTTATAGGCCATCACCGACCGCAACAGCACCATCATCAAATTGCTCTTGCCTGCCCCCGTACGCCCAAATACCCCCAAAAGGTGGGACAACGCATAGGGCGGCAGGTATACCTTTACCACCGGCACCGGCTGCTCTCCCGCCAACAGGTCCCCCACATATAGCCCTTCGGTTCCCAGCTGGGTGGCCAGTAACGTCTCCATCACATCCGCCACCTGGGGTTGCTCAGGATTCACTCGGTACACATCCGACAGATGCTCCGGCAGACGACGGGGTCGGTGAAACGTCCACTCAGCCTCATCCTGTTGCGCATACCCCAGCACCATTCCCTTCAGCTCAATCAGCTGTTCTTCCGCCAGGTCTTCGCTCAGGTAAGAATCCGGCATGGTCAGCTTATTGCGGGCAATGTCCCCCATCTCCAGAGAACGGTTTAAAATGTTGGCATACTGACTGGCCCGAAACACATACACACGGTCCTGAAGTACCCGCTGACTGGGCTACAAAAAAAAATCTCCAACAGCCACATACAGATTCTTAGCAACCACCGTCAGCTGATACGTGTTGCTCTCCGCCAACACCCCAAACCGCTCTCCCAGTTTTGCCAAGATCTGTTCCATCATGCTCTCAAATATTGTTTACCAATAAGCTTTTGAAGAATTCGTAAGTAAATAGAAATAGAGTCTCTCCTTTCCCCTTTTTCTCCCTTTCCCCTTCCCCTTTTTTCCTTTCCCCTTTCCAGGCCAAAGATCTTCGCTTTTAGCCAATCCCTACCCATGCCCCGTCGCCTTAGACGCATCCCTAAATAAAGCAGGACTAATGCCCTCCTGCACGGCCTGTGCAATAATCTGTTTCCGAAACGCTTCCCGCTCTACCCTGGTCAGCGAACTACGGTCATGGGCCGCCTTAATGGGGTAAGGGTATCCATAGGCTCGCTGATCGTGACAAGCGTAGTCTAAGTCTTCAAAAATCTTCTGTTCATTCTCTCGTGTCTCTGCCTCAGTCTCTCCCAGGACTCTCATCTCCCAATACTGACGATCCATATCCAGCCGCAGCACCGGAGTTGTCCGATGAAATTTGACCAGGTAGGTAACCGCCCCCACAGGCGGCAAACGTCTCCCCTCAGTAATCGATAGGCTCCACCCATCCTGCGCCTCTGGAATTCTCACATACCAATGTTCTGCCTGGGCTTTAGTTACTGCCCCGGTCACATCCGCCGCAATTGCCTCTAACTTTTCTATGGCAGGTAACCCATGGGACTTAGACAACGCAAAAAAGCCAATGTCTCGGTGGCGCGCCTCCACACAACACAACCGTTTCAGGTGTTCATAAAAAAGAGAATTCGTCCGGTTGGACAACAATGGCAAAGAGTAGGTCGTATCCACCAGGACATAATCTAACGGACGCTCTCCTTGGATGAGTCGTAGGGCCGCACCAAACTCAGCCGTTGACCTCAGCTGAATCGCCAAGTTTCCCGTATCGCTAGCATCTGGCCGAATCAGCTGCCGATGCAGCTCAGCCACCGACACAGGCCTACTGACCTGAGCTTTCAGAGCACGATAATCCGACTGCCGTATCACCTCCAGCATCGGCATCCCGGCCAGCTCCGTAAAGGTTCGATCCAATGCCTCTTGGGCAATAGGGCGGTTCATCGGCAACCAGCAAAACTGGATCAGCGGGTCCAGCCCAGGCGGCACCTCCCGCAGTCCTGTCAGACGATCCGCTGCATACATCACCCCCTGGGCCACGCTCAGGTAGATAAATGTATCGGCGTAGCTGAGGGAAGGAAAGTCCCCACTGCCATCCACCCCCGCCAGGGTGAGCGACGCTCGCGCAGACGTGTGGCGAAACTGACCGATCGCCTGGCGCAGCTGGGTCACCTCATCCTCATCCACCAGGTGCGTCTGACTTTGCCAGGTGCTCATCTCCCCTGCCAAAGACCGTAGCTGAGTTCGAACTTGCGATCGCAAATTCAGGTCAAATTTCAAACCCTACGTCTCCCAGTCATGTACCACGCGAACGTCTGTATTATCGCCCACGATGACCGATACGTTCCCCCTGCCATCACACTTCACAGACCCATACAATCCTTGACATTTTCAAAAGGCTTCGTGCGGTGACTACACTGCTGGTTTTTGGTCGGGTCGGGTTGTGAGGGGTTTGGGTGGTTTGGGTGCGATCTCAACTCTTGACTAAACCAAGTAAAATTCTTTCTTATAGGAGTAGTTAGAAAATGAAAATTTTCTAGAGAATAATACAACGTAGCAAAGTGATCGTTTCCGGTCAGTGATATCGATAATATTTTATGAACGACCCCCTAAAAAAAATTCTCTTAGAGGAGATGACACTCAGGCAGTTGCGTCTCATAGCTAGTGAATATGAAGTTTCTCGATACAGTCGCATCCGTAAAGTTGAGTTAATCAAAGCAATTCGCGAAGCTCAAGCAGCAGGGAAGTCAGAAAATCGCGCAGATCAAGTAGTAACAGCGACGTCAGAGCATCCCTTATCAAGGCTTGAGTTGGCTACCGTAGATGATGGATTTGGGGACTTGCCAGGAGGTTATGGCGAAAGTCGTATAGTCCTGATGTCTCGCGGCCCGGAATGGGCCTATACATACTGGGATATCCCTGGTGCTTATAAGGAAGAAATGCGTCGCCAGGGTGCTGTACGTTTGGCTCTTCGCTTTTATGACGTTACTGACATCGATATCAACTCTGTAGCTCCCCATAGCGTACAGCAGTATGAGTGTGATGAGATGATGAGTGGTTCTTGCCAGTACCTGTCAGCGATCGCGACTATATCGTAGAGATTGGCTATATAGCCGCTGATGGCCGCTGATTATTGATGGCGCGCTCGACTCACATTCATGTACCAAAGGCCAATAGAGATTATACCAAAAGGGATCGGACCATCTCCAATCACTAGTAGGGACTACCCAATACAAATCAAACCTATTGATACAAACTGGTCATACATATGTTGGCATGCCTATGACAACAATCAGTTACAATAATTAACCGTCCCTGAAATACTGAGAGAACGTAGAGCTATTAAGGATTTGTGCTTCCGAAGGATGCTGTAGAATTGCCAGAAAGAGGCCCATCTCCCCCAAAAGCTTGCAAAATGAAACGCCCCAATTCAGGCTCAGAATCGTCAGAATCCACCTCCAATCTGCCAGCGTTAGCCCGCCAACTCAACCGACAGCATCCATTAATGAAATTGGCAAAGTCCATTGACTGGAGTTACTTTGACGAAGAATTTGGCCGAGCGTTGAGCCCAGCCGGAGGCCGCCCCCCTTACGGCAAAGCTATGCACGTGTGGGTAAAAATGCGTTATTTCAACAGAGTCGATATGGAGCGGCCCGACAATATCGATGGGCGAAGCAACAAACGCGAAAATTGCGGACCTATTTGGGTCGGGTCATTCGAGACATTGCCCGTAAAGCCTCTGAACTATCGATGCCACTCAACACCCTGATGATGAGAGCCCAACAGATTTATCGTCAAACAAAAACAGACTCTCCTAAGCTGTACAGTGTGCATGCGCCTGAAGTCGAGTGCATCGCCAAAGGGGAAGCCCATAAACGCTATGAATTTGGCTGCAAGGTGGTCCTTGTGACGACGAGCAAAACGAATTGGATTGTTGCTGCCGATGCAGTTCATGGCACTCCCTATGACGGTGTGACGTTGAAACCCACAATTGAACAAGTCCACCGATTAACCGGACAGTGTCCTCAGCAAGCGGCGGTCGATAAAGGCTTTCGTGGCTCAACCTATCATCCATCCACACTCGAAGTATTGGTCGCAGGCACCCTGTAAGTTTACAGGCGTTCTCAAACGGTTGGTGAAACGTCGCAGTGCGATTGAACCGGTCATTGGTCATGCCAAACATGATCATGCACTCAAACGGAATTATCTCCATGGCAAATCAGGTGACCGGGTCAATGCCTTCATGACAGCCTGTGGGTTTGATTTACAAAAGTTAGTCCGTTTCTTTCTCGAGAATCCAACAAATCAGGTTCCAGTCGGAGCCTGATTTGAGGTTTTTCAGGGACGACGAATTAAGCGATCAAGACTTTAAATTACGCCTTTATGACGCAACAAACATCGATATCATTTACCAAGCTCCACATGACATCCAAGAATATCGGTGCTACGAACTAGCAACAGAGTGGTATCTACCTATCTCAGAGACTGAAAGAGACTATGTGGTCGAACTTGGATATAAAAATGAAAATGATTATTGGATTGCATTGACTCGCTCTACACATACACGATCAAAATCAATTACCACATCTCGAGCAGATACCAAAAGTTCAAACCTTGAATCTAAAGAAGGTACTGTTAACTCTTATATAAAGGTTATTCCGCTAAATCCCAAATAGGCCTATGTCTATTGGGAACTATCTAAGGAACACAAACTAGCCCTAAAAAGCTCACAATTTAAAAATCTCTTTATTAGGCTTTACGACGCTACAGATTATGAAAACCGATTTGCTGCACGACCGTAACTACCGTGGCCGGACTCAGCTTGGCTGGCTTAATAGCTACCACACCTTTTCGTTTGGCGGGTTTCATGACCCCAATCGCATGGGCTTTCGGGCACTGCGAGTGATCAATGAAGATCGTGTGGTTCCGGGGGCAGGCTTTCCTACCCACAGCCATCAGGATATGGAAATCTTCTCCTATGTTTTGGCAGGGGCGCTAGAGCACCAAGACAGTCTGGGCAATGGCGCAGTGATTCGCCCTGGCGACGCTCAGATCATGAGTGCTGGGACAGGCATTACCCATAGTGAATTTAATGCATCGGCAGAAGACCCGGTGCACTTCTTACAAATTTGGATTTTGCCTAACCAACAACAGCTGCCCCCACGATACGAACAACATGAGTTTCCTCTAGCTGAAAGACAGGGACAGCTGAGGCTGATTGCCGCTAAAGATGGCCAAGAGGGCGCGGTTAAAGTGTTTCAGGATGTGGATCTATACACCGCTGTTTTAGAACCAGAGCATCAGATTCGCTATGACCTAGCGGTAAATCGTTTTGCTTGGCTTCAGGTGGCCCGGGGGATTGTCCTACTCAATGGAGAAGAACTGCGCGAAGGCGATGGTCTCCAGCTTGGGGGCGAGCGCTCGCTTAATATTTCAACTTCCATAGGGGGAGAGATTCTCCTGTTTGATTTAGCCTGAGCGATCGCAGCTTAAGCTATGGATAGGGGGAGCTATGCTACTCCATCGTCTGCTTGACCCATACTGACACAACCCATGACGGCCTCTAACGCGCATCCCTCCATTCAAATTGTCAAGCACCGCAGCGATGACAATCAACCCGTGACCGCTGTTATCTCCCATCGTGTGTCCCGTCAGCACCAGGCCGACTATGAACGCTGGGTGCAGGGTGTTTCCGAGGTAGCCCAACAGTTTCCCGGCCACAGCGGTCTCACGGTCATTCGTCCTGAAGCGGGCATCTGTCTTGACTTTGTGATTATTCTCAAGTTTGACTGCTACAGCAACCTCAAACGGTGGCTGGATTCAGATGAACGACAACGGTGGTTAGACAGAGCTAAACCCTTCATTGCCAAGCAAAATAAAATTCAGATTCTTACCGGTTTTGAAACCTGGTTTACCCTGCCCGTTAAGGCCGTACAGGGTACGCCTGCGCGTTATAAAATGGCGCTCTTAACAACCTTTGCAGTGTTTGTTGCTGTGAACCTGTTTAATCCTTTACTCATGCCGCTACTGACGCAATTTTTGCCGCAGTTGCTGGCCTCTTTGTTGGTGACTTACCTAGTGGTTTTAGTTCTGACCTACGGGGTGATGCCTCGGTTAACCAAGCTATTTCGTCGCTGGCTCTATCCACAATAAACAACCATTGGCAGACCTTATAAAATGAACCCCTTATCCCAACGTGCTCGCGTGGATTGATCACGTTAAGCAGCTGCCTAACTGCTTACCCATGGCTGGCATCTAAGGCGTAGCCCCTTGATTGTGGTGTCAGTTAGTTTGCAAGTTTCTGTGTTCACTGTGATGACGATCTCAATCGCTTGTATAGCCCCGTTCGACTGATTAACAGATAATATATAGACTAGTCTGTATAAATTTAGTTTGACCCTATGGCTCGTACAAAATCGTCTTCCAAACCCTCTGCGCGCGATCGCATCATGAAAGCCGCCGCTGACCTCTTCTATCGGGAAGGCGTGCAAAACGTCGGCATTGACCGCGTTATTGCCGAGTCGGGCGTCGCCAAGATGTCTTTGTACAACAATTTCAAGTCTAAGGACGCCTTGATTGCGGCTTGGCTGCAACAGCGCGATGCTAACTGGCGCGAATGGTTTCAAAAAACGGTCGAAAAACAAGCGACGGACCCTGCCCAGCGACTTATAGCCATGTTTGACGCCCTGGAAGAATGGTTCTCTCAGTCAGATTTTCGGGGCTGCGCCTTCATTAACTCTTCTGTTGAGCTGGTCGATCCAGAACATCCAGGATATCAAGTGGCCATCGAGCATCAGCAGGCAATGTTTGACTACATTCTGCAATTGGTGAACGCTGCTAATATCGCAAATCCTGACACGGTGGCAGAGCAATTGCTGCTGCTGGTAGAAGGCTCAATTGTGGTGGCGATGATGCGCCGCAATCCGGCAGCGGCTACCCATGCCAAGGCCGCTGCTACCACGCTGATTCAAGCCGCATAATCTCAGGAAATCTTGATTTTTATGTTTGACACAGAATCAGTCATTCGATATCTTATAAATATACAGACCTGTCTACCTAATAAAAAAGAGCAGATCCTGTAGAAGACAACTTCTGTAAAACCCGATTTAACGGTTCAATCCTCATCACTTCCCACCCTTTGGAGGTCGCTATGCAACTGACCAAACAAACGCTTAGCCCAAGAACTAATTACATTTACGATGTGTTAGTCGTTGGGGGCGGTGCTGCCGGTCTTTCCGCTGGTATCTATTCGCAGCGCTATTTGCTCTCAACTCTGATTATCGACAAAGGTAAAGCCCGTTCCTTCTGGATGCAGGAGTTGCACAACTACCTGGGGCTGCCGCCAGAAACCCCTGGCCGCGAGGTTCTCAAACAGGGTAAAGAGCACTACCTTGCGCTTGCAGGTGACTACCTCAATGCCTATGTAGAAGAGATCACTGACGAAGGCGATACGTTTGCGGTGAAGGTACGCGTTGGTCGTACACATCCCACCTATGAAATCTTCCGCACGCGCTATTTGATTGCGGCTAGCGGCATCATCGATCATTTACCACAGCTAGCCGACATGAAAAACGTGTTTGACTATGCCGGACACAACTTACATGTTTGTTTGATTTGCGACGGGTACGAAATGCAAGACCAGCGAGTCGGTGTCTTTGGCAGCAGCGAAAATAGCTTACAGGTAGCCTTTCCCCTGGGCTGGTTCACACCTCACATCACTCTGTTTACTAACGGAGCCTTTGAAGTTGGGCAAGCACAGCGCGATCGCTTCACCAAAGCAGGCTATATCCTGAACGAGCAACCTATCCATCAATTCCTGGGTGAAAATTATCAAATGTCAGGCGTTGAACTAGACGATGGCTCGGTGGTAGAACTCGACGCAGGTCTTGTTTCTATGGGTTCGAAGTATCATGCCGACTACCTGAAAGAGATCGACTTGGAATACAACGGTGGCAACTTGGTGACAGATACCATGAACCGCACGTCTCATACCCGCATTTTTGCAGTGGGTGACCTTAAAGTCGGCATGAACCAAGTCGTTATCGCCGCCGCCGACGGAGCTAATGCAGCCACCCAAATTTGGCGAGATATTCGCCGAACGGAAGGGACTCGTCGCCCAGCAGTCACACCAATCGTCGCTGCAACAACCGCCGCTTAAAGCTGCTCGAAATCCAGAATTTCAGAAACCAAGACAGACACTCAGCATTCTGACTGCTTAATTTTAACTCAAATTAGACAGACCTTTCTACCTATAAACTTTCACCACAGGAGATACATCATGAACGCGAAATCTAACAAGCCAATCAACTTAACTGAACAAAATGTTGCTATCAGCGGATACGATCCCGTTTCCTACTTCGTAGACGGCCCTGTACCCGGTAGCTCTGACATTACAACAACCTATGGCGATGCCACTTATTACTTCGCCACCGCCGAAAACAAAGCCAGCTTCGAGGCTGAGCCCGAAAAGTATATCCCTCAATACGGTGGATTCTGTGCGGTCGCCGTGTCAGAAGGGAAGCTCGTCCCTGTCGATCCAGAAACCTACAAAGTCACCGATGACAAACTGTTTCTCTTTTACAACGGCGAAGGGGGTAATACCAAACCCCAGTGGGAAGCCGACGAAACCACGCTGAAAGCCAGCGCCGATGCTGCTTGGTCAAAAGGTGAATTCGTGACTCCCGACCTGTAGCTCTATGCTTTTTTCTCTCAAGCTTGCTCTTAAACTCACAACTTAAAACTTATTACAAGGAGAAATCTCATGACCACGCTCTATGGCCACGCTCTGTCCGGTAACAGCTACAAAGTCCGTTTACTACTGGAGTTGCTCAATCTGAAGTACAACTGGGTGCAAGTTGACTTACCCAAAGGGGAGCACAAATCGCCTGAGTACTTAGCGATCAATCCCTTTGGTCAGGTGCCAACCCTGGTCGATGGTGATGTGACGCTCGCAGATGCCCAAGCAATTCTTGTGTATTTGGCTCGTCAGTATGGTGGCGAACAATGGTTGCCGATTGAGGCATTAGAATTGGCTCAGATCGTGCGCTGGCTTTCGACAACTGCAGGCGAAGTACGTCAAGGCCCAGAAAATGCGCGGCTGTATCACCTGTTTGGGGCAACCGCAATCAACATTGAGCGCGCCCACGAAAAATCGGCATTTGTTCTCACTCAGCTGGACAAGCATTTGCTCGACAATACTTGGCTCGCGCTTAATCGCCTGACCATCGCTGATGTAGCCGTGTTCCCTTATGTCGCCTTGGCACGAGATGGACAAGTGGATTTAACCCCTTATCCCAACGTGCTCGCGTGGATTGATCGCGTTAAGCAGCTACCTGCCTTCTTGCCCATGGCTGGCATCTAAGACGTAGCCCCTTGGTGGTGGTGCTGTCAGATCCGGTTTTACGCGGATTGATGACAGCACTAGCGGCTCCTTGGCCAAGGAGAATCATCGAGATACCTGTAGTCAGTCAAGGATGCTAACCAAGGAAACCTTTAATCTCTCTAGCTAGCAAAAATTGTCCGTTCCATCCGACCAGCCCATCTATTTAATTCCTTCCCATGAAGACTCTGACCCACCGTTTTAACCGCCGCCGTTTTTTGGCCTTTGGTTCCGCTGCTGTGGCCACCGATATCGTTGCCATGAATCAGTTGGCTCGCCCCTCAGCCGCCGCTGAGCCGTCCAGCTTTTCCATCGAGAGTGTGCGCTATCACACGCTCAAAATTGATGAATTGGACATCTTTTACCGCGAAGCAGGTTCGCCCGACAATCCAACAATTCTGCTACTACATGGCTTTCCCACGTCATCTCACATGTTCCGCAATTTGATGCTGGCCTTGAGCGACAGCTACCACTTGATCGCGCCTGACTATCCTGGCTACGGCAATAGTTCCATGCCACTGGTGGATGAATTTGACTACACCTTTGACAACCTGGCAGACATCATGGATAAGTTTGTGCAAGCTGTTGGGTTGTCCAAATATTCCCTCTACCTAATGGATTACGGTGCCCCCATTGGTTTTCGGCTAGCCACCAAGCATCCTGAGAAAGTGCAGGCTCTCCTAATTCAAAACGGTAATGCCTATGATGAAGGCCTGCAAGAATTTTGGGATCCTTTCCGAGCCTATTGGCGCGATCGCTCTGAAGAAAACGCCAGCCAGTTGCGTGCTTTTCTTGAAATTGATGCCACCCAATGGCAGTACCTAACCGGTGCGCGTGATGCCGGTGCCATTAGCCCCGATAACTGGAACATGGATCAGCGATTCCTGGATCGGCCTGGTAACCAAGAGATTCAACTGGCGCTCTTCTATAGCTACAGATCCAACCTGCCTCTGTACCCCGAATGGCAAGCCTACATGCGGGAATATCAACCTCCGGCATTGATTGCCTGGGGTAAAAATGACCCCATCTTCCCTGAATCGGGCGCTCACCCCTACAATCGGGATTTGCAAACCCTGGACTTTCATCTCCTAGAGACCGGGCACTTTGCCCTCGAAGAAGATGGCGACACCATTGCGCGCTTGATTCGAGCGTTCTTAGAAGAACATGGCGAGTGATTCGTGAGTTTTTGCCTGAGCAGCATCAGCAGTTTTATGCCCAACTATCCTATTTTTTAGTGGGCACGGTTAACGAAGTAGGTAACCCCTGGACTTCTGGTTGCCAACTGTATCGTTCTCTACAACGTCTTTGAGATGAGTCGCATTCTCAATCAGTTGGCACATGAAGGCCATCATACGTCGAAGGTGTGGAAACCCTCTTTTCCGAAGCAGAGCGAGTGGTCGGTGGTCGGCTCGATATTCTAGTCAACAATGCTGGATTTTCCCCATTGGTTACCTTAGATGACTCTACAACAGGAGATTTCGAGAAGATTATCAATTTGAATATTCGTAGGGTGTTTCTCACTGCTCGTGAAGCCATCAAGTGCATGGGTGAAGGAGGCAGAATCATCAACATTGGCAGTATCTTCGGTGAGCGTATGCCCTTGCCAGGCATTGGGCTATACACCATGAGTAAGTTTGCGATCGCTGGCTTTACTCGTGCCTGGTCAAGAGACTTAGGTTCTCGGAAAATCACCGTGAACACCGTCCAGCCTGGTACTATCGATACAGACCTCAATCCGGCTGAAGGTGAATTTGCAGAGCAGATTCTGCCTTACACCTCCTTAGGGCGCTACGGACACCCCAGAGAAGTTGCTCCCCTCGTTGCATTTCTCGCCTCAGAAGCAGCTGCCTACATTACTGGTGCAGCGTTGACAGTTGATGGCGGTACGAATGCTTAGAGATGAGAATCCTAATAAAACTCTCACAGGTTAATACTCAGTCTGCGACTCATAGTGGTCTAAAAAGACAGCCCCACAGATAGACAGGATTGGCCTGCTGCTGCACTAACTTGATAGGTCTGCGCCTCAACAGTTGTGGCAACGATCAGCATATTTTTACCATAGGCTGTCCCGTCAATATTGCATTGGTCATCTAAAACCAATAGATAGTTACCGGCATATTCATAGCTTTCAGAGGATGTAGTGTTAATAAACCTTGAACTCATCCCACCATCTGGATCTAAGGGTACATCGTAGATCTGTAAACCATCACCTGCATCAATGAACGGATAGGCATCTTGTAAATTAGGCTCAGCCGTATTGATCTAGACAGGCGCATAGGTCGAAGGTTTGTTAAGTGAGGCCGGATCTCGCATGGGACCGCCAACCAGATGATTGAGCAGTGCGATCGCAATATAATTCAGCAATAGGCTACTGATAGTCTCATTGACCGCCCGATAGTGCCGTAGCGCCCCAGCCGCACCAATCCAAAGCCCCCCAGCGACAAGCCCCGTTACGGCCATGGCTATTTGCACCAACAGCGGCGGCAGCGCTGTTCCGATGAGCAGTCCCATGGAGACTGCCGCCAGCCCCCCCCATCACCAATGCCCCTTCATTACCAATAAGCACCAATCCTAGTCGGGCAGGCAGGGCTGTACAGAGGGCGCTCAGCATCAGCGGCGAAGCTCGGATCAGCGTGTTCTGAAAGGTGCTGGCGCTGCCAAAAGCCGCTTTCCAAATCAGTCCATAGGCAACAAAGGGATTTGCCCCAACCAGCGCGCGGAATACGCCGAACAACAGCAGTCCTACCAAAATTGTACCCAAAGATAGGCAGAGAGATTCAAGCATGCGACGCCAGTTTTGCATCGGGTTCTCCAGATAGTTGTTATGACAAGTTTTAATCGGATTAGAACTTGTTTCTCACGTGACCTGCAGTCTTATAGGACTGTTGCCCAGATCAGCCAAGCGAGAAACGCTATAAACACGTCTCACCAAGTCGTCTAACTACTTAAAGAGCCAATCACCCCTTCAACCAAATAATCCATCTGTTCCAGCTTTGAATCCTGCTGTTTGATCGTTTCGGAAGCAGCAATGACCACATTGCCTTTGTTGTCTTTAATCTCGCCGCTGTAGATCACTTTGCTGCCGTCTATAAATTCAACTTTTATCGTGTCTGCTATTTGTTGCGTCTCGCTGCTCACAGCGGGACCGTAGCTAGAGACCTGGCAAAACCCTTCTTTAAGACCACCTCGCAATATGTGGGGAATGCCCCCGTCCATCAGCGTTTTACCCGCGTGTAGCTCCTCAACCAGCTGGCTGTAAATGTTTGTCCAGTCCCACTCGGTACCAGTCAAGTAGCCTTGGGGGGCAAGGTTGACCTGGTCGGTGTGATAACCCGACGAGAAAACACCCCTTTTCTCAGCCGTTTCTATCACTACTTTGGGGCTGTCCACATGGCCGGTCACAACAGAGGTGTGTAGCTACCGTTGGCGTATTGAGCAGTTACACCGAGAGGGAAAGCAGACGACGGGCTTAGAGCACTGTCAGTGCCGCTTGGCCAGAATTCAGCGAAACCATATTGGGTGTGCGCTGTTGGTCTGGGTCAATCAATTAGCGATCCAAACAGGCCAGACCCTTTACCCACTCAAGTATGGGTTGCTCGATAGCTATTTGGTGCAGCAACTTAGAAACCCTGATATTCAAATCGCTGATGCGTAAGTCCTAACCAAATTAAAACACTGCTGCAATGGTCTGATTAAGTCAGTCAGCACAATGACCAACACAATATCCTCATATTTGTAATTTAAAGTAAGACAATCGTAAAGATAAGCGTTCTACAAGAATAACCTTGATACTTCAGTATGGATGCTTAAACGGTTGAGCATCCATACTGTGGTTCCTTTGGAATAAAAGAGAATCTTTCTCACTCAAGTTTTGACAGAGCCAAGATAGTAAAATGCCGCAAAAAATTATTAATTTAACCCGGCTAATGGCGATTAGAGGAATTGACCAGATCCTGTCAACCTATCCTCAAAATCCATATCAAATTGCCTTCCAAGATCCCGACTCACGCAGTAAACTGCTGCTGTATGTACTTAGGCGACTCAACAATAGCTATGTGGCCATTAATGCGTACCAACAGCCCTTATTACACAATCAGATTTTCCAACTATCGTTGGGACAACACCAGCAGATTCAGGACCTGATTCACGAGGGCATTCGCTACATGCTACCCATGAGTGCTATACAGCAAGTTTACCATCCTCCCGATCCCCATAGACTCAACAACGATCCTGCCCAATACATAGGCTAATGCAGGTGATTTTAAGACTTATGGACTGGCAACCTGGGCAATGGCTCGAATGCCCACACACCCAAGAAAAAGGAAGGATTCTACCCTACAACGGTCGCTCAATCTGTATCTCTTTAGGCAAGGGAGTCACACTCTATGTCTCACCTAGCTCATTAGAAACCTTGGGTTGGCGACCAATACAAAATCATGAAAGTGATTCCAAAAAGGCGAATCAGACATGGTGCTCATAAATCGCACCGCTCCAAAAGAACTAAAGTCAGCTATGCTCGGCAACACAACCGAATTCAATGTTGTTATATTAACCAAACTGAACAGTTTCAGATCGTTCGAATTGCCAATCTTACCAGCAATTTCTTCGAACGAGTCGTAATGCCCGATTCAAGGGTTATCTTCAAAGCTCATCATGCAGACCGCCTGGAAATCCACACTGGAAAATTAATTAGTTCAATTTTATCTGTCAAGATGCCTTGCCATCGTTTAGCTTTCCAAGAGGACTATCCCCGATGACCATGTCTCCCACACACCCACTACTAAAGTTTTTACAAACCGAGCTTGCTGTTCCAGAGACATCTATCCAATCGGCATTACAGCGTAGCGGTTCACACTCAAACTTATTTCCTATCGTCCTGTGGCAAGATGGCTTAATCACGCTAGAACAGCTTGATCAGGTGTTTGACTGGCTAGCAACCATGTCAACCAGCTAGGAATCTCCTACACAACAGACCTACTTCAAAGAATATCCTCAACAGCACAAGTGATAAAACTGCTAATAAATAAGGAAAGGCTCCCCTATGAATGGTCTCTTTAGTCAGTTAAAAGGGTTGTTTAGAAACATGTGGTGGATTGAGATATCAACCAACACACCACGCTACATCTACTATTTTGGTCCCTTTAAGCGTGAATCTGAGGCAAGTCAGGCAGCAGCAGGTTATATTGAAGATTTGGCACAAGAGGGAACTGTACTATGCCAAACATCAATAATGAAACGTCCAACACCAAGACAATTAACCGTCGAGTGTCCTAGCACATTTTATGGGTCTAGCTCTGCAGAAACCCGATGAAAAGAACATCATCGTCAGACTCATTAGTATGGCAATCTCTCAATGTTTATTGGCCAATAGCGAGGACTGCCTGACTCATGTGATCAGTAATCCATCTAATATGTTTACTGACCCGACGTAACCAACGAATTGCTTCTAGACGTTCTTTACTAGTCAGGACATCAATCTGGCCAGCAGCAACCTGATTTAATGAGGATGACATACAGAAGCCCGGATAGCTGCACTGTGGGAAGTCGCCCAAGAACTGAACGCCACTGCCAATCAAGTTGTGTTGGCCTCGATGATACATCGCCAGCCACCTCTGCTACCTGTTTTTTCAGGTGGTCGCCCCGACCACCTGAAAGAAAACCTAGGGGCGTTGGACCTGACCTTGTCCACTGAGCAGATGGCAAAGCTCAACAACGCAGGACATTGTATGAATGAAGAGCCTAACCGACCTTAGAGCATTTCAAATAAGTAGATAGCCATAAATAATCGTAGTTCTCCTAGGTTGTTAAGAGAGACGATTGAATCAATCGCTGAGTCTGAAAATTGAATCGCTTGATCTTGTAACCTGCTGATTGCGCTCGACGTCTGAGTCCTCCAATCACAC
>JBHJIL010000065.1:0-132356 GCA_050043465.1 Leptolyngbyaceae cyanobacterium
GACCGACTAAATTAGCAATATTAAACGCCAGCAGTGGTGACACCACTAGCCGGAGTCCAGCTCCCTATAGCTCATAACGACCAAACGCAAAGGGTGTTTCGGATAGCTGAATGCCCAGCATCAGCAGCGCTACAGGAATTGCACCGTCGCTGAGTAGTGTCACACCGAGATCAATCGGGATCGGAAGCACGGTGCCGGTTCCTTGCAGGGCAACACCTGCGATCGCAGCCCACAAAACCGGCAAGCACAGCGTATAGCGTAGCCCCTTCAGCACCCCCTCCCCTTTCAGCACAATGGGAAAAACGCTGGCCGTCATCAGACTAGAGCCTACCAGATAAACAATGGCGCGTTCCAGACCGGCATCGCCCAAAGACAACAGTACAAAGGGCAGTCCCATATTGCCGACGTTGGCAAATATTGTTGTCGCAATTAGACTCTTTTTTTCATCAGAAGAGAATTTAAGCACACGACCTAACGTGACTGCCAAGAGATACAGCAGGGACGTATGCACCAGAAAAGCTGTCAGGATTGCGATCGCGCTACTCAGTTCTAACGTTGTTTTTGCCAAACTATGGAGTACTAAAGCAGGCACTAGGGCATAAACGCTCAGCCGAGCCAGCGTTTGCCGCTCCAGCGTGAACATCCGCCCGACCCAAACGCCGACTAGCGCCACCAGCACGACGGGCAAGATCGCTGAAAGTAAAATCCCCATAGTTATGTCTTAGTTTTTGTTCTGGAGCCTGTCCCTCAAACTTTTCGAGCTATATGAAACGCCGACGTGTAAGTCAGCTCTAATTTTCCATCAAAGTCTCGATCAATTAGCGATCGCAGATTCTCAAATAAGCGGTTTGCCACCGAGGGGTCAAGCTGTAAATACGGCGAGTAGGTTGTAAGCAGCGTCAGATACTCCACAGTTGTATACACAACGTTAGAAATCATGTGACCGCTGACCCCATCGCGAAAATGTCGGGATTCGCTCACCATATCGCCCAAGTTTTGTAGAATCCTCTCCTGTTCAACCCTATCCTCATAGCGGGCTAGCGAAGGCGCATGGTGCCGATAAACGTCTGCTAGGCGTTGATACACTGCATAGCTGGGCTGCAGTTCTTTATTCCACAATAAAATCAGTCGCCCATTTTCTTTTAGAGCTTGAGCAGCTTTGGCATAGGCGACCTCAGCAGGAATCCAATGGAACGAGGTAGCCGCCAGCACCGCATCAAAGCTGTTCTCAGCTAAAGGCCATTCCTCAAAAGACACATTGTCAATGCGGACATTAGGATAGGTGCGACAGTTAAGCTTGGCAAGATGGGCAAAATCGGGGTTGGGTTCCACACAAACCACAGAGCATCCCAACGGCGCAAAGGACACGGTCGCCGTTCCTGGGCCGCATCCCACTTCTAAAATGGCTGACTCAGAAGACAGCGCTGCTGTATCAATCACTTGGGCAACTAGCGATGCGGGATAGCGAGGTCTTACCTGGTTGTAGGCAGCCGCCACGCTCGAATACCAGGTCGTACGCTGTGATAATTCTCGGCTAGCATAGCCATCCAGCCGTTGTTTTAATGTCCGATAGTCCATAGTCCCATCCCTGTTTACGCGTAACTTCCTCGAACAGGGATCAGTATTGCTGCCCCTATGACGAACCTGACAGGAATAGCCTATTCCTTAGTATCCTGGTCTATACATTGCATCTGAACATCGGCCCTATGACTACAAGAGTAGACCAGCACCCCATGCGAGGCTTTAGACATCTAGATACTATTACCGCGTTATTTGTCACTGTGCTGCTGATTTCTAACGTGGCCTCTACAAAAATCGTAGATTTTGGCTTTTTTACCTTTGATGGTGGCACACTGCTCTTTCCTCTGAGCTACATTTTTGGCGATGTGCTTACCGAGGTCTATGGCTATGCCCGCTCTCGTAAGGTCATTTGGACCGGATTTATCGCGGCTCTCATCATGTCTGTCACCTTTATGGTGGTGGGTAGTTTGCCCGCTGCACCCGAGTGGACCTATCAGGATGCCTACGACCAGATTTTAGGGCTGACGCCACGTATCGTAGCCGCTAGCCTGATTGCCTATGCCGTTGGGAATTTTTCCAACTCGTTTATCTTAGCCAAGCTGAAGGTGGTGACCCAGGGCCGACGTCTCTGGATGCGAACCATTGCTTCAACACTGGTGGGGCAGGTGCTAGATACAGGGCTGTTTATTGCGATCGCATTCTGGGGCCTCTTTCCCCCAAGCCTGATTGTTACCCTAATTGTGTCCAACTATATCTTTAAGTGTGGTGTAGAAATTCTGTTTACACCCATCACCTACGGTCTGACCAGCTGGCTAAAACGGCAAGAAAACGAAGACTTTTACGACCGTCGCACCAACTTTAATCCCTTTGCGGCGGGTCACTTTTCCCAATAGGCGCAACAGCGGGTGCAAAACGGACAAGACAGCTTCCCGTGTCCTGGGTAGATTAAAAACCAGACATGGCCGATCTGTCGAGATAATTTTGGCTGTGAGGAACCATTGACATGCCGCTCTACTTTTTACCGTACAGGCGTTCCATGGAACGCCTCTCTAGAGCTTATACAATCCTTATTCCCTAGGGCTACCATGAGTCGTCGAGCTGCTCCCAAGGAACGAGTAAAATTTTGGCGCGACCCGTTGCTCAACGGTCTAGAAATGCTCCACGCTACCTACGTCAACTATGCATTTTCACGCCATGCCCATGAAGGATTTGGCATTGCCATTGTCGAATCGGGAGCCATGGAGTTTGCCTATCGTGGAGAGCACCATATTGCTCCAGCAGGCAGTGTAGTCGTCACCCAGCCTGGAGAAATGCACACCGGGCAGGCCGTCTTAGAAACTGGATGGACCTATCGCACACTGCTACCGGCGGTGAGTTGGCTCCAGCAGGCGGCCACAGAGCTCAGCAAACGCTCAGCCGTTCCCTATTTTTCCTCCCCGGTCATTCACGATAAGGCGCTCAACCAGCAGCTCATCAATCTGCATCGCACCCTTGAAACGTCGTCTTCATCATTAGAAAAAGAATCTTGTTTTCTATGGGGATTGACACAGCTGATTCATGGGTATGCCAGCCATCATCCGCAGGTGGAAACTATTGGCAAAGAAAATCTTGCCGTCCAGCAAGTACGAGATTATCTCAACGCCTACTATACCCGTAATACATCGCTTAACGAGCTAGCTGAACTGGTCAACTTAAGCCCATTTCGTCTCCTTAGAGCCTTTAAGAACCAAATTGGACTTCCCCCCCATGCCTACCTCAATCACATCCGCGTCCACCAAGCCAGACAGCACCTAGCAGCAGGAGAATCTATTACCGACACCGCACTCGCTACCGGCTTTGCCGATCAAAGCCATCTGCACCGTCATTTCAAGCGCATGGTAGGACTAACGCCAGGGCAATACGCCCGAGGCTGCCATTCAAGAAATTAGCTAATGAGTCTGATAGCTAAGAATTAGGAATCTTCTCGATATGCCGATTTCTCTCCTCCGGGGAGGAGTGCCGAAGGCGAGGTGGGTTCCGATTGTTAGGATTAACGGTCAACCCACCCAAATACCCATCCGAGGAGGGGCAATGTTATCTCGAACTGCTTCAGACCTATGTTTAGAATCTGTTGAACTCTTATCCCTAAGCAATCACGGTTTGCAAGACCCAGTCTCTAATCAGCGGGTTAACCAATTCAGGTCGATCGTCGTGGGGGCAGTGCCCAGCTTCAAAAAAGTGTTCTTCAATATCGCTGTAATATTTTCTAAGCAGCCCACTACGATCTTCACAGTTCATCCAGGGGTCTCTTGTTCCCCACAGCAGCAACAAGGGGCGTTCTAGCTGGGATAACAACACATCTACTCGCTCACCTCTAGGAGCCTTAAACAGAGCGGCAAATGCGGCTGGTGCGTCTCGCTCTGTTGCTGGGCGGTAGATGTTGTCGATCAGCTCTTCTGTAACGGCCTCCTGATTGACATAGACCTGCTTAAGAGTCTTACGGATATAGGACTTGTTACGAACAAACTGAAAAACAAACCAGCTGGGAATGGGACTTAGAATAATGTTCTTGATTAGCTCGCCCACCGCCTGCTTAAACGGATTGGGTTCCTGCGTGGGGATCTGATCCTTAAAAGAACCGACGCCATTGAGCAGCACGGCCCCCTTGACCCACTGAGGCCGAGTCGCGGCCGTAAACAAACAGCTGTAGCCGCCGATGGAGTTCCCTGCGATCACCGCCGGACGACCTATAATTTGCTCCACAAAGTCGCTGAGCTGGTCGCGCCATAGATCCGAGCTATAGCCGCTAGCAGGCTTAGATGAGCGACCAAAACCAATCAGGTCAATAGCCCACACCTCAAAATCTTGCTGTAGCTCGGCAATATTTTTGAGCCAGTGGTCGGTCGTTGCGCCACACCCATGGACCAGCAGTAGCGGTGGGTGGTCCATGCGGGGCTCTCCAGCACGAACGTAGTAGACGGTATAGTTGCGCCAGGTCCAGGTGTTGCCAATGGCGGGGGCTGCTGCAAGGGGCATGGGTAAATGACAGAGCTGTAATATTTCGTTACTTGCTTAAGTCTATCGTGGGTTCCTCATCCTTGCTGCTGGCTAGGCGGTAAAGTGCTATTGCTGATGCTAGCAATCGATCTGACAGACTGGCTGATATCAGGACTGTTCAGATTAGTCCCTTTAGGGGATTAGCGGGCCCTAGACGCCAATGTACTGTCAGTGTGCTGTGATGCCCTTCTGTCATGACATCCATTCGTTCTTCTCGTGTTCGTACATTTCAGCTGTGGTTTGAGCGGCTGATGGTTGCGATCGCAACCATTAACCTACTTCTAGTCTTTTTTGACCTCAGCTATATTCGCTTTCGCGATCAGTATCTAAGGTTTTTGCCCGAGCCCACCACCTGGTATGGCGCAACCTTTAAAGGCATCGAGCCCCATCGGGTCACCGAAGCCTATTTAGAAGACGTGGATGAGCTACAGAATATCCTAGAGGCCGAAGGTCTAGACTCACCCGCTGCAGAGCAACAGCTGGCAGTACTCCAAGAAAGCAGCGTCACCATCGTCGATGAAGACCCGTTTGCGGTCGCCAACAAGTCTGGCACCCTAGAGCGGATCAAACAGGCGATGCGCGATCGCACCGAGCAGGAAAATTCGTCTAAAGCGGCTTTTCGCATGTTTTGGAGCCAGGACTACTTAGAACAAGGCTGGTCAGAGGAGCTGGACTTTTTTAATTCACAGATTCGGCCCCGCATCGAAACCAACTACTGGCGTGGTATTGGCTTTAACGGTCTGCCAACGGACCGCTTCTGGCTAATTGATATGCCGTTTATCGCGCTGTTTGGGGCTGAATTTTTGGTCCGCACGCTGTATTTGAGCCGTCGCCATGCCAATACCACCTGGATAGATGCCATGCTGTGGCGTATCTACGATGTTCCTTTATTTCTGCCATTCTGGCGCTGGCTGCGGGTGATTCCGGTCGTGATTCGCTCCAATCAGGCCCAGCTCTCCCATCTTGATCCGATCCAGGGGCGGATCAATCGGATTTTGATTAGTCAGTTTGCCGTTGAACTAACCGAAGTTGTCTTTTTGCGCATGCTCGACCAGGCTCAGAATCTAGTCAAAGAAGGTCAGGTCAGCCGCTGGGTGTTTGAGATGACGAGCCAGCAAGGCTACATCGATCTCAACGACGTTAATGAGGTGGAAACCATCGCCCAAAAAATTAGCGACATTGTTGTCAATAAAGTGTTGCCTGAGATTAAACCTGAGCTGGATGCCGTCTTGAGCCATACCGTCACAGGAGCCCTAGCTCAGGCTCCTGCTTACAAAGGACTACAGCTGCTGCCTGGATTTACTAATATTTCCACCCAGCTCACCCAGCAAATTTCAGCAGAGGTCTCCAAAAATCTCTACGGCGCGCTGCAGGGTGCCCTAGCCGACGAACAAGGAGCGGCGCTATTTGCCAAACTTATAGATAGCTTTGGCAAGAATCTGCGGCACGAGATGCGCCAGGGCAACACCCTAACAGAGCTACAGAGCCTGTTAGACGATCTGCTAGAAGAGGTCAAGGTCAACTATGTCGAGCGGATTGCTGAACATGACGACGTCGAGACCCGACAGGCCGAAACCTACCGGCTTTACAGCACGACCCAGAAAGCACGCCCTACACCTACAAAAATAGTCAGACGCTGATCCCTGATGTTGATTAGATCAAATGCACTATATATTAGGTGTAGTGATAAATAGACAGGTCAAGTCAGGGGTAAGCTACCAGCTCTCAGACATTGTCCAGGATCGCTGCTTGCTATTTTTTAAATTTGGCCTAATCTAGGACTACTTTCATTTCCGTATCCCGTGAGCGAGACCGCTGCCACACCCATTGCTAGTCAGGAATCTGCGATCGCAACGATTCCCCAACAGCGATGGCAAATTTTCCCACCCCAGGCCCAGCAGGCCCAACGGATGGCCACGGTTACGCAGCTCTCACCCCTACTCACACAGGTTCTCATCAACCGAGGGATTCAAACCCCCGAGCAGGCATGGCTGTATCTAGATCCAGAAACCCAGCAGCTGCCGTCACCGCTCGATGAATTTCCTGATCTCGCCCAGAGCGTTGAGTTTCTCATTAGCGCCATTGGCCAGGGCCAAAAAATAGCCGTCTGTGGTGACTACGATGCCGACGGGATGACCAGTACGGCGCTGTTACTCAGAGCGTTATGGCACTTAGGAGCCGACGCCCACTATGCCATTCCCAGCCGCATGCAAGAAGGGTATGGCATCAATACCCGCATCGTAGAAGAGTTCCATGCCAACGGAGTCGGACTCATTCTCACCGTGGATAACGGCATTGCTGCTTACGATCCCATTGCCAGAGCCATCGAATTAGGGCTGACGGTAATCATTACTGACCACCACGATCTGCCAGAACAGCTGCCCCCGGCCCAGGCCATCCTCAATCCAAAACTGTTGCCGACTAGCTCTCCTTACTATGGTGTGGCCGGAGTTGGTGTCGCCTACATTCTAGCGGTATGTCTGGCCCAGGCTCTCAACCGCACCCAGGATCTCACCGCATCGTCGTTAGAGTTGTTTACCCTGGGGACTATTGCTGATCTCGCCCCTTTAGTAGGCGTCAACCGTCGCTGGGTACGGCGCGGACTGCAGCTGTTGCCAAAGTCTCGTATCCCCGGAATTCAAGCCCTGATTGAAGTAGCCGGACTAGACCAGGGAAAAAAAGCCCTCAAGCCTGAAGCGATTGGAATTCGCTTGGGTCCCCGTATCAATGCAGTAGGCCGCATTGCCGACCCGCAAATTGTTATCGACATGCTGACTACCGAAGATGTGGGAGTCGCCCTCCAGCGCGCCATGCAGTGCGAAGAGACAAACACCCTACGTCAGCGTATGTGTGAGCTGATTGAGACCCAGGCAGTTACCTGGTGTGAAGAACAACAGACCCAGGGTAAGTTAGATTTACTCAAAGAACGGGTGCTAGTAATCGTTCAACCCGAATGGCACCACGGGGTGATTGGCATTGTGGCGTCTCGTTTAGTAGAGCGCTACGGCGTGCCTGTTTTTATTGGCACCTACGAAGACAACGATAAAAAAGAAATTCGCGGCTCCGCTAGAGGTATTCCCGAATTTAATGTATTTGAAGCCCTCCAAGCCTGTGACGATCTATTAGACAAATACGGCGGTCACAGAGCCGCAGGTGGCTTTACCTTTGCAGCTAAGCACCTGCGTCAGGTGAGCGCCCGCCTCAGTCACTTTGCCTGTCAGCATCTTCAGCCAGAATATTTAAAGCCGCTGATTACGGTAGACGTCAGAGCAAACCTGGCAGATATTACGTTCTCTTTATATGAACAAATCGACGGTCTTCATCCCTGCGGCATCCAAAATAGTGAGCCTATTTTTTGGACTCCCATGGTCAATGTTGTTGAGCAAACAATCATCGGCAAAGACCGCAAACATCTAAAGCTAACCTTAGCCCACACCCACCCAGAAACCCAGCAGGTTACCTCCATTAAAGCCGTTGCCTGGCGCTGGGCCGAGTATCACCCGCTGCCGCATCAGGTCGATATTGCGTACAAGATTCGGCTTAATGAGTGGCAGGGGCAACAGTCTATGGAGCTAGAGTTAATTGGCATCAAACTGGCCCAGCCCGACTTGAGTGCTAGCTCGATTCCTCCTTGGTCAGATACGGCTGACTCGGCTGTCAAAAACAGAGTGACTCCCAAAAAACGTGCGCCTGAAAGCGCGGGCTCACCCCAGTCAACAGACTCGCTTTTCGATCCGGCTCAGCAGCAGCTCGATGCCCAGCCGCTTAAACTACCCTCAATTAATAGTACGAGTCCCAAAGCAGCCGAATCATTGCCAACGCTGTCTACTGATGCACCTGAATCCGTAACCTCTGGAGCAACCGCGATCCACGCAGAATTTTTCTATGGTAAACGCCGCTACGTCAGCACCATTGAGCAGGCACACACCTCCCAATCTCTACAGATCCGTTACGGAGAAGGCCAGCTGCTAGTTGTTCAATTAGCCCAGCGACAGGGAATTTTATATCTTCCTGGTAAGAGTCCAGAAGTCGTCGATCTCTCTGACACCTACTACTTTAATCTGTTGCGCGCAGGGTTAAATGCACTAGAGCTGAAGCGAAAAAACAGCTTGCTGATCTATAAAGATGAACTGCTCAATGAAAAAGACGAGCTGCTCAACGAAAAAGATAGCCAAATCGCTACCCTCAACCAGCAGATTCAGATTTTAGAGAGTAAAGTCACCCAGCTATCGGATGAAAAGCAAGCCGCCTTTCAAACGCTGCAGACTGAACTCCAAACCAAGCAAGCGGCCATTGCTGACCAGGAAGCTCATATTGTGCAACTCCAGACAGAGAGACCCCAGCGAACCGTAACGCCACCAGACCTTAATCAGATAAAGCAGGAAGTTCGCCAGGCTCTGGGAGACAGTGTCTGGTTCTGTATTCAGCCAGATTCTCAAAAAGACTTGTGTGCTGCCTATCGTCATCACCATATGCTGCAGTCAGAAGGTGCCGACCCGGACATTGCCGACTATTCAGAAGCCGGTATTCGTCTGAGCTTCGCAGTAGAGCGAGAGGTCATGCAGCCGTTTTTTGTGGATCTCTATGACTTTGTCCGCTTAGAAGGGGTATCGGAAATTGGTGGCATTGAGCTAGGACCAACCTGTAGATACACCCTGGGAATGCTGCCCTCCTTACTCGCCACCCAGTGGAGCACCCTCGATCGCAATGCCCTTAGTCAGCAGCAGACCCCATTAGAAAACCAGCTCTATCAAACCATCAAAGCAAAACATAAATTAAGCAGTCGCGATCGCGACTTACTAATCGAGTTCTTTGAGCAGTGGGAGCATCCGATGGCGGTCTGCTTTGGGCAAAAGGGCAAGCAAGCGGCGGCCAGTTTAGACCAAATCAGTCGCCTACAAACTATTGCAGACCATGGCAAAAGTTTTTTGTATGAATGGCATTACGCGCTGCTGCGTCAGCTGGTAGTCGGGGACGCCAATCGGCGGGGTCTATTCCGGCAGATATACGGCGGTTAATCCGCTAGTTTCAGGAACATCGCTGTCAAGACCTGTGGATAACTTCTTAGCCTGCACGTCTATTGTTTAGTCAGGGTTCTGCAGAAATATAAAGTTAGCTAAAATTTTCGAATTTCAATACTTTGAGTACTTTCAGCTCTTTAAAGTATGTAGACTTCTTATCACAAATTGCCAAGGATGATAGCCAAATCCTGATAGAACCCGAAATTTTCCACACGTTTTCCACAGAGTTTTCCACAGATTTGGACTATTTTCCACATCCTGAGGAATTGACCTTATGGGTACATAATTTGGCGGAAGAATAATATTCTCATAGGAGCTAACATAGCTAAGTATCGCAGCATACTCATGCCTTATGCTCAGCCGTTTACGTTGAGGTTTTGCATAGGCATAGATACAACCATTTTAAGTAGCACTCCAGTAACTTTGGCGACTAACTTTCAGGCTGTGTGAGTCTAGATAACTAGAATGGGGACACTGGATCTATGTATCTGTCTATACGCTGCGCTACAGAATGATATGTATCAAGCGCTACGGGACAGCGGTGTTCTATAAGTCAGCCTATGCCTGGTTTTATAAGCTGTGATTACTGTCAATCCTGATAGTCTTTCCGGCCATTATTCTTAAGATTTGTATGAGTAAGTAATAAAATTCTGCGTGCGGCTGCCGTATAAATACATAGATGATTATGACCAGGAGTCAAGTTATTGATACTACCCGCAATAGTCAGGTTTCTAGTGAGCAAACTGACCGCTATCGACTGGAAATCACAATTTGCGATCGCGTCATCAAACGTTATCCTTACCATTACCAAGCCTGGAACTATCGCAGCTATCTTCTAGCCAGCATCGGTCAGTATGAAGCAGCCGCTGAAAGCTATCGTCACACCCTATCCCTGAAAGCCACCGAGCATCGCGTATGGTGTAACTACGGTGTAGTGCTAGAAAAGCTAGAAATATTAGCAGAAGCTGCCAAATGCTATGGCCATGCTCTCAAGCAGGCTCCCTATTATTTCAAAGCCCAGTACCGCAAAAGCAAAAACCTGCATCGACGGGCTCTATATGGAGAAGCCGTGGTCAGTTACGAACAAGCAATTCAGCTGCGACCCGACTTTTATAAAGTTTGGTACTATCGCGGAAAAGCGCTGCTACAGCTCAACCGCAGAGAGCAGGCTGTTAAAAGCTTCTACAAGGCAACTGAACTATACGACGGCGACAGCAAAGTTTGGACGATTCTAGGACGAACACTCCTACAAGAACATCGGCCCGAGCAAGCCTTAGACGCCATTAATCACGCCATCCGTATTCAACCTAACCAGGCTAATATCTGGAGCTATCATGCAGCAGCACTAAAGTCATTAGGGCAGCTAGAAGCTGCCTTTACAAGCTTCGAAAAGGCTATCACTTTAGCACCTGACGACAGCCGCCTATGGCATCTGCGAGGCTTGATTCTACTAGAACTAGACCAGCTGCACGAGGCTAAAACCAGTTTTACAACGTCTCTAAAACTTCAGGCATACAGCCACCAGGGTTGGTTAGCTATGGGCTGGACATTGCAAAAGTTAGAAGACTATGAACGCGCCATTGAAGCCTATGACAAATCTTTAGCCATTGAGCCCGATCAGCCGTTTGCTTTTTTTAATCAAGCTCGCTGTTATGCTCGCTTGGGTCAAGACATGTGGGCAGTTGAGCATCTGCGTCGGGCCATGTCCCTAGACCCCAATATTTATACCGAACGGGCACAGGCCGATCCGCTGCTGCAGTCAATTTTGCAGGATATGGAAAATGACGATAGCAGTGAAGACCTAGAAGACCTAGAACTCATTGCATTTGATTCCAACTAAAAAGGTAGGAATCCTCTACGGAGTATCCCTACCATCTACTGAAATATGGAGCTAAGCGGGCTCGAACCGCTGACCCCCTGCATGCCATGCAGGTGCTCTACCAGCTGAGCTATAGCCCCTTGGGTCTTGTTTATAATCACTTGCCATGTGGCCTGTCGTCAAGGGGTGATCGGCAAAGCCATCAACATGCCCCCAAAAGCCCACGACACCCTTAGCCGAATACTCGACTATGCTTCACTTTTGCTAATAGGCAAAAGTGCGCTCTCATTAATCTCCTCTCGAACCTGACGACTGACATAGCAATCGCTCTCAAGACATCGAGACAACAGCCTGTTCACATTGTAGTAATTCTTAAGAGATTCAATTTCATCTTTAGAAAATCTCCAATCATGGCCAATATTTCTATGTTTCATGAGCATGTCTCTAAAATCTTCTATCCATTGTTTTCCACGCTCAACCCACCACTCATCCGAAAGCTGAACTCTTTCAGGCAGCTGAATCTTTAAATCTTCTAGCCGTTCTCTCATAAATTCTTCCTGTATTTTATGGATGCACTGCCTCAAAAGGCGTAGCATAGTTTTGTAATCTTGCTTCGATTCTTCAATCGAGTCGTTTATTTTTTCTTGAGATGCTAAATTCTCTACTTGGCTAACTCTGTTATAAACTGAAATTCCATAGGTCAAAACACCCATCAGCTCTGAGTCTAAAATAAAGTCCTGGCTGAGCTTCTGTCGAGCAATTGTTTTTGAGTTAACGATCAGGTTAAAATAGAAAACTTGAGAAATCGCATTAAATTTCTGACTGCCTCTTGTATTTTCTGCAGCCAAAGATTTTTCCTTCAACCAGCTGATAAACGCTTTAATCTTCTCATTTTCTTCTACAATTTTGTCAATCTCAGATTTTATAAGCCCAAATAAAAAATCTGAATTAGGCTGCATACAAGCAACCAGAAAGAACACTTCCTGCCATCTATAGTCACTAATATGAATAGCGAGTGACTGCAAAAGCTTACCCTGCTCTTTAGGATCTAGCGTCTTAATAATTTTAAGACCAACAAAGTACTCATGAAAGGTGCGGTGGGAGAAGGAATAGATACCTTTAGCTACCTCAACAATCAAGCCATGTTGAGCCACCATCGATTCTAGAATAGAGTGACAGTCTGACTCTACATCTTCTGGAGAACTAATAGATCTGGGAAGGTTTTCAACATACTCTCGTATTTCTTTTTCTATAGTTACTCTTTTAAATAGTCCCTTATTTTTTTCGAAAGTAGCATATGCTATCTTACAAAGCAGATCTTCTTTTTTATTTTTAGACAGCTTCCTATAAGTTTCAGGTCTTTCAATAGTTCTACTGGCATCCCACTTACTTAGGAGAATATCCAACCCTTCTTCATAAAGCTCAGTTTGATTTCTAGGGAACTCATCTAATTCTTCAAATACTAAACATAGCAAGGTTAAAAGCAATGGATTTGTTGCGAGCTCACGAATCTCCTTGTCATTTTTGAGATGCTTGATAAATTTTTTAGTTTTTTTCTGAACATGATTAGCCTTAAACCAGTTGCTGACAAATATCGTAATTTGTTGCTTTGTAAACTCGCAAACTTCAACTTCTAGAAAGTTTTCAAACGTATATTCACTCGCTGCTAAACGACACGTAATAATAAATCTATTTTTACTGAAAGTCTGTGAAAGCTCCTTTATCTGCCTAACAACACGGTTAAAATGTTCTTTCTGTACTTCATCTAGTCCATCAAACAAGAAAATAACTCTTGATGCTTTAAGAAGTCTATCAAAAATTTCTCGATTTATCTCACATAGGCTTAGTTCATTTTCTATATGAGACTTTAAACTAATGCGAGAATCTTGATCTTGAAAGTCTTTGAGTGAAATAAAGACTGGAAAATGTCCAGATAAAATCTTCGATCTATTGGTAAAAGTTGCTATATACCTAAGAAATGTCGTTTTCCCGGCTCCTGGCCTGCCAAGGATCATAAGCCTTGGCTCATTTCCTATAAGTTCAACTCCTGATATTTTGTCACCCTCAAACAGTCTAGCTATTGTGAATTTAAAGTTATTTTTCTGCTCAAGTTGTTCATATTTTTCCACTAACTCTTGCAATTTTATTCGTCTTTTAGAGGAAATCTTATCAGTAATCTTAACTTCTGTAAAAATATCCGCGACCTCGATCGGTTTGTTCATATCAAGAATTTGAATTTGGCCGCATCTAGCATTGATCAGCCCTCGCGTTCTCTGTTGCGCATCTTTTACTAAATCATCTATTGCTTCATGCACTGTACTTTCGTCAGCTGGATTGGCTTTTTGGTACATATCCAGTACCTCAAAGAAGAGAAGCTTAGCTTTTCCAGGAATATTACCAGCGGGCACGTTAAACTTTTTGTACACCTGTGTCATACGAGAACTGTATCGATCTCGCGATATATTGAGAATTTTCGCGATAACAAGATCTGAAAGATCGATATTGTCCAAGCGTTCTACAAATGCATCTTTTTGATACTGACTCAAACGCTTTTGTATAGCAACTCTCTCAAGATATTCACGGGGAATAGAGGGCATGTTCATGAAACTGGACGACTTTATTTGGTTATAACATCATTCCTTGATGAGATAGCTTTGCCGTTTTCAAGGTTTGTATTAGCTCTCGAAACTTGAGAATTAAGCAAGCAACAAGTCAATTCAATAAAATAGTTTTGTTTACAGAAAGATACAAGAGTGTCAACTCAAATGCGACGGGCATATCTGATTTCAAAATACGACTTAGGTCGAGGGTAATATTGAGTCAATCCCTTGCCAATCAAGTAAAACACGATATCCTTTCAGTACTTTTCGACTCAATAGTTTCAAAAACATTCGTATGTAAGCATATGTAAGCATATGTAAGTGTGGATTCAACAGTTATGTAAGGAACATGCATGTCAGACTTATTTTAGTGAGTTCCTAATGCATACCCAAGAATTAGCGATACCTGAGACAGGGAGAGTGTCGGCTTAATTTTTCTTCCTGTAGGCTTCCAATTCTGAATATTTTCTAGTCGGCTAGAGCGGTTATCTTCGCTTGCTGTGCTAACTCTAATTAGGCTCAGAATCATGACTTACTGGCAAGAAAAACACTCACATCTTCGATCATTTCAAAACTTAATCAGACAGTCCTGGGATGCGTGGCTCTCCACTCAGTCAGACCCTAACAGCTGCCGAAACAGTCACTCATCACCAACGGATAGCTATCTGAATGGTGTCGGTACTGCCGCTGCTGAAATCACTCCCTTAAAGAAAGGGCGGATTAAATTACATGGTTCTTGGTGGTTTGCACTCTCTAATAGCAACGTAGTTATTAGACCGGGACAACGAGTTCGGATTACGGGTCGTCACCATCAGATACTACTGATCGAGCTATCTCAGTATGGTTAGCCATACTTTTTGGCAGAACTACATGCTCACCTATTCAGATTTTCATCATGAATAACAATACCTTAGAGAAGATCAACGCTTTACCTCTTTGTCCTAAATGCTATGAACCCTCATTAGTACAGTCTAATCCTCAGGTGTATCAATGTCTTTGCTGTGATTTTAGAAGAGATGTCTCTGATACTAGTAGTAAGAGTGATAGCTCACCATTACCCCTAATTGCAGCATTGGGAGTGATTCTCCTTCTCATCTTGCTGTGAAAGACTCGTATGTTCTTCTTACATTGATGAGAAAAAGAGTTTTTCTTCTAAAAAGCTTGAGAGCTTCCAGAACTGTAATCATTCCTACTCTCTTTTCTCTAAGGGCTGATGTGTTCACTGAACATTATTATTATTCAGTTTGGTAAGCACATCGACTCAAGCTATCCAGTACACATGTAATAGATGCGCCTTCCCTAAGGTGCATCTATTTTGATTTTTGATATCTGCTGTGTATTTTGCATAGACTCTTGCCCTCCTAACTGCGGCTGAATCAAGCACGCATGCAAAAGGACGACCGTAAAAAAAATTAGTGGGTCTTGTATCGAAACTGACTATCCACGATAGAGTCGAAAGACACTTTTTGGCCGACGATTACAATGACCACCCCCGCTGATAATTCCCCTTCAACCGATACGGATAAGCTGCTGCTGCTGCTACGCCGCAAACAAGGAAATTGGGTTGATTGGGCAACTGCGTGTCAAACGCTGCAAAAGTCTGGTCTAACACCCCAGGCAATTTTTGAAGGGACTGGATTTGAGCCTATTCAGCAGAATCAGATCGTCGTTGCGGGTCAGGTATATCAGTCTATTACCGGTGGGGCTGTCTCTGAGCCAGTGTTAGAGCACTTCAGCGCTAGGGGGAGCGACTCGCTTTATGAGCTACGGGTTCTAGCAAAAGAAGATCGGGCTCGAGCCGTTCAGTTTATCTACGACCAAGGATTAGACTCTGAACAGGTGCGTGACGTCGCTAAGGCACTCAAAGAATATTCATATCGAAATGAGCCACCCGAAGGGTTTACCGACCATCCAGGCGATGCTGTAGCATTTTCCTATTGGAATCTGGCTCGCCAGAAGTCTGACTTACAGGCTCGTTCGCGACTGATTGCTCAAGGATTACGCTTTGCCCATAGTGCAGGGGCTCGCGAGGCTGTTGAGAAGCTACTGACTGACTTTGCTGTCGTCAAAGCCAAGCCAACGCCCCGGCTGCCTCTGTTTCGCATTGAGACAGACACCGATGTTCCTTTTCTGGTGCCGGTAGTCGGTCAGTGGCCAATGGCAGCAGCTCAGTTTCAGGCTACCCCAACGGTAGAACCCGAACCTCCCTTTGGGGTAGTGCGATCTGCGGCTCAGCAAGCATGGGTACCAGTCCCTGGGTGGCAGGTATTGCTAACTGCACAGGAGCCTGTGGCACTGCTAATGGAGTTTAAAGCTCTACCCAAGCAGGCTAATAGCTCTGTGTCTGAGACGGTCTTGGTGATTGTCGATCGACAGCAGCAGACCTGGGACGATAATAGCTATTTTGTTGTATCAGGTGACGATAGTCAGCTGGCCATGCACTGGTTTGAGCATGAGCCCAGTATGCCGCTGCTAGGCCGGGTCATTGTAATTGTGCGTCCGAAGAAAGTGCTGGATGAAGACTACACCCAGGAACTTTGGCAAATTGATGAATAACCAGGAGGAGCTATGGCATTAGAGCGTCGACTATCGCGGGCAATGTTTGAAGCGACTGAAATAGTAGAGCTACGTCAGATTTGCTTTACCCCAGGACGAGTATTTGAACCTGGCAAGTACATTACCGGAGATTTACCTGATGTGGCCTTTACGATGGGGCTAGTCGAGAAGCTACCCCCCGTCCGTGGCAAGAGTGAAGAAGTTGCTCATACAACTGAAGAGGAATAGGGCTATGGCTCAGCCAAAATCAGGGCTCAGCTGCGCTCAATCATAAAAAGGAGTCAAAACTATTTATACTCGTCCATTAGCCAAGTTAATTGAGGAGTTTCAGCGGTTGCCAGGGGTAGGACCCAAAACAGCTCAGCGGCTAGCGTTGCATATTCTCAAACGTCCTGAGGCCGAAGTTCGCGCTTTGGCTCAGGCTCTGATGGATGCCAAACAACAGGTGGGACAGTGCTCTATCTGTTTTCATCTATCGGCAGACCCGGTTTGTGATATCTGCCGGTCTACTCGTCGAGACAATCAAACGCTATGTGTCGTAGCGGATTCACGGGATGTTATTGCCATCGAACGCACCCGAGAATTTAAGGGAAAATACCATGTTTTGGGGGGATTGATTTCACCGATGGACGGCATTGGCCCAGAACAGCTCAATATTGGTCAGCTTGTCCACCGGGTTAATAAGGACGATATTGCTGAAGTGATTTTAGCCATCAGTCCTAGCATTGAGGGTGATACAACGACGCTGTACGTGGGTCAGCTGGTTAAACCCTTTACAAAAGTGACCCGCATTGCATTTGGTCTACCAATGGGAGGAGACCTGGAATATGCGGACGAGGTTACGTTAGCCAGAGCCCTAGAGGGACGTCAGGCTTTGAGCTAGGGTTAAATGCAGCAGCGCAGCGGTGGGCATGGCCCACCTCATACAGCTAGCGCAGCTTTTGTTTGATAAAGGCCAGAATTTTAGCAGTCTGATTTTTGAGCATAGCTACTTCTTTTTGCAAGGTGGCTACCTGCTTTTTAAGCGCTGCAATCTCAGCGGCGCTGCTGTCTGATGAGGCTGTAGCTGCGGTTGCCGCTGCCGCTGCGGTGGTTGGACGCACTTTACGCGCTTTCACCATAGAAGCCTTAATCGCTTCGATCAGCTCTTTTTGTTCAAAGGGTTTTTGAATAAATTCAAAATATTCAAACGGTCCTTGTATTTTTTCGGTGACTTCCTCTCGGCGTCCTGACATAAGTACGAGAGGGATTTTTTGTAGCTCGGGAGATGCTTGAATCTCTTGGAATACTTCCCATCCACTCATACGCGGCAGCAAAAAATCGAGCATGATGAGGTTAGGTTTTTGGTTACGAATGGCGTCTAGACCCTCAACGCCATCGGTGGCTTCGATCACCTCAAAGTTGCCTTGGGGTAGCATGTCCCGCACGCGCATGCGAATGACCCGGCTATCATCAATAACTAAAATTTTATGACTTGCGGCCACGACTGACTCCTAAATAGATAGCTACAGTTTAGATAAAGAAAAGGTTGCTGATACAAGTACAGCAGCATATAAAAAGATGTTGCCCAAGTCGGCAACGATGATGAGTCTGACCCTGACTAGTTTCTAAGAATCATATAGGATCAAAAAGGCGATAAGGCAGGAATAATGCCCTTTCTGCGTTCAGAACCGTAGTCTTGGCGTAAAAGAAGCTACAGGTTCTAATCTTGACGTGGTTGACAACGTCATCACCGTGCCGATATTCGCGTAATACCGAGAATATTCAGACTGTGCTTATGCTGATTGTGTCATGGAAAGTTTATCTCAAATGAGTTCCGGCAGTGCTGCTAAACCCGAGATCGTTCAGCTACCAGACTGGTTAAGGCGACCGATTGGTCGAGCGAGCGAACTATCAACCGTACAAAAAATTATTAAACAGCGACAGATTCATACAATCTGCGAGGAGGGGCGCTGTCCCAATCGCAGTGAGTGCTATGCCAATAAGACGGCTTCATTTTTGCTGATGGGCCCCACATGCACCCGTGCCTGTGCTTTTTGCCAGGTGGATAAGGGACATGCCCCCATGCCGCTAGACCCTGAAGAACCGAAGAAAGTAGCGGAATCGGTCCAGCTGCTGGGTCTGAAGTATGTGGTGCTGACATCGGTAGCAAGAGACGATCTGCCAGACCAGGGAGCGGGCTGGTTTGTGGCGACGATGGCAGCGATTCGAGCGACTAATCCAGACACGCAGATTGAGCTACTCACACCCGATTTTTGGGGTGGTGCCAATGCAGTAGAACAGCAGCGGCAGCGCTTAGCGATGATTGCAGTAGCACGCCCCGCCTGCTTTAACCACAACGTGGAAACGGTAGAAAGGCTACAGGACCCGGTGCGTCGTGGGGCAAAGTATCGGCGCTCGTTAGAGGTGCTGCGCTATGTTAAAGAGCTAGATTCAAGTATTCCAACCAAGTCTGGGCTGATGCTAGGACATGGGGAAACTGAGGCCGAGCTAGTGGAAGCAATGACCGATCTGCGGGATGTGGGATGCGATCGCATCACCCTAGGGCAGTACATGCGGCCCTCATTGGCCCATCTGCCGGTACAGCGCTACTGGACCCCGGCTGAATTTGACCACCTGGGCGAGATTGCCCGCAGCATGGGATTTTCTCAGGTGCGCTCAGGCCCGCTGGTGCGCAGCTCGTATCACGCGGGCGAAGAATAGAAACCGGCCATTAGTTCTCAGTGTCCACGGTCTGTGCAGCCAGCTGTCGCCACTCTTTGACAGCGTAGTGCGGCACAATGATTTCGCTGGAAGCTTTACCCTGGAGCGGGACAGCCAGCGTCAGGGGCACGGCTTTTTGCAGTCCATCCATGACACTCGCCACGTCATACTGATTGGTGTTGCTGGGTAGCGCTGGTGTAGGCGGATCGAGCTTGGGCGCAGCCTGCCACTGCAGAGAAGTGCCTGTATCTATCAGTAGCGACTTTTGAGGGTCCACCTCCACGGCACCAGGAAAGCCCACTAGACGCAGATATATCCCCTCTAGGCCATCAGCGCGATAGCGTTTAAACAAGATCGCCTGCCAGGAGCGGTCTGTGCGATCGCGCAGGCTTTGTTGCGATCTCAGCGTCGTTTGCCCCGGTCGCTCGTGATACACATGGACCGAAGCCAGGGCTGGCGGCATCACCAGCCCAAAACTAAGAAGTACGCATAGACAAACGCGAACCAGCTGCCCAACCATAAACTCATCTCAAAACGCTTTTCCTAGGATAAATCCCAGAGAAGTTTGATGCAGCCGGTAGGGGATAGCTACAGTTTGCTCAATGCGTCTAGCACAATGCGGTAGCGGGTGGCTTCATTGTTGGTCAAATACAGGCTGCCGGCTTTCTCCAAATCAGTCTGTGCCATAGCAGCATTACCCAGCCGTGCGTTGGTCACACCGCGATAATAAAACACATCCCCATCAAAAACATTAGCGGCAATCACCGTAGAAAAGTCAGCATAAGCTTCTGAGTAGTTGCCAGCTTCATAGTGAGTGCGACCTCGACTCGAATAGGCATCCCAGTAGCGCTCGTTTAGATCAATGGCGGTAGTGTAGTCCCCCAGCGCGTTAAAGGTATCACCCAGGTTAGCAAAGGCATCGCCGCGACCTTTATAGGCCGGAGCGTAGTTAGGATTGAGCGCAATAGCTGCTGTCAAGTCAGCCATAGCCGCCTGCTGATCGCCCGCCGCCAGGTGGGCCTTACCACGACCGTAGTAAGCCTCAGCCGAATCCGGTGATAGCTCTAGTACCTGGCTAAAGCTGCCAATTGCAGCGTCTGAATTCCCCGTAGAGGTATATACCTGGCCTTGAATCAAATAGGCATCGGCATAGCCGGGATCAAGACCAATCACCGTATCTAGAGTATCCAGCGCCGCTTTTGGTCGGTTTTGAGCAATCAGGACAAAGCTACGGTTGTAGTGAGCTTCCAAATTACTGTCATCAAGAGCAATCGCTCGGTCAATATCCTGTAGTGCAGGCGTCAGAGCCCCTAGCTCATAGTGGGCCACCCCCCGGTTCAAATAGGCCGCCATGTAGTCATCTTGTAGCTCAACTGCCCGGGTAAAATCGCTCACTGCCAGGTCTAGATCGTTGAGTGCCTTAAAGATTAGCCCCCGATGAAAATAAGCAGACGCATTCTCAGGCTCAAGCCGGACAGCATCATTGAGATATTCCAATGCGGTCTCGTAGCGCCCCTGCTCTGCATCGATCAGCCCCCGATAAATATAAGCGTTGGCAGAGTCCGGTGTCGTAGCAATAGCCCGGTCAAAATCCTCGGTGGCCAGCGCAATTTCTTGAGTATCGTAGTAAAGAATACCTCGGTTGAGATAAACCGCACCGTACTCTGGATTGACGCCTAGAGCCAGGTTGTAGTTGTTTAACGCCGCTGTAGAGTTCTCTAGACGGGCGTATGTTGCCCCCAGAAACAGGTAGGCAGGAGCGTAGTCTGGATTGATGGCAATGGCCGCATCAAATTCCGTAATGGCCGCTTCATTGTTGCCAGCGCGATACTGCTCTACCCCAGCGTTATAGCGCTCCAGATAGTTAGGTGTCTCAGCAGCCTCGTCTTCCTCCGGTATCTGGGCCTCAGGGGTGTCCGGCTCCTCAAGATCTAGAAAATCATCCTCTAAGATGTCTTCTGGCAATACGGGTTCGATAAAAGCAGGCTGAGCTTCGGGAGCAGTGTCGTCTGCCGGGTCTTGAAAAATTGATTCTTCGCTAAAGTCTTCGGCCTCCGTCGTACCAACGACTTGAGCCGAGATCGGGGCAGCTGTATTTGCAACCAAAGCGACGGTACCTAGCAGAATCAGAGCACATTGGTTCATATTCATGCCTATTCCCCTTTTTTATGAGCTAACTATATGAGTTAACTAAAAGTTACCCAGAGTCGGAGCCGGAGTTTCTATTAGTTCAACAGATATTGATATGAGTGAGAGAATCCAGGAGTGACCCAATCAAATTGGCTACAGGAGTTTGGCCGACTTGCGATCGCAAATATCGCATCCAACTTGATGGTACCCCTGGCCGGGCTCATCGACACGGCCTTTCTAGGACACCTGGCGGACATTCGTTATTTAGCGGGTGTAGCCCTAGCAACGGTATTATTTAACGCTATCTACTGGAGCTTTGGCTTTTTACGCATGGGCACGACCGGGCTCATCGCCCAGGCCGCCGGTCGAAATCGCCCAGCAGAACAGTGGCAGGTGGGACTACGGGGGCTGCTATTGGCCCTGGCCTTGGGCACCACCATCGTGCTCATACAAACACCGCTCCAGCACATAGGCTTTGGCATTTTGCAGGCAGAAGCCGATGTCCTAGAAGCAGGAAAGGCGTTTTACCAGGGCCGAATCTGGGGAGCACCAGCAGTCCTGATGAACTATGTATTACTGGGCTGGTTTTTAGGGCTAAGCCAAGGCCGCAAGGTGCTGCTACTGGCATTGGTAGGGAATGGAGCCAATATTCTGCTGGACTATTGGATGATCGTCAGACTGGGCTGGGAGAGCTACGGTGCCGGGTTAGCGACAGCGCTAAGTCAGTACGCCATGCTGCTGGTGGGAGGGCTGCTACTACTGCGGTCGGTGGCCTGGGCCAAGGTCTGGCAGCAGCGGTCTAGCCTGCTAAACCGGCAGGCCCTAACTCAGTTATTTCGGCTCAATCGCGACATTATGGTGAGAACCTGGGCGCTGCTGCTAAGTTTTGGTCTATTTACCAGCCTCAGCGGCACCTTAGGTACAGATACCCTCGCCGTCAATACGCTGCTGCTGCAGGCGCTGATGCTAGTGAGCTACTTTTTAGATGGAATCGCGTTTGCCACTGAATCCTACGCTGGTCGCCTGCACGCTCAACAGCAACAGGCTAGACTACGTACCCTGGCTGTCGTCGCGGGGGGGTTAAGCGTGGGTTTGGGGATGGGATGTGCGATCTCATTTATCACCTTTTCCCAGCCACTTTTTGGCCTCCTGACCGACCACCAGACAGTGCTGCTCCAGCTCAATCAGTATGTGCTGTGGCTGCTGCCGGTCTTCGGCTTTGGAGCCGTTGCTTTTATGTTTGACGGCTATTTTCTGGGTCTGACCTCTGGCAATATTCTACGAAATTCTACGGTCATCGCCACAGGGCTAGGGTTCCTCCCCCTGGCACTCGCAGCGTATTTTACCCAAAGTGCTCATATCCTTTGGTTAGCCATGACCTGCTTTATGGGACTGCGTGCTATTACCTTAGCCCTGGCCTACACCCAACGCCTCAAATCTAGCTAGCTAGTCCAGAACTCTTCGCTAGTACGCCACTAATACATGGGTGGATGCCTAATGGCCTACTGCGCATCGCAGCGAATTTCGACGAGAAAGCCGTCCGGGTCATAGAAATAAATGCCTCGTCCGGTAGGGCGACTCACAGGACCATGGTCAATAGGAACCTGGTTTTGCTTCAAAATCTCAACGGCTCGATCAAATAGCGAGGGGTCAATGTCAAACGCCAAATGATTGGCTCGGGTAAACTGCTGCGTTGGGTCTAAATTAGGCGGATCCAAATCTGGCTCACCAAACAAATCTAGAATAGTGCCATCAGGCAGCTCAAAATTAGCCACCTTGCCTTCGGCAACAAGCTTCACAAGAGTTTCAGGAACTTTGTTGCCAGTTAGTTCGTAGAGCCCCAACACCGTGCCGTAAAAGTGACGAGAAGCATCCATGTCTTTAACATTCAACGCAATGTGATGAACGCCACGCAGGGTATTAGGTGTAAGTCCGATCGCTGGTTTCATAACAGATACTGTCATCACGATACGCTAAGGGTAGATGGTCAAAGTTTAGATGCTATTTTGCTCCAAAAAGAGCCTTTATCTGAGTTCTCACTCCAATAAACCGTGTTCCCACCTATGAACTGTATTTTTTTAATAGAGAAATTCAAGTTGTATTCGGTTTGTAAAGAAGGTCGATAATAATAGATATAGTCTGATGACGCTGATTTCCGGTGTGGTTTATTACTAAAATTCAGGTTGATGCTCCTATCGACCGATGGATTCTTGCCCAGAATCAGCCATGGCTATTGTCCCCGCTTCGTTGAATTAGCTTTAGTTTCTATGCATAGTACTTTTATTGAACGTTTGCACAGCCCCGAGAGACCCGTAATTGTTTTTGATGGGGCCATGGGGACAAATCTTCAGGTGCAGGAGCTAACAGCTGAGGACTTTGGCGGTCTAGAGTATGAAGGCTGCAACGAATATTTGGTCATGACCAAACCTGAAGCGGTAGAAAAGGTTCACCGTGATTTCTTAGCAGCAGGCGCAGATGTTATTGAAACCGATACCTTTGGCGGCAGTACGTTCGTCCTAGCAGAATATGGGCTACAGGACCAAGCCTATGAGATGAACAAGCTTGCTGCAGAACTTGCCAAGCGCTGTACGGCTGACTTTTCCACATCTGAAAAACCCCGATTTGTAGCAGGCTCCATGGGACCTGGGACTAAGCTACCTACCCTGGGGCATATCACCTATGACGAGCTGCTAGAGGCATTTATCGTCCAAGCAGAGGGGCTATACGACGGCGGCGTCGATTTGTTTATTGTTGAAACCTGTCAGGATGTGCTGCAAATTAAGGCCGCCCTCAACGCCATTGAAGCCGTCTTTGAAAAAAAAGGAACGCGGCTGCCGCTAATGGTATCGGTCACCATGGAAACGACTGGCACCATGCTAGTCGGGTCAGACATCACAGCGGTTGTCAGCATTTTAGAGCCCTATCCTATTGATATTTTGGGGCTCAACTGTGCCACCGGTCCCGACTTGATGACCGAGCATATGAAATATCTCTCAGAAACATCTCCCTTTGTCGTATCGTGTGTGCCCAACGCAGGACTACCCGAAAATATTGGCGGCCATGCCCATTACAAGCTCACACCGATGGAGCTGCGTATGGCACTGCATCGATTTGTGGAAGATTTGGGCGTTCAAGTCATTGGCGGCTGCTGCGGTACCCGACCCGACCATATTGCCGCACTAGCAGAGATTTCGAAAGAACTTGCCCCCAAACACCGAGAGATTCGTAATTCTCCCCTATTAGCCGACGATAAAAAAGAGCAGTCTGCTGTGCGTCCAGCATTGAACTACACGCCTGCGGCCGCCTCGATTTATGGGGCCCAGCCCTATGAGCAGGACAACTCATTTTTGATTGTGGGTGAGCGACTCAACGCTAGCGGCTCACGTAAAGTACGAGAGCTTTTGAATGAAGATGATTGGGATGGACTGATTGCGATCGCAAAACGTCAGGTCAAAGAAGGTGCCCACATTCTCGACGTTAACGTAGACTACGTAGGCCGCAACGGCGAAGCAGATATGCACGAGATTGTCTCGCGTCTGGTTACCAACGTTACCCTGCCTCTCATGCTCGACTCCACCGAGTGGACCAAAATGGAAGCCGGTCTTAAAGTAGCCGGTGGAAAATGTATCCTCAACTCCACCAACTACGAAGACGGAGATGAGCGATTTTTCAAAGTGATTGAACTAGCCAAAACCTACGGAGCAGGCGTGGTCATCGGCTGTATTGACGAAGACGGCATGGCTCGTACCGCCGAGAAAAAATTGCAGATTGCCCAACGAGCCTATCACGACGCCTTAGAATATGGGTTGCCGCCCCATGAACTATTCTTCGACACCCTGGCACTTCCCATCTCCACTGGTATTGAAGAAGACAGAGAAAATGCTAAAGCCACCATTGATGCCATTCAAAAAATTCGAGAAACTCTCCCCGGTGTTCACTTTATGCTGGGAGTATCCAATGTCTCCTTTGGTCTAAATCCAGCAGCCCGGATCACCCTCAATTCCATGTTCTTGCACGAAGCCATGCAGATAGGTATGGATGGTGCCATTGTCTCGGCTGCCAAGATCCTACCCCTGATCAAAATCGATCCAGCTCATCAAAAAATATGCAAAGATCTCATCTACGACAATCGAGAGTTTGACGGTGAAATTTGTACCTACGACCCGCTGGGCAAATTAACCACCCTATTTGAAGGCGTTACTACTAAGGACGCTCGTTCGTCAGCATCCCTGGCCGATCTCCCCATCGAAGAACGTCTCAAGCAACATATTATCGACGGTGAGCGCATCGGTTTAGATGAAGCCCTCCAAACTGCTTTAGATAGCTCCTATGAACCCCTAAAAATCATCAATACATTCTTACTGGATGGGATGAAAGTTGTTGGCGAGCTTTTTGGGTCCGGTCAAATGCAGCTACCCTTTGTGCTTCAGTCTGCCCAGACAATGAAAGCAGCTGTTGCCTTTCTAGAACCTTTAATGGAAAAAGAAGACGGTCAAGATGATTCTGGCAAAGGCAAGTTTTTAATTGCCACAGTCAAAGGAGATGTCCATGATATCGGTAAAAACCTGGTCGATATTATTCTCACCAACAACGGCTACAAGGTGATCAATCTGGGTATTAAACAAACCGTTGATGCCATTGTTGCCGCTCACGAGGAACATCAGCCTGACTGTATTGCCATGAGCGGCCTGCTGGTAAAATCCACAGCCTTTATGAAAGAAAATTTAGCCGTTTTTAACGAGAAAAAGATTTCTGTTCCTGTCATTTTAGGGGGAGCTGCCCTAACGCCTAAGTTTGTCTACGGAGATTGTCAAAATACCTACAACGGTCAGGTGATCTACGGCAAAGATGCCTTTGCTGATCTCACATTTATGGATCGGCTCATGCCCGCTAAAAAAGAGGAAAGCTGGCACGACGCAGAAGGGTTTATCGGTGAATACGCTCAGTACAATCAAAAAGGCCGACAGGCTATTGACCAGGCTGAAGCAGAACTGAATGGCGGAGGCAGCCAGCAGGACCAGAAAAAAGAGCCGGAGATCGTTGACACCAAGCGTTCCGAAGCCGTTAATATCGATATTCCTCGTCCGGTTCCACCATTTTGGGGAAGTAAGATTCTTCACCCCGAAGATTTTGATATGGACGAGCTATACTGGCATCTCGATTTACAGGCCCTGTTTGTTGGTCAGTGGCAGTTCCGTAAGCCCAAGAATCAAACGCGAGAACAGTATGATGAGTTTCTCAAGGAGAAAGTCCATCCAATCTTGGTGGAATGGAAACAAAAAGTTAAAGACGAGAGCCTGCTGCATCCTCAGCTGATCTATGGCTACTTCCCCTGTACGGCAGAAGGTAATTCTGTGCATGTCTATGACCCATCTGTTATTGGTCAAGGGCTCACACCAACGGATGCCAAACCTCTGTTCACATGGGATTTTCCTCGTCAGAAGTCCATGCGTCGTCTGTGTATTGCTGACTTCTTCCTACCCAAAGAAAAGAACCAGTTTGATGTCTTCCCTATGCAGGCCGTGACCGTCGGTCAAATTTCTGCAGACTATGCTCGTCAGCTATTTGCTGACGACAAGTACACCGACTATCTCTATTTCCATGGTTTAGCCGTCCAAGTGGCCGAGGCCATGGCGGAATGGTGCCATGCCCTAATCCGAAAAGAACTCGGCTATGGCGACCAAGAACCCGATAACATTCGCGATATGTTAGCTCAGCGCTATCAAGGTAGCCGCTATAGCTTTGGCTATCCTGCCTGCCCTAATGTGCCGGATCAGGCCAAGCAGCTAGAGATTCTAGGCGCAGATCGCATCAGTATGACCATGGATGAAAGCGATCAGCTTTATCCCGAAGAGTCCACCACCGCGATTATCACCTATCACCCAACCGCCAAATACTTCAGCGCATAAACTTGCATATCTTGTAGGGTGGGCACTGCCCACCTTATTTCAACATTTCGACCGCACCGTTAAGAAAATCATCTAGGCCACAATGCTCACTGTGTCCCTACTGACGTAGCTCAGCCAATGCAAATTTTAGACAGTATGGCCGCACATAGTTTAAGGCACAGTTAGTCGCTTAAAGCTAGAGCTGAATAATCGTGAAGTAATTTTGAATTATTTACTACAATCTCGCCATGAATCACCTAGTACTAAAACCTAACATCTGCATGATGGTCCGCAAGACGTTGACAGCATAGCTTAATATCTCAGCAAGGACCTCTAGTATATTCATATAATCAATTAACTCGAAATATCTTAGATAGTGTGTTTTAGAATTTCAGATGATGAAATAAACTTCATCAATGGCTTAACTCTATGCGATCAAGGTCGAGAACTGGAGATGACATTTCTGGCAATCCAGAAATTGATAATGATTGCTCATTGGGATGATAAGTTCTTAGAATTTTTCTAATCGCATGCCCAGTCTGAACCAAAGGTGACTTTTCAAAAAGATCAATAGGAGTTTCACCTTCCTCCACATATATAGGTATATAACTATCAAAAGTAATCTCCTTTGAATCTTTTCCTGAAATAGTTAAAGACTCTTTTTCAATAATCTTTTCTACACTTGATTCATCATGAAGTCCCTCTGTAGTAACTTGAGGGGTGTAGTTAACCGATACAATAGACTCATAAAAATGCTCAAAAGACTTCTCATCCAAGAAAGCTCCTCTAATCAAGTGGAAGTAGCATTTTAGAAATCCTAAAGAATTTTCTCCAGGAACGAATACCCCTATCTCGTAAATGCTTGCTCTAAACCTACCGTCAAGACCTTTTTCATAAAAATAATCATTATGTTCTATTCTAAGCTGTTCTTTCCATTCGAAAAAATCTATCTTCTCAACAGATAAGATGAAGTCAATGTTTATTGGCAAGAATGTAAGTTTAGGGTCCAAAATAGGAACAATATTTAAAGATTCTTCTACTGAAAGCTTTTCGATTCTAGAAATCTCTTCTTCTATTAGCTCATCTATCTCTTCATCAGATATTGGAAAGGATGGGTGAATAATTATAAAAGAAGCGATGGTAGCAATAATTCCTATTCCAACATGGATAGGAGGTAGACCTACGAAGAATATCCTCCATAGAATGCTTAGAAAATTGAACGTCAGTACAAGCTTAATGAGCAACACCCAATGCTTATTTTTATTATATTGTCGAAGCATCAGAAAATATTTTCTTAAAGCCTTCCTTCGCTTATAAATATCGACATCTTTCAGCCTTAAAGAATTGCTTTTTACACTAGGACTATAAATTCGCTGAAGATACTCAATGAGCATTGAAAGGAAATTCATACTTTGCATTGCTTTCAATCTTTAAGCGATTCTTCTTGAGATTTGAGCAAGTATGCTAGAGTTTCATCTTTGATTAGCTTAGACAAGCTAAAACCATTGAACCTTGGTTTTCTAAGTGCAATAATTTGTTGCGCTTCCAAATAATAATCTTTTCTAGTCAAGCGAGTCATTCTCTCTGGATCATAAAAACCATTACAATGGAAGCAACAAAATCTTATCGCTAGCTTAAGAGCCTCTATCTCAATATTTACCTCAGAATTTGCAGTTTTGTAGCATCTTCCTAGTTTTTCAAGGATATTCCAAATTCTGACACTTTCACCTCTACTCAGAGCCCGTAAACTAAACAATTTTTTATGCTCTAAAAAATTAATTATTTGACTGAGCTTTTTCTGGTAATCAGTCTGTTCTAAGGCTTCAAAAGGTTTGGACTTTGTCCAGCCTTCGCTAGACGATGTCAGCTATATCTGATTGGTAATATTTATCTCATTAGCCTGATATAGCTTCTCACTTTGAAAATCACTGTTTTGAAAGTTTGTTCCACTATAGTTAGTCTGCTCCTGCCTAGCAGAGCCCTCAAGCTTACCTTCATTGATCTCTAAAGCCAAATTTTGCAGCTGAGTTGCAAAGCTCGGATCATCTTCCATAGCATCCTTTAAGTAAATTAAAAGTCTATTCCAATCCTCAGTTTTTCCTTGGTCAAGCTTCTCCATGGCAGTAGTAGCTCGCGAATTATGGCTAAGCTTTTGCCAAATTATTTTGCGTAAATTGGATATCTTGGCAATGGCTGTATTAGTAAACTGCTTAGTAAGCTCGCTAGCACCAGTTTCAAGTGACTTTGTGAAAGCTAGCGTCAATATACTACTTACAGGATCTATCATGATGGCAATGAACTTGTTTATGTATACAGCTTGAGTAGTAGCTTGTTTGTTTTCAATACGACTAAGGTCTATCTTTTAAAAGGTAGACCTTAGTCAACAGATTTTCATGAAAAGCTTGGAATTACTTTTTATTTTCCAAGGAAGGCAGTAAATTTGTTTATCTCTAAGTTTCTTGTTCTATGGAAAGGTATGTGATTCATATTACAAAACCATAAAATTTGCGACGATACTATTTATCACTATCTACCGTTTGTCTATAGTGTTGAAAACAATAGTGTAGTTTTCAATCCATACAGCTGATTTTTAAGAAGCGTAATGAGAATAAGAGCAATTTTGACTACAATAATCCTAGCAATCATTGCTAGTGTAGTGCTGACTATACCTGCCTTTGCCGATGCTTATATAGGCGATGTAGCAGATGGCGAGCGAGTTTTTGAGAAGAACTGCGCCACCTGCCATGCTGGCGGTAATAATGCCATTATTTCTTCCCAGACGCTAAAGCAGGAGGCCTTAGAGCAGTATTTGTTTAACTATCGCCTTGAGCATAATGTTGAGGCAATTGCTTATCAGGTGGCCAACGGCAGAGGGGCAATGCCCGCATTTCAAGGACGCATCAGGGATAAAGATATCGCCGACGTTGCTGCCTATGTCAAAGCGCAATCTGAAGAAGGCTGGCAAGATTAACTCATTTATAACAATCAGGCGACCGCTGAGCAAGAGCTAAGACAGACTTCAAGAACAACCCCCACCTGGAGAAATCGCTCTCGGGTGGGGGTGTTCTTAGAAAGAAATAGCAGCTACTACCATTTCAGTAAATTGAACTGTTCCATATCGACCGTGTCTCTGTTTCGATAAATCGATAGAACAATCGCTAAGCCTACAGCGGCTTCAGCAGCGGCAATAGTGATCACAAACACGGCAAACACCTGCCCTTTGATTTCTGCTGGATCAAGGTAGTTGGAAAATGCCATCAGATTTAGATTGACGGCATTAAGCATTAGCTCAATGGACATCAACACTCGAATAACATTTCGGCTTGTGACCAGTCCATAAATACCTATGCAAAAAAGCGCAGCGGCAAGAATCAAAAAGTATTCCAGTTGCATCATGGTTGAACCAAACTCCTCCTATAGATAGCCGACGCTTATTCCTAATCGTTTTCGTTACCAGCCGCTACCAGCTCACGCGGACGCTCTCGCAGAGTGAGCACCTTCTGTTCATTCTCAGGCTCTTCATCAGGAACATATTCGCGGCGTGCCAAGATGATGGCTCCTACTAACGCCATTAGCAGTAGCACAGACGCTAGCTCACACGGAAGCAAAAAGTCGCTGAAGAAATGCTGACCGATAACCTCAATAGCTGCCTCTCCTGCTGGAGTTGCTGACGATATCTGCCATGAGGTGGCAAGCACCATAGAGCTAAGTAAGGTAAACAATCCGGCACATACAGCTGCAGTAGCCGCTTTACCGATCCACGCATTAGAGACCGGCTGAAAATCTTCTCGCTTGTTGACAAGCATGATTCCAAAGAGAATCAGAATATTGACAGCACCTACGTAGACAAGTATTTGGGCAGCGGCAACAAAGCCTGCATTTAGCAAGATATACAGCCCTGAAATGCTAGCAAATACCATCGCCAGCAAAAAGGCTGAGTAAACAATATTAGCTAGCAAGACAACGCCCAGGGCTGCCGCCAACATTAAAACCCCAAGGATGCCCAGGGAAACAATTTGTACACCTTCTGCTATATTCACTACTACTCCCAATTGATAAGTCTGCTGAAGCTTCTGCCAAGTGGAGAATCTAGAGCAGCAACTAACTTGAAATTATAGAGCTAATCGCTGGATTCTTTGTCTGAGCTGGAAGTATCGGCTTCTTCCAGTATTTCTTGAGGTAGTTTACCAGCGCGACGCGATCCTGCTGGCAGGTCATGGGGGTCCATGACACCCTTGGGCAAGTATGCAAGTTCACGCATGGGCGTCACCATGGGATCGTCTGTCACCTTGTAGGGTAGACGACCTAGGGCAACATTGTCGTAATTCAGCTCATGGCGATCGTAGGCAGCCAGCTCATACTCTTCTGTCATAGAGAGACAGTTGGTCGGGCAGTACTCCACACAGTTGCCACAGAAAATGCAAACACCAAAATCAATGCTGTAGTGATCTAGCGTCTTTTTCTTAGTTTCTTTGTTAAACGTCCAATCTACAACCGGTAGATTAATGGGACACACTCGGACACACACTTCACAGGCAATACACTTATCAAATTCAAAGTGAATCCGTCCCCGATAGCGCTCGGATGGAATGAGCTTTTCGTAGGGATATTGCACTGTCACCGGACGGCGCTTCATGTGGTCAAAAGTAACCGACAGGCCTTGGCCAATATACTTGGCGGCTTGGACGGTTTCTTTGGCGTAGTCGCCAACCTGCTTTAGAAAGTTGAGCATTAATTTTTACCCTCCAAACGCAAATGGAAATGCGAGCTTGAGTGCAGCTGTCAGTAGTAGATTTACCAGAGCTACTGGAAGTAGAAACTTCCAGCCAAGGTCGAGAAGTTGATCGATGCGCACACGAGGTACGGTCCAGCGAATTAAAACAGCCAGAAAGACAAGAAGATAGGCCTTCAGCAATGTCATCATGATCCCTAAGGCAGCTGTGACAACCTGCAGCCATGGGGTAGTTTCACTCAGCCCTAACCCTGAGGAGAGCACCTCAACAGGAACAGGAAAACTCCATCCGCCCAGATAAAGAACAGACACGAGCATGGCAGATAGTACCAGGTTGACATAGGAGCCAACATAGAACAGACCAAACTTCATACCGGTGTACTCAGTTTGATAGCCTGCGACAATCTCTTCCTCGGCTTCTGGTAAGTCAAAGGGAAGACGCTCACATTCTGCTAACGCTGCAATCCAAAACAGAACGAATCCTACGGGCTGACGCCAAATGTTCCAGCTGAGGATACCGTACTGTGATTGCTGATTGACGATGTCAACAGTACTAAGGCTGTTGGACATCATGACGATTGCAAGCACAGCAAGAGCAAGCGGAATTTCATAGCTGATAGATTGAGCGGTGGCGCGTAATCCTCCGAGAAGAGAGTACTTATTGTTGGAGGAGTATCCGGCCATCAGCAGGCCAATAGGTGTGACGCTCGAAAGGGCAATCCAGAGAAAAATGCCAATCCCCAAATCGGTGATTACCATGTTTTGCCCAAACGGCACTACCAGATAGGAAACAAAGACTGGAATAACAACGATTGCAGGACCTAAGGTGAAGAGGATAGGATCTGCTTGAGCTGGGTTAATGTCTTCTTTGAAAATAAGTTTGATACCGTCGGCTGTCGCTTGCAGTGCCCCTAGGGGACCAATATATTCGGGACCAATACGCTGCTGAGCTGCGGCTGAAATTTTGCGCTCTAACCAGACAGCTATAAAGATGCTGACGGTAGCAGCAACCAAGATTAATAACATCGGTAGCGGCATCCAAACTACCTTGGCCAGGGATGGGGGCAATCCCAATGACACTAGTATTTGAATGAAGCTCTCTTGTAAATCGATTCCAGAACTCATACCCAGAATATATAGATGGAGCGGATGCCTGAAGGCTAATTTCCTTAATGATTCTAACGCTTAATATGTCTCGACAGACGAAATACTGTGCAACGACTAATAGGAATTCTTGCTCACGGCTATAGGTTTAGCCATATAAAAACCCCCCTTGATATGCATCAAGAGGGGCTGGAGTTCCTGAAAATCGTCACTGATATTAGTGTCGTTGGATTTATCGGTATTGACAAGAGGGGTGATGCCCATCACATCCGAAAAATCAGAGGTTATACGGTTCCGTTATGGATTGAGCTAAGGGGTTTTTGTTGTTTATCCCAAAGGTGAAGACGTTCGCTAACGCTGCTGTAAGGCTGGTTATGGGGACCGGTATAAATCTGTGTGGGTCGAAAAATTCGATTTTCGGCTAGCTGCTCTTTCCAATGGGCTAACCATCCGGCTACTCGAGCGATCGCAAATATTGGTGTAAATAAGTCCGTGGGAATACCTAGTTTGCGGTAGACCAGCCCTGAGTAAAAGTCCACGTTGGGATAAACGCCTTTTTGTCCCAGCTTTTCGGTGACGGCGGCTTCAAGTTCTAGTGCGATCGCATAGTATTCATCCTGGCCAAATTTCTCAAACAGCTGCTCTGCCAACTTTTGCAAAATCACAGCCCGAGGGTCTTTGACCTTATAAACCCGATGCCCAAAGCCCATGATCTTCGCTTTTTGAGCAATCCGCTCTTCGACAAATGGGCGCACATTTTCCACCGAGCCAATGGTTTGCAGCATATCAATGACTTCCTCATTCGCGCCCCCGTGCAGCGGACCGGCCAGCGTTCCTACCGCCGATGCCACCACCGCATACGGGTCAGTGAGCGTAGACGCCGTCACCATGGCAGAAAAGGTAGAGGCATTGATCGTATGTTCTGCATGCAGCGTCAGACAGACATCAAAAATTCTGGCAGCTAACGGGTCAGGAACTTCCTCATTAAGCATGTACAGAAAGTTGGCTGCATAGTCGAGGTCGTCTCGTGGCTGCACAGGATCATTGCCCTTACGCATCAGCTGAAACGCTGCCACCATTGTGGGAATCTTGGCGAGTAAACGAACAACCGCTGCCTGAATGTAAGCAGGATTTTCCAACGCGCGACGAGAATAGAACAACCCCAAAGCCGCCGCGCACGCCTGTAGCGCATCCATGGGATGTCCGCTTTCAGGAAAACATTTCATCATGTCGCGAATACGATACTTGAGCCGACGATGCTGCTGTATTTCCTTCTTAAACGCCGCTAGTTCCTGGTCTGTGGGCAGCCCTCCCCAAATCAGCAGATAGGCCGTTTCTAAAAACGTACTCCTTGGAGCCAATTCTTCAATGCGAATGCCCCGGTACTCTAAAATCCCTTCCTGACCATTCACATAACTAATGCTCGACTCTGTGGCAGGAATCCCTTCTAAACCAGGGCGATAGTCGCATAGGGTCATTGTCAGTTGTCCTGTCGCTGTTCTCTTTTATGTATACAAGGATATCGAGAAGTGACAGCCGAAAGGAGCGATTCGAGATTTTTTCAAACAATCAAACAGCCTTTTTTCAGAACAATCTGGCCTTTAAGTCCTAGAAATCACCTACCTACACAGGTTAGCTCAATCGCTCAGATGCACCGTCTATCGGACTATTTCAGCAATTTCGATCGAGCTAATTTCAAACAGGAGCTCCTATTTACAGTCCGATCAGCGTCAAGAATGGCTAACGTGATATTCCCGCTTTTTTCTGCTTGCGATCGCAGCTGCCGTAGAGCCGTCAGCGCTCCTAATCAACCTCAGTCTTATAGGTGAGACGATGCTTGCAAAGCTAATCCGTATTAATCATTCCATCTTCAGGATTAATCAGTTTCAATAGCTTTTGTTTAATTTGCACATCAAACACTTCCCACTTAAGACGGTTATAGTCTCCATTTTCATAAAATCCTGACAAGAACCCTACGGGCACTTCAAACCCACCAGCCATAGAGCGACCACCGCCAAAGAAACGACCCTGCTCATCATGACCAAAGGCTTCTTTAATAAATTCGTCTGGGTCCAGCGTGATCTTACTGGTGCGCAGTGAACCAATCACTAATTCGCGCTCGTCATCTTCATCGTGGACGATGCCATAAACCACAGAGGTGTGAACATCCTCCTCAGTAAGCAAAAAATCTGTCGCCTGAGGAATGGCATCACGGTCTTCATAACGCAAATAGCCTACCCCTGCGATAGAAACGCTGTTTTTGATATTGCGATTGCGCAGGGAACGCTCAATCACGTCCATAGCTCTTTTGGAACGAGAAGCCTGGAGAATGGCACTGAGCAATTGGGCATCGCAATATTGACTCAAATAGGCGGCAGCCATAAAGTCCGCTTCGGCAGCCTGCATCAGCTGCCCAGTATCTGAGCGCAGTCCATGCATCAGAGCCGTTGCACATTTGACATGTTTGGTATCGCTACGGTCTAGATCCAAAAGACCCGCTTGTAGATACTGAGTCAATATTGTGGCCGTTGCGCGTGCCTCTGGCCGAATGTCAGCAAACTCTGCTGTGGACTTTCCTTGCAGTCTGTGGTGATCAATCACCACCATTAGCGGCACACCGGCCGCATTTACGCGGTCTAGCAGCTGACTCGTAGTCCCCTGGGTATCAACCAGTACATAGCCCGAATACTGCGAGAGATCGGGGGGTTTTTGATTGGACCAGCGTTTAGCAGGTAGGTTAGTCAGCTTTACCAATGCAATATTTTCTTGATGGCTCAAGGTGCCAGAATAAAAAATATCGCAGTCCACATCATAGGCTGCTGCAATCAGCTTGTAGGCCCAAGCTGATGAGAGTGCGTCCGGATCTGGAAAATCTTGCAGCAAAACCAGCTGCCGACTATCAGCATGGGTAATCAGTAAATGTCGCAGGGAAGCGGCAGGGCCATCGCTTAAATCCATATTTGGAATATAACTGGTCCGTTTAGAAGATTTAAGCAATGCGTCTTGGGAGGCCATGCAAAAGTAGGAATGAGATAGATTTTAGACAGTAAAGATAGATTAACCTGTCAGACCAATGACGTACTTACGCCATTCTTGGTGTGCATCGCCTCGGGTGTGGCGTGCAATTTCAAAGTAAAGACTGCTGTGGGGTTTGCGGGGGGTAATTCGCAAAGGCATTCGGGCCTCTTTAGGCGTACGATTCCCCTTTTTGACATTACACCTGACACAGGCGGAGACCATATTCTCCCAAACTTCTTTGCCACCCCGAGAACGCGGCACCACATGGTCTAACGTCAGGCCATCTCCAGCATAGCCACAATATTGGCAAGTATGATTATCGCGATACAGCAGGTTGCGACGAGTTAATGGAATTTCTTTGTAGGGAATGCGAACGTAGTGACGTAACCTAATGACTGTAGGCAGAGGAAAATTTGCATATATTGCTAGCCCGTTGTGTTCTACAGTCTCAGCCTTGCCTTTGATAATCAGCACAACGGCTCGCCGCCAACTTGTAATGTTTAACGGCTCATAGGACGCATTTAAGACAAGAACCTTACTCATTGAGGTTCAGCTAAAAGTTGTGATTTGATACTAACACAGGGTCGCTGGGATGCCTTGATACTTGCGATACTGTGCTATGAGCGCGGCGATAAAGGAGAGCAATAATGTTGAGTTGGGACGATACCCCCAGCATTTCAGCCATGCGATGCTCGCGGGCTTGGGTGGAGGTCAATCTAGATGCCATCCATCACAATGTGCGTCAGTTTCGTCAGATTTTACAGCCGCCAACGGATTTGATGGCTGTGGTGAAAGCAGATGCTTACGGCCATGGTGCAGTTGAGGTAGCACGAACAGCATTAGCAGCAGGAGCTACCTGGCTAGGCGTAGCCACAGTTCCAGAGGGAATTGAGCTACGTCAGGCAGGGCTCAATCAGCCTATCTTAGTCATGGGCGCATTGCACCATCAAGAAGAGATTATAGCTCTAGCACGCTGGCAGCTGCAGCCCACACTGGTCACCCCAAAGCAGGCGCTGGTCTTTGCTGAAGCCTTAAGCGACGCTTGCTTACCGTTGCCGGTTCACATCAAATTAGACACAGGCATGTCTCGCCTGGGATATAACTGGCAGCAGGCATTGGAGTTTGTGGAATTTGTCGCTGGACTACCGGCATTGCAGATCACTCACCTGTATTCGCACTTTGCAACCGCTGATGAGGCAGATGAGACAGAAATGAGACGTCAGCATGAGCGCTTCAAGCATGCGATCGCAGCGCTACAGCAGCACAGCTGTCTCCCACTCCGTCTCCACTTAGCCAATACGGCCGCTACACTAACCGATGCAGCCGCTTTGCAATACGATATGGTCCGTATCGGTCTCGGGATTTATGGCTTAGCACCGGCTCCCCATCTACAGCCTGTTCTTGATTTGCAGCCTGCTTTAAATGTCAAAGCCCGCATCACCCATATCAAGCCCATTACCGCAGGAGCCGGGGTGAGCTATGGCCACCGATTTATCGCCCAGCGCCCGATGACCATTGCGGTCGTAGGAATTGGCTATGCCGATGGCGTGCCCCGCTTGCTCTCTAATCAGATGCAGGTGCTCATTGGAGACAGGTGCGTTCGTCAAATTGGTGCAATTACCATGGACCAGCTCATGCTGGATGTGTCGGATATTCCCGAGCTTACAGAAGGCGATATCGTTACTCTAATTGGCACATCGCCCAGTCATCAGCTGAGCGCAGATGACTGGGCGGCACGGATTGACACCATTTCTTGGGAGATTTTGTGCGGCTTTAAACATCGGCTACCGCGAATTATGCCAAGAAATCACGCTAGAAAGCTTTACCCGACTGAAGATAGGTTGTTATAATGCAGCTCTGACCTTGGAGAGGTGGCTGAGTGGTTGAAAGCGGCTCCCTGCTAAGGAGTTATAGGGCGTAAGCTCTATCGAGGGTTCGAATCCCTCCCTCTCCGTTGTTTCACCCATACTTCACAACACCACTAGCTAGCGGCTAGCTTGATGAACGGCCCACAGCAGGCGTTCTACACTGGCGTTGGTATGAGCAAAGGAAAACAAATGCTGAAAGCGCAGATTTCCCGCTCGATCGATGACGAACTGTGCCGGTAGCGGAGCACCTAGAGCCTGCCCTGTACCGTATCGACGAAAAATACTACAGCTGGGGTTTACCAGCAATGGCATATCTACCCCCAAATCCTGCTGAATGATAGTACTTTGCTCCATACTCGTACTGGTAATCATCAGGACCTCGGCCCCTAGTTGCTTAAACTGCTCATAGGCAGCCACCAAAGAAACAATATGGGGGTAGCAAAAGGGACAGTACTGCTTTTCAGTAAAAATACGTGTAAACGCGACAACTACCACCGCCTTATGTCGATAGCTTGAAAGCTGAATCGAGGCTCTCTGCCCAACGACAGGCAGCTTAAAGTCAGCGACAGGCTGTCCTACCTGAAATTTGTTTAATGCAGGCAGAGGTAAAAAGTTTTGAGCAAAGCGTCGACTAATGACCCCTCGAAAATCCATAGAGGTCAGCTTAAAAGCCGTGGTCATTGGTAAGCAAAAATTGAACTAGGTTTAATCGGTCAGCACCATCGATGTAGGCTTACTAAATCGATGCAAAAAATTCCTTAGATTTCACGGGATCAGGAGTCATTGTTTTTTCTCCTGGGGTCCAGCCTGCCGGGCAGACTTCGTCTGGATGAGACTGGACATGCTGTGTAGCCTGCAGCACACGCAAGGTCTCATCAACACTGCGACCAAACGATAGGTTATTGATCGTCGCGTGTTGGACAGTCCCGTCTTTGTCGATCACAAACAGCCCACGCAGAGCTACGCCAGCCTCAGGTTCCAGCACATTGTAAGCAGCACTGATATCTATTATGATATCGTCTACAAACGGATATGCTCAGTCTCCAAGTCAGCCTGCTTTACGCTCAGTCTGAATCCAAGCGAGATGAGAAAACTCACTATCGACTGAAACACCTAGCACTTCGGTATTAAGCGATTGAAACTCTTCGTAGCGATCGCTAAAGGCAGTAATTTCCGTGGGGCAAACAAACGTGAAGTCTAGCGGATAGAAAAATAGGACGACGTACTGACCGCGATAATCAGATAGCTTAATAGTTTTAAACTCCTGATCGACAACGGCAGTCGCCGTGAAATCAGGAGCAGGCTGCCCAACGCGCAGACATCCTTCCGCTAGGTTACTCATCCGTTTGTCTCCTATAGGTTCAATTAACTACTATGCGGCAGAGCAGATTAGTTCTTTGCCAACGTGAGTCTGCACTATCTTTTATTCTATAACGCAAAGATATCCCCCTTACTATGCTAATCAACCTAGCACAGCATAAGAGAGCAACAATTAATGAGTTGAAATGGCTCAGACGTGATTTGAACACGTGACCAAGGGCTTATGAGTCCCCTGCTCTACCACTGAGCTACTGAGCCAGCTTTTGCTGCTTTACATTTAGCAACTCATTAAATTTATCACGAAATGTCAAGGAACCAAAGAGAAAATTCCAGGGTTGCTGAGGTAGTAGCTCAAATACTGAAATTGAGATCGCTGCTCAAAAAAATGCTCAGCTGACCTAGCGGCTAGCTGAGCATTTGAATCACACAACGTGAAAATGCCTACCGTCCGGGCAGCATTGCCATCGGATTAACCGTACCGCGCTCTGGTAGATGAACTTCAAAGTGCAAGTGAGGACCTGTGCTGTAGCCCGTACTCCCCATATCAGCAATATGTTGTCCCTGAGTCACACGTTGACCAGAGCGAACAATAATGCGACTGTTGTGAGCATAACGAGTCATACTTCCATCCGCATGACGCACTTCAACTAGGTTGCCATAGCCGCCGGAGTTCCATCCAGCTCGTTCAACTACACCAGAAGCAGCCGAAACAATGGGGGTTCCCACAGGACCTGCGACATCAATCCCACGGTGCATACGCCCCCAACGCCAGCCGTATCCAGACGTCAAGGTACCGCGAGCGGGCCAAATATAACCGTTGAAATAATCAGGTGCTTCCGGCAAATACTCATCCGCCGAGGGCAAGATGGGCATCTCTGGAGACACAACCTGACCGGTCGCAGGAGCAGGAGACGACACATAGACACTTGGATCTAGCGGCGCAGCTGCTAATAGTTCAGGACGCTGAGACGATTGATTAACATCCTGAGCGGTCTCTAAACGACTTGCCTGAAACTCAGGATTTACGACCACCGGCTGCGCCGATGGAACAGCCTGCCTCAGAGCCACCTGGCTATCAGCGTCAAAGGCACCACCTATTTGCTGTGCAGAACTAACATCTGCTAGCAAATCAGCAGTGTATGGGTCTTCAACAGCTGAGACGTCTGCTTTATCTGTTGCGATCTCAGGGGACTGAGCAACCTCAGCCTGTTGAGCACCCTGCAACCTACCCAGTACCGATGATGCATCGATAGGATTTTCAACCGTCGACTGCAGTCGACTCAAGCGAGTACCATCAAAACCACCTACGGCGATTTCAGGAGCTGCCTGGGCTAACGAAGTAGCCGCTTCAGAAACTGCTAGCTCCTTGGTCACATCCTCAGGCAGCGCCAAAGTTTCACCTGCCACAATGAAGTCAGGATTATCAAGTCCGTTTGCTTCCGCCAGCTCATCCGCAGTCGTACCTAAAGAAGTCGCAATTGCCTCGACGGTATCACCTGGACGAACTTCAAACTGATATCCTTCAGCTGCAACGCTTTCAACCGTATCGCTGGTCTCTAGCTCAGCTAAATCTGCAGCTTCAGGAGCTGCAGCAGGGATATCACTCTGTAAAATCTCAGCAGGACTAGCAGCAGGAGCCACTGGCTCAGCTACAACCTGACTATTATTGGAGGCTAACTGCTCTAAATCAGCTTGAAATCCATCAGACTGAGATACGAGACCAGCCGAGCGTAAAGAAACAGCTCCGGTTAGCTCCTCATCCGCTACAACGGCTTTCTTTTCAACTGTGACTGACGCTTCAGGCTGTTGCAGAGCAGAGGTCGCATCCCTATCATCAGCAATACCTGCAACTAATCGCTCAAGGCTTGGCTGCTGTGCTTGACCACCAGATACCCCCTGCACGCCTGGCAAAAGAGAAACCAGGGTAGGCTGCCCAGAAGGCTCCTCATTGGGAACCTTGATGACTTGCCCTACTTGTAGAGGCTCATCAGGAGATATGCGATTTGCGACCTTAATATCTTGAATCTCAACTCGGTGCTCTTTGGCAATTTGCCAAAGGCTGTCACCCTGCTCAACGGTGTGATAAACCGTCAAACCTTGACTAACGGTTGAAGGCTGAGCAAGCTGACTGTTCAGCACAGACGGTAGCTGGGGTGATTCGCTCGAAGCTGAAGGGTTTGTAACAACAAAAGACCCAACCGCAGCGGTTGCTTCACTATCTGCGAATAAAACTCCAGATGCACCAAAAGAAAGTGCAAGTCCCAGCACAGCAGCAGACTTTGATCTGCCAGCATTTCCAGACGGAGCTTGCTCAGCAACAACATCCACATCAGCAAAACATGAATGACTTGTTTCAGACTTGGGCTCCTGAGAATTTGCTCGTTTCAAGGAATAACCTCCTAAATGACCAGCGTTCAACTGTTCGAAACCAACTTGTCCCTATGCAGCTGCCCGCTCGCGGGTCGTTGACTACAAGTTGAATCAGGTAGATAAGGTACCGGCATTGAGCAAAAAAATGCCCCATGACAGGCAAACACCTTTCGTACCCAACTTAGGCAAGTTTACACGACTTAATCAAAAGATCAATCCCGCACAAAACAAGTTCCATAGATTCTCTAAAATCAACATGAAATTAAATTTGCTATGGAGTTTTATTTTGATAACGGGTTTGGATAGTCGTCCGAAATATCGAGAATCCCTGTGTAGAAGCCTCTCTAGACTGATCAACGCATCTCAGCTGAGAAGGGAGTTTAGGTAGAAACCAGACTGATTTCTTAGGTATGAACTTAACCAAGTTAGGGAGCCCAAAAAGGCCGCTTTTCTAGGCTGCCCAGTTATTTCACCACTTTGAACAAAATTTGCCCTCCATCAGACCCTGACCGCTATAGAAAATTTTTATCGCTAGAATCCTATCTTTGTATCTCAGGTAACTGTCTTTAGTAATGGTTTACGGAGAAAACCGACGATCTCTACTGAATTCCGGATGTCCCCTTTACACAACCGGCTACTGACGACAGCTCAAAAGAGTCAACCCAGACCAGTCTTTCTGCTAAACAGAGACAGCATCCTTGTCACCTTTCCCCATATCGCTATGAGATATCTATGGGTTCATAGATATGTAGTCTGCTCAATAGCAGACAACCAGATTTACTGGATCCCCCTACAGGTTTCTTAGTGCTCTATATATCTCTATATATAAGGAGATGAGGTAAGTTTGCCAGTTTGTCGAAGTGCTTCAAACAGACCAACTGCAGCGCTTACCGAAAGATTGAGGCTGCGCACACTACCGCTAAGCATCGGGATTTTAGCCGTATGCTCACAGGTATCTAACAGATGCTTGGGCAGTCCCTGACTCTCGCTACCAAACAGCAACCAATCATTTTCTTTGTAGCTTATCTCTACATAGCTATATTCACTTTTAGTTGTGAAACCAATTAATCTGCCGCCTGTCGATTGCTGATGCTGGCAGAAGCTTTCTAGACACGAGTGAATCTGTAAATTGACGTGGGGCCAGTAGTCTAGCCCAGCTCGCTTGAGGTATCGATCGCTGAGTTCGAAGCCTAAAGGCTCTACCAGATGTAATTCGGTCGCAGTTGCAGCACATGTGCGGGCGATATTACCGGTATTAGGGGGTATTTCTGGATAAACAAGGACAACTTTGGGCATTGACACAATCGTAAAGGGTGCGATCTTTTACTTTGAATTAGCTGTTTAGACCCTTCAGGGTTATTTTGAGGGCTCTTATATAGGTCTTACTAATCAATTGAGCCGAGATATACGCAATAACGAACTTTGAAGTTTCCTGACCAGGTAGAAGGCCGAATAGTGTCCAAAGCTAACCCACTCTAGAGACTCTAAAGCAGCTATCTCTGCCGCAGGCATTAGCTTATATATAGATGAAGAGGTTAAGCCGGATAACAAAGCTCCTTTTGTAGGGCTTTTTCCTGATGCTCCATAACTTGAACAGTCTGAGCAATGACTTGAGGGATCGTCATACCTGCCTCAACTTGTCTCAACCAGTTTTGAGCCTGGTTACCTTCTCTAAGCAGTTGCTTAATAGGTGTTAAGAAGCAAGCAATACCGTGGGCTTTGGCAATGGGCAAAACTTCGTTGTAAATTTCCATAATCCAATCAGAGGCGTTGATGGCGGTTCCATCCTGCCAGCGGCGTAGCTGGGCATCGAGGCTGGCTCGAGCGACCTGCCTCTCGTTGTCATGGATGATAGCTAACAAATCATCGTGACGGCTGCTTGCAGGTAGTTGACTAGACAGCAGGGGATCTAGTTCTGGATCTTGCTGAAGCTGTAGAATCCGAGACTCAAGCAGTGCTGTGATTGCCAGCAGATGGATCGGGTCGGTTACTAGATCCGAAATTCTGACTTCAAGTCGGTTGAGATTATAAGGGCGACAATCCCCATTCGGACGCACCGAGTTCCAGAGATGGCGTACATTTTGCATGGTACCTAGCTGGAGCTGCTCTTCGGTCCATTGAATAAAATGACGATGGCTTTCAAATAAAGGAACGTATTGGGGCGTTTGAGGAAATAACTGCCAGCGAGTGGAATGATAGCCCGTGAGCTTATTGTCTAGGAATGGAGAGGATGCGCTTAAGGCAAGAATCAGCGGTGCTTCAGCTCTGATCAACCGGCAGGCGCGCATCAGCATCTCCGGCTCGCTAATACCAAGATTGATGTGAATACTGGCGGTGACAACATTGGTCCCGTAAGTGGTCTCAATGTAGGTGTGATAGGGGTTTTGTGGATCTGAACGGTAAAACCGTTGGCTACTACCTGTAGATAACGTACTCCCAGGAATCAGAGTATAGCTAGCGTCGAGATTGCTTAAGAATTGTCTTAAGCGGCGACGGGGGGTAACTAGCTCACACAGTAGCTGCTCGTATTGCTGGAGTGGGGGCGTCGTGTACTCAACATTACGGCTATCTGGTTCTCGAACAAATCCACTTAGAGACTTCGTGATTTTGTCAGATAGGCCAATGATTTTTCCATCGGTATGGCCAGTGTATATTTCGACTTCAAACCCTTTTGACAGCAGCACAATGTTACTCCAAGGTCAGCAGCTTTCTTTTTTCAAATAATCGATACCTGTACATCTTAAAGGCTGAAGAGTTGACTGAGGCTGCCACTTTATCAGCTGCTGGGGCTTATTGCTGTCTATATATATGTGCAATTTATGTCCTAAATTTTCTGGGCTGCAGGTTGTGGCGTTGTAGTTAAAGACATCTTGGCTTAAATAAGGTCAGTCGCTGGGTATAGCTATAGTCGGTCGGGCATTCTGTAAGTACGAGACCTGTCTGGATCGTCATTGCTTTAAGCACAGCTATCCCTTTTGTAAGAGATAGCCATTATTTTCTGACAAGTGCGATTCTTGAAGTGGGATAGGTTAAGCTACTAGGGAAACATACCTAGTGATACATCTGCTGTTTTATAAGTTTGGTCACTGTGAATCAGGACGCTTTGGTTTTTGCAGCCAATACGATGGGGGGTAGTAGCTCTGCTATCCATCTAAATTCTATTGACTGTCAGAATGTCAGTATTAAAACTGAAAAGCTTGGACCTCGTCAGCGACAAATTGTGGCAGCTGTTGCCGTACCTTGTGCATTAGAGCAGGTGTGGAAGATTCTGACGGACTATGAGCGCTTAGCAGACTTTGTTCCCAACCTAACCCGTAGTCGATTGCTGAGTCGTCCAGATGGGGGCATTCGGTTGGAGCAAGTCGGTGCTCAATGCTTTTTGAACTTTAAATTTTGTGCTCGTGTCATTTTGGATATGACGGAGCGCTTTCCTCAGGAGATTGGATTCTCCATGGTTGAAGGAGATTTTAAGAAATTTATTGGTAGGTGGTGTTTACAACCTGCGGTTCTTGAGGGTCAGGATGCGACTCTACTGTCTTACGAGCTGATTGTACAGCCACCGCTTGCAATGCCTGTACAGCTGATTGAGCGTCATATTTGTCATAATCTGACTCAGAACTTGCTGGCAATTTGCGATCGCACCACAGAGCAATTTTCCTAGATAGCCATACTCAACTCAGTCAAAACAGTCAAACCCCGCACCCATCAGATAATGAGTGCGGGGTTTGTGTTTAAGACAGGTAGGAAGTTACTGGCTTGCTAGAATACACTGACGCTTTGCAATTCTAGACTTAGCCTGGGTATTCGCAAACTCATAGTCTTCGGTGGTGGGCGGCTGGAGCTTACCAGATTTGACGTAATACATCAGCACAAAGAACTCACGCAGAATATGCTGACGCCACATTGAAAAATCATTTTTGACAGGGTAAGGAATTACCTCAAACCCAAAGCTACGGAATATCAGCGTCGCCCGAGCAATGTGCAAATCATCCGTAATCAATAGAATTTTAGGTCTAGCTATTGAACTCAACTGATCGGACGTCAACAACATCTCAGAGTAGAAAGCATTTTCCCAAGTACTGCGAGAGCAGCTTTCTCCACTGACACTATCCCCTGGGATACCTCTATCTGTAGCCATCTCGATCATGACAGGCGCATCTAAAATCCCGCTAATAAAGATGTGGGGAGCTTTACCGTCACGCCATAGTTTTATAGCAGCGGCTGTTCGATGTTCTGTATAGTCTGGCCCTCGTCCCAGAACAACAATGGCATCTGCTGACGCCGTTCTATCTGACTGAGCAACGGTCGCTTGCAAACCTTTATTTAGCCACCAGGGTGACAGTCCTAAGACAGCTAGACCACCCACTACACCCCAGATCACGTTCTTCATCTTGCGCGATTTAGCCGAAAAGAACGTCTGACAGGTTTGACAGCGCACCTGATCAGCTTTGGCTACATCTCCATGCCTAATCACCGAGCGACTTTTGCAGTTAGGACAGCGCATTCACAATTGAGAGAAGTTACAGCATGCCCATCATAATAATTATGAATTCGTTTCATATGTATACAAAGCAAAAAAATAGGCATTGCTGGTAAAGTTTCCAGCAATGCTTATTTTTCTTATACCCCCAGGGGAATTCGAATCCCCGTCGCCTCCGTGAAAGGGAGGTGTCCTAGGCCTCTAGACGATGGGGGCGTATTTTGCCACCGCGTTTTTCGCTTGGCCTTTATAAATATACAAATCTAAGGGAATTAATGTCAAATTTCTATCATGGATTTTTTCCATTGTGGGCCTCTGACCCTGCTTACTCGAATTAGCGTATCTAAGCCCGTCAAGCGCAGGTTATCGCGACAGCCCCTGCGCAACTAGCAAAGATGGCAGCCGCTGATCGCTCTCCTCTGTACCTACGCAAACTTATGGCAGTTTCGTAGACGAATAAGCTGACGACGCATTTCTGGGGATGCCTCTAAAGCCTGAATTTCATGAATATTGATCTGAGACTCCAGAGATTCTAAATATTCATCGTCGCCATAGGTGTAGGCATCAACTAGCGCCTCGATTAATGCATCGGTATCTTGCTTATCTATGGTCAGTTTGTCTTCGATGATGCGGAACTTGAGATGAACCTCACACTCATAAATATTGACGCTGTCGTTTTGGGCAGATAGGTCGAAGGACGTTCCCATAGGTTGTGTTGTATGGATAAAAAATCAAAGGTTCATCGTGAAGATTAGTAACCTGATGTTTAAATGAATCCCGATTCTTGGCAGTTTTTAACATTGAGCAGGATTGATTTAGCAAGATTGGATGTAATAGGTATCAAGCTAGTTAAATCAAGTATATTTATAAACCAAGTTGTTTTAGTTTCACTGAATTCATATTTTCATATTGTCGTATAATTCTTTTCTGTTAAAGATCCTAGCTTCTATAGGAATTTTAAGTAGTTGAGAAAATCAGGCTATTTTCTATACATAAAAAAGGATTTTATTCGTGACTTTAACGGTCTAGGCACAAGTTTTTTGCTGTTAGTCAAATCAATCATTTATACAAGAACTGATATCGGACGCCCTCATCGGTCAATGATTGAGTCAACAGCCAGCCCAAGCAGTTTTGGGGCAGCTAGATACCCCTCTGTGCAACACACAACAAAATCAGTAGGGAGCTGATAACGCGTATAGAAATTTGATGATAGGCGAGAGAGCTAGGACAGCGTAAGATAGTATCGCCTGTTTAGTACGGCATGATGTTGCCGCTTCATTTTTGAATCAGCCTGCCCCGCCTAATTTCAGTATGGAGCCTTTAACGCGTACCCAGGTTTTGGTTGCGATCGCAGCAACTGCTCTGGTGATGTTTATCGTGGCGCGTCTGTGGTTACTCTTTGATTCCGTTAAGCAGCTACCGAGTCAGCTCGGTCTTTATCCCATTGGTATTGGGTTACTTTTAGGCATAGGAATCACCATTATCAGCGGACTGCTTTATTGGATTTGGCCCAGATACCGACGCAGCGCTGCCGTGTATTTGGACTATATTTTACAGCCTCTAGTATTGCCCGATGTGCTGTGGTTAGGTCTGTTACCAGGTATCAGTGAAGAACTGCTTTTTCGCGGTGTGATGCTGCCTGCACTCGGCGCAAACTATTTGGCACTGGGGCTATCTAGCTTATGCTTTGGCCTACTGCATATGAGCGATTGGCGACAGTGGCCTTACATGCTCTGGGCAACTTGCGTGGGCGGCATCCTTGGGTACAGCGCATTAATCAGCCAAAACCTATTGGTTCCAGTCGTGGCCCACGTATTTACAAATTTGGTGTCCAGTCTAGTGTGGAAACTAAACGCAACTCGTCTAGCGGCCCGCTGATCGGTCTTATAAAACCAATGACAGACCTTCAGCGGCTGGCCGATTACATGAGCACCTAGTAAATGTCCGTTATTCTGGCTAATCTGTTGGATACTAGAGCGAGCCAATGCATGCAATTCAATCATTCATGCCACCCATAGCTGAGCTCAGGCTTTTAGCGCTCACTGTTTGCAAACTATGGGCGCAACGCTATATTTTTCATATCTAGCTCAACACAGTCATTGAAAGCGGTGGGTTTACCTAATGTTGAACAAATCCTAGGGTTAGCTGTTTTTGATCCAGAAGGCTTACCCTGTGATTGTTTTATCACCTCACAGCACAAAGATACTGAGTGGGTTCAGTTAGTGTTGCAGTCGTTGGGGCTACGGCAGCTGATGTCGTCCGCCATGGACCTACCCCAAGCTGGAAATACAATTATTCGCACCAAAATCGGCAATATTGCTATCGTCTGCTGCGATCGCGGCTATATTGCTTTATTACTCAAACGCTCACTTCCTCAGGAGCGCCCCCAAATAGGTCACGATTGGGTTGACTGGATCTGTGAATTTGAGGCCACCGTTGTCAGAACCCATACTAATTTCAAAGCGGTCTAGCGCCATGGGCTTTGTCCCAGTCTTGCTCGATTGCTAAACGTTTTAGCAGTAGCGGCTAACAGCTATCGAATATGGGTAAGGCGTCCGTCCTGGATTTGGACAACAGGATGGTTGGATGCCCGCACGATTTGCTCATCATGGGTAGTCACAATCACTGTAATCCCAATTGAATTGAGCTTTTCTAGAATCTTGATCACCTGACGCGAGTTATCACCGTCTAGATTTCCAGTCGGTTCATCAGCCAGCAAGAGAGGCGGAGTCCCCACAACCGCACGGGCAATACTCACTCGTTGTTGCTCACCACCAGACAGCTGATCGGGAAAGCAGGTAGCTTTATGCTGCAGACCGACCATCCGGAGTGTAGGTCTTAAACGGCGATTGATTTCTCGACGGCTGTACCCTTGCGCCCATAGAACAAAGGATACATTTTCAGCAACGGTGCGCCGAGGAATCAGCTTGTAATCTTGGAAGACGATACCGATCCGCCGCCGCAGCATAGCCAAGCGGTTACCCTTGAGCTTAGCAAGATTTTGAGAATCGACGATGATGTCTCCCGACGTGGCCCGTTCTTGACCATAGAGCAGCTTGAGCAACGTTGACTTGCCAGCGCCAGACGGCCCAGTGACAAACAAAAAATCGCCTTTTTTGACCTGCAGGTTGAGATTTCTCAAAGCCTGACTGCCATTGCTGTAGGTTTTTTCTACCCCGGTCAGAGTAACCAGCGCAGACTGAGTTTTGGCTGAGGGGGCATTGGTCCGAGATGAAGCCGCTGTCTGTAACCTTGAACGATGTCTGGACTGAGCCTGGGAGCGACGATTGGTCGGAACTTTCGAGGGTGAAGTCACAGCAGATGTCATGGGGGCGCAGTATTGACGAAAGGTCAGAGACTTAACTCAGGAAACAGAGACAGCGATTTGCCTCTGTACAAGGATATATGCAATAGGGCATATGTCAATGCCCCTCTAGTTTTGGCGTTTCCAGCCCAGGTCATAGCCAATGGAGCGTAGAACAAACTTGGGTAAGGCCAACATTCGCCGCCACCGCCAGGGTTCTTGATAGAGTCGGTAGAGCCATTCCAAATTGTTGTTACACATCCAGCGAGGCGCTCGCTGCTTCTTGCCTGCCAAGATATCAAAGCAGCCACCAACACCAAACCAGCTGGCATTAGGACCCAGCTGCCGATGGGCGGCAATCCATAATTCTTGCCGAGGTACCCCGAGTCCCACGAATATGAGGGTCGGCTGCAGCGCTTGTTGCTGACTCTGAAATGCCTGCTGCTCAGTATCAGATAGATAACCGTGCTGTGCGATCGCAACATTTAGCTCCGGATATTGCTGCTGCCACTGTTGAGCAGCGACAGTCGCCAAGTCTGGAGCCCCACCATAAAACACAACCGATTCAGTAGACTTGAGCCGCTTAAGCACATCAGCAGCAAACTCAATCCCTGGATAGCGCTTAATGTTTTTCCTTTGAATCAGTTGAAAATAAAGCTGTACACCGGCCCCATCAGGAATAACTAGAGTAGCGCTATGAATAATTTTTTGTAGCTCAACATTCGTTTCAGCCTGAACACACATCTCCGCATTTAGGGTGACCACATGCCCCCCTAAACCAGCACGCATCGTATCAACCAGCCAGCCCACATAGTCGGTACTCTGATGCACCGGCAGACCCATGACAAATAGCTGATGAAGCGGATTAGGAATGACAGGCACAACGGAAGCCACTGACAAGGAATTAATTTATTAGATAGCTTAGTGAACGATGCGTGAGCCGACGTGGGATGGCAATACCGCCTTTCTTAAAAGTCTTCTTCTTCGTACTCGATCACTTTTTTCTTTTGAGGAATATTGAGCGGCTTCGCCTGATAAGGTTCTTCCTCAGGAATAGGCTGCTCTAATGGCTGACGGATAGGCTGCTCTAGCTCTAGCCGCTGGGGGGGAGCCACCTCACGACGAGGAGCCGGCACTTCTTGTTTGATGCCTGAAGGTAGCTGATTGCTAGCTGATGTCGGCATAATATAGCCGTCGTCTTCTCGTTCCCATGGGGCAGTACCCAACCCTAATCGTTCCAAAAGACCGACACTAATCTGCTTGAGCTTTTCTTCAGAACCTTCAAAGACAATGATGCGGTCTGGGCCAGTGCTGACGATCTCTTCAACGGGCAGCTCGTAGGAACTAATGACCTGGTCAGGAATCTGAGGTAGTCCCATGGATGCGATCACAATGGATTGCAGCTTGCCGCTCACCACATCAAATTTAAATCCGCGTACGCGGCCCAACCCCTCACCGGACTCAGTAATGACTTCGCTTTTAACAAGATTGCTATAGGTGGCAACGCTGACCTCGTCTTCAATTACGGTGTCATCATCGACTAAGATGACGTCTCCAATTTTTCGGATGCTGCTGAGCAACATAATTTGCTCCGGGCCTGAGACGACCTTAGATAGAATATTGTCCCGCAGCCCCAAGGCAACGACTTCACATCGATCTATATCGACCCACAGCTGACTGACCACGCCTAGGCGACGGCCTGTAGATCGAGTAATCACTTGGGTGCCAATCATGTCGGAGCGCAGCCGACTTTGTTCAAAACTCATCGCTAGGGGTCTACTGTGACTATCTATGGGGTCTACTTAACCAGAGAGCATGTTTCTTAACTGTCGGAAACATACATCCTCACATTACACCCTATACTCGGATTTTTTGACAGTGTGTGAAACCGTATTGGATTGGTAGAGGCGTTGTATACAACGCCTCTACCAATCCAATACGCAATTAACCGCCTGCCGTTGCCCGCTGCAAATTAATGCCCAGCACCTGGGTATAGGCTCCTCTAGCCTGGGTAACGCCGATGGTGCGTTCGGCAGATTCGATCATAGGACGACGCAGACTAACGACAATAAACTGAGCCTGCTGGGCCTGGTGGCGAATCATCTTAGAGAGACGTTCTACATTGGCACCGTCTAAAAACATGTCCACTTCATCAAAGGCGTAAAACGGCGAGGGACGATAGCGCTGCAGAGCAAAAATAAAGCTGAGAGCCGTAAGAGATTTTTCGCCACCAGACATAGACGCCAAGCGGCGTACCGGTTTTCCCTTCGGATGCGCCACCAGATTTAGACCGCCGTTAAAGGGGTCTTGAGGGTCGTCTAGCTGCAAGTAGCCGTCGCCGTCAGAAAGTTCGGCAAAAATAGCCTGGAAGTTTTTGTTGACAGCGGCAAATGCTTCTTGGAATGCGTGTCGCCGCAGTGTGGTGAAGTTCTCAATCCGTAGAAGCAGCTCCGTGCGCTCATCTTCTAAGGTTGTGAGTTTGGTAGTCAGCTCTTCTAAACGCTCTTGAGTACGCTCATACTCCTCTAGGGCCAGCATATTGACAGGCTCCATCGCTTCTAGCCGTCGCTGCAGGGATTTGAGCTGTTTTTGTAGCGTTTCTAGGTCTAAGTCGTCAGGGATTTCAGGCAGGGGGCTAGGCAGTTCGCTCTGCTGGATTTCGATAGCCGTTTGCAGTTCGCTGAGCTGCTGCTGACGCTCGTGCTGAGTTTCCAGCAGCTTTTGCTGCTGCCACTCTAGCTGCTGTAGCTGATTGCGCTGGTCGCGCAGCTGATGCTCTTTGCGATCGCGCTCCGCTTTCTCCCCGGCCAGGGTCTTATCCAGTTTGGCAATGGCGGTCTGGGTCGCAATAATATCTTGCTTGAGAACAGCCTGCTGCTGGTTAATTTCGGTTTGCTGGTTAATCTGGACCTGCTGCTGCTGCCTGGCCTGGTCAATAGTTTGCTGAGCCAGCCGCATTCGTTCTTGCAGGCGCTGCTGCTGCGCTTCTAACTCGGTTTGCTGCTGCTGCGCCGTTTGTAACGCCTGCTGACGTTCGGTAAGGGCGACCTCTAAGGTCCGAACTTTAGTTTGGGCCTGCTGCCACTCGCTGTGGGTTTGGGATTCTTCTAAGGCAGTCAGCTCCTGACGCTTTTGCTGGAGCTGAGTTTCTTGTATCGGCAGGGTGGCCTCTAATTCTCGCAGACGCTGTTGGGCAGCGGCATATTCAGCTTGATACTGCTGGTGCTGCTGAGTAGTACTGTCCTGACGCTGCTGGAGCTGCTGACGCTGTTGCTGGGCCTGGGTATTTTGCAGCTGCTGCTCTCTATAGCGCTGACGGGCTTCGATGAGTTCTTTAGACTGGGTTTTGACGGTGGTATCAGCCTTGGCCAGGGCGCGATCGCAGCTTTCTAAAATTCGCGCAATCTCCTGCAGCCGTTCTCGCAGAGCCTTAGCTTCAGCCGACTCACCTGCTTCAACCGTACCAAAATGCAGACGCCCCTGACGTCGCAGGCTGCCTCCGGTCATCGCTCCACTGCTTTCTAGAACTTCACCATCCAGGGTGACCATGCGAAACTTACCCAGGTGACGGCGAGCCTCGTTCAGCCGCTCAAATACCACCGTATTGCCAAAGACAAAGGCAAACACCTCTCGATAAACGTCATCGCATTCGATCAGGTCGACCGCATAGTCAACAAACCCATCAGGACGCTCCCAGCGACCTATTTTTTGACTGCGCGGCGGACGAATAGCATTGAGGGGCAAAAATGTGGCGCGACCGGCCCGCTGCCGCTTAAGAATATCGATACCCCGAGAAGCAACGCCGTCGTTTTCGACCACCAGATAGCCCAGCCGGGCTCCAGCAGCAATCTCTAACGCGGTTTGATATTTGGGATCTACGCGTCCCAGCTGCGCCACCAGACCACAGATCCCCGTCAGACCGCTTTTAACCAGAACCTGAGTCGCCTGGGTACCGTGGGTTTCTTGTAATGCCTGCTCTTGGGCTTCTAGTTTGTCTAACTCACGCTGCTTTGTCCGCAGCTCCTGCAGCAAACGATCGCGGGTTTCTCGCTGCACTTTGAGATCCTGCTCAGCAGCAGCTACTCCCTGAGCCAGGGTTTGAATCGTGGTTTCTAGACTAGATAGGTCACGGTCTTGAGCAGCGGCAACAAGCTCGGCATATAACCCACGCAGGGTTTCTGTTTGAGCTGAAATTTGGCTCTGTAGCTGATGCAAACGCTCTTGGAGTCTGACCTGCTCTGCCCGCTGAGGTTCAAGGTTTTTGAGGAGAGCTTCTACGTCACGACGCAGACTGGTTTGGGTTTCGATCCAGGTTTGAGAAGCGGTTGCGATCGCGCTGGTTGCTTCACGACCGTCCTCTACCGCTTGGGCCGCGTGGTCTCGCTCAGTCTGCAGTCGCACAAGATCGGTATCACACAGCACGGTCAAACGCTGACCCAGGGAGCCCAGTTCCTGGGTTTGCTGCTGTAGCTCTACCTGAGTAGCCTGTAGTTTAGCGGCCAGCTCTCGGGTTGACTGGCTCAGGGCCTGCTCTTGCCGTTCTAGCTGTCGTAGCTCCGCTTCCTGGGTAGCCAGCTTGGACTGCAGCACTAGATGCTCATCTTCGCCCAGGGCTTTCACCTTAGTATTCAGGTCCTCTAGCTCTTTAGCCGTGGTTTCAATTAGGGCTACCAGTGCGACTCGCTGCTGAGCCAGCGTTTCTCCTTGAGCCTTGCCCTGGGTGATTTGCTCGGTTAGAGTCTGAGCCCGACGCTGCTGCTGGCGCCATTCTAAAACAGACTGCCACTGGGTCTTTTCTTGCAGAGTTGCCTTAAGCTGCTTGTATTTTTCAGCTTTTTTACGGTCTTGATCGAGACGCTCTAGCTGATCGATCAGCTCACGCTCCACAATGCGAAAACGCTCTTCTCGCTCATGCACCATATCGAGCTTGAGCTTAGCCTGATTAATTTTGCGATCAAATGAGGCAACGCCTGCCAGCTCATCAATAATTTCCCGCCGCTCGCGCGCTTTCATTGAGATGATGCTGGTGACATCTCCTTGGAGCACAACGTTGTAGCCTTCGGGATAAATCCGAAATCGCTGGAGCTGCTCGTGCAGCTCATTGAGAGTACAAGGCTGACCGTCAATAAAATAATTAGACGTATAGGTACCTTGAGCGGTCACCCGCAGACGACGCGTAACGCTCCATTCCCTAGGTAGAGGCACCACATTGTTGAGTGAGGGTGCTGCCACCGCTGGATCAGGCGTTTCGCCATCAGCATCTGTTGCTGTAGGGGAATCATTTGATTGAGAGTCATCCGTAGACGCGGCTTTAGCCGTATCGGCGTCAGTAGCTATAGGACCGATCTCATCTTCCTCGTCATCTCCCCGGAGCAGCTCTGCCGATACATCACTGATATCAAACGTAGCCGTAACGCTAGCTTCTGAAGTGGAGCGGCGGTTAGCATGATTTTGATTCACCAGGTCAGGCAAACGCTCAGCTCGCATTCCTTTAGAGCTAGCTAGACCTAAGCAAAACAGCAGCGCATCTAGAATATTTGACTTCCCTGAACCATTCGGACCGGAAATGACCGTAAACCCAGGCAGCAGAGGAACTTGGGTCGTTCCTCCAAAAGACTTAAAGTGAGATAGTTCAACTCGCTTTACATGCACGAAGCAGGCGTACCCCAACTAGTGCGTACAAGTGTACTTAGACCATAGCATTTGTCTTCCATTTGCTGCCAGTAATCAGAAGAATCGGTCATTACCAAAAAAGCACAGATGCTCTCTCAACCGGCACCTGACCCAGAAATATCAAAAGCGCCCCTACCATTCATGTAGATTCTTGCTTTCGTCAGACTTTAGTGTGCCAGATTTTGTTGAAAGCGCAAGCCGTACCTAATCTAATTTGGCGAACGGGGGGCCAGATGCAGGCATCCTTAAGATAGTCGTAAGATAGTCATATGGAGAAAAAGCCCATATTTACCTGGTTCACCCATAAGTGGGAGCGTGGAGCTGATTTCATCCTCAAATTTGCCATCTAGTGCCTTAACACTCGTTCTGTGACCTCCAGTGTTTTTTCAAAACTATCCCAGCCCGTTATTTTAGGGTTCGACCCAGGCCGCTACAAGTGCGGGCTGGCCATTGTAGGTTTAGATCGCTCACTTTGCCATCACGAAATCGTGCTAGCGGAGAATGTGGTTGACCGCATTGAAGCGCTACGTCAGACCTATCCCATTTCTTTGATCGTGATGGGAGACCAGACCGGGTCCACTCTCTGGAAACAAGAACTAATGCGGCTTAAAGAAGGACCGAATGTAATTCTGGTAGATGAGCGTAATAGCAGTTTGGAAGCGCGCGATCGCTACTGGGAAATGTTCCCTCCAACCGGAATTAATCGATTACTGCCCCAAAGCCTCCGCAGTATTCCTCGCCCCATTGATGACATCGTGGCCATTTTGCTAATCGAACGCTATCTCAACAAACTCACCGAAGTAGAGCCATAGCGATCGCTAAGGGGCTACAGCCAGTCTGATCCTAAAAGTTGAGCGCTGAACTCTGAAACATCAGCCAAGACAGAAAAAAATTGGTGATAAAAATAGCTAATAACGCCGTGACAACAGCAGTGGTAGTGGATTGCCCCACACCCTTTGCACCACCCGTCGTCGTCAGCCCCCAGCTGGCACCAATAACTGCAATCAGACTGCCAAACACCAAAGACTTGATCATTGCACTCACCAAGTCCCAGATACTCATAAATACCCGAGCTGAGTCCAAGAAAACAGTCTGAGAAATATTGAACATAGTAGTCGTGATTAAAAGCCCCCCTGTCATTCCTGTAATAAATGACAAAACCGTCAATAGCGGCAGCATCAAAGCACAGGCAATAACCCTGGGTATCACCAGATAGTCCACCGGATCTGTTTTCAGTAGCTGCAGTGCATCAATCTGCTCTGTGACCTGCATCGTACCGATTTCAGCCGCAAATGCCGACCCCACACGCCCCGCAATAATCACCGCCGTCAGCACCGGAGCTAGCTCCCGAGAAAGAGTAAGCGCTAGCACTCCACCAACAGCCGTACTTGCCCCAAAATTAATAAATTCCCGAGTGACCTGAATTGTAAACACCATGCCAACAAAACTGGCCTTCACCAGGGTAATCAGCAAAGACTCTGGACCCACCGCTGCCATTTGCTCAACCGTATTACGTCGGTGCAGCGGGCGCGTCAGTAAATGAATAACGACTTGACCACCAAGAAGGATGGCAGCCAGCAAACGCTGACTCCATTTGGCCAGACTAGACGTGGAGAATGCAGCGGTCAAGGAAGACAACTCCAAAGGCTAAGAAGCCTGTTTATTCTAATCGGTTAAGCAAGTGATTAAAATACTGCTCTAGATGCTCTGTAATTTTATGAAAATTTAAGATTCCTCAACTAAACGTCAGTTGGTGGTGATTACCTCTATGGTTGATATGGTTTCTTACGCCCACAGATTCAGGGGTGGGGGGTGAAGATGGGTTTATCACTAGTCACATCTTTAATACTGACGTTGGGTATTTGCTTTGCATTACCTGCCGTTGGCTTGGGGCTGACATTCGGTTTACTAACCTTAGGATCATGGTCTCCTTTAGCCACAATCAGCGGTCTAGGAAAAGACTATCTAGTGGATTTCTTGATTACATTTGGAGCTGGTGATTGTAGCCACGGCATTGTAATTATTTGCTTCACCGTCAGCATTGTGGGTGGCTTATTCGAGATGTTTACGTTCTATAAATATGCCTACTTGAAGTAGACATATCGGACCCAGATATGCTGGGCTTAGCAATGGGATGCTCTGATATTGCTATTTACGTTAATAGAACAAACATCAGTGATTTTGCGGAATATCCAATATCTTGTTGACACGATATAAAGAAAAATAACTATGCTGGTAACGGTATTTTGCACTGAGGTGCTATGGGCGTAACTCCGTTATTGGCTAGTCCCAAATTTAAAGTTTTATGGTCGATGGTGCTGACGCTAACACTCTGGTTAGGCGTTAGCGAGCTCGCTTGGGCCCAAACAACGTCCCCAGGATTAGATCGTCAAGATCAATTACCGTCCACCGCCTCAGCGATAGAAGACAATAACTCGATTCAGCCTTATCTTGACCGGGTAGCCAGTGATATCAGTGAATTCACCCTTGATAATGGGATGAAATTCATCGTTTTAGAGCGGCACCAGGCACCGGTCGTATCGATGATGCTCTACGCCAAAGTGGGCGCTGTCAATGAGGAAGACGGTCACACAGGAATCGCTCACTACCTAGAGCACCTAGCCTTTAAGGGAACGACCACAATTGGAACCACTAACTATGCGGCAGAGGCCCCGCTGTTCCAGGAAATGGATGCTGTCTTTGAGCAGCTGCTAGCCGCTGAAAAAGCAGGTGATGAGCAACAGGTTACGCTGTTACAAGAGCAGTTTGAAGCGCTCCAAACCCAGGCAGCAGAATACGTTGAGCAAAATAAATTTGGCCAAATTATTGAACAATTCGGGGGGCGCGGTCTGAATGCTACCACTTCTGCCGATGCTACCCGATATTTTTACAGTCTCCCGTCTAATAAATTAGAACTGTGGATGTCTTTGGAGTCAGCGCGTTTTCTAGACCCCGTCTTTCGCGAATTTTACAAGGAAAAAGAAGTCATCCTAGAAGAACGCCGGATGCGCGTGGATAACTCTCCCGTCGGCCAAATTATCGAAAAATTCTTAGAAGTTGCCTTTGACAAGCACCCCTACCGTCGTCCCGTCATTGGCTATCAGGAGGACTTGCGTATAGCTACCCGCGAAGACATCGCCCAATTTTTTGATGCCTACTATGGTCCTAGTAATCTAATTGCAGCTGTTGTGGGTGATGTCGATCCTGATAATGTTCAAGCCCTAGCCCAGGCTTACTTTGGCCGCTCCGAGGCTCGCAGTCTACCTCCACTGGTCACGGTCGAAGAGCCGACTCAGACAGCACCTAAGTCATTTGAACTAACGCTGCCAAGCCAGCCTTGGTATCTAGAAGGCTTTCATCGTCCCGGTATCAACCATCCTGACCATGTTGTCTACTCCATGATTGAAAGCATCTTGGTCGGTGGTCGCACGGCTCGCATGTACCAGGACCTCGTGGAGCAATCTCAAGTAGCGCTCAATGTGGGCAGCGCCAACGGGTTTCCTGGCAATCGCTATGACAATATTTTATTACTGTATGGACAGACGGCTCCTGGTCGTACCGTTGAAGAGATGGCCGAGCACATAGATGTTTTACTGACTCAGCTCCAAGAGGAGCCGGTAACATCTGAAGAATTGGAACGCGTTAAGACCCAGGCCAGAGCATTCATGCTGCGTAGCCTAGATTCCAACTCAGGGATGGCTAGCTTACTCACTGAGTATGAGGCTAAAACCAACGACTGGCGCAATATATTTACAGAGATCAAAGCCATCGAAGCCGTTACCGCTGAGGACGTTCAGCGGGTCGCTCAGGCAACCTTTGTCCCCAACAATCGTACTGTTGGTAAACTGCTATCGGCGCAGCCATAGCCGCTTGTTCAGGTCTACCCAGCGTCAGACCGCTTCCCACTTTTCGGTGGGGTGTTCTTATCCTACCTACCCACTTCTTTGTCTCCCTATGTTCTGGTTTTCCAAGCGTCGTCTGACCACAGGTTTCTTTCTGGCCATCGCTACTTTATGCCTGGTGCTGGCTCTCGGTTGGAGCAAGCCTGCTAATGCAGTAACTGCCCGTGACTATACCGAGCTGGAATTTGCCCCTCTAGGAGACATTCAGATTCCTGATTTTGAGCGTTACGAACTGCCCAATGGCATGGTGGTGTACCTCATGGAAAAACATGACCTGCCTTTAGTCAGCGGGTCAGCGACATTTCGGGCCGGAGAGTTTATGGAGCCCAGTGACAAAACCGGCTTAGCAGCTATGACAGGCGAAGCTATGCGGGTTGGAGGAACCGTCAACTACACCCCTGACGAGTTGAATCAGTTTTTAGAACAGCGGGCGGCCTCGGTCGAAACTAGTCTGGGAGCCACCAGCGGCAGTGCAAGCTTTAGCACCCTGAGCGAAGACATGGCTGACGTCTTGTCAATTTTTGCCGAAGTGATTCAGCAACCCGCATTCGCTCCAGACAAGATTGACCTGATTAAGAGTCAGTATCGCGGCAGCATTGCCCGACGTAATGACGACCCCGACGATGTGACCACCCGTGAGTTTCGTAAACTGATCTACGGCGACGAGAGCCCATTTGCTCGTGTGGTGGAGTACAGCGACGTGGAAAGCATTTCACGGGATGATGTCGTTAATTTTTACGAGACAGCGATTCAGCCTAGAGGAACCATATTGGGTATCAGCGGCGACTTTGACTCGGCCCAGATGAAGTCTTTGATTGCAGAGTTTTTTGCAGACTGGTCACCCTCGCTGGGGGCAAAGACTAGCGCAGAGATCCCTGAAGTAGAGCAGCAAACCAACGGTCTCTATGTAGTAGATCAGCCACAGCTTACCCAAAGCTACATTCACATTGGTCATTTGGGAGGGCGCTTAGATAGTCCTGACCATGCATCGATGGTCGTTCTCAACGAAGTTCTAAACGGCTTTGGAGGTCGGCTGTTTAACGATATTCGTTCGCGCCAGGGACTGGCCTATGTCGTGTATGCCTTTTGGAGCCCTCGTTATGACTATCCGGGCTTGTTTATTGGCGGAGGGCAAACCCGGTCTGAAGCGACTGTCCCGTTTATTGAAACGATGTATCGGGAAATTCAACGGGTCCGTCAAGAGCCGATCACCGCTGACGAGCTGCAGTTTGCGAAAGATGCTGTCCTCAACAGCTTTGTATTTAACTTTGCTACCCCCGAGCAAACTCTATCGCGGCTGATTCGCTATGAATACTATGGCTATCCGTCAGATTTTGTATTCAAGTTTCAAAAAGCAGTGGAGTCTACAACGGTTGAAGAAGTTCTAGAAGCCGCCCAGCGCAATTTGAAGCCCAGCGACTTGGTCACTATTGTGGTGGGTAATCTTGACGCCATTGATCCATCGCTAGGCACTCTGGCAGAAGAGGTGAAGATTACACCAATAGACATTGCTATTCCGGAGCCCTCAGTATAGGAGGCGCAGCTGATAAAACCCGTATGAGATCACACTTAACACAGAAAAATTTATCCAACGAGCAAATCTTCTTCGGGATAGTGGATTGTGCTGGGTCTGGGGTCTCCTAAAAGAGCAGACATCATCAGCAGAATTCCCACTCGTCCAATGTACATGGTGACAATAATCACCAACTGCCCCAGGGTAGATAGCTCTGAGGTAATACCGGTAGAAAGCCCCACTGTGGCGAAGGCAGACACGGTTTCAAATAATAAATCAATAAATTCAATACCTGGGTCCGTCAGCGAGAGCAGCACGGTCACCATAACGCCCGTCATGGCTGAAGCCACAACGCCTCCCACCGCTTTTAGCACACGTTTGACTGGGATTTCTCGCTGGTAGGCTAGCACTTCATCTTCGCCTTTAAGTACAGTACGGGTACAGTTGAGCAAAATCCTGATCGTGGTTGTTTTGATGCCGCCGCCAGTGCTGCCGGGACTAGCGCCAATAAACATGAGTGCGATCGCAATAAACAGAGAACTCGTCTCCATTGCCCCAATATCAATGGAGTTAAATCCGGCAGTCCGCATAATCACCGACTGAAAACCTGCCTCTAAAAATTTCACGTTTAGAGGCTCATTGCCCAACGTATTAGGATTAAAAAATTCAACCGCAAAAAAGGCAACGGTACCCAGAGCTATCAGTACCAGAGAGGTGCTAGTCACAACCTTAAAGTGCAAAGAGAATACCTGATGCTGACGTTTGCGACGGATGCGATCTCGCACCCAAACCATCATCTCCATGATGACCTGATAGCCAATGCCACCAAAGATGACTAGCCCAGCAATCACCCCATTGACCCAGGGCGATCGCGCATACTGCATTAGGCTATCTTCAAATAAACTAAACCCAGCATTGTTAAACGCGCTGATGCTATGAAAAATTGACAGCCACAAACTTCGTCCCGCACTAAAATCGTCCGCGAAGCGAGGCATCAGCAAGAATATCCCGCTCAGCTCAAAAATCATCGTCATCGCGATGATGGACTTAATCAACGATGCTGCCGAAGACAGTTCAGCCGTATCCAGTGACTGTTGAATTGCAAGTCGGTCTTTCAGCCCTAACCGTTTTCCCAACAGCAGCAGCAACAGCGTCGTCGCCGTCATATACCCCAGACCACCCAGCTGGATCAGCAACAAAATAACCCCCTGGCCCAGGGGTGAAAAGTACGATCCCGTATCCACCACAATGAGCCCTGTTACACAGACGGCTGATGTCGCCGTAAATAGAGCCACGATCGGGTTATTCCACTCACCTGTTGCCGTCGATAACGGCAGCATGAGCAATATCGTACCCACAGTAATAACCGTTAAAAAGCCAATGCAGACGGTCCTTGAAACGGTCATTGATAAATTACTCGCATAGTCCTAATCCAAGAAAGCCCAGCCGTCAGAAAATTTAACTTTTTCTATCTTAGGCTGTCGCCCTGTACCTATCCTGTACCGATAGATTCCTAGTGCCAACACTTTCATCCAAGAACAAGAGCTTACTGCTTCCATTAGAAAACAGGCTACAAACAAGACTGAAAGACACTAAAGGACGTCCAAAGTATTGTTTTCACCTCAAACTATGCTGCCAAATAGCAAAATCCAAATACAAAAGCTCAGGCTGCGCGATGTCAGCCTGAGCTTTAGCAAACGTTCTAAAGTAAAGGTAAGAGCAGACGTCTGCCCCTAGTTTCTATGAGTTAGTTAATTCGAGCAATCTACCAAACGAACAACAGCGGCGGCAGCATAGTTGCGTAGGGCATCACTATTGGGCACAAAGGCAGTACCAGACTCGTTAACCGGAGTAGCAATACCGCAGTAGGCCGAAAGGCTAGAGATCACATCATTAGCCCAGTGCCCTTCGGTATCAGTGAAACTAAAGGCCGCCTGTGTGGGAGTTAGCGCCGTTCCCTGCCCTAGGACCCGCTTACGATATTCGGCTGCTCGACGCACAACCGCCATCATTTCAGCCCGAGTAACTTCTTGAGCTGGACGAAAATCACCTTCGGGATAGCCGCTGACGATACCGCTCTGACTGGCAAACTGAATTTTAGCGGCACTCCAGCGGTTGCTAGCAACATCGGTAAAGGGATTGGTTGTCACCTGGCTGGGCAGAGCAATGGAAATATTATCCTGAGCGTCTAGCGCCTCAATCACCATAGATACCAGCTGCTCACGCGTCAGAGCCGTCCGAGGCCGGAATGTACCATCCTGGAAGCCAGCGATAAAGCCAATCTCTACAGCCCGAGTGATCTCGCTAGCGTAGACATCGTTATTGACGTCTCGAAATGCGATGGTATCGGTGGGCGGTGTGGGGTCCGTCACAACCGGTGGAGTGTCAATAGCAGGCCCGCCATTTTGCTCGACTAGCGCCGCTAGTGTGGAGTCATGGGTCAAATATATGTGCCCAAGGGTGCGTCCTTCCAGGGTACGACGCGTCAGACGCCAGCCTGGGTTCAGAAAGATTTTGGTAAACCCATTTTCTGCTTGACCAAAGGTACGCCCCAAATTCATTGGAGGCGCTTCACGGTAGGGGTTGGTGGGAAAAGAACTGGGTCTAGCAATAAGGGTGTATTCCCCACTCTCTTCTTCTTCTCTGATTTCTAAGTTAAAGCGACTGCCTACGTCACCATCACCGGCACGAATCGAGTAGCCATTACTATCAGTAGCACGACCACAGATACCGGAAAAGTCAAAATTAAGTAGGAGCGGCTCGATCTGGACCGGATTTTCTCCTGATTCGCTCCAACACTGTTGAGCATCACTCTTTTGCTCAATGATCATAAACTGGGGACGACCCAGCAGACCGCCACCCGGTGCAGCCACAAGCACGAAGTCTTCTGAGTCAACTTCGACATTGCCAAAAGCCTGGGCATCTACACGGGTAGTCGCTCCAAAAAATGTAAGGGTAGCTGCAGTAGCGGCAGCCATAGCTAAACGTAGTCGTTTCATTATGTTGTGCTTTTTGTTTGAACTATGAAGCAGGACCTGATTTGAATGGTGCCTGATGGACACAGGAGCGTAACGTTACAGTAATTTTTCTTGATGGAAGCGTGAAGTTCGCGGGTCCGGATATTCTAACCCTACGGACTAACACACATCCCAAGACCGTTATTTCGGCTTTTTTTAGGGTTATTGCGATGGGACTTGCCGCTATCATGCTGAATTTGACACGATAGAGTTGCAATCACCCTCAATGACCTCTGAAAAGGATGTAGCCGATGTTTCTAGAAATACCTCAGTGGTTATGGCAGTGCGGAAGCGGTCCGGTCGCTTTGCCAGTCGTCACAGCATTTAGTCTGGTTTTGTTTTATACACCCAAGGCTCAAGCTGTTGATGAGGCTGACCTTAAACGTTTGATTGAGACTAATGAATGTCCGGGTTGTGATTTGCGAGAAGCGGATTTGCGACGCTTAGATCTCTCAGGTGCCAATCTAGAAGGTGCCAACCTGGAAAACGCAAACTTTTTCTACACGGTTTTAGATGGTGCCAACCTATCAGCAGCAGATCTGCGCTCGACTAATATGTCCTACGTCAGTGCGCTGCCGCTGCTCAGCGACGTTTTCGATAGCAATGGAGAGCGCATAGCGATTCCAGCAAAATTTGTTGGGGCAGATTTAACTGGGGCTTTGCTTAACTATGGCGATTTTTCTGGAGCCAATATGATCGAAGCAAACTTCTTTGAAGCCTTTGTTGATAAGACTCAGTTTGTCGGTACCCAGCTACAGCAGACTAACTTTGAGCGGACGTTTGTCCATGATATCGACCTCAGGGGGGCCAATCTTTGTGGCTCTACCTACTGGGGTGGGAACGACTATCGACGAGCCTGCAATGTACCAGTAACAGACTTAACGGATGCAGAGCAGTAGCAGGCTAATCCGACCTGCTACTGTATTGAAGATATCCTTATGCTCTAACCTGCTTGAGCATTTCCACCAGCATATGGTGAGCGTCTTTAGCATCGGTCAAGGGGCGCTCAAAGCTAACCCGTACAGGAGTTGTTTGTCCATTGACGGTAGCCTCTAAATCCATACCGGTGGTATCGATAGTTTTCATGGTGGCGTCGGTAGCATCTGTGGCATCGCCAAATTTCTGAGCATAGATCAAGACGGCGTCAGCGTGATCGTCATTCATATGTTTGCAAATGCGATCGCTAACGTTTGGCGTAATTGCGTCAGCCATAGAATTTTCCTACAAAATTTCGTACACTACTGTTCTACAACATCTGCCAGGCTAGATAGAACAACAGCCGTCAGTTAGAGCCCTAGGCGTCAACACTAGCCTGATCCACAACCTCAGTCAGTTGATAGTATCCTCTACTCCTCCAGCCAGTGAGCACCCCTGGCCCACAGGCCACATTTTTCAAAGTCCAGGTGCCCATTTGACCTACCGTGTTATTGGCCCCTGCTGCCGATTGTTCGATCGCGAGCAGCTACCCTGGCCCTGTTGTCGCCTACAGTGGCGGGGCAAAGAACCTAGCTGGCGACGCATTGGCAGACGCTTTATCGTCGATCTATCTACGCGCCGCCATCCTTCCTACTGCGTTGAAATTATCGGTCAGGGGTATCGAGCCCAGCCAATTGTTATTACCCTGTACACCTGCAGCTTTTCTCGTGATCTGCAGAACTGGTGGCATACAAAGCGTCGCCACTTAGAGCAAACCTCGGATGACCTCGCTGATAGGGTTGCAGCATCTGGAACAATCTGAATTCCCTAAGAAATCTTGCGATAGGATTGTAACTGTTTCTTAGAGATCCCTATTCACGAACATTCTATGAGTGTTGAGGTTCGGTTTTTACCTGATAATGTCACGGTTTCAGCAGCTCCAGGAGAGCCTATCCTGCAGGTGGCCGAGCGCGCTGGTGTTAACATCCCCACCGGATGTCTGATGGGGTCATGTCATGCCTGTGAAGTCGATATTGAGGGTCAAGAAGACCCCATTTGTGCCTGCATTTCTGCGGTACCAGCCACCCAGTCGCCCTACGTGATCAATCTCTATGTCGATCCGACCTGGTAGCTTACTCGGCAAAGCGCAGAGCCTTATATCAATAAAGGGTACCGATCATAAGCTCGGTACCCTTTCGAGTTATGGAGATTGCCGCTGCTGATTTAGGGGATGCACCGATCTGTTAACAATGCGATATGACAGCACCTTGCAGATGAAATCATCCCGAGGATCAGCAGCGCCTGAAAATTCTACCAGGCGCTTAGTTAGCTTCAGAGGCAGCTGACAGCTGCTCTAAAATCACGGCCTCGTAGGGAATCACCCCAGCTTGTTCACTCCCCAGGCACTGGGCCGCCGCCTTAGACAAATCGATCGAGCGCTTGCCAATGTAGGGGCCTCGGTCGTTGATACGCACCACCACGGAGCGGTTGTTTTTTAGATTCCGAACCTGCAAAACCGTATTAAACGGTAGAGTTTTGTGCGCAGCCGTCAGTGTGTTTTGGTCAAATGTTTCACCATTGGCCGTCAGACGACCATGAAAGTAAGGACCATACCAGGAAGCCGTACCGCTAAGCTGTTGACCGGATGGTTGCAGCCCTTTCAGCATTGTTTGCACATCACCTGCATCTAACGGTTCTGCTCCCAGGCTCTGACGTAGCTGGTCGCTCCAGGCAATGGCGGCCCATTCATGACTGAATGCGGATGAGTCCTTAGCATCATTGCCCACATGACTAGCAATATGGAGCATCACATCACTACTCAAACGAATCGCTGGCTGCTCTCCACCAAGCACAGGGGTAATCGCACTGGCCTCTAGTGTGCCAGGAGCCATGATGCCCTGTAGAGATCGCACCATCTGGGCGGTGCCATCAACACTGCTGACCTCGCCAATGATGGCTCCCTGACGCCAGACTTGAAATGTAGTCACTCCTTGAAACTCACCCTGGGGAACCTCATCTAGGCATTGCCGCAGGTTGTCTCCGAGCAGCGGCGAGGAACTGTTTGCGATCGCAGCCGCCTTGTTTTCGCCGTTGATAGACACGTCCTGTTGATTGGCCTTGTTTGCCCTAGATTCCGCATCTGTAGACGCATCACCCGCTAAGGCAGTAGATTCAGGAATTGAGGTGAGTGCCTGCCTCGAGACAGCGCTGTCCAACGAAAGAGCAAAAACCTTTTCCAAAGAATCAGCTGCATCAGCCAGGTTTAAAGGCTCTAAAAACGCAAAAGAGACCTCAGGTAGCAAGGTCGCTGGCTGAATAGACTGGGATTGAAAATCTTTACCAGCCATATCCGGCAAGGTGTCAGCAGGTTGAACTAACTGAGCTGCTGCATCTAGTAAAGCAGAAGCGATCTGTGGTGTAGATAGAGCCTCAATTTCGTTAAATTGCCCCACAGTATTCATAATTGTGGGCGCTGAAGATACGGTTACGTCTAAAACCGGTACATCAAACATAAATGAGCTGACAGATGAACACTTTGACTAAAAAACAGCTCCAGCTAAAAACTATGACTTGAGTAGGTCAAAGCTTTTATTGGCCGATAGCTGATGCCAGATAATAGGAAACAACGCTGGTGTCTGGCTCGAATGTTGTATTTAAAATCACAATCTCCTAAGTATACAGTCTGTTTTTGGGATTGACCTGCCCTGCCATTGGCCTGCCAACCATAAGCCAACTCAAATCTGTAAGAGCCAATGCGCTACAAAGATGACCCACCAGCCATTTCTCTCATTTTGGAGAGAATATTCTCAACTACTAATAAATAAGGAAAACCAATAACTACACCAACGCAAATAGCGGATCGCTATATTGTATGCCCGTGTATTCCTACTAGCGGTAGTTTCGCCCCTATGGTCCAGGATGAGTTAAAAGCATGCTTGACATCACACCTTCACGAACTGATACGTGAACGCGATCCATACATAGCCACCCAGGGATACCAGTACGCACGGTATTACATCAAGACACAGTTAGAGCGCTGGGGACCGGTCACATCCATGGTCTTTAAGGAAAAAGGGCGAGACCATTGCAACCTCTGTCTAAATTTGCCAGGGCAGCGTGATCTACCGCCTATAGTAGTTGGCGCACATTACGACACGGTACCGGGCTCTCCCGGTGCTGATGACAATGCAACAGGTGTGGCCGTGTTATTAGAATTTGCCCGATTATTTTCTGAGCAGCTGCCGCGCCATCCGGTGCATCTAGTGGCTTTTGACCTAGAGGAATATGGTCTGGTTGGCAGCCGCGCCTATGTTGAGACCCTGCGGGGTCATCCGATACACCTCATGCTGTCACTGGAGATGCTGGGGTATTGCATTCACAAGTCTGCTGCACAGCCTAGCCAGGCGTATCCCTTAGCCGGAATGAAGTATATCTATCCAAAGACAGGAAATTTTATTGCCCTCATCGGCAACTGGCAAACGGCGCTGACTATGATGCGTTTACAGCGAATCTTTAACAACGTTGCTGAGGTGGACTGTGCCTGGTTGCCCATAGTCAATCGAGGCTTACTGCTGCCTGATACACGGCGTAGCGATCATTCACCTTTTTGGGATGCTGGCTACAACGCCATCATGGTCACTGACACGGCCAATCTACGAAATCCCCACTACCACAGTCCGACCGATACTTTTTCTACCCTTGACTTGGACTTTTTGACCCAAGTTTGTACTGGTTTACAACAGGGCATTGCTCAGATGTAGTGGCTGGGCCCTCTGGCAAGCTACACCTATAAAAGCCGAAGCTGCTGCTGAGTTTCGTCGGCAATAGCTGTTTCTAAATCCACGGTCTGAGCTGCAGCACTGACTGGCTGATTGGCATCATCAAGCAATACCTGAGCGGCCAGCAGCATATCTGTACTGAAAGCAGCTAGATCATCGCGATTAGCGAGATAGGTTTGTAGAGCACTGAGGGGATCGCGGTTGCTATCGGAGGTTAGCTCAGGCAATCGGGGACGCGATAGCTGACTCACTAGCTCAGGATGAATCGTGTAGCTGTGGGCATGGGCCAGCGCCTGATGAAGAGCCCCATGGTCAATATGCTCAATTTGCGTCGGACTGAGTTTGTAGATTAAACGCACGACAGCATCAGCAATCTTGGCGTTACTTAAAGAGTGCTCAAGCTCTGCCTGGGGGATGTCCGATGTTGAAACGTCTACCTCAACGGTTTTAAATGCCCGGACGGACAGGGGACAAAATTCCACTGAGGCTCGATCTGTCGTCACTTCTGCCAGGACGAAGCCTTTGTCTTCTTCTTCTTCGCTAAAGTCAACCCGCTCAATACTGCCGGGATAGACGACGGGAGGGTCTGCACATAGAATCTGATGCTTGTGAACGTGCCCCAGGGCAACATAGTCAAAACATGGCCGGGCGAGCAGCGCCATGGGTACGGTAAATCCTTTACCAACCGCCAGAAATTTCTCAGCACCGTAGCGGGCAGTATCGGTCATTAGATGGGCGAGTAAGATACTGGGAATAGCTGGATCCAGCTGACGCACTTCGCCTTCTAGAGCCGCGCGCAGACGATCGAGCATCAGCTCATTAACCGCACTCAGGGACAGCCCCTCGGTTTCAGGACGGGTGAACAGGGTGGAGTGATTCAGCCAGGGTAGGGTAATCACCTGGATCGGGCCGGCTTGAGTCTCGACCCGGTGAGTCGTGAGACTATCGCCTACGATAACGCCTGGGACACCCAGAGTACGGTAGATACTCAGGCTAGCACCGCCCATTCCTTGAGAATGTTGGTCGTGGTTACCTACAAGCAACACCGTTGGAATCTGCGCTTCTACCAGCCGCTGAAACTGGTGGGCAAACGCCTGCTGCACAACTGGTGGAGGTGTGGCATCAGGAAACGCATCTCCGCCAAACAACACCAGATCGACTGACTCGCTCAGCGCGCGGTCAATACAGCGGGTCAATGTCGAAATAAAGTCCTCTAGACGCGTGTTTAGCCCTGTTTCTGGATTGACATATCCATGGCTAAAGCCACTGCCCATATGGATATCGGAGAGATGAAGAAGCTTGACCATGGAGGGGGGGGCAAGAAACCGAGAACGCGCGATCGCACCTCTCAGTATGTTTGTTCTAACCCAATCCCGTCAAGCGCTATGAGCTGCATGGTAGCTATCTATGTGCTCAAACAAGCTCTCGATCTGCTGTAGCGTGGTAAACGGATTCAGTAAAACGGCCTTCAGCCAGCGCTGTCCTCGATATGTTGGCAGGGACAAAAACGTATTGCCCTTAGCTAATAGCCACTGCTGCAAACCATGATTCCAGCTATCCCACTGGGCTGACGATACGGCTGCAGGCTCGGCTCGAAAGCACACCAGATTCATTTGGGGCTCGCTGGCAAGAGTCAAAAAAGCGCGAGCGTTGACTGCTGCCGTAAACGCTTTAGTCAACGCATAGTTATGGTCAATAATGGCGCTGTAGCCCTCTCGACCAATGTGCTGCAGCGAGAGCCAGAGCTTGAAGATATCTGGATGGCGCGTGCCTTGCACGGTAAATTCGCCCAGGTTAGGCCAATCGTCATGGTCGTGCATATAAGGAGCTAACACTCGAAAGTGATGCTGCAACAGATCGAACTGGCGAAACATGACCATGGCACAGGTTTTAGCCACATACAGCCATTTTAGAGGATTAAAGGTCACCGAGTCGGCCAGCTCAATCCCCGATAGCTGATGGCGGTAGCGCTTGGAAAACATCACTGCCCCGCCATAGGCCGCGTCCACATGGAACCAAAGCTGGTGCCGCTGGGCAATACTGGCGATCTCAGCAATAGGGTCGATATTGCCGGTAACCGTAGTCCCTGCAGTAGCCACAATAGCGAAGGGGTTCTGTCCTTGGGATTTGGCCTGAACCAGCTGAACTTCTAAATCGGTAATGTCAATTTGAGAATTTTGGTTGGTTTTGACAGGGATAGCCGCCTTTGTCCCCAGCCCCATGACCATAGCTGCCTTCTTAAAAGATGTATGAGCAACTTCCGACACAAAGAAAACGGGATTCTGCCCCGAGGAAATACCATGTTCTAAAGCATCAAAGGCCACATTGCGAGCCACGATCAGCGCCTGTAGATTGGCCAAACTACCGCCGCTGACTAAAACGCCGTTAGCCTGCTCACCTAAACCAAATAGCTGGGCGATCTGTCGCAGCACCAGGGTTTCAAGCCGTGAAAAGACCGGCGACATTTCGACACTCAGCATGTTGTTGTTAAGCGCCGCCACTAGCAAATCCCCGACGATTGACAGCGTCGTTGGAATCGAATCCATGTGACCGATGTAGCCGGGATGAGCAGCATTCATCCCATGGAGAAGCTGAGTATGGGCTGCTTCTAGCAGCTGCTCTAGCGCCACGGACTCTTTGGGCAGAGTGCTCCAGCTATCTAATATCAGCGGCTCAGGCAGCGGCGAACGGTCTGTTGCCTGAGCCATGGTTTCTAGGAGTAAATCGATAACCTGGTGCAGGAGAGCTGCGATCGCATCTCGATTTTGACCATCGGGATGAATAAATGCCGCTGGCGGCAACGCCGAAAAATCCACCGTATCAATCATTTATTGAGTGTGCTTTATCAGCGTACTGGCAGAGGCTGTCATTAGACTGCTTCAGCGAGTGTAATTTTGCCCCTGGCGAGATTAATACACCCAGCGCACTCGGGGTTTACCAGGACGCATCCCTAGATGCACAAACCCTCGTTTAGCCCCATAGCCTATGCTGTAAGGAAAGGTTTGATCGCACCAAGATTCCACCTCGTAGATGCTGACATTTTTGATATAAAAATCAACGGCTCCCGTATCCGGCGCGTCATACAGATGCTCTGAACGGCGAGCACCGCCGATTTTGGCATTGATTTCTGGAGGACGATAGCCAGAGGTAATCACCAGCGGATTGCCGCCAAAGTAATCACGACACCGTTCTAAAAAGATACAGATCTCGTAGGCGGTCTTGCACTGAAAGCTATGGCGAAAGCGCCGTTCTTCGTCATATAGGGCAAATTCGCCGTAGGTAATATGGGGCGTAATCAAGGTGTCAAAGGGCATCTCTGGGGTCAGACGATTGCCGACAGGCTGATCGCCCGCTACCGCTTGGACAATTTTTTCTAGTCGCTCTTCTGGTTTGCGATCGCCCGCTTCAACAGCCTCATCATGATCATCCTCCCAGTTAGGAGTCGCTGAGGTTACCTGCTGGCAGAACAAATCGGCTTCAGCCAAACGCCGACGGCGCAGCCCTTCTTCTACAGACGTACCTGGATTGCGATACTTGACAAACTGAGCCGCTACCCAGCGATGATCGCTCCATCGTTCAGGCGAATCACATACCCGCGTAATCGACTCAAAATTATCACCCCGGTAAAAGCCAGAGCCCAAGTTGTACGCAAAGCTATAGATCGCCCCTCGCTGGTTAATATTCATCCGCGACCAGGTTGGAATTTTCTCCAACGGCTTCCGGCAGTAGTGATCGACATGGTCAATCAAATAGTCCTCTGCCTGCTTTCTATCAATGATGTCCCCTTGCTTGACTTGGACTCCATCAGGATAACGAGTAGTCCCGTAGCCAATGGTGGGCACTTCCCACCCCCGCAAAGGATCGGCATAGGCTTGAGCACGACCATCAGGCAAGGCTTGGGCAAACCCTTCAAATTCTTTAATCAGCTCAATCCCAGCCCGAGGAATAGCACCCAGTAACCCATCGCTGGGGCGCTCAGGTTTTGAAACACTAGGTTTTTCAGGCTGCTCACTACGCTGCACTGCAATCACACCCAGCTTGTCAATCCAGCGACCGCTTTGACCATAGAATCCAACAACCTGGTGTCCCGGAGGAACCCTAAGATCAGATACAGCCCCCGACTGCTGGCCAAAGAGAATGCTACGGCCCTGACTGGTAATCAGCTCTATGGAACCAACGTAGCGTTTGCCCGTCAGGCGTACGTTAGCGATATATTCGTCTACGTCAAGCACAAATGCATCCAGCTCAGACCCTTCGCCACCATGAGCCGATAGCCCGTGATCGGCCCAGCGCATTTGTACTTGATCCACATAGCGACCTACCCGTATCCGAACCTCGACCGGCTTTGCCTGTTGAGCAAACATCTGGTCACTGGTTTGAGGAGGCCAATTAATATCCGAGAAAGGTCTGCCGCCGCCGCCGCCTACGGACGAGCTACGCCAGAGTTTCCCCACTGAGCTTGAGGTTTCCATAAGCATGTGCCTGTGTTGAGTAGACGCTAGTCCCGAAAGCTGGGGCTAAATCATCTGTTGGCTGTTGCTTCTTACATCAATCTCAGAGCTATCAATTTCGGAATACTACCGATGAATACCGCACTCGGTTTTTAGACTACCGCGCCAACGACCAGCACGCTCGTCTTCACCCACTTGCACCTTGGTTGTCAGAGGCTGGTCGCCAATGCTGGTGTAGCCTTGGTCGTGGAGCGGGTTATAAAAAACACCATTAGCAAAGGTGTAACGCCACAGATCTTTGTGGGTCCAGTTAGCGAGGGGATTGATCTTGATGCGCCCATCCACATCTCGCTCGAGAATTGGCATATGCTCACGAGTAGCAGACTGATCGCGTCGTCGGCCGGTAATCCATGCCTGAATATCTAGCTCCTTTAGCGCCCGCTCCATAGGCTTAACCTTTGTTAGCGAGTGGAAGCGCACCACATCTTTTTCCCATAGCCTGTCACCATAGTAGGCAATAAACTCGTTACGATCTGCAGCTGGACGATAGGTATGCAGATCGAGGTCGTACAGTTCTTTCGCTTTTTGAACAGTCGCCAAGGTTTCTGGAAACAGGTGCAGCGTATCTAGAAAAATGACAGGAACCCTAGCTGCCAGCTCGCAGTAAAGCATGTGAGTAAGGACCCCCATACTAAAGGAGGTCATCTGAGCCAAGTTAGGAATTGTAGCGACGGCCCAGGCCAAAATTTCTTGAGGTGTGGCTGATTCAAAGCGGCGGTTAAGCTCGTCTAAATCTAGTTGACTGGGGTCAAATTGCGTATGTCTAACTGACTGAAGAGTCGTGTATGATTGCGCTTCTAAACAAGAAACCATATCTGTCGATGGGCGTGTAGCCCGCAAAAATATGTCTGTAAACATCCTATCTTAATTAATCCCCTATAACCCACCGGAGAAATGTAGATTAATCCGAGCAAATAGGGGGGGTAACCGCCTCTGTAAAGTTTGTTTAATTACCGTAGGACAATAGCAAGCATGAAAAAGCTCATATTTTACACAAAGCCCGGGTGTCACCTGTGCGAAGGACTAGAAGAAAAGCTGGCTCAGCTAAAGCATCTGCCTATCGATGTTGAATCTCGCGATATCACCCAGAACCCGGCCTGGTTTGCGGAATATCAGTATGAAATTCCGGTGCTTTGCCGAGTCATTCACTATCCTGAAACGAACGAATTAGAAAAGGAACAGCCTTTACCTCGGCTGTCCCCCCGTGCTCCCGTGCGTCAGTTGGAAAAAATGCTCCAGACATATCTAGGCCCCTTTGAGGCAAAATAGCGAAATGCCGGTTTAGAGAGGACTGTATGACGCTGCGTGAGCTACTGGCAAAATTGCCGCCTGGGCTGCTGCCTAATCTGGACCATCCGACTTTAGATCAAACGGTCACCGGGCTGTGTACCCATTCCAAGCAATGTCAGCCGGGGGATTTGTTTATTGGTATGCCAGGGACTCAGGTAGACGGTGGAGAGTTTTGGCCGAGTGCGATAGAAAGCGGTGCGATCGCAGCCCTCATTTCCCACAGCGCCCTAGAACATAAGCCTGCTCCAGACGACTCCACCTTACTCATCCCTACGTCAGACGTTGCCACTACCTGCGGTGAAATTGCCGCTGCGTTCTACAACTATCCTGGCAAGATCCTCAACCTGGTGGGTGTAACCGGTACCAACGGTAAAACCACCACCACTCATATCATCGAGTACCTGCTCAATAGCAGCGACGTTCCCACGGGTTTGTTGGGCACCCTCTACACACGCTGGCCCGGCTACCAGGAAACTGCTGTACATACCACTCCTTTTCCAGTTGATTTACAGCGAGAGCTAGCCAAAGTGGTTAAAGCAGGCTGTCAGCACGCCGTCATGGAAGTCAGCTCCCATGCCTTAGCGCAGAAGCGAGTTTGGGGCTGTCCCTTTGAGGTGGCAGTATTTACTAACCTCACCCAGGATCATCTGGACTATCACAAAAATCTAGACGACTACTTTGAAGCTAAGGCCCTGCTGTTTAGTCCTGACTATCTCAAGGGTCGTGCCATTATCAACAGTGAGGATCCCTATGGACAGAAGCTGATCGAGCGGCTAAAGCCTGAACAAGTTTGGACCTATCACATTACAGATACTAAAGCCGATCTCCATACCACTGACGTCAGCTACAGCGAGTCAGGAATCACCGGTTGCCTAGTGACTCCTATGGGTTCAGCTTCTTTTACCTCTCCCCTGGTCGGGCAGTTTAATCTTGAGAATTTGCTAGCAGCAGCCGGAGCAGCGCTGCATTTAGGGGTACCGCTTAATTCTGTGATTGATTCTCTAGCAGAGTTCGGCGGTGTGCCTGGACGGATGGAGCGAGTACAGATCGATCCTGCACAAGATATCACCGTCATTGTGGACTATGCCCATACGCCTGACAGTCTAGAAAATGCTCTGCGGGCGGCACGTCCATTTATCTCAGGGCAGCTGATCTGTGTCTTTGGCTGCGGTGGCGATCGAGATCGTACCAAACGCCCCCAGATGGGACGCATTGCCCATGAGCTAGCAGACCGGATAGTTGTCACCTCTGATAACCCACGAACAGAGGATCCTCAGCAGATTCTGGCCGATGTGGTCGCTGGGATTGAAGCTGATTTGAGTGAGGATGAGGTGGTTTGCGATCGCGCCACTGCTATCCAAACAGCAATCCTTTCGGCTCAACCCGGCGATGGCATGCTCATTGCAGGCAAAGGTCACGAAGACTATCAAATCATCGGTACCAAAAAAATCCACTTTGACGACCGAGAACAGGCCCAGTTAGCCCTCAAACTTCGTTATCCATCCTAGCGAGCCATAGCTTCACAGATGGCCAAACTCCGTGCTAATACGGGAAGTTAGGTGAGAATACTCATTTATCAACGCTTTTCCTTCACTAACCTAAGAGCATACATACATCACCAAGTACACCGTGGGTGTAATTGAGAGCCATTATGGACGCTTCTACGGTCAGGTCATCCGCGTTAACGCCGTCTCGCTCGGCAGCTGAGGTCAATTCTCTATTTTTCAAGACAGCTGCCCAAGATCTCAATAACCCCATTACAACCATTAAGACCGCTCTCACCCTACTTAATTCTTCTGCACTGAAACCCGCACAGCGTGAGCGTTACCTGCAAATGATTGGCCAAGCTTGCGATCGTCAAAGCCAGCTAATCAATCACGTTTTTACCCTTCTCGAACTACAGCTTATCCCCCAGACAACGGCTCTCGAAAAAGTTCAGCTTTGGGACTTGGTTCCCGGCGTGGTCAGCACATATCAGCCCCTGGCTCAGGAAAACAATATTGCCTTGACCTACACCGTAGCTGCTCATTTACCGCCCGTATTGGCTATCGAAGCCTATCTCAAACAGGCCCTAGTCAGTCTGCTCAGCAATAGTATTCAATTGACTAACGGCAACGGACGGATTTGGGTCAGCGCTCATCAGCGAGCTGACAAAAAAGTCGCCATCGTCATTCAGGATAATGGCTGCGGCATCATGCCATCGGCCTTTAACTCGCTTTATCGCAGTACATCTGACAGCAACAGCTTAGGACTTACCCTGGTAGAGCAACTTTTAGCGCACTGTAATGCCTCCATTTCAGTCAGCCGCAGTCCCGGCAAAGGAGTCACGTTTACGATTTTGTTATCAACTGATTCTGATGAGCTGATTTGATAACGAATCCGGGCGCTATGATAAACCCCATAGTCGGGAATATCCTGAGAATCCTTGCCCTTAAATAAGCCGTGTTAGAGAGTGTCCGCATCCAAAACTTTCGCTGTCTTCGGGATGTCACGCTGGAGCTGGGACCGTTTACGGTATTTGTCGGTCCCAATGCTTCGGGGAAAAGTGCGATCGCAGATGCTTTAACTGTTGCGCCGGTAGACCTGCTATTGCCTAACAAGTATCACAATCTCAATTTAGATTCCCCTCGATACAGTCATGAGCCAGATATTCATTTGTTAAGGAGCAGCGATTTCTGGCAGGGTAAAGAGCGTCCACTTTGGACAAAAGATGATGTGTCCTTTCACACTCCCTCTAAAGTTTTGACTGGTCAGCGTTTTAAGTATTCATTCTTATTGAACGAATTACGAGTGTCGAAGCAAGCTAATGAGGAGTGGAAGCTGGATTCTACAGGAAGTAGTTTAGCCAATCTCTTCAATACTTTGTCAAGACAAGCCCAAGACAGATACGTTAAGACATTTACCCAACTAGTGCCTATGTACTCTGACATCAAAGTCAGATCGCTTCAAGGCAATGCTCGCCTGCAGTTCCTAGATCGTTGGCAGGAAGACTTCTGGTATGAACCGGACCAAGTTTCAGACGGTACGATGCTGACAGCAGCCTTAATCGCTCTGTGTTTTCAGAAGGAAGCACCAACGCTAGCAGTGATTGAAGATCCTGATAGAGCCCTACATCCTTATCTGCAAAGGCATGTTGTCGAAATGCTTCGAAAGTTGAGCAAAGGTGAGCTAGACAATGAACCGATACAAATTGTCTGCACCACACATTCGCAATCTTTTTTAAATTGCCTAGAACCCGAGGAAGTTCGCTTTATTCGCCGCAGCCGTGAAACTGGCGAAACTGAAGTGCAGAAGGCTCCTGTAGATAATGAAAACTGGGAAAAGGTTTATGACCAATTCCAAAACTCCCTAGGCAGAATGTGGATGACGGGTGCTCTAGGTGGAGTTCCTAGCATCTAGAAATGGCAAATATTTCTATTGTCGTTCATGCAGAAGGTCCAGGAGAATTGGGCAATCCGGATCGAGATGTACGACCTCAGGATGTATTAAGCTCAGACAATCTTGGCCCTGCCCATATAGTTGTGCGGCGTATTTTGACGGAAGGAAGCAAAATTCCTGCAGCCGCCATTGAGTTTAAAGAACCACTGCGCACTGCTTACGAGACCGGAGCACGTGCTCAAGGCAGCAAGTTACTCAAGCCTAGCGTCCTTAATGACATTCTCAGTCCCTGGCAATTGAATTTTCAATTTATGCCGCCGCTCATAATTTTTCTGGTGGACAGTGATGATAGTCCCCCACAGGAACGCACATCGATATTACAACAGGCACTTGATAAATATTCTCTACAAGGAGCTGTCGGTGTTGCTGTCAAAGAATTTGAAGCCTGGCTGGTAGCAGACTCGAAGGCAATCAACCAGGTGATTGGTTCAGTTCCAAAAAACTTTCAATCTCCTGAAAACTTAAAGCCAGGAGAAGCGAAACGTAGCCTCAACGAATGGATTCAATCAAGCATTTACTCCATTCGGACAAATAACGATATTCGCCGAGACTTAGCCACCGCTATGGATTTAGATGAAGTAGCAAATTTATGTCCTTCATTTAAAGGATTCCGTCAGGCGTTGCTCGCATTTAATGCTCAGAATTTCCAGATTTAATGAGTCAGAGCGTTCCAAGCCTATTCAGACTCGTCTGATGTCAGGGTTTCTATTAATAGCTGGGCCTGCTGCTGTTTTTCGTGTAGAAAGCTGTCACACTTCTTGAGTTCTGTGACGGCTTTTTCAAACTGCTGAAAGATATCAGCCAAGGGCAGCTCGCCAGTTTCTAAATCATGAATAATCGCCTCCACCTGTTCAACAGACGCTTCGTAATCCCAGGTTTCAGCAGATTTTTTGGCTTTAGGCATATATTTATAGGGACTTGACTATAGATCAGTTTTGATCGGCCTTAAGTCTTTCGCAACCGCAAGCTTGTAGCAATTAGCCTCAGGATTAATCGCGAGGAAGTTCTTAAATGACATCAAGAACTTCTGCTTCTAACTGTCCTTGAGCTAGACGAACGGTGATTTTATCACCGGTAGATAGCTGACCGGCCTCAGTCACTACATTTCCAGAAGTTTCTCTGACTAGGGCATACCCCCGACGTAACACAGCAGCTGGGTCTAAAGTAGCGAGCTTCTCACTTAAAAGCTGATGCTGGTGCTGTCTAACTTGTAGCTGCTGGCTCAATATCTGAATCAGCCGTTGTCTACGCCAAGATTGTGCCTGTTTTGCCTGCTCTAACTGACTCTGAGGCTGAAGTCGCTGAAGTCGCAGATAAAGCTGATGCAGACTTTGTCTTTGCTGATGCAGTTGGGTTCCAGTCGCTTGGGCCAAACGCTGTAGGAGCTGTGCTTGCCAATAGCGTAAATCACTGAGAGCTGGGACAATTTGCTCTGCCGCTGCAGTTGGTGTGTGAGCACATACATCGGCAACAAGATCCGCTAGGGATTCGTCACGTTCGTGACCGATACCGGTGATGACTGGAATAGGGCAGGTTGCGATCGCGCGTACCACCCGTTCATCATCGAAACATACTAAATCCTCTACAGCGCCACCGCCACGACCCAGCAGCAATACATCTGCTCGAGCGTCCTCACCTACTCGCTCAATCGCTCGAACAATGGACTTCGGGGCTTGCTCTCCCTGAACAATGGCTGGAGATAGCAGGACCTGTAATCCTGGGTATCTCTGAACCAGCGTTTGCTGAATATCGCCCCAAGCTGCAGCTTGAGGGGAGGTAACTACTGCAATACAGCCAGGAAAAGCCGGGAGCGCATGCTTACGCGCGTCATCAAACAAGCCCTCACTAGCAAGACGATGGCGTAGCTGACGATAGCGCAACGCCTGAAGCCCTGCCCCCGCCGGTAACACCTGCCAGGTAGTGAGCTGATAGCTACCACGCTTGGGGTAGACTTTGAGCTGCCCTAACACAACTACCTGCTCACCAACTGTCGGTATTACACTGAGCTTGGGTAACTGACTACGCCAAACAACAGCACTCAAAGTCGCTGAGCCGTCTGCCTCCTGCAGAGAAAAAAAGCAGCCGCTTCCGTGCTGGCGAGCACTGGATACCTCACCAATTACCCATATATTACGTAGGTTCTCATCGCCTTCTAGCAGAAGCTGGATGTACTCAGTGACACCCGCTACACTCACTGCCTTAAAATCCAGCTCACTTATCGCTGACATAGGCACTCCCCAACGCCAAGTACAATTAAAGAGAATTTTAATAGTACATTTGTATGTTTTCTGGGTACAATCATAAATGTGGGCATGATGGGCTTGTTAGATGTAACAGACGGCCTAACATCGACACAATTAGCTATCGCATTGTGAGCTTATAATTGCTGAACTCAGCAACACTTACTCTAAAACCTCAGACAGCATGGCAAAAACATCCACCGAAAATAACGAGCGCAAAAAAGCCTTAGACATGGTGCTCAATCAAATTGAGCGCAACTTTGGTAAAGGTACCATCATGCGCTTAGGGGATGCACAGCGCATGAAAGTGGCTACCATTCCGACAGGAGCCATGACATTAGATTTGGCCTTGGGTGGAGGGTTGCCAAAAGGACGTGTAATCGAAATCTATGGTCCAGAAAGCTCAGGTAAAACAACCTTAGCGTTACATGCCATTGCTGAAGCCCAGAAAGAAGGTGGCGTCGCTGCTTTTGTCGACGCCGAACATGCGCTAGATCCAGTCTATGCGGGTGCCCTTGGAGTCAATATTGATGACTTATTGGTCTCCCAACCCGATACTGGTGAAGCTGCCTTGGAAATCGTTGATCAACTGGTCAGATCCTCTGCCATTGACCTGATTGTGATTGACTCTGTAGCAGCGCTGGTGCCTCGAGCTGAAATCGAAGGTGAGATGGGCGACTCTCATGTGGGTTTACAAGCTCGTCTCATGAGCCAGGCTCTACGAAAAATCACCGGTAATATCGGAAAGTCTGGCTGTACGGTTATTTTTCTCAACCAGCTACGACTCAAGATTGGTGTTACCTACGGTAATCCAGAAACGACTACGGGCGGTAATGCCCTTAAATTCTATGCTTCAGTACGTTTGGATATTCGTCGTATCCAAACACTTAAAAAAGGCAACGATCAGTTTGGAATTCGCGCCAAGGTTAAGGTCGCTAAAAACAAAATTGCCCCGCCCTTCAAGATTGCTGAGTTTGACATCATTTTTGGCGAAGGTATCTCGACATTGGGCTGTATTGTCGACCTCGCAGAAGAAAATAATATCCTTACTCGTAAAGGAGCCTGGTACAGCTATAAGGGGGATAATATCAGCCAAGGTCGTGACAATGCGATTCGCTATTTAGCTGATAATCCTGAGATCACTGGCGATATCGAGCAGCAGCTCCGTCAAGTATTACAAATCGGCGATGCTGCTACACCCAGTGAGGCTAGCGATGAGCCAGCCGCAGCCACCGACACTCCAAAGGCATCAACAAAGAAAACTAAAGAGAAGAGCTGAAAAGCTAAGTCGCTTTAACCCCTTTAAATAAACTGACATAACGCTATCTGTATCATTTCAATGCAGCTGTATCAGATCTGGAAGTTAGTGCAAAGTCCTTGCACCACTGGCACCGCTGTTGGCCGTGCGCGAGGACTCCTCTGCTTCTTTTTTAGGCTTACAGTGAAAGAAATGAAATAGGGAGCTACCTATGCGGATACGATCCCCATCCTGCAACGTGTGTACTCGTTGCAGTTTTTCACCATTAACATAGGTTCCATTTGTGCTTTCCAGGTCAGACAGAATAAATTCCTGTGCACTGTTGTACTGCACAGCTGCATGACAGCGAGATAAACGCTTATCTGGCACTGCAATATCTGACTGACGCGGGTCACGACCAATCGTCCAGAGACCGTCAAGCGAATAAAAGCTTTCTGACTGTCCCGCTGATAAGTTACTGATAATATAAACTTGCTCGTGGCAAATGACGCTCTGAATGTAGTGTGCTGCGGGTAGCTGAGGATGAAGGTCGGCCGCCAGGACATCGTCTAACAGCTTACGATCATGCTCATACAGTTTAGAAAAAGCTTGAAATAGACCTAGTTTGGATTCGATTTCTGCTTCATCTTCATCAGCAAGCATCATACGATACTCGGCTAGATTATTTGGATAAGCCATACAAGGTTCAAACAGAATATTTGTTTTGAGCCCTATTGTTTGTTTTGAGCCCTATTACTGAGGTGACGATGGTTGATTCAAAAAATGGATCTCCAGCTCTAGTATTCGTTAGAACTACTGAAATTTGAGACACGCCGTAGCATTCCCATAAAACCTTGAACTTAATCGGATGTATTGTGAAAAGATGGTCAAGCTTCCGGACACCTAGTCGAAAAACTGACAGTCGTTTTGATCAGACAGTGTTCCCTCAAACCTAAGAACTGTTCAGCGCTCACGATTATAGAGCCTAGAGAGCAGCCGTTCTTATCCGCCTGCTTTAGCTTAAAAACTCGATTAGCTCCCGATTCACACTGCTGGGAGCTTCCTGCTGAATCCAATGACCACAGTCAGGAATAGAACGTTTGATAATTGCTTCAGTCGCCACATCTTTAGAAAAGATACCGGCTTCAGGTATCAGCCGATCGTCTTCACCCCACATAACTAAGGTAGACGCTTGCACATTAGACAATCGTGATGGGCTTGCCCAGCTAACGATCCAGTCGCTCAAACTAAAACAATGACGCGCATGCTGTAGTAAAGCTGGTACAACACCTGGTTTTTGCAGTGCAGCTTCGTATAAATCGGTATTAGCCTTGGTAAAAGAGCTTTTTCTAACAACTTGCTGTTGAAAAAGATAGGTCAGTAGGGATGGCAAATTATCCTTGATCAACCACTGGGGCAAGCCGGGGGTCTGCAAAGCGAGTAAATGCCAGTTACGTTGCAAATGTTCCCAACTTTGAGAAAGCCCCTGTGTTAAAGCAGTTTGCCATCTTTGAGGGCTGCTGAGTATGGCTAGCTTATCTACTTTTGCAGGAAAACGACGTGCCAAATGCCAGGCAATTGTTCCGCCCCAGTCATGACCAACAACATAGGCTTTTTCATAGCCCAGTCTATGAATCAGGGATGAAATATCTGTACTCAGAGTATCTAAGTCGTAACCGTTATGAGGCTTTTCAGAATCGTTATAGCCGCGTAAATCTGGGACAACTACCTTAAAATGTCGTGACAAATAAGACAGCTGATGACGCCAAGAGTACCAAAATTCAAACAAGCCATGTAGCAGTATTAGTAGCTTTCCACTGCCCTGGGTAACGTAGTGAAGTTTTACTGAATTGGCACTTATGTATCTGTGTTCCCAGCTCAACGATATGACTCCGACCAAAAAGTAACTTTACGAGATAACGGACAGTATGAACGCTCCATAGCAGATCGTTCACTACTCCGTTGTATCACAAGCTATGGACAATCAGCCGACTTCAGTTGAGCACACAAACTAAGCGGAACGATATGCAACCTGATACTCAACCGGTTGGATACGATACTTGACTAGATTGGCAAGCTCCTGAAGCTGATTAATGGCTTCAGCGCCTTCCAACTTCATCAGTTCTCGATCATCGCGCATCTCTGTCCATGTGATGCCATAGTCCGACACCAGAAAACGAATTAAATGATCGTCTCCAAGACTGACCATAAATGAAGCACTGTTGAGCTGATCACCGCACGTGTAACAAGACGCCAGATATCCTTGATTTTCAAGGACAATTGCTAGCGCTTTTAGGTTTAGGACCAAATCTTTTACGAATTGGCGGTGCTGCTCTGCAAGTCGAACAAACATTTGCGTTCTCCTTCCCACCGGTCACATTGTAAGGTTGAATCTTAAATTTTGCTTAATGTTTTTTATAAACTATTCGATTAGTTCTTCTTAACCTTCATTCTCGACAAATATAATTCAGGTGGAAAAACTACTTTCTTATTAATTTCAACGTTTGCTTCCCATACGTATTTCCAACGCTCTAAGCTGCAATTGAGAGATAACAATCGCACCACCTCTGATGCAGCCTTTGACTCTGGGGTAATCTCTAGGCTAGGGCTTGCTTCCAAGTTACCCAGCCAGATAAGCAAATAGCCCTAGTACTTGAAAAGGTTTTATAAGTCAACAAAAGGTATAAAACCGTTACTCATATCTCAGAGTATTCAAAACTGGCGACGTTGGCAATAGTCATAGAATTTTGACATTAGCCAAACCATAACTACCCTAAGCCTATATGTCTAGACAGAAGGTCTTCTTTGTAACGGTTTTCCTAAAAAAATAGGATTGCCTGAGGACAGAACTGCTGATGTTAATCAGCGAGCGTCCACCAGCCAAGGGCTGGACCAATAAATCTGACGGTTAGCCATAGGATAATCATTAAAACTATGCCTGCCCATGCGCCCCGAGTGCTCCAGGCAACAAAAGCTTCAGATTGTTTCTTGGTGATTGGGAGCCAAGGCAGGATGCGATCAGCTTGCCCGTAGTCGTCTCCAAGCTTTGTCTGTCGTCGCTTAGCTTCTCCCATGATATCTTGCTCGGTCGATTGCTTGGCCTAGATTATAGCGTTTGGTTTACCGGTGTTAACCAACTGGGGTCTAGGTATGTGCTCTGGGCAATAGGGCTTAAGGTTTTGAGGATAGTTCGGCCATAGCTGCGGTGGTTTACACGATTGTCGAGTAGGGCAACTTTACCTTGTTGGGCGCTAACAGGCGCGATCGCAAGCTGTAGTGTTTGCAAAGCTGTGGGCAGCAAAAAGAGTCGAAACCAGTCTTGGCGCATGCGTTTGTAATAGGCGACCTGCCCTGCTACAAGCGGATTTTCTAATGATGGGATCGGTAGTGTCGTAATAATTAATACACCAGGTAGCGGGCACCGCAGTCGATAGTCGTGCCAGAATTCCCAACCTGTGACTAAAATGCCATTTTCAGATAGCTCACTGCGTTCAACCTGCACTCGCGAGCCATACTCAGCCGCCAAGATTGAACCAATTTGAGCTTTGAGAGGATTATCTCCCACTAAAATCACGGTTGGCTGCGTACGGGTTTCTGGCAGCTGTAGTAGATTACGAATCTCTTTTAGAATCGCATTGGGAAATCGGCTGCTGTTGGGCATAGGCAGCTGATCTGGTGTGTATAGCTCAATGCCATCCTGCTGCCGATCTGGCGTAAACTTGAGACAGGTCAGGCTGTCTAATCCCAGACGCTGACGATAGTTTTCAGCACGCTGGTGTTCATCGACTGCAGCGCCAATTAAAACTACCGGCTGTCGCTGCCAGATTGGCCTCATCGTATTAGCCAAACTAACCGGTGCACATCGCAAGGACAGCTGCCCCAACTCACGATTGAGCTGCAGCCAGGTCATGCCGTCATCGCGCTCTAGCTGCTGTTTAAACTGCCGCCAGACAGCGGGCAAGGCATCTAATCCCAACGGGGTCTCCGCCAGCCGTGCGTATAGCTCGATAAGTAAAGCATTTTCCTCAGTGTCGGCAAGATAACAGCTGTAGGGATTGGCAGGATGTTGAAACGCCAGATGAGTCAGTTTGACTCGCAAATTGCGAATGGCGGTCTGCTGTGATGGATAAGCTAAGCTCAGCTGATGCCAGCTGGCGTCGTCAAGGCTGCAGGTTAGCTGAGTCCGCACCCACTCCACAAGCGGATCGATGCCGTCAATCAACGTCACCACATTGGCTGGAAAAGCAGGTTCTCGATCTTGGTGCAGCGCTGTAGTAGGCAGCTGAGCCGCCAACCAGGCTTTAGGCGTGGTGATCAAGATGCCCTGGAAGGCATTGCTAGGCCATCGATCACCAATATGAATAGACTTGATGGTCGGCAGGGTTTGCAGCAGTGTAGGGATTTCGTCTTGAATCAGCTGCTGGTGAATAGTGTCGGGCACGACCAGCACAATAGGTCCTGGCCACACCAGAGCTGGCATTAGATAGCTCAGTCGATACTGACCGCGATAGGCGGCAGTGCTGCCTATCTGTAATAGCGCGCTACGGCCTAATCGTAACGCCCTAGCCACCAGACGAGCCATTGTTAAGTGGTGAGGCCATCGATTTTGGCCCTGCTGACGTAAAAACTCTCGAAGTAGCTGGTGAACCTCTGCCTCAATCACGCGTGCTGTGACTCTCGCTTGCTGTGTCTCATTGTGACATACTCCCTTGGGGTGTTTGACGGCTTCTGGTAGACCGGCCGTAGACTAGCCGCTGTCATCCCTATTGCTTTATGGTTATTTCATTCAGTCTTTTAACTATGTCGTCACCTGCTATGTCCTCAGCATCAAGGACACCTCGTACCATCGGCATTGTGGGCTTGGGTCTGATTGGGGGATGTCTGGCAACAGACCTGACGCAGCTGGGCTATCGGGTCTATGGTGTCGCCCGACGAACGGCGACAGTCGAGGCCGCTATCGCCCAGGGGATCGTTACCCAAGCAGGCTGTGATCTGGCCTTAATGGCAGCAACCGATGTGGTCTTTGTCTGTACACCGATGGCAGCGATTGTACCCACGGTGTATCAGCTGGTCGAACACCTGAATACATCAACTATTGTTACTGACGTGGGATCTGTCAAAGGTGAGATCGTAGCAGCAGCCACCAATCTGTGGCCCAACTTTGTGGGCAGTCATCCGATGGCAGGTAAAGCTCAAGCTGGACTCACAGCGGCTGAGGCTGGTCTATTTCAACAGCGCCCCTATGTGATTACCCCGATCGATAAAACCCGATCGGCTGCGGTGGATCAAATAGCTGCGATCGCGACTCAGCTAGGGGCCAATATTTACACAGCGTCCCCTGCAGCCCACGACCGGGCTGTCGCAGCTATTTCCCATTTGCCTGTTATGGTCAGCTCCAGTTTGCTCCATACCTGCGTAAGCGAATCGGATCCCCATGTCAAAATATTGGCTCAGCAGCTAGCTAGCAGCGGCTTCTGTGACACCAGTCGAGTCGGCGGTGGCAACCCCGAGCTAGGGACAATGATGGCTCAATACAATCGCCCGGCCTTACTCCAAGCGTTACACCAATATCGCCATCAGCTGGACACCCTGATTGATTTGATTGAAGCAGAGCAGTGGAGCGCTTTAGCAACAAGGCTCAGCATTGCTCAGCAAGAGCGTCCCAACTATCTTTGAGCGCCCCATCAAGCCCTCTATGACATCTGATTGTCTTCTAAATCAGCCTTAATAACAGGCTCTTGGTACAGGATGGCAGTAAAAGTCACCGTTGAGCCCAACCCTTCACCCATACTAATAAACTGCACTTTACCCCCCATAGCTTCAATCAACCGCTGGGAAATAGCCAACCCTAGTCCCGTACCGCCATACTGTCGAGTCCGTTCACCATCTACCTGACTAAAGGTTTGAAACAGGCGATTTTGTTTTTCTAGCGAGACGCCAATGCCCGTGTCTTCAACGCTGATTTTGATGTGCCCAGGCCACACATTGTTTTGAAATCGAATATTTTGAGGCTTGACCTCAGCTCTGATGGTGACACCCCCTTCAGGAGTAAATTTAATCGCGTTGCCAATCAGATTGAGTAGAACCTGCAGAATCCGCTGATAGTTGCCATACAGCTTGATTTCATCAAGCGTAGCTGGCATTTTCATTTCAAAATACAGTCCGCGCTGCTCCGCCTGAGGCCGGGTAAAGTTCTCCACATCGCAGAATAGCTCCTGCAAACTAATGGCCGTCAGGTCAATTTCCATCTTGCCAGCTTCAATCTTGGCAATGTCCAACACATCGTTGATCAGATTAAGCAGATGGAGTGCCGATTTATGGGCCTCTTCGATAAATTCTTCCTGTTCGTCGGGATCATCGGCCATGCCGTCAAGCACTAGCCGCAAAAATCCAATCATGCCGTTTAGCGGTGTGCGCAGCTCATGAGACGTATTAGCTAGAAACTCACTCTTAAGTCGCGAAGCTTCCTCGGCATAGCGTCTGGCCTCTTCCAGCTCATCGTTCTTATCGACCAGCTTTTCATTAACCTGTTTGAGATCGTCGGCCAGGGTGCGGCTGGCCTCAAATAGTTTGGCATGGGCAATAGCCGTCCCTACCTGGTCAGTAAGCTCATTGACCAGCTCAATTTCTAAGGGATGCCAGGGCCTGTCGGGAGGCATCTGTAACAGCAAAACACTATTGGGGTCGTCACGGTGGCAGGTGGCTACGGTCAAAACTGTATAGGGACCGACATCACTGTCTTCGCGTTCAAAATCAGACAGTACCGGCTTCAGCGTATTGATCGTACAGCGGAAATCTGCCTTGTGATCGAGGTCGAACGTTTGACCTAAACAGGGGTCAAGCTCAAGCTGATGGAATTCGGCGACGACATCCAACGTTTGCATAGCCGCTGAATAATCACATACCAGACAGCGATGCAAATCTAGAAGAGTCCCCAATCCATCAACAGTTTGTTGCCAAATCGTCTCTAGCTCTAGAGTTTTTCGAATGTTGGAGGCAATACTGGTCAGAATACCGTGGTAGTTGGAAAGGTTTGCCCGCAAGCCAGCTTGGGCGTCGGAGGGCAGCTCTACTACAATGCCTGTAGTGGTCAAGTGCTGAGGCATGGTCTGCCCCCCAGCTACTGTCAAAATTGAGCCCTGACCTTTGAGATAAGTTTGACCAGGCGCATCAGGCCACTCAGTAATGCTCAAGCTAAAGTCTAAGCCTACCGGATGAGGACCACAGCGCACGACACATTGAAACTGCTGGGGCTGTCCGTCATCTAGCACGCGCTGCACACGTTTGAGATAGGGCGAGATCGCAACTGGGCCAAAGAGCTTGCTGATGGACTCATGCAGATAGCGATTGGCATCTCCTTGAATCGTATGTGGCCAATCAATAGCAACTATGCGACCGCAAGCATCATGAATAACTTCGAGGAACGAATTGTTCACTGTGGCTGGGACGACCATAGATTCTGAGTCAGCTGTCACGTGCGATCGCATAATCGGCAGAAGTTATGAGCCCTATCTTTAAATGCTTACGGGTTTTCCCGGCCTAGATCCGAAATATCTATACCAACATTGACGGCTGCCAGCGTTGAAAAATCTCCAGATCTCGCAAATCACGGAACCATGGAGCTAATCAAGGCTATCGTGAGACACTAGATAGAATCTGCCTAACCTTAGCTGTTGGCAAGACGCTACGGTTATCTTTCATCTTGTCATGGGATTCATTAATGGTCATCCCTTTTAAGTAACCTTTTCCTACAGGCTCTGCCCCCAAGCCGGTCTTTGCTGCCAAGCACCAAACGCTAAAAACGCCCAGACAGGGACGGTAGTCTTATCCTTAGTAGCCTCAAGGATCGGCAAAGTACTTGGGCAAAGCATTAAGATAAGCTAAGCGCTTTTACAATTAACCTTCCAAAATTTTTCTTTCCATGACCGAAGCACCCGTTTCCCGAATCCGCAATTTTTCGATTATTGCTCATATCGATCATGGAAAGTCAACGCTGGCGGATCGTTTGCTACAGGACACCAACACCATCAGCGAGCGGGATATGAAAGCTCAGGTGCTCGACACCATGGACTTAGAACGGGAGCGGGGCATCACCATCAAGCTTCAGGCAGCTCGCATGAACTATCAAGCTGAAGGTGGAGAAGACTATGTATTAAATTTGATTGACACACCAGGACACGTTGACTTTTCTTACGAGGTCTCTCGTGCGTTGGCTGCCTGTGAGGGGGCGTTGCTGGTGGTAGATGCCTCCCAGGGAGTAGAAGCGCAAACCCTGGCTAATGTGTATCTGGCTCTAGACAACGATCTTGAAATTATTCCCGTCCTCAACAAGGTGGATTTGCCAGGAGCGGAACCGGAGCGGGTAAAGAAAGAGATTGAAGATATCGTCGGGCTTGACTGTAGTAACGCAATCTTGGCCTCTGCTAAAGAGGGACTGGGCATCACTGAGATCTTAGAATCCATTGTAGAAACCATTCCAGAACCTGAGGACAATACCGATAAACCGCTGCGGGCGCTGATTTTTGATAGCTACTACGATAGCTATCGCGGGGTGATTGTTTATTTTCGAATCGTGGATGGGACGCTGAGCCGTCGCGATCGCATCCGTCTAATGGCCTCTGGCAAAGAATACGAAATCGACGAACTCGGCGTACTGTCTCCCCATCAGGTAGAAGTAGACGAACTCCATGCTGGCGAGGTGGGCTATATCTCTGCGTCTATTAAAGCGGTCGCCGACGCTCGTGTCGGTGACACCATTACCCTAGTTAAGAAAAAAGCAGAGGAGCCACTACCGGGTTACGTAGAGGCCAATCCCATGGTATTTTGCGGTCTATTTCCCACCGATTCTGACCGCTACGAAGACCTGCGTGAAGCCCTAGAAAAACTCCGCCTCAATGATGCGGCTCTGCAGTACGAGCCCGAAACTTCTAGCGCCATGGGCTTTGGCTTTCGCTGCGGCTTTCTCGGGCTGCTGCATATGGAAATTGTCCAGGAGCGTCTGGAGCGTGAATACAACCTGGACTTGATTACCACGGCTCCCTCAGTGGTCTATCGTGTGACTAAAATTGATGGCGAGGTCGTCAATATCGACAACCCATGTGAGCTGCCTGAGCCTCAAGAACGAGAGAAAATCGAAGAACCCTACGTCAAGGTTGAGATTTTTACACCCGAGGAGTTTGTCGGAACGCTGATGGATCTGTGTCAAACTCGGCGCGGTGACTTTAAGGATATGAAGTATCTGACCGAAGGCCGCACCACACTGGTGTACGAGCTACCGTTAGCTGAGGTGGTGACCGATTTCTTTGACCAGATGAAGTCGCGATCTCGTGGGTATGCCAGCATGGAGTATCAGCTAATCGAATATCGCGTCAACCACCTGGTTAAGCTAGACGTCATGATCAACGGCGATAAGGTCGATCCGCTCGCCGCCATCGTCCATCGCGATCAGGCTTACTATGTGGGCAAGGCCTTGGCAGAAAAGCTCAAGGAGCTAATTCCCAGACATCAGTTTAAAATCCCCATCCAGGCCGCCATCGGTAGCCGCATCATTGCCAGCGCTAGCATCCCAGCCCTGAGGAAGGATGTATTGTCCAAGTGCTACGGCGGTGACATCTCCCGCAAGAAAAAGCTGCTGAAGAAACAGGCCAAAGGTAAGAAACGCCTGAAAGCCATTGGTACGGTAGATGTGCCTCAAGAAGCCTTTATGGCCGTCTTAAAGTTGAATTAGGCCACTCTTTCTGGTTAGACCTGCTGGAATTACTTGGCATCCATCCAGTTGTTGCCTGCGTTGATGTCGACCTTTAGAGGCACCGACAGTTTCACCACTGATTCCATGGTTGTCGTTATCTTTTTCTCCAGTTCTGGCCATTCGGCTGGCGGAACTTCAAAGATCAGTTCGTCATGGACCTGTAGCAACAGTCGGGCCTGATAATCCTTTAATACTTCATGGAGCTGGATCATCGCGATTTTGATGATGTCAGCACTGGAGCCTTGAATGGGTGCGTTGGCGGCTGCCCTTAGCTGACCGGCATCGTAACCACCTGGTCGCAGATGATCGAGATCGATTTCATCAGGAGCCTTGCCTTTCAAAGGTTTAAGACTATTACTCGAAAAGTTGAAATAGCGCCGTCGTCCTAGAATTGTTTCCACATAGCCATAGGCGATTGCTTCGCGCTGCATTTGTTGCAGGTAGTCAAATACCCGTGAGTAGCGCTCGTTAAATTTATCGATAAATGACTTAGCTTCAGTGCGACTGACGCCCATTTCTCGGGCAAAGCGCACGGCCCCCATGCCATAAATGACGCCAAAATTGATAATCTTGCCCATGCGGCGTTCTTCAGAAGTGATGTCCTCTTTATCGAGCAACAGCTGAGCGGTCAGGCTATGAACATCTTGTCCTGTGCGATAAGCATCAATGAGGACCGATTCACCACTTAGATGGGTCAAAATACGCAGCTCAATCTGGGAATAGTCGGCAGCGGCCAGCCTCCAGCCTTCTTGAGGCAAGAAAGCCTGACGAATTTGACGGCTAAACGCGGTACGAACCGGAATATTTTGCAGGTTGGGATTGGATGACGATAGGCGACCGGTGGCGGTAACAGCCTGGGTAAAGTCCGTGTGGATGCGGCCAGTATCTGCTCGCACGAGGTTAGGCAAGGCATCAACATAGGTCGATTTCAGCTTGGACAGGGTGCGATGGTTAACGATGCAGTCTACAACGGGATGATCGTCCTGGAGCTTTTCGAGCGTGGCGGCATCGGTGGAGTAGCCAGTTTTGGTTTTACGGGTTTTCTTTTTGTTCAGGCCCAGGGTTTCAAACAGCAGTACGCTGAGCTGTTTGGGGGAGCTGAGGTTAAATTCTTCGCCTGCGTAGTCGTAGGCTTTTATTTGCAGCTCGTAGAGATCGGCTTCGAGCTGTTCTGAAAACTGCTTTAGATAGGGCTCGTCGATACGGATGCCGGTGGCTTCCATGTCGGCGAGGACAGCTTCGAGGGGGACTTCGATGTCACGGAATAGGGTTGCGATCGCATCTACCTGACTTAGCTCTTCTTGCAAAATCGGCACCAGACGATACGTGGTGTGCACATCCTCACCGCAGTAGGCCGCCACCTGATCAATGGCGATATCCGCAATCGATTTTCCTTTAGGCACTAAGTCGCTATAGCTTTGCGCGGCTATATTTAAATAGCGCAGCGATAAATCTGTCAGGTTGTGGGTGCTCTCTGGATTGAGCACATAGCTAGCCAGCATCGTGTCAAACACGACACCTGCTAATTCGATCCCCTGACGCTTGAAGACTGCTCGGTCATATTTAGCATTTTGCAACACCTTCGGATAGTCAGCGCTTTCCAAAATCGGCTTCAGCGCGTCCAATACGTCAGCTAAAGGTAGCTGCTTACCCGAACCGTGGCCGACAGGAATATAGGCCAGCTCATCTGAGGCAGCTCCCCAGCAGCAGCCAATACCCACCAGCTCAGCGTCCAGCGGATCAATCGCGGTCGTTTCCGTATCCCAAGCTACGGGCTTAGTTTTGTCAGTCTGAGCTTCTAACTGCGTGACCAGTGCTGTCAGTTGAGCGATCGTCGTAACAACCTGCGGTTGAATCGTAACCGCCTCTACATCGCTCGCGGCGTCTGTTTCTTCTACCGTAAAAAAGGATGTTTCTTCGTCTTCAAATATTGCAGGGGCTTTCTTCGGTGTGGCTGTCACCTCACCGCCAAAAGCTTCCTGTAGCTTATTCAAGCGATTAATAAAATGCTGAAACTCCAGATGCTTTAGCAGAGGAATGACTTCACTTTCATCAAATCCCTCTAGCTTGCAATCAGAGAGCTCAACATCTAGGTCGATATCAGTGACGATAGTAGCCAAATACTTGGACTTGTCCGCATCATCTTTACCCGTTTCTAGCTTTTTCTTGACAGCTCCTTTCATATCGGGCAGGGCCTGATAGACACCCTTCAAGGTTTGATGTTCTGCCAGTAGTTTGACCGCCGTTTTTTTACCAATGCCCTTGACTCCAGGAATATTGTCCGACGTGTCACCGCATAGAGCTTTATAGTCAACAACCTGCTCGGGCTTAATGCCTAACTTTTCTTCAACTTCTTGAATGCCGTACTCTTTCGCTAAACCGTTGGTGCGACCAAAGGTACTGCCCAGGTGGAGCACCTTAATATGCTCATCGTCATCAATCAGCTGAAACAGATCCTGGTCACCACTGAGGATACGGACGTCATAGCCTTCTCTTTCAGCTTTTTGGGCCAGGGTGCCAATCACATCATCCGCCTCAAAGCCTGGAGCCGTCAGAATGGGTAGCTGGAAACCTGCTAGTAACTTTTTGAGATTTTCCACATCCTCAGTAAAGTCTTCTGGCTGTTCAGGACGACCTTCCTTGTAAGAATCAGCCGCCTCGTGACGAAAGGTGGGCTGAGCTAGGTCAAATGCGACGGCTGCATAGTCGGGCTTTTCCACCACCATCATGTCGCTCATAGACTTGAGAAAGCCAAAGCACACGCTGGTGGGAATGCCTTTAGAGGTACGCAGTCCGCCATCGCGACTTTTAGCGTGGGCATAGTAGGAGCGAAACGCCAGGGAGTGACCGTCGATGATGAGCAGGGTGGGTCTGTCAGAACTCAAAACACTTGTCGCCAATGCAGCTTTTTAATTATGGAGTAGTTTGGCGATAGGAGCATCAATGCTTAAAGGCGTCTCTAGAAAAGGCTTAAGAAGATATTTTGCTGAGAATTGAGTCCTTGTTTCTTTGGACTGAAAGATAACGCTAAACCATTCGTGCATCAGCCTGAAGATGCTGGTCTCATCTTTGTTACACCAACCAAACTATTGATGCTATGAGACCAAAACGGTGAATAGGTGCTCGAGCCTGACGCGCTAAACCAGTTTTCACAACTATAGTTCGGCAGATAGAACATACGACATGGACGTCCTACTCAGTTTTTGGACTGCACATCCCCACATATTTATTTAATTATGAGACAATAATGAAAAATGAAACGATTATGAAATGACTGTGCTGGCACTATCTGAAAAATTTAAACAAGCATCTTTGCTATCAGGCATTGCTCTCCTGATCGGACTGGCAGGATGTGGTCAAGACGTTCCTAGCTCTGAGGAAGCTACGGACCAAAAGACTGTGCTGACAACGTTTACGATCCTGGCAGATATGGCCCAGAACGTAGCCGGGGATGAGCTACAGGTAGAGTCGATTACTCGTATTGGCGCAGAAATCCATGGCTATGAACCCATACCGAGCGATTTGGTCAAGGCTCAAGATGCCGATCTGATTCTCTACAATGGCATGAACCTGGAACGCTGGTTTGAGCAGTTTTTGGGTAATGTGCAAGATGTGCCTTCGGTGATTTTAACTGATGGGATTGAGCCGATTGCAATTTCTGAAGGTCCCTATACAGACAAGCCTAATCCCCATGCTTGGATGTCGCCTCAAAACGCGCTGGTCTATATCGAGAATATTCGTCAGGCATTTGTGGAATTAGACCCCGAAAACGAGGCGATTTACAACACGAATGCGGCTACCTACAGCGAACAGCTACAGGCAATCGACCAGCAGCTGCAGGCTGATTTGGCCCAGGTGCCGGAGAATCAGCGTTATCTAGTGAGTTGCGAAGGCGCGTTTTCGTATCTCGCTCGTGACTATGGTCTGCAAGAGGTGTATCTCTGGCCCATCAATGCAGAGCAGCAGTCCACACCCAAGCAGATTCAGAGCGTTATTGAAACAGTCCGAACTAACAATATCACTACGGTCTTTTGCGAAAGTACCGTCAGCGATGAAGGCCAGCGGGAGGTTGCCCAGGCGACCGGAGCCACGTTTGGCGGAAATCTATACGTCGATTCGCTCTCTACAGCGGATGGGCCGGTCCCTACATTTTTAGACTTGCTGGCATACGACGCTCAGGTAATCAGCGAAGGGCTGCTTTCACCATAGTGCAGCGCTTTTAACTTCTGTCCTTTTAACTCCTAACCCACAATGCGCTCAGATACATTTGGCATTACTGTCGAAAACATCAACGTCACCTATAGCAACTCGCATCTTGCCCTATATGGTGCTAGCTGCTACGTTCAGCCCGGTACCATTACGGGGCTAGTTGGCCCCAACGGTGGCGGCAAATCGACTCTGTTTAAGACCATTATGGGATTTGTTAATCCCAACCAGGGTCGGGTTCATATTGATGGTCTTTCAGTCAAAACAGCGCAGAAGCGCCAGCTGATGTCCTATGTTCCACAGGCAGATGACGTGGACTGGAATTTTCCAGTAAGCGTGGCGGAGGTGGTGATGATGGGTCGCTATGGCTATATGAATATGCTGCGAATTCCGAGTCGAGAGGACCGTCGTCAGGTGGCGGAAAGCTTAGAGCGTGTGGGAATGAGTGACTTTCGTCAGCGGCAAATTGGCGAGCTGTCAGGCGGTCAGAAAAAGCGAGCGTTTTTGGCGCGGGCGATGGCTCAAAACAGCCGGATAATTTTGCTGGATGAGCCATTTACCGGCGTTGATGTGAAAACAGAAAAGCGCATTGTGAATCTGTTGCTCCAACTGCGGGATGAGGGCCATACGATCTTGGTATCCACCCACGATTTGGCCTCGATTTCAACATTTTGCGATCGCACCATCCTACTCAACCGCACCGTTCTTGCCGAAGGCACTACTGCCGACACCTTTACTGAAGAAAACCTCTCTATGACCTTTGGCGGACTGCCCCTGAGCAGCCTGCCCCAAACTAATTTCATCTCTCAGCAGCGGCGCTATGAATAACTTACTGATCGGGCACGGGCTGATCGGGCACGGGCCAATACTGGGACTATTGCCGGTCTGGCAGTGGCTGGTTGAACCTCTCCAAGCAGGCTTTATGGTTAAAGCGCTCTGGGTCAGCGCTTTTGTCGGTGTGGTCTGCGCCGTACTATCTTGCTACATCACGCTTAAAGGCTGGTCTCTCATGGGGGATGCCGTGTCCCATGCGGTAGTACCTGGAGTAGTAGTCGCCTATGCCATAGGACTTCCCTTTGCAGTTGGAGCCTTTGTGTTTGGGTTTGGAGCCACCGTTATTATCGGCTACGTCAAATCCAAAACGCGGCTCAAGGAAGACGCTGTTATCGGAGTAATTTTCACCGGATTCTTTGCGTTTGGCCTAGTCTTAGCCACCAAAATTCCCAGTAATGTCGATCTGTTCCATATCTTATTTGGCAATGTGCTAGGTATTTCTCGCTCGGACATTATCCAAACCTTAGTTGCAGGCATTGCCACGTTAGTGATTATTTTGCTACGTCGTAAGGATTTGCTGTTGTTTTGCTTTGACCCAAATCACGCCAAAGCTATTGGCTTAAATACTCAGCTGATGTACTACACACTGCTATCGGTCCTGGCTCTGACGATTGTTACAGCCTTACAAACCGCCGGGATTGTTTTAGTCGTGGCGATGCTAGTTACCCCCGGTGCTACGGCCTATTTGTTAACCGATCGGTTTGATCACATGTTGGCTATTTCTGTCGCCACTAGCGTGCTTTCTTGTATTTTGGGCACCTACCTTAGCTATCACCTAGATGTGTCCACTGGCGGTAGCATTGTGGTTCTCATGACCCTGTTGTTTACCCTGGCCATGGTGTTTGCCCCCAAGTATGGCATTCTAGGGCAGACCTTAAAATGCGATCGCATAACTTCAAATACCTAATTTAAAGCCGCCCAGCTACCGCGCTGCCAACGCCCCTTTGGGATAGGCAATCCGCTTATGGTTAAACTGCTGCCAGACCTGTACAAATACGTTGGCAATCACATCCATATCCTTACGGGTCAGACAAGACTCCACTAGCTGCTTATCTTTCCAGCGGGCCCGCAGAATCTTGTTAACCTTGGCATAGGCTTCTTCAGCGCAGGCTTCTTTATGGAGCGATCGCAGCGCCGCCTCGCACGAGTCCGCCAGCATCACAATGCCCGTTTCTGGTGATTGGGGAATGGGACCATCATAGCGAAAATCTTCGTCTCGGATTTCTAGCTCCGGATTTTCGCTAGCAATTTCCTTAGCCTGATAGTAAAAGTAGCTAATGAGCATCGCGCCTTGGTGCTCAGGAATAAATGCCTGGATTGCTTTGGGAAGACGATGTTTTTTGGCCATCACTAACCCTTGGGTCACGTGTTTTTTAATAATGTCGGCACTCACCCAGGGGTCGTTAATCAGATCGTGTTTATTGGGACCACCCATTTGGTTTTCAATAAATCCTAGCGGATCGTGCATCTTACCAATGTCGTGGTACAAGGTGCCCGCCCGTACAAGTTCGACATTAAGACCTAGGGCGCGGGCCGCTGCCTCTGCCAGGTTGGCCACAAACATAGTGTGCTGAAACGTACCGGGGGCATCAGCGGCTAATCGCTTGAGTAAAGGTCGATTTGGGTTCGACAGCTCAGCCAGTCGAATCGGTGTCACTACATCAAAAAATGACTCTAGATACGGGCTTACCCCCAAGGCAACAATACTCCAGGCAATGCCATAAACCCCAAACAGGGCCGAGTCGCGTAGTACGGTGTACCACACTGAGGCTGCGACACTGTTAAACATCAGTGTCAGAATCAGGTGGACCAATCCCTGGGTGAGGCCCACGACACCGCCGAGTAAAGCAAATTCTTCACGCGATCGTAGTCGAGGTGCAATCCAAGCACCGACTAAAGCAGCACAGGCTGCTGCCACCAGTGGCAGCACAGCCACAGAGCCACCCACAGGTAGTAAAACTACAAGCAAGCCAATCGTCACAGTAGCCAGAATATATCCGTAGAAACTTCCCAACAAAAGCCCCACAGCGGGCAGACCTAAACCCGGTATTTTGAGCGCCATAAGCGCTGCTACGCTCATAATCACGCTTAACACCAGCAAGTGATCTCGCTGACGCAGCCCTCCTTTTTGCCAGTGGTCCACCCACAGTAATAAACCCACACCCGCACTGACTAAAGCGCCAAAACCAGAAAATCCTAGCCAATTAAATCGACGCTGGGTCAGCTTGAAGTGATCGAGTAAAACAAAGTCTCCTTGGGCAATTGTTTCCCCTTTCCTCACAATGGAATCACCTTGCTCAATGGAGACAGTGACCGTTTTTACTTCATTCTCTACCTGCTCTGCTCGCAATCGAGTTTGCTCTTGATCTTCAATTAGATTAGGTTGCAAAACAGAACGAACTATTTTGGCAGTAATCTCTTTAGCCACAGCTTCTTTAGCACTGAGCTCATCGCGAGTAAAACCAGGAGTATCGTCCAAAACCAGCATGCCCTGGAGCTGGACATCGACAGCTTTTTGCCAGAGTGTCGCTGGCATACCGTCATGAATACCTTGAGTTAGCATCCGGTTTAATATCAAACGACTCGATGATTGCACCGTCTGCCAGTCGGAATCACTCAACTCAAATAGCTTGTAATCTAGCGGCTGCGAGCCGTTACGTGTTGTTAGATTCTGTAGATTAGGCAGTGTCGCCGCATATTGTCGGCGATTTGCATCTACCTGGGTTCGAATCGCCATCATAGACTGCCGAGATGTCTTCTCCCGGAACCTTAGAAGCTCTCCTAACGCCAAACGTTGATTGGTTTCTAGACTATTGATACGAACTTGAAGCGAGCCGCTAGCGCCCTCTTGTAATACGCTGTTGGTCAGCGCTGGTGTTTGGGCCAGCTCCCAAACCTCCTCCCACTCTTCGACCGCCGATTGACGTAGATATCGCTGCGTCCGGCTAGAGAGCTGAGCAGTAGACAAATATGGAATTTTACCGGCCTGCTGACGTAGTGCTGTTCCCTGACCAAGAATGGCATTGGCCTCTTCTAGAATCACTTTTGTCTTTTCTGGGTCAACCTGCAGGACAATCGTTGAACCACTGCGAGCTGCCTGACGATTTTCCTCTGTTGTGATCATGTCCGGCAGTGTGGCGTCGTAAGGCGCAACAAAGGTATCTGTAGCCAATGTTCCTACCGTTAGAGCTGGCTGATTGTAGAACCGCTGTCCTAAAATCGCAGTCAGCAGTAATACTGTCAGAACAATAGCGATCTGGGTCTGGTTAAAGGGCGTGTGCCGCGAAATAACATACAACCCAGTAGAATTACTACTCGACCGGGTCGACTGACGGATTGATGTATTGGACGTTTGACGCAAAGATGTAGAAATTTCCGGCAACTGAGTTTTGCACCAGCCGACCGAAGCACGCAAACGTTGCCAAATGACTTTGACCATAGATGTCACCGACTGCAGGAAAGGCCACAACAACAAAGACTGCTAATCAAGCGATTAAATATTGCTCTGATTTAGCGGCCTACGAGCGTTAAATACCAGCGAAGACTTGGCTAGACGTACCGTCGTCCCCAAGCAGAGGCCAGATGTCTGACGCAATCGAAAGTCAGCGCTCTAGAGATATTAAGGCTAACCGACTCAGACTTGGACCATCCCCCTTTTAGGGTATGTGTAGATAACTATCTATACGTGATCTAAAGGAGTTAACCTGAACTGATTCAGAATTAAATACTGTTTACAACGCTGCTGCAGCTAAATTTTACCAATACGTAAAAGGTTGTCAGAGCAGCCGACTTAGCCTACCACTCTTCTAATCTTTGGCATTTAGCTTAAATAGCAATCAACGTTGAAAGATGCTTGTCGTACCTGTGCTCCTATTATAGCTAGCTGACCTGGGAGCCGTACTCATAAATCCAGCGGTATTATCTCTAAGCTGCCTGATACGGATAAAATTCCGGCCCATTCTCGATAGATCTTTTCGGCAAATACGCAAATGGACCGGCGAGTATCACCAGGGATTGTGAGCATCCACTGCGTTGGAATAATAGCGGTCCCGCCCCAAGCTCCGAGGAAACAGCCTACCGCTGTGAGCGTCGATTGAGACAGCACTGGATTAGCCAGTGCGATCGCTAGATTCTCTCGATAGCTCAGACACTGCTGTATGGCAATGATAACGGAGACCAAAGCCCCATCTAGCTCATCTTCATCATGCATCAGCCGGTCGTTAAAGCCCCCACGAGATAGGCTGCTCACCCAACAATCAAACTGAGACCGGAGGATCTCTGGATATTCTGACTGATGATGACGCACATACTGACATAGCAGCGCCAGGGGTTCTTGAGTTGCCAGCGAGCACTGCATTAGCCATTCTAGACAGTCACCCAGCAAATAAAGCGCGCCCAACGTATCGTTAACCTTTTCAGCGGATATTGGCATTAATAGCTGAGCTAGCTCACTATGTCTGAGGGAACGATCATCGTGGCGATAAAGTAGCCACGGCAGCACCACTATAGGATCTGCATTGGCTGGGTCAAATTCAAGTACTCGCAGCTGACAAACTTGGGATGACCACGCTTGATAGAGCAAGCTATCCTCAAATCCACACGGTTGCAGATGATTGATTGGATCGCAAACCGTCTGGTAGCAGTGACCCATATAGCTACCTAACAGACTGCCTAGCAATCTATCAAAGATGGAAATAGCAGCCATAGCTCCCCAACAATGTCAGATAAAATCGAGCAAGACGCTCGCCAGATCTTTTATTCAATAGATGAGCTAGAAATATCAATTTCTCTAGACGCAATTAACATGCTATGACATCTTAATGTTTGGTATGGCGTGTACCGAACAAACGTATCCTACGCTTGGACCAAAACTTATGGTGTTTGTGTGCATGAAACGTTGGGACTTATTGGCAATCTCTAATTTCTGGCTAACATTGGGTTTGCTAGGCATCCTAAGAACGACTGCGCTAGCTGCCCAAACGGCGACTGCATCGATAGAACCGGACAAATTAAGTAATCGTTCAGCTGTCATAATTGCTCAAGCAAACGAGGTTTTAGAACTTGGCAGTTCTGGAAATGCAGTCAGAGAAGTCCAGGCAATGCTGTCACTTCTGGGTTATTACTCGGGAGCCGTGGATGGTACCTACGGTGAGGCAACCATGACAGCGGTCAATCAGTTTCAAGCTGATGCAGGATTACCCGCAGACGGTGTCGTGGGGCCTGCCACATGGCAACGATTATTACCCACATTGACAGCCTTAGAGCAGCCTCAACAGCCAGATGGCTCTAACTCAAATGATGCCCCGGCATCCCCTATAGAAACCGCCATTGAACCTGTAGAACCTATCATCGACCCCGCAGAGAACCCAACGGGCACAGCTGGAACCCTACCGGCACTTCAATTAGGTGACCAGGGTGAGGATGTCACTACACTACAGCGACGCCTAGCTGAAACCGGTTTCTATACAGGGGGTATTGATGGTGTTTTCGGTTTGCAAACTGAGCAGGCCGTACTGCAGTTTCAACAGCAGTCAGGACTAGATGTCGACGGAGTCGTTGGTCCAGCAACCTGGACAGAATTATTGCAATAAAATTTGTGGAAACTTGTGGCTTTCTCAAGCCAAAAAAGCCTTTTAGGCCAGGCTGTAAAACTCTAGCGCCCTGGCAAATCAGCAACATGAAAAGAGGCCAGGTCGTTCTCTAAGAACTGTGACGAGGGAAGCTGATCGTCTAGGACTACAAAATCTGAATAATATTGGGCTTGGAAAAGCAGCTCATTCTGATGCATATAAACCATGTAGTCGCTCATCAGAAAATACACTCCTACCATGGCAGCGGCAGAAGAAGCGACCAAGAAGCCTGCCAACATCAGGGAAAATTCCTGACAAACAATAGCCCGGTCCATAAGACGCAGGGCCCAAATAACTAAACCAACAACGATGGCTATGATTAAAAGCGTCATCGAAAAAAATACGAACAGCAGGCCTTAAAAAACTAAAACTATCTTTTACATACTGTAACAGAGCTATCATAAATGCGCTCTGATCCACAGCACTATTTAAGGAATGCCACAGAATTGACCGATGTCTTAGCCGGTTAAGGTCTGACGGCTATATGCTTCTGGCTCAGATAGGCTTTAATCTCAGCTACGGTGAGTTGGCCATAGTGTAAGAGGGATGCTAGCAAAGCCGCTTCTGCCTGACCATCCGTTAGGGCATCGTAGATGTGCTCACAGGTGCCAGCACCGCCTGAGGCGATCACTGGAACATCGACAGACGCGGCAATTGTACGCGTTAGTTCAAGGTCGTATCCAGCTTTAGTGCCATCCGCATCCATGCTGGTAATCAAGAGTTCTCCAGCACCACGACTGACGACATTCTGTGCCCACTCAACCGCATCTAGCCCCGTATTTTCACGGCCACCACGGACAAAAACGTCCCAGCCGGAACTGTCAGGGCGACGTTTGGCATCGATGGCAACTACGATGCACTGATTTCCAAAACGCTGGCTAGCTTCCTGGATAAAATCAGGGTTACGAACGGCTGCTGAGTTGATACTGACTTTGTCTGCCCCAGCTCGTAAAAGCTTTTTGATGATATCTACTGAGCTCACACCGCCACCCACAGTGAGTGGAATAAACACCTGCTCAGCCGTTCGATGAACAACATCAAAAATGATGCTGCGATCTTCATGGGTAGCCGTAATGTCTAGAAAAACGAGTTCGTCTGCTCCGGCCTGGTTATAAGCTTGGGCAAGCTCAACTGGATCCCCAGCATCCTGGAGTTCTACAAAGTTGATGCCTTTAACAACGCGGCCTGCTTTAACGTCTAGACAGGGAAGAATTCGTTTTGCCAACATAGGTTATTTCTGCCGAGATACGCTACAGACAAGGGTTAGGAGTCGATCTAGATCCAGCAACAGTTCTTTAGGATAGCTTACAAAGAGCAAGACACTGATAAACTTAGGGTTGGTTTTAATTCTTAATACTCGGCAGCTTTATTTTGGATAGGAGGGTCTTAGAGCATGGCTTTGGATATCGGACAAAAGGTGAAAGTTGTACGGGTAAGGGATCGGGTGTCTGATAGCGTTGCCAAGCGTCTAGGGCAAGAGGGTACGGTGACCCAGTTTAAAATGGTCGACGGCAGCGGTGTTGGCGTTGTGGTCGAGTTTTCTGACCGGTTCTCCAGCTGGTTTTTTGAGGATGAGCTAAAGCAAACTGCTTAGCATTTTTTACTTGGCAAAAGCACCTCTTAACTCATAGCAAGGGGTGCTTTTGATTGCAGCTGATGACCGAGTAAGCGACGTTTTTACTGATTTTTTGACTCGTCACTGATGGCTTTAATTCTGACGTTTTTGGGTAAAGGGGGGAGTGGGCGTTCGTCTTGTGCGATCGCAGCTGCCAAGAAGTTATCAGCCGAGGGGCAGCGAGTACTGTTGGTAACCGAGGATGCCGGTCCTGGCTTTGGCATGCTGCTGGGGCAGGAGGTTACACCAACGCCAACGGTAGCTGCCAGCAACTTATGGATCGCTCAGCTGCAATTTACTCAGCTTTTAGAACAAAATTGGGAACGGCTAAAGAAATTAGAAGCAGAATACCTGCGCGATCCGTTTTTTAAGGCCGTATATGGGCAAGAGCTGAGCCTGCTACCGGGTATGGATCAGGCCCTCACGCTCAATGAGCTGCGTGAATATGATGCCAGCGGGGATTATGACGTCATTGTGCATGACGGTCCTGGCGATCAGACCAGTCTACGCATGTGGGGAATGCCAGCCAGTATAGACTGGTATTTTCGCCGATTTAAGCAAGTTTTTCAGGCATCTCAGTTTTCTAAGGCCGTGATGCCCTTTGTGCAACCGGTCGCTGGTGCCGTCCTGAGCGGTGGCCGGGGACTATCTGGTGATTTATTTAATCAGCCTGAAGTTCAAGAAGGGACAAATTTTGTCAGCCAGGGTGTGACTGCGGTTAAAGACCCAATGCGGGTTCGTGCCTACCTGGTGTCAAGCGGAGATGCGATTGCGATCGCAACCGCTCGATACCTTTGGGGTGCTGCTCAGCAAATTGAGCTAACCGTAGCAGGCGTCATGGTCAATCGAGGTGGTAACACCCAGGATTTTGAGCCACTACCTGTCTATTCACTGCCAGCAAATACGGACGACTGGCAGCCCCAGATCGACGCCTTACCAGACTTTATGGTGGCTCCAGCGGTGCCAGCCCCGGTGGAGATCGACCCAGATACCAGCACAGTGCGGCTGTTTTTACCAAGTTTTGACAAAAAACAAATACAGCTGACCCAATATGGGCCAGAAGTCACGATTGAAGCTGGAGATCAGCGTCGAAACCTGAGTCTGCCCAAGGGGCTACAGGGACGCTCTGTCACAGGAGCTAAGTTTCAGTCTGGCTATCTCATTTTGTCCTTTGGCTAATGTCTTTTTCTCTTAATCTCTTCTACTAAAGCCCATGGCTGATAATCCTTCCTCAGTTAACCCTAGCGAGTCTAATCCGGTGAACAGCCCGGCTGCCTCAGAAGGGTCCAAAGCACGTCAGCTATTGGGTATGAAAGGGGCTGCCGACGGTGAGACTTCTATATGGAAGATCCGGCTACAGCTCATGAAACCCATTACCTGGATTCCTCTAATTTGGGGAGTGCTTTGTGGAGCAGCGTCCTCTGGGCATTTTGTCTGGAGCGTTGAGCATGTGCTAGTTTCCCTTGCCTGCATGCTGATGGCAGGACCGCTGTTAACCGGCTATACCCAGACCATTAATGACTACTACGATCGCGAGCTGGATGCCATCAACGAACCCTACCGACCGATTCCGTCTGGTGCTATCGGCTTGGGGCAGGTCCAGGTTCAAATTTGGGTACTGCTGTTGGGCGGCATTGCCGTTTCCTATGGTCTAGACCGCTGGGCACACCACGACTTTCCCATACTGACAGCCTTAGCTGTTGGAGGTTCATTTGTCTCTTATATTTATTCTGCACCGCCGCTCAAGCTCAAACAAAATGGTTGGCTAGGCAACTATGCGCTAGGCGCAAGCTACATTGCCTTACCCTGGTGGGCCGGTCACGCTCTATTTGGGCAGCTAAATCCTACGGTCATTGTCCTTACCCTGCTCTATAGCATGGCTGGACTAGGAATTGCTGTAGTGAATGATTTTAAGAGTGTAGAAGGGGATGAAGCCCTCGGTTTAAAATCGCTACCGGTCATGTTTGGAGTCGGGACAGCCGCCTGGATCTGTGTGCTGATGATCGACATCTTTCAGGCGGGAATGGCGGCTTACCTAATTGCCATTCATAAAAATCTCTATGCGGTGCTGCTGATCTTGATGATTATTCCGCAAATAACTTTCCAGGATATGTATTTCTTACGCAATCCGTTAGAGAACGATGTGAAATATCAGGCAAGTGCTCAGCCGTTTCTAGTTATTGGTATGTTGATTTTAGGGTTAGCGCTGGGTCATACCGACTATTTGGTGAGTTAGGGTAGATTCTGATAGCCTTTTTGGAAGATATGCCAGTTGAGCTTTGTATTAATTTCAGGTGTAGGCACCTATCCCGCTTGTTACACGCTTGTTAATTGAACTGGCGTTTGCCAGCGAGTCAACCATTTCCAGACCGATAGGTTCAGTAGGGTTTCTTTAACGTGGCTAATTGGATTGGTAAAGTCAGAAACAATGAGATTAAAGGACGCTCAGCCGCAGCTAGCTCTGCAAGAGGGGCCAAGCAGCCAAAGCCTCTCTACAAGAGCTTCTTGTTTTGGCTGGCCCTGCTATTAGGGGCGGGTGTCGCTGGTCCTGTGACTCGTGGCTATCGTTTTTGGCAAGAAGCCGAAGCCAATCTGCCCGACGTATCTGAGGCTTTAACATTTGCACGCACAGGAACAATCACTATCAAATCCGATAGCGGTAGCATCCTGCAAAAGATCGGTCCGGCCACCCAGGAATATCTTGAATATGACGATATTCCCGATACCCTAATCCAAGGCTTTATCGCTTCTGAAGATCGGAGGTTCTACGAGCATAGCGGCATTGACTATAAAGGAATCGCTCGCGCAGTTTATTCCAATTTACGCAATCGTGAGCTGGTGGAAGGAGCCAGCACGATTACACAGCAGGTTGCCAGAATTATCTTTCTAGACCATGACCGTAGCTTTCAGCGTAAATTTCGTGAGGCTCTGCTGGCCAATAAGCTAGAGAAAGAAATTGGTAAGGAGAAAATTCTTGAGCGCTATCTGAACCTAGTTTATTTGGGGGCAGGAGCCTACGGTGTCGCTGATGCAGCCTGGATTTATTTTGGCAAACCGGTAGAAGAGCTAACGGTAGCGGAAATCGCTCTGATTGCGGGTATGGCTCCAGCGCCTAGCCTTTATTCACCGCTGGTAGATGAAGAAGCCGCCCGTGAGCAGCGAGATAAAGTCATCAGCCGGATGCTAGAGAACGGTGTTATTTCTCAGGCTCAGGCAATAACGGCTTATCGCAGCGATATCGCCACGACTCCAAATGAGCCGAAATTTCTATATAGCGAATTTCCTTACTTCACTATCTATGTGCAAAAACAGCTGCCACAGCTGATTTCTCAAGAGGATATTGAAGCAGGCGGCCTGATTGTTGAAACCAGTCTCAAGCCCAAGTGGCAGCGAGCAGCTGAATCCACCCTGGAAGAGGTTCTAGATGAATATGCTAGCTGGCAGCGGTTTGAGCAGGGCTCGATTGTGGCGCTTGACCCCACAACCGGTCAGGTGCATGCGATGGTCGGCGGTACTGACTTTGAGGAAAGCCAGTTCAACCGGGTAACTCAGGCTCAGCGCCAGCCAGGATCCACATTTAAGGCATTTGTTTATAGCAGCGCGATCGCAAGCGGCATGTCTCCCTATAAAGACTACGTCGATGCACGCTACGTCGTTGACGGCTACGAACCCAAAAACTATGGAGATAAGTACAGCGGTAACGTTGAGCTACGGCGGGCACTGGCATCGTCGATCAACATTGTGGCAGTCAAAGTCTTGATCGAAGTAGGATTTGAGCCCGTTATTGCCATGGCTAAACGGATGGGTATCAAGTCTGACCTATTACCGGCCTACTCTCTCGCCTTGGGCTCCTCTGAAGTTAACCTCCTAGAACTGACCAGTGCCTACGGCACGTTTGCCGCCGAGGGTAAGCATGTTGAAGCCCACGGTATCAAACGAATTACAAATCGGGCCGGGGAAGTCCTGTACGAATTTGCTGACGAATCAGAGCAGGCAATTGACGCAGATTCAGCAGCCATCATGACGTGGATGATGCGTAGCGTTGTCGAAGGAGGTACCGGCAGTAACGCGTATATCAACGGACGTCAGGTTGCTGGTAAAACTGGCACTTCTGAAAAAAATCGCGATCTGTGGTTTATCGGCTTCACCCCTCAACTAGTGGTGGGAGTTTGGTTTGGCAACGATGATAGTAGCCCGACCCGAGGGGCTAGTAGTACAGCAGCCTATGCCTGGCGACAGTTTGTTTCACAGTTTATCGAAGATCTTCCAGTCGAAGAATTTCCAGACCTGCCGCGCCTCTCCGGTCGAAAAGGCTCCATTGAAGCAAAGCCCGTCAAACCTGGCAAAGTTGTCGCCGAGAAAGCAGGAAGCCGTTCTGAGCAACCTGCTAGCGAACCCGCGCCCAGACGCTCAGATCCTGAACCCGCTGCACCGGCTGCAGCTCCTGCACCCGCCGAACCAAGACAGTCATCTCCCAGCCCATCGCCCGATCCTCGTCCGGCCCCGGCGACTGTTTCTGCGCCGGCACCGGCCCCCGTATCAGCACCGGTTCCGACCACACCTACACCAGCGCCAGCTGAGCCAGTAGCTCCGGCCCCCGAACCGGCTGCACCAGTCGTTGCGCCCGCCCCCGAACCGGCTGCACCTGCACCGGCTGCTCCAGCGCCGGCTGCACCGGCCCCAGCACCAGCACCGGCACCAGCACCAGCACCGATAGATTCAGGAGCGCCGACGGAGTAGAGTACCATATAAAAAACGTTAAAGAATCGTTAACGCTCGTCTCTGAGCATTTTGCAAAACCAGAGGATAGGTCTCTATGACATTTTTATTCGGGGAAGCGACCCCATCGGGTGTTCCCATGGCTTACTTCCAGCTAGTTTATGTGGTGGGCTTTATTGCGGCTGTGGTTATTGGCTCCATTGCCTGGTACAACTCTAAGCGTCCCCCTGGCTGGGAAAATGCGGCTCGTCCTGACTTTGTACCTGATGTGGAAGATAAGCCCACCGATAGTTCATCTGAAAACTAGACGTCAGAGCTGGACTTAGTCAATGACGCGCAGACGCCCCTGGCTAATAGCTTCAAAAATTTCTTGTACCTGTGCTTGCTCTTGGTTGTTGAGATGAGCCTTGCCCAAGAGCGAGTTCATCAGCATGTGCTGAGTTTCACGATTGATGCGACGGCGGTTCAAGATTGTTTTCATCAGACTCTCTAGAGACTGAGTTGGGATTTGGCCGCTTAACATTGCACTAACTCCAGAAAAAATCTAAGGAACACCAGTCATAAAGTCGTTGAAGAGAGACTTTAATGTCTACATCTAATATGCTCTCTAGGCAAGGCATTTACCGTGATTTTAGGGCTCCAAAAATGTGATCTTTCGCATGCTTTGAGGTGATCTCATCCTCATGGCCCAGAGAGTTTTGCTGTCGCTACGCTAGCTGGCAACTGGCTGGCCCAGAGATGTTGATGGATCGTCAGTTCTGAGAAAGCATCCTCAAATTCGTTCGCTTTTATATCGAAAATATTCAGAAAGGGCAGCAATGAGACCTGATGCCAAAATCAGCAGAACACTGAGAGCATTGATATCAGGTTTGATGCCAGTCTTGACTCGGCTAAAAATCTCAATGGGGAGAGGATTGGCTCCACCTGCGGTAAAACTGGAGATCAGCAGATCATCCATACTCAAAACAAACGCTAGCAGACAGCCGGATAGTATCGCTGGCATGAGCTGGGGAATAAGCACTCTAATTAGAGCCTGGGTTGGGGTGGCCCCCAAGTCTAAGGCGGCTTCTTCAAGATTAGGGTCTAGCCCTTGGAGACGGCTGGAGACAACAATCGCAATGTAGGCCAGACAAAAGACCATATGGGCTGCAATCGCCGTCCATAGGCTTAGTGGAATCGAGACTGATGCTAGAAAGACGAGGGTCGCCACTGCGATCGCAATATCTGGAATAATCAGCGGCAAATAGGAAACGCCTACATATAAAGACTTACCAGGAAAGCGATATCTGGCAAGTCCAACAGCCATCAGAGTACCAAGTACAGAGGAAACTGCCACAGCACACAGCGCTATTTTAAGACTGTCTCCCAACGCAAGAAATAAGCGCTCATCGCCCATTAACTTGCGATACCAGGTCAGGCTAAAGCCCTTCCAGATAGCTCCGTACCGCGATTCATTAAAGCTGTATACCCCCAAGATAATAATGGGGATATACATAAAGCTGTACATGAGCACCGTGACTAGGGCCTGCCAAGATAGGCGACGGCGATTTTTGGTTGCGTCTTTAGCAGAGTTCATGAATAGATCTCAGGATTGCGATCGCCATATTTGAGCAGCAGTGCGATCGCCAAACTCACCATCAAAATCAACACCATGCTCAGGGCCGAGCCAAAGCCCCAGTTTCGCGCTACTCCGAGAAACTGATTGTAAATCAGTCGCGAAATCGTCATACTGCTAGGACCGCCTAGCAATGTCGGCACCACAAAATCACCCAAGCTGGTCACAAATACCAGCAAACAGCCCGCCGCGATTCCTGGCAGCGTTTGAGGCACGGTGACCCGCCAAAAGGTAGTCCGAGGGTTTGCCCCCAAATCGGCTGCCGCCTCCAAGAGACGCAAATCCAGACGCTCTAGCGAGGCATACAAGATCAGCACCATATAGGGCAAAAAGCTATAGGTCATACCGATATAGACAGCCCAGTGCGTATTCATCAAAGACTGCGTGGGCAGACCTAGAGCACCCAACGCCAGATTGATTACCCCAGAGGGTCGCAGCAGCGTAATCCAGGCATAGGTGCGCAGCAGTGACGATGTCCACAGCGGCAAAATAAACAGTACCAGTAGAAGGTTACGCCAGCGCTTGGGAGCCATGAGAGCCAGCCAGTAGGCCACAGGAAACCCTAAGAGCAGACAAAGCAGCGTAGTCCCAGTCGCAAACGTAGCTGAGCGTCGTAAAACCTGTAGGTAAGTGGGTTCTAGAATCCTGAGATAGTTCAGCAGACCGTACCCTTCAATCGCTTCTCCAGGTCGCAACCCTGGCACAAAGCTCAGCTCAGTGATCAACAGCGTTGGCAGCACCATTAGCAGAAGTAGCCAGACACCCGCTGGGCCTAAAAGTCCCAGCGGTCTGATACTTGCCTTTAGCATTTTTAGAACGTTGGCTAGATTAAGGGTTCTGCCCAAAGCCACCGCTGGTTTAATTCCTTTATCCATCCCCTGAGGCATCGTTGATTATTAAACTTCTTCTCAGCCCCTAAGCACTAGTAACCTTAGTCCAGTACTCATCGTAGAGAGCGTTGGCTTCGCCAACAGGCGCAATCCCTTCGCACTTAGCGAGTAGATCTTCAGGAGGAAAGAGGTTCTCATTTTCAAGCAATTCTTTGGAGAGCATTGTCATAGCTTCCCCATTAGGTGTGGCAAAGAAGAGACGCTCTACCGTTTCCTGAGAAACTTTAGGCTGCAGATTGAAGTTAATCCACTCATAGGCCGCATCCACATTAGGGGCAGACGTGGGAATCACCATGGTGTCCGTCCAAACAGAAGACCCGCTTTCTGGAATGACATACTTGAATGTGGGGTTCTCAAGACTGACAGGAATACCCTCTACTGAATAGACCATAGAGAGCAGCAAATCACCGCTGAGCAGCTCATCTTGCCAACCAAACGACTTAAAGGAAGCCAGGTCTGGCTTCAGCTCCAGCAGCTTTTGGTAGGCGGCTTCTAGCTCAGCTGGGTCAGTAGCATTGTACGAGTACCCTAAAGAGCTGAGGACGGCTCCCATGGTTTCTCGCACATCGTCGAGCATCGTCATCTTACGAGAGAGCACATCGCTGTTATCCCACAGGTAGTCCCAATCGGTGGGTGGCGTTGTCAGTAGCTCAGAGTTGTACAGTAAGCCAGTGGTGCCCCAGCTGTACGGAACGCTATGGCTGTTGTCAGGGTCGTAGACAGGACTCTTCCATTTTTCACGAATTTTGTCTAAGCCCACCAGACGAGACTTATCTAACTCGGTCAGCATCTCCAGGTCGATCATTTCCGTAACCATATAGTCTGACGGATAGATCAAGCTGTAGTCCGCACCGCCACCAGCCTGCATCTTGGCCAGCATGGTTTCATTGGAGTCATAGACATCGACTTTGACATCGATACCTGTAGCTTCAGTAAACTGTGCTGCTAGCTCATCGTCTGTGTAGTCTGCCCAAGTGTAGATATGCAGCGTACCAGATGCCTGGGTCGAATCAGAAGCGGCATCAGTAGAAGCGGTTTCACCTGTCCCACCAGCCTCACCGATGGTGCGCTGACAGTTGGCTAAACCGACTCCGGCTAGGGCTGCAGCAGAACCCTGTAGAAAGCGTCGACGGGACGTACGAGACAGTAGCGAATTACGGGATATTCGGCGGGGCACAGTCTTTCTCCTCTAAGCAAACACCATGGATACTTTTTAAACCACTTTCTGACCTTAGGCTATTAGCAACTAGGAATTTGTTCGTGTAGATCCTTACTCAAAATCTTAGCTGCCAGCGTTGGAGCGGTCAGTAGATACAACCTGCTAGGAAGCGCTTGAAGAAACCAGAACCTGACAGTCAGCTGCGGCCCACGATACATAGACGGAGTCCCCTGGCTGATATCGCATGTGGTTAGGCTGCAGTACGCGTAATTGTTCTCCTGTCGGTAGTTCAATAATGCAATGTATATGGGGTCCTGTATACAGAGTGTGTTTAACTTCTGCTGGATAGCAGTTGTTATGGTGCTGCGGGGCCTCTGCTGTCGCCTGAGCACTGAGGTAGATTTTCTCAGGACGAATGCTGACGTCTATCTGGGTAATGTCAGGGTGATCGGGGGGTGCGATCGCAACTTTGAGACCGCTCTTGGTCACCAGCAGCGGATTGAGATCTCCGGCTAGAAGCTGCCCAGACAGCAGATTAGTATCCCCAATAAAATCGGCGACAAAGGCTGTCGCCGGATGCTCATAAATTTCACTGGGCGACCCCACCTGCTCGATACGTCCCTCTTTCATTACGGCAATACGGTTAGACAGGGATAGGGCCTCTTCCTGGTCGTGGGTCACCATAATAAATGTGATACCCAGGCGCTGATGCAGATTGGAAAGTTCCACCTGCATTTGTTTACGCAGCTTCAAATCTAGAGCCCCTAAGGGTTCATCTAGGAGCATCACCGCTGGACGATTGACCAAAGCTCGGGCCAGAGCCACCCGCTGTCTCTGGCCACCGGATAGCTGGGTAGGATAGCGCTTCGCAAAGCTTTCCATTTGTACAAGGGTGAGTGCCTCACCCACTCGCTGCCGCAAATCGGCCTTAGGAATTTTTATAATCTTGAGTCCAAAGGCGACATTGTCCCAGACGCTCATATGGTTAAACAATGCATAGCTTTGGAAAACAGTATTGACCGAGCGGCGATGAGCAGGAACCCCTTCCATGGAACGACCCTGGATAGTCAGCTCCCCCGATGTCAGGGTTTCAAATCCAGCAATCATTCGCAGTGTTGTCGTTTTACCGCATCCAGAGGGACCCAAAATACTAAAAAACTCGCCCTGACGAATATTTAAATTTAGACCTTCAACCGCGATGGACTCACCAAAAGCTTTAACGACGTCCCTGAGTTTTACATCCAGCGTTGCTGTCTTATTTACCTTTGGTGGAGAGATGGTTTGAGCCATCGGATGCAATCCTCGTGATTGGTCCATTTGAATTATTTTACGGGGAGGTGCTCAAAATCCCAATTGCACAAAGGCAGGGTGGGCCTAGCGGCGACAGCAGTGGGCTGCTGTCATTTCATCGAAGAAGCTAAACTGATCAAGGTTTAATCCCGGACTAATTAGGGCAGTTCATGTCCTGAGCGCCCTTGGTTACAGCAGCTAACCTTATACGTAGCCAACAAATGCATCCGCTGGTTACTGTAACATTTCAGTTAGTTTGCATTTCTATCACTCCACAGTCTGTCAGTACTGAACGTTCACCGTCAATTATGGCTTTTCTCCAATATCCCTCAGCCAATGTGGAAAAAAAGGGAGGGCGTACCGTTGGTCGTCAGTACCAATCGGTGATTATGATGATCTCGCTTTCCCTGGTGATGCTCGGGGGAATTGGCAGCCGGTTATTTTACCTGCAGCTGGTGGAAGGCGATCGCAACCGTAAGCTGGCCGAAGAAAATCGCATCTTATTGCTGCCACGGCGACCGGCTCGCGGCACTATGTTTGACCGCAATGGCAAAATTTTGGCGGGGAGCCGACTGTCTCATTCGGTGTCAATCTGGCCGATTGCCCTACCGGTCGACCAGCGAGATCAGGTGGTGCAGCGTTTAGCCCAGCTTTTAGAAATTCCAGCCGATGAAATCCAGGCACGGATTGAGTCGGCTGGCTATGAATCCACCCAGTCAATTGCGATCGCACGTGGTCTGAGCCCGGCCCAAACAACCGCCCTAGCCGAATATGCGCCTGAGCTTCCGGGGGTACGAGTTGAAGCAGAAGCTATCCGCAACTATCCCAATGGGGATTTAGCTGCCCACGTCATTGGTTATACCGGTGAAATTGACGAAGAGGAGTTTGACCAGCTCGATGACGACTATCGACTGGGGGACATTATCGGCAAAATGGGGTCTGAGAAGTCCTTTGAATCGATGCTCCGTGGGGTATGGGGTGGTCAGCAGGTTGAGGTAGATAGCGCTGGCAACGTTCTCAGCATTTTGGGAGAAAAACCACCAGAGTCTGGTCAGAATATTCGTCTGACTTTAGATCTAGAACTGCAAAAAGCGGCTGAAAAAGCTCTGGGCGACACGATTGGAGCCATCATAGCTATGGACCCAAGAGACGGCGCTATCCTGGCCATGGTCAGCCGTCCCACGTTTGATCCCAATATCTTTTCCACACGCATTACTCAAGCCCAGTGGGAGCAGCTCAACAGCCGCGGCAACCCCTTTCTCAATCGGTCTCTACAGGCCTATCCGCCCGCCAGTACGTTCAAAATTATCACCACAACAGCCGCCATTGAGTCAGGAACGTTTCCGGCCAGTACGGTCCTACCCACCTATCCCAACATCAACGCTGGCGGAATTTTGTTTTGGGATTGGAACAACGCTGGCTTCGGTCCTCTAGGGTTTGCAGGGGCGCTGAAATGGAGTAGCGACACCTTTTTCTATCAGGTGGGGATGAGGATGGGGCACGAACCCCTGATTCAGTGGATGCGCAACTACGGTCTAGGAGCTAAAACCGGTATTGAGCTAGCAACTGAAGAATCTCCAGGGTTAGTTCCTGACGAGGCATGGAAGCAAGAAACCTTTGATGATGCCTGGTATCTGGGTGACACCATCAATATGACCATTGGCCAGGGCTATATGCAGGTAACGCCGCTGCAGACGGCTGTCATGTTTGCGATCGCAGCCAACGGCGGCTACCGCGTCAAACCCCATCTGCTACTAGACGGAGCCGAAACCAAACAGTGGAAGACATCTCTCGGGATGCAGCCAGAGACGATCAAAGTGGTTCAAGAGGGGCTGCGTCAGGTGATTACCAGCGGTACGGCCACCAGCCTCAACGTACCCACCATTCCCAACGCGGCAGGAAAAACAGGGACGGCTGAAGCCCCACCCTTTGAGAACCACACCTGGTTTGGGGCCTATGCTCCCTTTGAAAATCCAGAAATTTTGGTAGTTTCGTTTGGCGAACATTCGGGCGGTGGCGGTGGTTCCTTTGCCGCACCCATGGCCAAGCAGGTACTAGAGGTTTACTTTAGCGAAGAGCAGCAGAAAAAAGGACCCAAGCCGCCTGCTGAGTAGACAGCTAAACAGAGGCCCAAGGCTTCTCTAACTCCGCAGGCTCACCTTAAACTTTTTCTCTAACGCGGCTCGAATTTTATCCTGTAGAGGATCGATATCTTTATCAGTCAGCGTCCTGTCATTGGCTCGATAGAACATGCGAAAAGCAAGGCTGCGCTGGCCATCGGGAACTCCTTTACCGGTATATTGATCAAATAGAGTGACCGCTTCTAGTAGCTGCCCTCCGGTGCGCGCGATCAGCTTTTCCAAGTCTGCAACCGATACGCTCGTGGGCGCATAAAAAGCAATATCGCGGTCAGAGCCGGGATAGGTAGAATAGCTCTTGAATTTAGGCGCACGGAAACGATCGCTCACGAGGCAAACTGCGATCGCATCCCAGTCCAGTTCAAATACGTACACTTCCTCAGGCAGATCTCGCTCCTGACGCAGACGCGGATGCAGCTGACCAAATGTGCCCAGACGAGTTCGACCCCGCACCCACAATGACGCCGTCCGTCCCGGATGCAGCCGCGTGTCTGCGCTATCAGGTCGATAGTCTACACTCAGACCCACCTGCTGAAATACGGCTTCTAGAATGCCTTTGGCTTCATACCAGCTCAGCGGCTGGGTTGTCCCGCTCCACTGCCCCTGAGCCGCATTACCTCCCATAATGCCAGCGACGCGCTCGTACTCATTGAGCTGACCATCTTCGTTGGCAAATACATGGCCAATTTCAAACGCGTTGAGGGGACCGTTACCCTGCTCTAAATTAAATTGAAAGCCGTCAATGAGCCCCGACAGCAAGTCCGAACGTAGGGCCGAATACTCTGTAAATAGAGGATTTTCTAACACGACTCGTTCAGGAGCCGGGCTGGTAAGCGAATAGTGCAAAACTTCAGTTAGCCCCGCTCCACGGAACGCCGTTCGCAGCTGACGGGAGAGCGCCGCCTCTGGAGAAAGCCGCCCGCGGGATGTTTGCTGGGGCAAGGTATTGGCAAAGCGGTTATAGCCAAATAGACGAGCCACCTCTTCAATCAGGTCAATTTCTCGCTCTAGATCTCGATAGCGATAGGCCGGCACTGTTACCACCCATACCCCATCTGCTTCAGCAGTTAAGTGGCATCCTAGACGAGTTAGCGTATCTTCCACATCAGCAGCGCTCAGATCTTTAAGCGCTCCCTCAGCCACATAGCTACCTAGAATTTGCCGCACGCGTTTTAGCCGCAGATTGACCGTACGGATGGGGGTGATTTGTCCAATTTTTGTACGCTCATCTTGTTGATGAGTGACGCTGGCATCGGCTAGCTCTACCATCAGCTGAATTGCCCGATTAGCAGCTAGCTCTAGCTCCGCTGGATTGACCCCGCGCTCGTAGCGAGCTGAGGCTTCTGTACGTAGCCCTTGACTGCGCGCTGAGCGTCGAATCACCGCCGCATCAAAAAAGGCCGCTTCTAAGAAGACATTTTTGGTATCACTGTGGACTTCAGAGTCTTCTCCACCCATGACACCTGCCAGCGCAACCGGGACATCATTGGCCGTAATCACCAATGTTTGCTCCTTAAGCTGCCGTTTCTGACCGTCTAAGGTTTTAAGGGTTTCTTTTGGCTGAGCAAACCGAACGCTCACGTCTGTCTGGTCCTGGCGCAGTCGGTCAAGATCAAAGGCGTGCAACGGCTGCCCCCATTCCAGCAGTACGTAGTTAGTGATATCGACAATATTGTTAATCGAGCGCGTTCCTGAGGCTTCTAGGCGCTGTTTAAGCCAGGTCGGCGATGGACCAATTTTGACATTCTCTAGAACGGTGCCGATATAGATTGGGCAAGCGTTAGGATCGGAAAGTGCGATCGCAACCTGACTGTGAGCATCGGTCGGAACAGCGACCTCTTTAATCGGTAACGTTAGTTTTGCACCAGTAATAGCAGCCAGCTCACGGGCAATACCCACCATGCTCAGAGCGTCGGCTCGATTGGCTGTAGAGGACAAATCCAAGACAGTATCATCTAGTCCTAACAGCGGACGTACATCCTGCCCTATCTGCAGGTTATCTTGCTCAAAGATATAGATACCTTCAGACTCTTTGGCCAGACCTAGCTCCGATAGCGAGCAAATCATCCCTGCAGATGGGACACCCCGCACCTTACGCAGCTTAATCTTCAAGTCCACCTGAGGCAGATAGGTATCCACCTGAGCAACCGCCACAAGAATACCGGCCCTAACATTGGCAGCACCACAAACAATGGTCGATGGCTCTGACTCGCCAATATCAACCGTACAGACGCTTAGCTTATCGGCATCGGGGTGCGATTTACGGTCAATCACCTTACCCACCACTACACCATCGGCCCATTGCCAACGCTCTTCAATATCTTCAACTTCAAACCCAGCCATCGTTAAGGCATCGCCAATGGCTTCAGGTGTAAGTTGTGGATCGACAAATTCTTTGAGCCAGTTGACAGAAATTCGCATGGAGCGTGAGTTAAATGGGTATTAGATAGCCGTGAACCGAAATTATTCTATCGCTGAAGCTCCGCTTTAATCCGTTGGGTTTATGACGTAGCGCCGGATTAGAGCCTGCTATCCATTACAGCCGACCTATCTAAAAAAGAATTCTATCCCCTAACCAGACTAACCAGGATAGGCACTGCCTACATCCAAGTTTTCAAGAAATAATGGATAACACGCCTGAGAGCACTCATTCCATATCATCGATGAAACATAAAGCTGAGCATATGATGACCACAACACCAGTTCTTAAATTGACACTGATATCATCAACAATTGGATAAGATAATACGCATAATGAAAAATTACCTGGGCCAACATGCCGGGATCAGTTGCCCAGTCTATGGAGCTGACCGATTCTCTGGTTTCGGTTCAAGGTTTTTGAAACCAAGATTCGGGGAAACATTGAAAACTGGAGCCCAAATTGGAACCGAATAAAATTAAGCTATTAAAAGAATTTTGCTTATTCCATTACTCATGACTGATAGTTGAAAATTACGAAGTAATTAGAAATTATCGGAGCAAATTTCAATCGACTTCATTTGTTTATGGATCGATGGTGGTGGCTCATTCCCTACCAACTTGTTTTGAAATGTCGTGCCATAGTTGAACCTAGCCCCAAGTCATACATATGTGAGCAGGGTGGCTAAAGCTACATGACCTACTGCATCAATTCGGACTGTCCTAGCCCTAAAAACCCATCTACAGCAAGACAGTGCCTTGCTTGTGGGACCGCACTGCTCCTGCGCGATCGCTATCGTGTTAGTGGTGCTTTGGGTAAAGGTGGTTTTGGGACGACGTTCTTGGCCCATGACGAAGGGCTCCCAGGCTGCCCTCCCTGCGTAATTAAGCAGCTACAGCCGACGGCTGAAGCCCCCCATGTGATGCAGATGGCCCGCGATCTGTTTGCTCGCGAAGCAAAAATTCTCGGTAAAATTGGCAATCATCCTCAAATACCAAGGCTCTTAGACTATTTTGAGGCTCGCACCGATTTCTTTTTAGTCCAGGAATATATCCACGGCTCCACACTTCAGAAGGAAGTAAAAACCCGAGGGGCCTTTAGTGAAGCCGGAACGAAACAATTTCTGAGCGAAATACTGCCGGTGATGCAATACATACACCGCAATCAAGTTATTCACCGCGATATCAAACCCGCTAACCTAATCCGTCGCGACGCTGATAAGCGGCTGGTGCTGATTGACTTTGGCGCAGTCAAAGACAAGGTCAATCCAGTCAAAGCCAACGAGGAGTCAGGCCACACTGCATTAACGGCCTATGCTGTCGGTACCCCTGGGTACGCACCGCCTGAACAAATGGCGATGCGTCCCGTCTATGCCAGCGACATCTATGCCATTGGCGTTACCTGTCTCTATTTGCTAACAGCAAAATCACCAAAGGAGATGTCCTACGACCCACAGTCGGGGGAGATCCTTTGGCAAGAACACGTGAAAGTCAGCGAGCACTTTGCTGGAGTACTCAGTAAAATGCTCGAAATTTCAGTTCGGCATCGATACAGCTCAGCCGATGCAATTTTACGTGACCTCGACCTGGAGCCTTATTTAGCCAGTCTGGCTCAAAATATGGCAATTCCCACCACTGCCCCCAAGGAAGTGGAGCCCAATAGTCAGCCAACTTTTAACAGTGATGACACAGCGTCCGTTTTAGGTCTGGATGACTCGCAATCAGGCGTATCGCCATCGGCCCGCATGGCTGCCGCTATTCGAGCCCGCCGGGAGCGTCGACGCAACACCAAAAGAACAACAAATTATCCCGTATCTCCTAGACGTCCTTCTGGGAACTTACTCTCCAGCAGCTCTAGCCAATCGGGGCCATTTTCTGGCGATAAAAAGATCACCCCCGAAGCTGTGCAAAATGCCTACGAACGCGGACATCGTGATTTTTCCCTACAGCCACTGTCACGACTCAACCTACAGAGAATGACCTTAAGCGGCGCTAGTTTTGCAGGAGCGCAGCTGACAGACTGCAATCTCCAAGGCACGGAGTTAATCAACAGTAACTTTAGTAAGGCTGATTTACGTAACTGCAACCTTAGGAATACCAAACTCTCCAACGCCTACATGGGAGAAGCCAACTTAGAAAACAGTGATTTGCGGGGAGCCGATCTTAATCGCTGCAATCTAACCGGAGCGAATCTCAAAGGGGTTAATCTATGCGGTGCCGATTTAACGAATGCAGCGCTCACTGACAAACAGCTATCAGTTGCTAAGACTAACTGGTCAACTATTTATCCCAACGGACGACGAGGGCTACGCTAACACAATAGCTCAGGGCTTTTTAGAGTAGATCATCCCGATGATTAGCAACGGCAGTTTTAACGATTAATCTCCGATTTTTCCTGTGCCGCGTTAGGATGTCTAAGGTAATTTGTGACAGTCTGTTAATTTTATGTTTCTTGATGAGCTAACCCCGATTGTGCAAGAGATCTTTGGGCAACCTGCTGCCTTTTTCGGTGGATTTGCATCTGGTCTTTTTAAGCTCAACCTTACCGACGATCCGGTTAAAAGCTGGTTAGAGAATCAGGGAGCTGATGTTTCTAGTCAGGACAATGACGATGAAAGCGCTGGCAAAGGTACGCAGACTAGTTCAATCGATTAGGGAAAAGGGTTGATTGTATACGCTCCAAAATCCCCGTCCGTAGAGGCGTTTCATTCAACGCCTCTAAAAAGTTGCTAAACGTTACGGCTCATGGGGTTTTATGACGGATTAATGGGTATCGCTTGGGAGCCCGCTCCAGAACGTTACGATGAGCAGTAGTAAAGCTATTACTATTGTTTTGGGCCATTATGACTATTTCTTCTGTACCAGCTGCGTTATCAGACAGTGACTACGTAATTGTTGGTTTAGCCCACTGCTTTACAAAGCAAGACGGTGAGATGGTGCCCATCAAAATCATAGAGCCTGTACCATCAGCCTATTTTGAAGCACTCACCAAAGGAGTGCCTACATCCTATCAAACGCTATATAGTTTGCAGCTAGGTCAAGTTTTAGATGAACAACGACCCGCAGTCAATCATTTGCCTGTAGATGCTAAGGGGGCTCAGTTCTGTGAGAACTTTGTCGAACGCGTAGAGGCTGCTGCTAGAACGTATCAGAACAAACCTGATATTCAGTCAGCTGTACCCTGCGGTCAAACATTTACTGCAGTCAACTTCTCCACTGACAAAAAGCGTATCTTGAATGCATCTCATAAGGTCACTGCTGAAGACAACGTCAAGCAGCACAAGTACACTCATATGACTCTTTAGAGCAGGCATTTCATACGTCTTTTATTACCAGAAGACATCAGTCTAAAATTAGAAATTCAGTATAAAGCGAAGAAAACCTAATCAGGCTTTCTTCGCTTTCTGTATCTAGACGGCTTTTAAGCGATGGCTATTCTGACATTGTCAATAGCAGTCAGCCTCTTTGCTTAGTCGTTCAGAAAAAAGAGACTTAACATTCAAACCTGTACGCCTAAAAACACTTCAGGCGATTACGGCAACAAACGCACATTTGCCCATCTGAGTTAGCGGAAGCCAACGGATGCCTGCCAAACAAAGGCTAACAACAGGAAAAATATTGGCAGAATAGGCAAAATATCTACCAAGGGAGCAAATGCTTGATAAGCTTCGGGGAGTTTAGCTAACAGTAGGACCGCGTCCATGAAAACCTCTCTACGTTGGCGATAGTTTGCTTAATAATTGAATCACATCTTAACATGCTGTGGTGCAAGCTAAGGTTTGTTCATATTCTTTCTAACCGTTGTCCCCAGAGGGCTCTAGCCACGCATGAAATGTCTCAAAAAATCGATTTTGTAAAATTGCTTCACGAATAGACTGAGTAAACCGAATGAGCTCAGTGATGTTGTGAATAGACAATAATGTATAGGCCAGCAGCTCGTGGGCATGAATGAGATGGCACAGATAGGCGCGGGTGAAATTTTGACAGGTGTAGCAAGGGCAATCTGGATCTAACGGTGTGAGATCTCGGCGAAACTGAGCGTTTTTTAAGTTCCATCGGTCTCCACCAACCAACGCAGCTCCATGTCGGGCAAACCGGGTAGGAATAACGCAGTCAAACAGGTCCATACCGGCTGCGATCGCTTGAGCCATTTCTCGATAGGTACCAACACCCATCAGGTATCTTGGTTTATCAGGCGGCAGCAGCGGTGTTGTTGCCTGTACAATCTTTTCGATCAGCTCCGGCGGTTCGCCAACGCTGACACCACCAATGGCATAGCCGGGTAAGTCTAACTCCACTAGCTGCTCGGCTGCGGCCTGACGCAGATCTAGATATACTCCACCCTGAACAATTCCAAATAGGGCCTGATCGCTGCGCTGATGGGCCGTAATGCAGCGCTTTAGCCAGCGATAGGTACGCTCAGTCGCAGCCTTTACCGCATCTCGATCGGCCGGATATGGCGGACACTCGTCAAATGCCATCACCACATCTGCCCCTAGCTGATTTTGAATCCGAATGGATTCCTCAGGAGACATGTGAATAACCCGCCCGTCGCGAGGTGAACGAAACGTTACCCCAGCTTCAGCAATCGTACGAATTTTACTCAGACTAAAAACCTGAAAGCCGCCAGAGTCGGTCAGCATAGGGCCAGACCACCCCATAAATTTATGCAGACCACCGGCTGCCGCTACCAGTTCTTCACCAGGCTGCAGGTGTAGGTGATACGTATTTGCCAGGACCATCTGCGCGCCGGCATCGTGTAGCTGTGCCGGGGTTACCGTTTTAACGTTGGCTAAAGTGCCCACTGGCATAAAGCGTGGGGTATGGACAGGCCCGTGGGGCGTATGAAATGTACCGGCTCTTGCTTTGGTGTGAGTGCAAGAGGCATGGTGTTCAAAGAAAAATGGGTCAGTAGCCAACAGTTAACGCAGTCCCAACGATGCTTCCGTGAGCAACCGTACTAGATTTGAGACAACAGATACAAGGGCTAGCTGCCAAAGTTATTACTCTCATCGTCCAGACAGGCATCCCAGCGCGCCGTCAACGCTTCAGCCAGCATGGCCTCTAGTGTAGCGTCATTGATGGTACAGGTATTGCGCTCTGTCAGGGGATTAGACAGCGGCAAGATACGAAGACAGCGATTGTCTTGAATGAGATCGAAGTAGGGCTGGCTATCGTCTAGCTGCCCCATTTCCATATAGTCAAAGCTGGTGACATTGAGGTACAGGCTGCTGTTGGCCACTAGCGTTGCCTGTTGAGGGTCGCTAAAGACCTCAACGACATATCCCTCACCCTCTTTGAGAAGCTGCTCTTCTTGAGTGTGGCTATATCGAACCCGCCCTAAGTGTTGCAGGATGCGCACCATATCTTTTTTATTGATAACGGTACCAGTATCGACAAGACAGGGGGCTGGCAAAGAAGTTGTTGAAGGTTGATAACTCATAACAGGGTCGGTAGATGGGCGCTTGTAGTTAGCAGTGGGCCCGTAAAACACCGAGGCTTTTAACAATCTATCTATATTCAAGATAGATTAAATCTGATTATTTGGAACGCCAAAGGCGAAAATAATCTTCTTGTAAGGCTCTATCCTCTTGCTTACATATTATTTCAGCGAATTCTCGTACTGCCTTCGGCCAGAATACTGAACATCGAATTTTGCACCAGATCGTCGGATGATTGTTCGGGCTACATTCGATGCCTGAAATCGCCTGTGGATAAATCTTTGAGAAGTTTATGAAACGATGGTTTGCAAGAGGATTCCAAGCAGCAAAGGTTCAATGGGCTCTATTCAATGGCGCGGTCTTGTTCTATACGCGTTTGCCATTGCCGTCTTGTTGGCCAGTACGGTTTGAAAAGATTGCCCGAGTTGCACCGTTGGTTGGGCTTGTTCTGGGTGCTCTCCTAACGCTGCTAGACCTGCTGCTACTGGGATTGGGATTGCCACTACTGCTGCGCAGTGCCTTGGTGATATTGAGTGGCATGTGGCTAACGGGCGGATTGCACTTAGATGGTGCCATGGATACTGCCGACGGTCTTGCCGTCCAAGAACCGAAAAGACGTTTAGCCGCTATGGCCGACAGTCAGGCAGGAGCTTTTGGGGTGATGGCTGCGATCGCAATTCTCCTCCTCAAAGTCACAGCGCTTACATCAATTGGTCATAGCCGCTGGTTTGCGCTACTGGCCGCTGCCGCCTGGGGCCGTTGGGGACAGCAGTGGGCCATTGGCCGCTACCCGTATCTCAAGGCTGAGGGGAAAGGTGCTTTTCATAAACAAGCGATTCCTTCAGTCTGGCAAGCTTTACCCTGGGCCATTGGATTAGTGGGAATAACAATATTGGCCATAATGCTGAGGCTGATTTCCTGGCGCTATGGTACCGCGGCCATGATTACAGGCGGTGGCGCTGCGTGGCTGGTATCCGCCTGGTTAGCCAAACAACTAGGCGGACATACTGGGGACACCTATGGTGCTGTGGTGGAATGGGTAGAAGTCGCTGTACTTCTGGGGCTAGCGAGCGTTAGCTAAAGAAGCTGTCGAGAAAGGTTCTTGGAATAGGGGCGTGCTGAGATAGCGTTCACCTAAGCTCGGCTGAATCACAACAATTAGCTTGCCTATATTTTCGGGACGGCGACCGACTTCAATCGCAGCACACAGGGCGGCTCCGGTAGAGATCCCCGAAAGAATACCCTCTTCTTTAGCCAGACGCCGACCAAATGCGATCGCATCGTCATCACTCACAGCAATGACCTCGTCAATCAGCTTTACCTGCAGCACTTCTGGGACAAAACCAGCGCCAATTCCTTGAATCTTGTGGGGCCCTGGTTTACCGCCGGTCAGCACCTGACTGTTAGCCGGTTCTACTGCAACCGTCTTAAACTCAGGCTTACGTCGTTTGAGCACATCGCTGACGCCGGTAATCGTACCGCCCGTGCCCACACCTGCTACCAAAAAGTCCACCTGCCCCTCCGTATCCTGCCAAATTTCTTCAGCCGTCGTACGACGATGAATATCCGGATTCGCGGGATTTCGAAACTGCTGCAGCATGTAGGCATCCGGCGTAGACTCGACAATTTGTTGAGCCCGCTGAATACACCCAGCCATGCCCTCATGACCGGGGGTAAGCTCTAGCTCAGCCCCGTAAGCACGCAGCATTGCCCGTCGCTCCGCGCTCATGGTCTCTGGCATCGTCAAGATCAATCGATAGCCGCGAGCGGCTGAGGCCATTGCCAGCGCAATTCCAGTATTACCAGAGGTGGGCTCTACCAGCGTAGTTTTACCAGGATGAATTTGACCAGCCGCTTCAGCAGTGGCGATCATATTGACGCCGATGCGATCTTTGACCGAAGCAGACGGATTCATCCCTTCTAGCTTGAGCACCACTTGAGCGCCGCAGCCTTCCGCTTGAGGAATCTGATTGAGTTTAACTAGGGGGGTACGACCCACTAGTTCAGTAATATTTTGGGCGATCCGCATGGTGAGCTGTTCCCCAGGACGCTAAATGTAGTACATCAAATCAACCTGATGCTTGGCGTTACGCTGCTCGACCAAATCTTGCAGAGTGTGGGCCGATAGAACTTCTCTGGCCGCGTCTTGAGCGTTTTTCCACAAACTCCGAACAACCTGACGCTCTGTCGTTAGTACAGCATCGCCTGCATTGTCTTTATTTTCCAGACCTTCGATACAATTCACAACGTCTAATAAGATGACGTTCCAAGGGGCCTGGGCCAGCAAATATCCGCCTTTGGCCCCACGCTGACTTTTGACAAATCCAGCGCGTCTGAGGGTGGCGAGTAGCTGTTCTAAATAGCGATCGGGAATATTTTGCTGTGAGGCGATCTGTCGAATTTGCAACGGCTCACCCCTGTCAAAATTTAGACTGAGTTCTAGAAGTGCCAGTAAAGCGTATTCACTTTTGCAGGAGAGTTCCACGGCGCGGCGTAACTGCAACCTCTTCAGTATACTCCGGTTCTCCAGTGGGGAATTGATATTTATTGTTGGGCTAGGTGCGATCGCAGCTCACCAACGACAAAGACCCTACGACTGTAATCGGTCCAAAAGCCGCTGGTAGTCAGGATGAAACCGAGGGTGTAAAAGCCGTTTGACGGGTTTACCTTGATGGATGTGCTGCTCTATGACCGTTGCAACATCCTGAGGCAGAACTCGACAGTACCAAACGTTATCTGGCGCTACCCTCACCGTGGGTCCCGAGCCACACTGCCCGAGACAGGAACTAGCAGACACCATCAGATCGGCCCCGGCATACTGCTTAAAAGCAGCCAGGACAGCCGCAGATTGAAACCGTCGACAGCTACGATACTGACAAACCTGGATAAATTGACGTTTGGGCGTCGCTGCTGAATCTGGAATAAGGTCTCCCATGAGCCGGGGGGTGTTTGCTGAAAGGGGTTGTTTAATCATTAGCGCTAAACGCTTGGTTTGATCATTAGAACTAAACACCAAATAGCTGCGGACGTAACACATCTTAACGATGCTCCATCCGCAGCTATTCAGTACAAATTCGAGAACACACAATCAGCCTTGTGTTTCGTATCATTGCAGGATTGGCCAGAAAGTGCAAATGATTTTGGCATCTACAAGGAAAATTTATAAAATTTCGCCTGACCACTGATGGCCAAGGCTTTGACCAAGTCGTCTATAGGAGTACCGTTCCGCCTTGATGGGCCACGGTTGTAAGCTTTGTAACAATTTGTGGTGGTAATAGACCGCCGCAAAAATTTTGTCTGAAACTTCACAGCAACTTAAAACGAGTCATGCACTACGTGGGTCCTAGAAAGCGATTGACGACGCCGTCAATTGTCCGCTGCATACTACGCTTGCGTCGCCATTTAATCAGGTCACGTTCGTAGCGTTCGCCAGATGTCTGTAGAGTGCGCCAGGCTTTGAGAGACAGCCCTAGACCCCAAAACAGAGCGACGTATAGTGAAAACCCCAGGTGGCCAAGAAAAGAACCTCCAGGAGTCAGAAAGTCCATGATGACGAGAAAGGAAATGACAATGCCATAGCGCATCAGCTGACTTTGTAGCCGCTGCAGCCGCTGATGCTGAAACAGGCGATGGTCCTCGGCCTTGCCTTTCATAATTTTCCATTCTTGTTCAGCGGTTTGAAGCGCCGCTGGACTGATGTTAAGCTCATCCGCAATTTCTAGCAGCTGCTGGTGGGAAAGCTCACCTGAGTCGGCTTCCTGCGCGATCGCAATTTGCAAAATCCGCTGGGCGTCTTCCATTGCGTAGAGCTTATCCATGGTGCTGTATTAAAAGAACAGGAGCGGGCAGCTGACTATCGGTAACTAATCAACGCGCTGATTGTATCGATCTCCCCTTAAGTTATAAATAATTTTATGGCAGTTGAGCCAGGTGAGTGGCTAGGCGGATAACCGTCATAGGAGACATATCAATGGTTGACATCAAGCTCAGTGGACTGACGACCTATCCCATCAAATCCGCCGCAGGTATCAAGCTAACTCAGGCGCAGGTAACCTCCCGAGGACTCAAGCACGACCGCCGCTGGATGATTTGCGATCGCAGCGGTAAGTTTCTCACTCAGCGAAAGTTTCCCAAACTGGCTCTCATTCAAGTCGCTGTTAAAGAAGCGCTACATTTGAGCATTGGCAGTACGTCAATAGCGCTGACAGCAGTCCCTCCTGAGCCTAAACCTATCAGTGTCAATGTATGGGGCGACTGCTGTACTGCCTGGTATATGGGCGATGAGGCCGCTCAGTATCTGAGCGACTATTTGGGGTTGGAAGTGCAGCTGGTTTACATGCCTGATACCACGCACCGGCCTGCAGATCATGGTCGTTTTGATACCGCCAATAGTTTTTCCGATGCGTATCCGTTTTTGCTTATTTCCGAAGCATCACTGGCTGATTTGAATAGTCGTCTGAATACTCAATCAGAGCCATCGGTGCCCATGAACCGATTTCGTCCAAATCTGGTGGTCACAGGTTGCGAGGCTTTTGCCGAAGATGGCTGGAAGCAAATCAAAGTTGGCAATATTATGTTTGATGTGGCCAAAGCCTGCTCTCGCTGCTCTATACCAGGCGTGGAGCAGACCACAGGAGAACAAGGCAAAGAACCACTCAAGACGCTGGCTACCTATCGCCGCTGGGATAGTGCCATCTGGTTTGGCCAAAACCTAATTGCCCACAGCGAAGGGCAGCTCACCGTTGGTGATACGGTCGCAGTACTGGCCTAGAGCCGTCACCGATGACGGTCTTTATTAATAGTGGATTTGTCTAAACTGGGGAGCTGACTGGGATCGCTGCGATACCCTTTTGACTGAGAATAGCGTCCGAAGAAGCCAGGGCCGTGCACCATTAGCTCTCCCACAATAACGTTGAGCTGTTCACCAATCAGCATCACCAGTGAGGTAAGAAATAGCCACAGCAGCAACACAATGACGGTACCAACGGCACCGTACACCTTGTTATAGTTGCCAAACTGAGCCACATACAGGCGGAAAGATGCCGATAGCAGCGCCCAGGACAGGGCTGCCAGGATAGCACCGGGCATCAGCGGTTTGCCTCGGGTCCAGCGGCTAGGGCCAAAGCGATAGACAAAAGCAAACGCCAACGACACAATCCCTAGCGCCAGCGGCCACGTTAGCAGTTCCCAAATACGCAGCACCCAAATGCCCACCGTATCGCCGCTCTGCTGGGCCAGCAGTCTGATCACCCCAGCACTGACAAAGACAAAATAAGAAGCAGTCATCAGTAGCAAAATGGTACCGATTGTCAGTCCGATAGAGAGCAGTCGAGCTTTCCAAAAGGGACGGCGCTGCTTGGGAGGAATTTGATGGATTTCATCGAGGGCTCGCATCGCGGCGCTAATAGCTCCCGATGACGCCCATAGCGCGATCACAAAACTCAACGAAAACAGGCTTTTATTTTCTCCTTCGCTAACTTCTGCCGCAAAGTTTTGGATTAGCTCATTCACCGCGCCAGGAGCGATCTCACTCAGGCTCATGGCCAAACGATTAAACGTGTTCTGCAAGGAGTTAACCAGACCAATGGCCGTCAGCATCGCCAGAATGCCAGGAAAAAGACCTAGCATCGCGTTGTAGGCCATTTCTGAAGCCAAACTGGGCAAACGCCGCTGCAGCGTGGCTTTGATGACAATCCTGACTGTCTCTAAATTGATATAGCTTAGAAATCGAATAAATTCTAATGGCGAGAGAGTACGAGACAGCCGCTGTAGAGGTTGCTGCTCTCGGTAAGTGGAATATAGCGTCTGACGCAGTGCAGAATGCACTGGACCAGTCTCTCGTGGAGGAAGATTTGGCAAAACGTCTCGCTAGGCAATACACATGGTGATAGTTGATTTTGTTATGAGATTATCCGCCATAGATGTCGTTGAACAGCAAAGAGCAGACAAAATCGGGGTAAAAATCAATCACACCTTCTTCAAAATACAGATTTCTATTGAGATAGCAAGTCAGAAACTCAGAAATCTCAGGTTTTGCCCCTCAACATCTATTAGTAACATACCCTTCTTTAATTGGCCGTTACGGATAAAACCGATCCTTTTACCCATGGGGCGGCAATACCTACCTCATGGTAGGAGGAACACCGATCATCGTGGCTCCGAGTATTTGCCTAGAATGCAAACAAGCGCACACGCAGTAGGAGCCTTGGCTATGCAACCCACCAATCCAAATCAGTTTACCGAGCGGGCATGGGCTGCGATCGCGGCCACGACCGAGCTGGCCAAACAACGACAGCATCAGCAGCTGGAAACGGAACATCTAATGCTGACGCTACTGGATCAAAATGAGTTGGCGAGCCGTATCTTGCAAAAGGCCGGTGCCTCTGTGGAAAATTTGCGCAGTGCGACTGAAAATTTTCTGCGCAAGCAGCCCCAGGTCAAAGGTCAAAGCGATACCGTCTATCTAGGACGATCTCTTGATGCCCTGCTTGATCGGGCCGAAACGTGTCGCAAGACGTTTGAAGACGACTACATTTCCATTGAGCATTTACTGCTGGGCTATCCGGACGATGCTCGTTTTGGTAAATCCCTGCTGCGGGAGGCGGGCATCGACGCCAAGCAGCTTAAAACTGCTGTAGAACAAGTACGAGGCCATCAAAAGGTGACGGATCAAAACCCTGAAGGGAAATACGAAGCGCTAGAGAAATACGGTCGTGATTTGACCGAATATGCCCGCGAGGGGCGTTTGGACCCGGTAATTGGCCGGGATGATGAAATTCGTCGGACGATCCAGATTTTGTCGCGCCGGACAAAAAATAACCCAGTGCTCATTGGTGAGCCAGGCGTCGGTAAAACAGCCATTGCTGAAGGCATGGCTCAGCGAATTATTAATAATGATGTGCCTCAGTCGTTGCGCGATCGCAAACTAATCGCCTTAGACATGGGGGCCCTAATTGCCGGAGCCAAATATCGCGGTGAATTTGAAGAACGTCTCAAAGCGGTGCTCAAAGAAGTCACCGACTCCCAGGGACAAATCGTCCTATTTATTGACGAGATTCACACCGTTGTCGGTGCTGGGGCGACTCAGGGTGCCATGGATGCCGGGAACCTGCTCAAGCCCATGCTGGCTCGTGGCGAACTGCGCTGTATTGGAGCTACCACCCTAGATGAGTACCGTCAGTACATCGAAAAAGATGCGGCCCTAGAACGCCGTTTTCAGCAGGTCTATATCGACCAGCCTTCGGTGACCGACACTGTCTCTATCCTGCGAGGTCTTAAAGAACGCTATGAGCTGCACCACGGTGTCACCATTGCGGACAATGCGCTCGTGGCAGCGGCTACATTGTCAACCCGTTACATTAGCGATCGCTTCTTACCTGACAAGGCCATTGACCTGGTCGATGAAGCCGCCGCTAAGCTCAAAATGGAGATCACCTCTAAGCCAGAGGAGCTAGACGAAGTCGATCGTAAGATCCTGCAATTAGAGATGGAGCGACTGTCTCTTAAAAATGAAACCAATGCTGGATCTCTTGAGCGACTGGACCGCCTAGAGAGAGAACTGGCCAATCTCAAAGAAGAACAAAGTGCTCTCAACGCCCAGTGGCAGTCAGAGAAAGACGGCATCGATCAAATCCAAGTGATCAAAGAAGAGATCGATAAAGTTAATATCGAGATTGCCCAAGCCGAGCGCGAATACGACTACAACCGAGCAGCAGAGCTTAAGTACGGCAAGCTCACCGAGCTACAGGAAAAAGTCTCCCAAGCAGAAGAACAGCTGGCTGAATCTCAGGCCAGCGGCAAAACTCTGCTGAGAGAAGAGGTCACCGAGGAAGACATCGCCGAGATTATTTCTAAGTGGACCGGTATTCCCATTAGCAAGCTGGTGCAGTCAGAAATGGCTAAGCTGCTTCACCTAGAAGAAGAGCTGCACCATCGAGTCATCGGTCAGGATGAAGCCGTGACGGCCGTAGCCGATTCTATTCAGCGATCGCGCGCGGGTCTAGCCGACCCCAACCGACCCACCGCTAGCTTTATCTTTCTTGGCCCCACAGGTGTCGGTAAAACTGAGCTAGCTAAGGCGCTGGCCAGCTATCTGTTTGATACCGAAGAAGCCATCGTCCGCATTGACATGTCGGAATATATGGAGAAACATTCAGTCTCTCGGCTGATTGGCGCGCCTCCAGGATATGTCGGCTATGACGAAGGCGGTCAGCTAACTGAAGCACTGCGACGTCGGCCCTACTCCGTGATTCTCTTTGACGAGATAGAGAAGGCTCATCCCGATGTATTCAACGTCATGCTACAGATTCTGGATGATGGTCGTGTCACCGACTCTCAGGGTCGTACCGTGGACTTTAAGAACTCAGTGATTATCATGACCAGCAATATCGGCTCTCAGTTTATTCTGGACGTGGCAGGTGACGACAGCCGCTATGAGGAAATGAGAAGCCGCGTGATGGACGCGCTGCGCTCCAACTTCCGACCTGAGTTTCTAAACCGGGTGGATGAGATGATTATCTTCCATAGTTTGCAAAAGTCTCAGCTACGAGAAATTGTCAAACTACAGGTAAAAAGCTTGGAGAAACGACTAGCCGAGCAAAAGATCGGGCTGTCGCTATCTGAAGAAGCGTTAGACTTTGTCGCCGATGTTGGTTACGATCCTGTCTATGGCGCAAGACCGCTAAAGCGTGCAATTCAGCGAGAGCTAGAAACGACCATCGCTAAAGGTATTCTTCGCGGTGACTATAAAGGCGGCGATACCATCGACGTCGGTGTAGAGAACGAGCGACTGATGTTTAGAGTCAAGGTCGCAGCTTAGACCTTTATTCGCAAAACATAAATAGGCTATTCAAAGGGTGGGCAAGGCTCACCCTTTTTTAATAGTGAAAATCATCTTTATCCCTGGAAAGCGCTGGGTGGGGGACAGCATATAGTGGATATCGGGCTGACACGGACCAGCGGTGTTAAACCATTTGGGCATTGTTTAGACGGGGGAATATAGGTTGCAGTATAGCAACGAGGGCGATTGGGCATTGCCGTAGGTTGGGTTGCTACAGCATCGAAATCCTTGCTTTTTATCTGAATCCCAATCAACCCAACAATTTCTGCCGCGTAGAATTTATTGGGTTGGCAATGTTGGGTTGATTGAGGTTTTGGGGGTATGCGAAATGTGTAGGTGTGGTGCAACCCAACCTACAGGCGTTTCATGAGGATGCTGATGACGTCGCCTTGGCTGGGGGTGAGGATCAGCTGATTGTCAGGAATTTCGATTAGGGGGCTCCACTGGCTGGGTTCGACGTATTTGAGGTTATGGAGCAGGTGGATAGTTTGGCGAATACCGCCGGGGCTGCCGAGCAGAATATGGCGAATGGTTTCGCCCGTAGGCAGCGTGATCGATAGATCGGCGGGTACAGTAGTCGGTGCTATGGGTACAGTCATCGGGCGTTTTCCTTTGTTTTTACTGGGTTAGGAAAGCGCCCAAAAATAGAGCCACCCTGCAACGTCATCAGGGTGGCTGTAAAATGCGTACAGCTCGTGCGACACGAAGTCGAACGGAATGAGTGATGATGAGTCGTCATCATCCTAGCCAGTGTCTAGGCTAGTTCCCCATCAGCCCATGCGTTGCTAGTAATGGCGGGGTGTGAAGCGGCAGATAAAGCCTAAGGAAG
>JBHJIL010000066.1:0-19880 GCA_050043465.1 Leptolyngbyaceae cyanobacterium
CGGATATCGTCTTCACTGAGTTTGAGGGGTCGTTTTGGCTGACTCAAGGAAGGACAGGTTAAAGAGGCTAAGCTAATACATTACCTGCACTATCTCAGTGACCTTGGAAAAACTCTCTATTTTTTAAGCCTAAGTAGTTACAAAGAATTTTATAAAATCGAGAAATTGTGTCTGCAGAAATGTTCCATAGAACATCTGTACGGCAGGCAGAGCATAATTAAATCCTCATGCTGCTCTTTAGCCTATTCTTTTAGTCTCTAGAGCCTGGCTCGAAGCCCCGCTGTTTCAGGTAAGGCGTAAGTATTCTCAAAACTGGCAACCGCAGGCAGATCTCGAGGGGTTACCACCCAGTCTGTCTTACCCTGAAGATGGTCATAGAGCGCCACAACCGCAATCATATTCTTAAACAACGAATAGAAGGGCGTGAGCAAGGCATATTGTAAAAAGTAATATCCGGGATAGTGACAATAGCCCACTTTGGCTGTCACCAGTAGCTTGTAGACACTGCTCAAGAACGTAACTATCGTAACCAACAACAAGAATCTGTTATCAGTAAAGTTAACGGTACCCGTTACCAGCCAGCTACTCAAAACAAGCGGAACAATCTGCACCGACAAAATAGGAAATAGTTCTCTGTAATATAACAGATGGGTCCAAACAAACTTTTGCCCAAAGGTTAGCCGAGACGATTTCCAAAATCGCTTTTGATACCGCAGGCTAACTTCTAGCCACCCTTGAGACCAGCGCTTACGCTGAGACCAAAATGCACTAACACGATTGGGAGCCAGCTCTGTAACCGTAATACTGCGGTCGTGGACAATACGATAGCCCTGCAGCAGGGTGCGAACCGAGGCATCAATATCTTCGGTCAGCATGGTGGGGTTAAACCGAATTTGCTTGAGCACCGATGTTCGCCAGTAGCCATTGGACCCACCAAACAGGGCCGTATCGACCATCAGCGATTTGGCGGAATGACTGACGCCGTAGATAGACTCAAATTCGACTGCCACCAGACGAGTCAATAAGTTTTCGCCTCGGTTGCGAATCATGTTGCGGCCCTGGACGACATCGTAACCGTTAGCAATCCAGCGGCTAGCCCGTTCAAAACAGTCTGGAGCCGGATGGTGGTCCGCATCTAAAATACAGGTAATCTCACCGCTCACAATCTGAAGGGCCGCATTGATGTTTTCGGCTTTAGAATGGCTGCCGTCTACTCGATACGGACGAAAGTTGGGATACTGTCTGGCCAGCTGTTTTAGCCTGCGCTCAATCGGTAGTGTCTCGGGGGTATTGTAGGCCAAGATAACCTCTAGCCCCGCTCCAGGGGGATGGACCCGATTAAGCAGATGATCGACGGTCTCTAAAATAATGTTTTGTTCATTGGGCAAGTAGGCTGCCACGATAAAAGAGCAGCGGGGTAGAGGAGGTCTCTCCTGAGGCAAAGCTGCACCTCGAATGCCCAATCCTTGTTTAAGCCGGTGCTTGAAACTCTCGGCAGGAGATAGGGAGAAAGATCGTCCTGCAAATCGTCGCCAGACCGCTGCCGTAGATTCGGCAATGAGCATAAACGCACTCGTCAGGTACAGCGTTACTAGCAGAATATGTAGCCATCTTAACGAGAGATTGCCCAGCTCCAGACTGTAATAGCAGACAATGGTGGGTAGCCCAATTAGAAGCACATTTAGAAAAATTAGCTTGCTGGCAATAGTCCAGCGATCGCACGTATTATTTTTTCTTTTTTGCATATAGCACCCCTCTGCAGGTGTCTGAAATCAATCGTCAAACAGTCGTTGAAGCACAAACACGCCGCCTAGTCGCCATACAGACGCATGACTTGCAGCCAAAAAGCCGCTCATATCAAGCTGAGAACCGTTCAAAAAGGTGATTTAAACAGCCTTTTTTGATGTATTCCGCAACTTGACTGCCAATTCTAACCTAATGTTAAGCAGATGTTAACTTCTGTGTTTACGGACATTGATGTAAGACATAACCCACGCAGCTTCTATAGATTTTTACGGTTCAATCTGTTTCCTGGTAAAGTATCGGTCGTATCATTTGGCCGCTCTATGACCGTTATTGCTGCTCGTAAGACTAAGGACGTTATCACCTTTGCGTCTGATTCCATTTTGGTGGCAGGTTACCTCAAAGCCACCGAAAAGGAAGTCATTTACAACAAGCTATTTCAGCAAAACGACATGGTGATTGGCAGTACGGGCACCGGCTACGAAGGCACCATGATGGAGTTGTTTAGTCGAAATCATCGCCCTGTAGACGGCAGTCGCCTGTCGGTGATCGATTTTTTTGTTGAATTCCGAGATTGGATTAATAAGCGCGATACTGGACATTCCCCAGAAAATGATTATCTAATTGCCTACAATCAAAAACTGTTTCGCACCTATGGCGGTTTAGATGTTTATGAGGTGCCCGAATTTGAAGCGATTGGGGCAGGGGAAGACTTTGCCAAAGCCGCTCTGCATCTGGGACATTCTCCACGCGAAGCGGTGGAAGTTGCTTGCAAGCTCTCTATTTATTGCAGTGAACCTATCTCTGAAATTACGGTAGAGGTCTAAGGCTCCACGCCCCAATTAAATCATAATGGCCCACACTCTATCGCCCGTTCTCACTTGGTTTAAACATCAAAAATGGCAGCCGCTTCCGTTTCAAAAGCAAACTTGGGATGCCTATCTAACGGGCAACAGCGGTCTGATTCAAGTCCCGACTGGTTCAGGAAAAACCTATGCAGCCACTATGGGACCCATTGCCGATATGTTGGCAAACCCTGGCAAAGGTCTACAGCTGCTCTACATTACACCGCTGCGGGCGCTGTCGCGCGATATTGAGAAATCTGTTCAAAAGCCTATTGTCGAGATGGACTGGCCGCTACAGGTAGAGTCCCGCACCGGAGATACTAAAGCGTCTCAAAAAGCTCGTCAGAAAAAGAAGCTGCCTGAGATTTTGATCACTACGCCTGAATCTCTCTCGGTGCTGCTGTCCTACAAAGGGGCCCATCAGCGTTTTGGCAATCTGCGCACAGTAATTTTGGATGAATGGCACGAGCTGATGAGTTCCAAGCGGGGGACCCAGACTGAGCTTTGTCTAGCGCAGCTTAGGTTAATACAGCCGAACCTCAAGACTTGGGCAATTTCGGCCACCCTGGGCAATTTAGAAGAAGCCGCCCAAACAGCTGTAGGACTGGGGGCTCGGCCCGTTATTATCCAGTCCGATATTAAGCGTGACACCCACATTCAAAGCATTTTGCCAGAATCGGTGGATAGCTTTCCTTGGGCAGGCCATTTGGGACTACACCTATTTCAAGAGCTGGTAGATAGCTTAGATGCGAAAAAATCTACACTGATTTTTACTAATACGCGATCGCAGGCCGAACGCTGGTTTCAGGCCCTGAGCTTTGCCGAACCCGACTGCCCCATGGCGCTGCATCACGGCTCCATCAACCTGACCGAACGCCAGGCCATCGAAACCGGGATTAAAAGCGGCGCTCTTAAATGGGTGATCTGCACATCTTCCCTAGATCTGGGCGTAGACTTTCATCCGGTAGAGCGCATTGTGCAAATCGGCAGTGCCAAAAATCTGGCCCGACTGCTGCAGCGAGCCGGACGCTCTGCCCACCAGCCCGGCGGCACGTCAGAAGTGTTTTTCTTACCCACCAATGCGCTGGAGCTGCTTGAAATTGCTGCATTTCGCCAGGGTCTGGCCCAGGGGGACATCGAATCGCGCCATCCGCTGCGGCTGCCCTATGATGTGCTCACCCAGCACCTGGTTACCCTAGCCTGCGGTGATGGGTTTGCCCCTGAGGCCACGCTAGCGTCTATCCGACAGACAGTGGCATTTCAAGACATCAGCGACGCTGCCTTTGAGTGGATGCTGGAGTTTCTGGAGAAAGGGGGACGCTGTCTTAAAGCCTATCCCCGCTATCAAAAGTTAGTTCTAGACGATGGTTACTATAAAGTCTCAACGGCACAAATCTCTCGCATGCATCGCCTCAGCATTGGTACCATCACGGGTAACCAACAGGTACGTGTGGTGTACACCAACCGCCGGAAGCTAGGCACCGTTGATGAAGGATTTGTTTCCCGGCTAAAAAAAGGCGACGTATTTTTCTTCGCGGGTCGTCAGCTGGAGTTTTTCCAAATGAAAGACATGGTGCTCTATGTCAAAAATACGCGTAAGAAATCTACAACAGTTCCTGTGTGGACTGGGGGGAATCTGGGTATTTCTGACTGTTTGAGCCACCATCTACGAGAGCAAATCACCCAGATCAAGTCAGGAGAGACCAGCAGTCTCGAAATTGAGTGTATTATGCCTATTCTGGCCGCTCAAGACCGTATCTCTCATCTGCCAGAGCAGCAAGAGCTTTTAATTGAAACGTGGAAAAGTCGCGAGGGACAGCATCTCTACGTGTTTCCCTTTGAAGGACGATTTGTCCATGAAGGATTGGGCTTTCTGTGGACCTATCGCTTTGCTCAGTATAAAAAAGCTACCTTTACAGTTTCAGTCAATGACTATGGGTTTGAGATTTTAGCCCCCAAGGACTACCCTTTTGAAACCGTTTTTCAAACCCATCGGCCTCACTTCTTCGAGCGAGAAAACATTACTGATGATATTCGCGCCAGTCTAAATATATCGGAACTAACCCAGAGACGATTTCGCAGCATTGCTCAGGTCTCCAATCTGGTATTTCAAGGCTATCCGTCATCTCGTAAAACAGGCAGCCAGCTGCAGGTCAGCGCCTCTTTAATCTATGAGGTTTTTTCCAAATATGAAACGGATAATCTCCTACTCCTGCAAGCGGAACGTGAGGTATTAGAACAACAGCTTGAACTAGATCGCTTAAAGACCGCCTTAGAGCGTTTACAGACGTTTAATGTAGTCTGGCAAACAACAAAACGTCCATCTCCCCTGGCGTTCCCTTTATTAGTAGAGCGTCTCAGCGGTCGTCTATCCAATGAGAGCCTGCTTGAGCGGGTAAAACGTCTCAAACAACAGCTGCATAATAAATGACCCGCTGCCGATCCTTACCGTTGCCAAAAAGACGGTGATATCCACAAGCATTGATGCTACGATTGACCGCTGTGGATAGTTACCAGGAACAATATGGACAGCACCACACATCGAGTGGATCTATTGCAAGGAGAAGAGCTGCTGCTGCTGGACCGGGCAGCCTATGTGCCTGCCTACAGCGCGCTGCTGCTGTCAGACGTGCATCTAGGTAAGGCTGAAACGTTTCAAATGGCCGGCATTCCAGTGGCACAGCAGGTAAATGAGGAAACGCTAGCGCGGCTGCGATCGCACTGCGCCCAGGTTCAGCCCCAGCAGATTTTTGTCCTGGGCGATCTGTTCCATTCCCGTCAGGGCATGGTGTCAGAGGTAGAAGCTGCCTGGTCTAAGTTCCTTGAAGATGCTGATGCTAGGGTCACTCTGATTGTGGGTAACCATGATCGTGCCGCTCTGGGGCCTGTCTTTGATATGGACTACAGCACGGACCCCATCCCCCTCGGCAAGCTCCTACTGAGCCATGAACCAGAAACCATCGATACCCAAGGTCATCTAAACATCTGCGGTCACATTCATCCGGTCGTACAGCTAAAATCTGCGATCGATAGTCTACGCCTGCCCTGTTTTTACCATGAGCACCCGTCTCAGCGGCTGACGCTGCCCTCGTTTGGGTCATTTACCGGTGGCCATGAGGTGTTTGTGGGTAAAGGAAAAACAGCCTACATTACCCTAGAGGGTTGTCTAATGGTGCTGGATTCACCCCCCGAAGAATAAAGCAGCCTATCGGTTTACTTCTCGTACGTTTGCAGTTCGCTGAGGGTAACAATCCGGTAGCCGCGCTGCTGTATTTGCGGCAGCAGCAGCTCCAACAGTTTGACCGTTCTCTCGCCGTGACCAGGACCGTCGTGGAGGACCATGATATCACCTGACTCAAGATTATTGAGCACAAACCACTGGGCAAAGCGGACTGAGGGAATGTGAGTATCGTAGGGAAATAAAGACCCCAGCACTAGCTGGTATCCGTTGGCGGTGGCCAAGTTCAGTATACGAGCGTTGTACCAGCCCATACCTGGACGAAACCAGCGAACGCGGCCATAGGTCGATAGGGCTCGATCTGCGATTATAAATTTGGTGCGAAAGTCTTCAGGGGTCAAACCCAGGCTGGACTCATCAGCTGTCATATGGTTTCCCAGCTCGTGGCCGCTGGAGACGAGTTCTTGAATAGTCGCTTCGTGGGTTGCGATCGCATCGCTCAGCATAAAAAATGTTGCCTTTGCCCCATAGCGCTCCAATACAGACAAAATAGCTGCGGTTGTTTTTACATGGGGGCCATCATCGATGGTTAGGGCAATCACAGGCGCTTCAGTATCAACAAAAAAGACCGCCCCCGGCTGCAGTTTTGCCACCAGAGCAAACATCCACTGAGGCTGTCGCAGTCCAAGATAGGCGAGCAACAGTATGCTGACACCGCTAAACGCTATCTTTCTCCAATGTTTCACCGGTAAAATTCCATAAAAAAAGATGCTGCAGGCGTTCTGTCACGGACGCCCTGTTGCAGCATCTAATAAAACTAAAACTGTTGTGACCCAGCGAGATTAGCCGCCTGCAACAGCAGGGACAATGCTGACCTCGTCTCCGTCATTGAGCGCGGTTTCTTTTCCATCCAAAAACCGAATATCCTCGCTGTTGACGTAGAAATTGACAAATCGACGCAGCTCGCCCTTGTCGTCACACAAACGAGCTTTAATGCCAGGAAACTTGCTTTCTAACGTATCCAGTAGACCAACAATGTTATCGCCACCGATTTCGACGGTTGCTTCGTTGTTGGTAAATTTCTGCAGGGGAGTAGGAATAAGAACTTTAACAGCCATGAAAACAACAACTCAAAAAGTAAAACAGAAGACGCCTAAACAGAGTACCGCAGTCGGTAAGAAAACTCGCAGGTGGGCTGAGCCCACACAAAACGGTCTACACCTGTGTCTGCTGCCAATCTAGGCGATTAAGCGTATTGGCTCGCTCCCAGGCATGCTCAAAGCTTTCTAGCTTAGGCTCAATCATCAAAGGCTCACCAGCGGCTCCGCTAACGGCTTCTTGAGTCTTGAGACCGTTACCCGTAATGTAAGCAACGGTGCGCTCGTCAGAATTGATTTTGCCCGCTTCAACCAGCTTTTTCAGAACGGCAATGGTGGTGCCCCCGGCTGTCTCAGTAAAGATACCTTCGGTTTCAGCCAGCAGCTTCATCCCTTCAATGATTTCAGCATCGGTGACTGCTTCAATGTTGCCGTTGGTTTTCTTAGCAATATCTAGAGCATAAATACCATCTGCCGGGTTACCAATGGCAATAGACTTAGCAATGGTGTTGGGTTTCACTGGAGTGATAAAGTCGCGCCCTTCCTTATAAGCCTGATAGATAGGAGAACATCCTTCCGCCTGGGCACCGCTAAAGCGAACAGGCTTCTCATCGACAAGACCGGTCTTCACCAGCTCATTAAAGCCCTTATAGATCTTGCCATAGAGAGAACCGGATGCCAGGGGAGCAACGATGTGGTCAGGCAGTTCCCAGCCCAGCTGCTCAGCCACCTCAAACCCAAGGGTTTTGGAACCTTCGGAGTAGTAGGGACGCAGATTGATATTGACGAAGCCCCAGCCATGGGTGTTAGCCACTTCAGAACAGAGGCGATTTACCTGGGCATAGTTACCGTGAACGGCCATGACCGTAGGATCGTAAATCAACGTGCCCAGAACTTTACCGGCCTCTAGATCAGAGGGGATAAACACACAGCAGTCGAGACCGGCATGGGCTGCAATAGCCGCTGTAGAATTGGCCAGATTGCCAGTACTGGCACAGGACACTGTAGTAAACCCAAGCTCACGGGCACGAGTCAACGCTACAGACACCACCCGATCCTTAAAGCTCAAGGTAGGCATATTGACGGCATCATTCTTGATGTAAAGCTCTTTTAGACCCAGGCGACGAGCTAAGCGATTGGCTTTAAGCAGCGGCGTCATGCCAGTACCGACATCGATGGGGTCGTCGGTAGCCACAGGCAAGAAAGCCTTATAGCGCCAGATAGAGTTAGGCCCAGCTTCAATGGTCTCGCGACTAACCTGACGACGAATAGCATCGTAGTCGTAGGCAACTTCTAACGGACCAAAGCATTCTTCGCATACGTGCTTGGCACCAAGGTCGTAGGTAGTACCACACTCTCGGCACTTGAGATTAGTAAAGGTGGAAGATTGCAGCGTTTTGGTTTTAGGGCGGTCGATGGCCTGGGTCATGGGTTTGTGTGTATATGACAGATTAATTTTAAAGTATCACGACTAACAAAATGCAGTCAAACATACCCGACTCTTTTAGTCGGGTATTCCAAAAGCACTGACGAATAAGGATTCTACCTCCAATGATCGTAATTGGCAGCCATGTCTATGGATCAGACCCTAATTTTTTATAGATTTATTCGAGTATCAAAATCCCAGGTCAGCTCTAGCGGCTTCAGCAGCTTTAAACACTTGGGCATTGGGTAGCTCATCCCAGGCTGTAGCACCAATTTCTGAATAGAAGTCCGCATCATAGGGTCGAGTCCGTACCACAACAGGCATGGGAACGGCGTGACCCAGCAGTAGGGCCTGCTGTTTGGAGTCCAGCTTAGCTAGGACGGAGCGTAGATTTTGACCACCGGAAACGCCGGTAAAGATGGCATCGATGTCTTTTTCGTCATTGAGTAGAGCTGTAATCCGGGTGCCAATCTGCGACATGACTTCGTTATCGATTCCTGACGGTCGCTGATCGACTACTAGCAGGGTGACAAAGTACTTCCGCATTTCGCGGGCAATGGTGCCAAAAATAGTTTGCTTAGCAGTGGCTGGGTCCAAAAAGCGATGGGCCTCTTCGATGGTAATCACCAGCTGGGTGGGGCGATCGCTGGGATTTTTAGTTTGTAAGAACCGATCGGCTTTGCGTACATAGCTGGCGTGAATACGACGGGCAATGACGTTGGTGGCCAGCATATACGAGAGCATATTGGACTGGGAACCAAACTCTACGACTACATGTTTACCGGCATCCAGCGCGTCCAAAATTTGTTTTACATAGTTGTGGGGGCAGGTGTTGCGAATATATTTGAGTTCGGCCAGCCGGGTTAGCTTACGCTGCAGTGCCATGATGGATGACTTGCTACCCATTTAGACTTCGCAAAATTCCTGAATCTCTTCGTTACTCATGGTGAGCAGACGGTTGATCCAGGATTTACCAAATTCGTTGCGTAGAATAATGGCGTTTTCGAGACTCGCCTCTGACAGATTTAGCTCACGACCAATCAGAGCCAGGTCTTCTACATCAATTTGGTCAAAGCTGATATATAGTTCCTGAGCGTCTCGCACACCGCGTCGCTTGGTGGCCTCAGGGTCGAGGGTAAAAATTTGCACGTGAGCGGGAAACAGCTGGCGCAGCCCTTTGACTGTGCTAAAGTTAGCGCCCTCGCTAACGGCCTCCCAGCCATACTCCGAGTGCATGTCAAAGATCAGATTAACGGCGGCCTGTTGTTTGATAATGCCTGACAATAACAGCCGAGTTAGAAAAGATTTGCCGGTGCCGGATTTGCCAAAAATGCCGTTACTGCGCTCAACAAACCGATCCAGGTCAATACAGATAGGCACATCCATATCGATGGGTTGACCAATGGTAAAGTTGCGCCGATGAGGGTCGTCTTCCCAGCCAAATACAGAGCGAAAGTCTCGCTCGCTGGCGTCATAGACCTGACTAAAGTGTCCTGGAATCGTCTTGACTGGCAGCAGCTGCATCTGGGCACTGCTGTTGGCCTGATAAGACGCTAAACCGTCGCCCACCTGCTTGTTTGCTGTGTTTCCCGTCGTGTCTGGCGTAAACATCAGCATCGGTGCCAAATCGAGGGTGCCGTAGGTACCGCCACCGGCTAGAACTTCTTGTAAAAACAGCTCGGTCGGGTGGGGCGGATTGGCCAGAATACGCTGGCTAGCGGTACCCAGGGAGACATCGGTGAGCATGCAAAAAAACCGCGATCGCACCCCCTGCACCACCAAAAATTTACCAACCCGCATATCTTCTACGCTAACGTCTGCATGGAGACGAACTTCTAGCCCCTGACTCAGGGAGCCTTGAATCACTGAGCCCAGAGGCATTTCGTTGTTCATGGCAAAAGATTTCATGGGTCGCCACTGCCCATCCTAGCTTGAGAATTATAATTTAATACATACGTTCTAAAAAATATCCCAAAACAAAACAGGCAGCCGACCCTACCGATCGCTGCCCGTAATATTGTTATGTCCCCAAGAACTATGCCGTCAGATCGTCACATAGAGCCTAGTTGCCAAAATTCCAGCCGACTCCAGCCTGTACCGCAGCTGCAGTACCACCGCCGTCTTCAAACGCATCAAAGGCAAAAATAGCATTACCAAAGACAACCAGGTTACTACCCGGAACCGCAAAGTCTACACCGGGCTGCAGCACAAACGCAGTCTGATCGCCAACAGGAGACGGGGCATTGCCGGTCGGCAGAGAAATCCCTGCACCCAGGTATACATCAGTCTGAAAGCTGACTGGAAAGTCGTAAGAAACGGTGGGTACTAGTGCCAGGTCGCCATTAAGTAAAAACGCCTGAGCCCGTACTGAAATTGGCAGCACCAAAAACTTATAACGTCCCGAGATAACTAACCCCAGACCGTCGCCGTCACCGTTGTCATCCTCACTGAGACCGAGACTGCCGCCTGCACCTACATAGCTACCGTAGGCGGCCTGAGCTTGCACCGGGCGAATATCTAGCAGCGTGACTAGGGCCGCAGCGGCCGCAGCAGCTACTCCCAAGCGGGCGATTTTGAGCAGGCTGGTCATCGTTACTTACTCCTTTGTTAGATCTTGAAGACTGCGCCCAGGTTAGCCAAAGTAAGCCCCACTCTGCGTTTAGCAGAGGTTGTACCTACCGACAAAATATGAAAGCGCCACAAAGTTAACGCGTTGTTGGAAAAATGTCAAACTTAACCTGTATTCCGCATTCCAGCAGCGATACCGTTGATTGTCAGCATGGCACCCCGCAGCAGTTCACCACGGCTGTAGCGAGACTGAATCACACCGGTAGCCAATGCCGCCGCATCCCGATGCTGTCGCAGTCGTTTGAGCAACGAAACTTGCAAAAAGCCAAGGGGAACAATCGTTCCATTACGAAGCTGCACCGAACGTTGCAGACTCGGATCGCCATCTAGCAAGGTTTGATTGTCCGTTACCTGCAGCACCATCTGACTGGTGAGGTGAAATTCCTCAGCAATTTGATCGAACACCGCTTGAAAACTATCGCGACGCTCATCTGCGCCTAATTCGTTGACATAGTGCTGGGCAATTTGTAAATCCACCTTGGCCAGCGTCATTTCTACCTTAGAAATAGCCATCTTGAAGAATGGCCACTTAGTGTAGAACGACCGTAAGAGCTTGATATTCTCTTCTGGCGCTTCGCCGATAAACTCTTGCAGAGCGGTACCAACGCCGTACCAGGAGGGCAGCAGAAATCGAGCTTGAGTCCAGCTAAATACCCAGGGGATTGCCCGCAGGCTGCCTAAATCTTTTTTACCCCCTCGACGAGAGGGACGAGAGCTGATCTGCAGCTGACTAATTTCCTGAATCGGCGTAACGTGGTGGAAAAATTCTACTAGTTCAGGATTCTCATAGATGAGCGTCCGATAGTGCTGTCTAGAACAAACAGCCAGCTTTTCCATGATTTCGTGCCAGGGAGCAATCTCGTCAAAGCTGTTGCTGAGTAAGCTAGCTTGAACCACCGCAGTTGTCACGGTTTCGAGATTGTACAAAGCCAGATCTTTGAGATTGTACTTAGAAGCGAGAACTTCTCCCTGCTCTGTAATTTTGATCCGACCGTTGATGCTACGGCCCGGCTGAGCCAAAATAGCTTCGTAGGCAGGACCGCCGCCGCGACCGACCGACCCACCACGACCGTGAAAGATACGTAGGCCAACGTCGTACTTTTCTGTGATTCTCTGTAGGGACTGCTGGGCTTTGTGAATTTCCCAATTGCTGCTTAAAAAACCAGAATCTTTGTTGCTGTCGGAGTAGCCCAGCATCACTTCCTGCAAAGCAGGCTCAGTTGAGTCTTCTGGGTGATAGCCGCCCCTGAGCATAGACAGGTATAGCGGCAGTTCAAATAGCTCTTCCATCACCGCCGTAGAGCGCCTCAGATCTTCTACCGTCTCAAACAGCGGCACAATGTCTAAGCTACCGACGCCGGTAGCTGGGTCGTACAGCCCCGCTTCCTTGGCTAAAAGCAGCACTTCTAGAATGTCGCTAGCATGATCGCTCATGCTGATAACATAGCTGCGACAGATATCTTGGCCAAATTCTTGGTGCAGCTTACGCACCATGTGGAAGGTATCTACGGTTTCTTTAGCCTTATCTGAGATAGGCAGCTCTGTCGGAATCAGCGGTCGCCGGGTGCTGAGCTCTTGCGTTAGCCATTCCACCTTTTCAGATTCAGAAAAGTCGTTATAGAGCTTTGACAGCTGCAGGTACTCGGTGATTTCGTGAATAGTATCTGAGTGCCTAGTACTCTCTTGACGAATGTCTAGCTGGGCCAGACTAAAGCCGTAGATTTCTACCTGACTCAGCAAAATGTCTAATTCTCGACAGACTAGACCGGTTTCTTTGAGACTTCTTTGAATCAGATCTAGCTCAGCGAGAAAGTCGTTACCAGAGGGATACAGCGCCCCTGGCGGAGCTGTTTTGTCCTCTTCTTGCAGGTAGTCGCCGTTATAGAGTTTTTGACTACGCTCGTAGGTTTTAGCCAGACGTTTTTCGATGTAGGCTAGCTTTAGACGATATGGCTCCTGGCGGTAGCGAATAGCGAATGCTTCGTAAACATCGGGCATCTGCAGCCGATCTTGTTCTAGAGACTCCAGGAGACCCGGCAGCACCTCACTCCAGTGTAGTGACGGGCTTAGCAGGCCAGACAGGTTGCGTACCGACTCCATGTATTTTCTTAGCACCAGATTGCGCTGGTAGGAAGCGGTTTTCCAGGTCACCTGGGGAGTGACCGAGGGGTTGCCATCGCGATCGCTACCCACCCAAGAACCAAAGCGACAAAACCGGTGGCGCGGTGGGGTAAGCCCTGGGAAGGCATCACTTAGAGCCCGGTTAAAGCGCTGATAAAGCTCAGGAATCGCCTCAAATAGGACCACATCAAAGTAATGCAGCGTAAAATCAACCTCATCTAGAACTGAAGGCTTAAACTGGTGCAATTCATCCGTACGCCCCCACAGGCGAATTTCTTCAGTAAGCTGTTCCTCAAGCTGGGTACCTTCCCAGGAGGTGGTCTGTCCTCGCATGCGAGACTGCTCTTCGGCCAGGTCCAAGCCATGAAAGATTCTTGAAATTCGCCGCTGTTTGTCACGGATAGTATGACGAACAATTTCGGTCGGATGGGCTGTAAATACCAGCCGCACATCCAGCTGATTGATCAGATTCTGAATATGGCGCGGGGGGACATTCAGCTGCCCCAGCAAAGGAAACAGCCAGTGGAATGTGCCCGTGCCCTGCTGCGTTTGGGTGGCGCTACTCACATCGGTACTGACCAGGTTGTCAAGGAAAACGTCGCTGATGCCAGAGGCTTTGGATCGTTGCTTAGCCCCGTTGCCCATATTGGCCGCCACGGCCTGGTATTGCTTACGCTGATCCTGCTGCTCGTAATGCTGTTCAACAATATTGATCAGCTGAAAATAGAGGGCAAAGGCTCGGGCCATACGAATGGCGTCTTCTAGACTAAGCTGCTCAATTAGCTGTAGGGCGTTGGCGTTGTCTAGAGCCGGATCGGCCTGACCGTCGGGCGCACACATACGGCGAATATTTTTGAGCAAGCTCACCAGCTCAGCACCACACTCAGCTTCTAAAACTGATTCCCAGATGCTTTCTACTACAGTTAGGCGGTGCCTTAGAAACGCTTCAGATGCCTCAGGGACAGAGAGACTCTCGGATTTCGCTAGGACCATATCATCTTGGTAGGAAACAGTTTGGCTCATTCAACGTCAGCAGTAACGACGGAAAGATAGAGATGCGCGATCGCTGGTTTATTAGGATGGTCCGACCCATGGCCGTTTGACAGGTGTTTAGACGTGCAGCCATCCCGGAGATCAGCAGTGTCAGACAGAAAACGCCCATGGTCAGCATCTCCGAGAAAATTGTAGAGGCTTTCGGACGCTGAGAGGCAGGTTCTGATCGGATGATCGAGAAAAATGTCTATAAATTTCTGTGGGGATCGGGATCAAGGACAGGCAGCTGAATACTTCGGAATATCTCTTCACTGGCTAAACCAAACTGCATCAACCAGTAAGTAAGGGTATGGCTAATGATTAGCAGCCCTAAAAATGGCAGCGTCGCTAACGCCAGACCCAGTTGAGGATTGTTAACCAACGTAAACGGCATGTCGCCTGCTGTTTTTTGGGTAGCTTTTTCACGAAAAGGTTGCATGAGTAGATTGCTCGTAGTAAACCGTATAGCAACTTTAGGGAATATGACTGTCAACGCTGGCACGTTTGGATAGCTGTAATCCCCTATTAACAATGTCCGTTCTTTGTAGATACTATTGATTTTAGAGGTGGGTTTTGTCTGCGGTGCAGACTATGTACAGACTATGTTCATAGCATCAAAAACCCGCTATCTGTGCAGGCGTCTAGACGTTCATCAGAGAACACAGCATAAACGATGGGTTCTAGCGGGCGGGTGATAGTAGATTAGTTTTCAATATATTTCAATATATATGCTATCTCTAAGTAGCCACTTGACTAAACCTACCTGGGAGACTACATTTTTGCGGTCGCAGCATTTTGGTCGTCAAACAGTTATGGGGAAGACCTATGTTCAGTCACGTAAAATCTGATCGGTCCTCAACATTAGACCCTGCGGCGCTATTGCCCTGGCTTGAGGACGTCGTTAACAACCCTGACTGCGTCTCAAAGGTGAAACTCAGGGGCAACATCCTGCATGTGTATGCCCAGTGTACTGCAGGGTTAGACCGCGACTATGTGCTGCTGCGGCTGGTGCGATCGCTACTGGACCCAGACCATAAAGCAGCGGTTATTCAAGATTTCCCACAAATTTATCAGCTTTATTTTTATAGTGTTCCATCGGAGCAGCAGCCTCCTGAGTGGTCCACTCCTATTTATTTAAATCGGCTAGAGCGTCATCTTGAACAGCTAGTAGAAGCCAGCGCCGATCTAGATGAGGTGAAGCGTTCCACCGCTCATTTAACCTCGGGTATTGGCTATTTGGATGATGCTACCTCAGCGATTGTGCTCTCCAATGCCAGTTTGGCGCGTAAGGGGGACCCGGATGCGATCGCACGCTACTTGAGCCAAACCCTCAGCGCCTTAGATGTGGGGGTAGATGTGGTCGTCAAGGCGATTCCGGGTAAAGCCAAGCGGGCCCAGGGAGTGGTCGCCGCCACGGTAGACCCCAGTCGCGACTTGATCAACCGTCTGTGGATTTTGTGTCGGGCCGCCTACAGCCCTGACCCGGCTATGATTGCTGAGCCCACGGCCCAGCGTCTACGCGACCTCAAACTCACCCAGTTTCAAGATGCGGTAATTTCAGTCCAGGTGCTGGGGGAAGATACCCCAGACTGGCGGCTGCGGGTGGACCTTACCCCCGATGAAGAAATTCTTAAAGAGTGGGGCCGCTGGGGAGATACAGAATCCATTGCTCGACTCCTCAATCAGCAGCTGCAGCCCCTCGATGTCACGGTGTTGCCCGAAATCAAAGACACGACGCTGCATCTGGTGTGTCAGCCGCTGGCCGCTGGCCAAACCCTGGTCTCTAAGAAAAAGCCTGAAACAGCCAAGGAGCAAGAGTCTGAGACAGATATTATCGGTGCGATCGCACCGCTGCTAGAGCAGCTGGCTCCCCAGGGTCTAAAACGAGCCGTGGTGTATGGACCTAGCCCTGACGGTGTTAACCCAGTTTGGCTCAAGTGTTTAGATCTACCAGCCAGCGAGCACAGCGATCTGGCCATTACTACCGCCGATCTGGCCCGCCAGGGAGACCTGCCGGCAATTGCCTACTGCCTCACCAAACAGCTTAACCCCGATTTAGACGAACAGCTCTCCACCGGAGGCATTCGAGTGCAGCTGCTGATGCGTGAGCAGCGGTTACACGTGATGCTCGATGCGCCCGTCTGCCCCCCTCGACGTCAGGTGGCTCCGCAGAGTAAACAGTATCTGCGCCAGCATCCCTTTCGCGGAGTGATGGGCGTTCGCATCTACGGTCGACGAGCCGGACAAAAGCGCCCCGACTGGAACTACGGATACGACCGTCAGCCAAAACAGCGGCTGGTTCCAGAGGCGGCTCCTGAATTTGCCGCGTCTGAAGCCTATCTGGGCGATCTGATTCAGCCAGAAGAATCGACAGACACCCAAGACTGGCCAGATAGAGCCCTTGAACAGGTGCGATCGCTGCTGATTAAAACGCAGCTATTTTCATCGGTTTCCACCAGTCCAGAAGCCCCCCAAATCAATACGGCTCTGCCTGGGAGAAAAGGCATTGTCCTCGCCTGGGGCCTATTGGGACTGCTGCTGGCGTTTCAAGCTGACTGGATTGCAGGCCATCTGTACCGGTCTCGATCGCTCGCCATTAGCGCTCAGCAAACCATCACGGCCAACCGACCCAAACCTCAGCCAGAGCAGCGGCTTTCCACCTTCGAAGAGCAGCTAGCACAGCTAAACTGGGGCCAAAACAACGGCGACAACAGCATTAGCGTCGATGATAAGCTGCCAGGATTTGCTAGCTCTGCCATTAATGACACCGACCTGATTGGCAGCCCGCCGCAAAGTACGGTCTCTATGGCCGAGGTGCTAGCAGCGTCTCCCTTTCCACCGTTTAGAAGTCAACAGCTAAATGAAAAGCTGGCGCTGTACGACTGGCATATTGCCGAGCAAGGTGCGCCTGATGTCCTGGTGTTTGGCAGCTCTCGGGCGCTGCGAGGCATAGACCCAGCGGCTCTAACCCAGTCACTGGCTACGCTGGGGTACGAAGACGTCAGCGTGTTTAACTTTGGGATCAACGGGGCCACGGCGCAAATAGCCGACCTAGTTGTTCGTCAGCTTTTAGCCAACTATCCGCAGCCTAAGATTGTGCTCTGGGCAGACGGGGCTCGGGCCTTTAATAGTTCGCGGGTGGATGTGACGTTTAATGCGATCGCAACGTCAGAAGGCTATCAGCAGCTTATTACCGGTGAGCTATTTCCCGAATCTGCAGAAGCATCCGCCGGGCCGCAGCTCAACCCTGCGCAGCGGCTTAATAGCTACTACAGCCGCCTGGATCAGACCCTGAGTAAAGCCATTGGCAACGTTTCATCGGCCTATGGTGAACGCGATCGCTTTCAAGCATTCAACCGTTCTAATGCAGGTACCGCAAGCGGTCAAACCGCAGCCGTCAATCCAACCGAAACCGACCTAATTGACGCCACCGGTTTTCTACCCCTGGCCATTCAGTTTAACCCTGCCACCTACTATCTCGACCATCCCAGAGTTGCGGGTGACTATGACGGTGACTACAAAAGCTTTCAGATGGAAGGCCCCCAGGCAGATGCCCTAAGCCGGATGCTGGACTACACCCAGTCCCAAAACATGGCCGTCACCTTTATCAATACACCCCTAACCGACGAATATCTTGACCCTGCACGCATGGAAGTAGAAAGTCGCTTCCAGCGATACATGCTCCAGATAGCAGCCCAAAAACCAGGCATGCTGTACCGCGACCTCGGACAGCTTTGGCCCAAGCGCTACGACTATTTTTCTGATCCCAGCCATCTAAACCGGTTTGGAGCCTATCAGCTCTCCAATCGCCTAGCTCAAGACCCCATGATTCCCTGGTCTAAGCTCCAGTCGTCCTCCACCGACTAACCTGCCCAACGCCGTACCAGTCTTCTTGCTCCCATGACGCTGCCCTCCATTGTCTACGGTTTATTTCTCCTCGGCACGACTGCGGTTTACTGGCTTTTACCCAGTCGTGGGCTCAAGCTTTGGCTACTGCTCCTAACCAGCCTGGTCTTTTACGCATCGCTGCAGCTGCAGTATGTGCCGCTGCTACTAGCACTGGTTGCCGCCAACTATCTGATTGGTCGACGTCTCAGCGCTCCCCTTGACTGGCGGATTCCCAATGAAGAATGGCATTTTGCGCAACAAGATTGGGACCGCAAGCGATTTATCTTAATGTGGGTGGGCATCAGCCTAAATGTACTGCTGCTGCTTGGATTCAAATATGTCACCCCCATCGCCGCCACCGTTGACCCAGGGCTGAAGCTATTAATGCCGCTGGGACTCAGCTTCTTTTGCTTTGAAGCGGTTGCCTACCTGGTGGACATCTATCGAGGTGCCCCTGCCGCCAACCACTTTGTTGAATTTGCCGCCTACAAACTATTTTTTCCAAAGCTCATTGCTGGTCCCATCACTCGATTTCAAAGCTACATCAGCCAAATGAAGCGACCCCAGCTACCCAATCTTGAGCAAGGCGTAGAAGCAGGCTGGCTAATCGCCTCAGGAGCTGCCAAAAAACTACTGCTAGCCGACCGTATCGGGCTACTGGTTAACCTGAGCTTCGATAATTTAGAGCGAGCCGGTAGCGGCGACCTCTGGCTCGCCATTTTTGCCTACGGTCTGCAAATTTATCTTGACTTTAGTGGCTATGTTGACGTCGCCCGGGGCAGTGCCCTGCTGCTAGGTATTCAACTACCACAAAACTTTGACTTTCCCTACTTCACCACCAGCATCGCAGCGTTTTGGCGACGCTGGCACATTACCCTGGGCGACTGGCTTCGTAACTATCTGTACTTTCCGCTGGGAGGTTCTCGGCAAGGGTTAAGCAAAACCTGCTTAAATCTAATGATCGTGATGCTAGTTGCGGGTATTTGGCACGGCGATCAGTGGGGCTTTTTAATCTGGGGAGGACTACACGGGTTAGCCCTAGTCGGTCATCGTCTGATTCACACTGTTTCTGAAGCTCAATCAAAACTAAAAGTATTTTGGACCAGCTGGGTGGGTGTCATCATCGCCTGGCTTATGACCCAGCTATTTGTGTTTCTCAGCTGGATACCTTTCCGACTGCCAAATGTACAAGATTTAAATCTGGTGAGCAATCGCTTTTTCGGTCAGATCGCCGATGTTCAATTTGCTCAAAAAGTCTATCTAGAATCACTCGGCACCAGTCGGCTCAGTGTGATTATCATACTGCTGGGGCTGGGGGGCATTATGGCCCTGCTACATGGGTTCAAGCATCGACTTCAGCTACAAATTAGCTGGCCGCTCAAGCTGATGTTTATTCCACTCAGTTTCTATCTAGCCTGGTTGCTAGCTCCGACAGAGACCGTCCCTTACATATATTTTGAGTTTTAATCTTTCCCAAGCTCTCAAACATATAGCGCTTGCGACAGTAGTCTGAGAGTTCAAACTCAGCTCGTGGGCAGCAATGCGTCGACCGGCCAATCGAGTTTAATCGAGTGGTCGCCACACCTGAATCCTTTTTAACGACTGCCTTTTGAGAAGTTGCCTTGATTCGGATTAGCTCCAACTCGTAGCAAAACGTGAACTATTCCTTAAGTTAGATTGCAAAGCATGAGAATACGCGTTACATTTGTATACAAGCGAGCAAGGAATATTCATTATCCCTTGTGAGCCTTACATACCGTACCTTAACAACGCAATAATTCATCATGACAACTACTCTACAGCAGCGCCAAAGCGCTAACCTGTGGAACCAGTTTTGTGAGTGGGTCACTAGCACCGAAAACCGCCTCTATGTAGGCTGGTTCGGCGTTCTGATGATTCCCACACTGCTGGCTGCCACTGCT